>NZ_JABMJI010000004.1:0-560868 GCF_013376065.1 Mucilaginibacter sp. SG538B
CACTGTACTGGCTCTGCCATTTACTCCCATACACTTTTGAATATCTTTCCATTTTTGTTTACTGATGTGTAAACCTATTTCAGGACAAGACAAATTGAATAAATCCCATAAAAAAAGCGATGAACACTGCCCATCGCTTTTCTTTTGAATATAAAATTGCTTAAGCTTTTTTATCAGCTGGCTTTGCAGCCGGAGCTTTCTTTTTATTTTCGGTATAAGCAGCACCGCCTAAGGCAAGCACCAATAGGATTGAACCTGCTAATGAAATATTCTCGCCGGTGTAATATGATGCCGGGTGGAAAATAAATTCAATTTTGTGGTTACCGATTGGGATCTGAGCTGCACGTAATAGATAATCGGCACGGAAATAAGGTTTTTCAACACCGTCGATATACATTTTCCAGCCTTTGTTATAGTATACTTCAGAGAACACCGCAATTTGTGAGGCGGTAGAACCGCTTGTGTAAACCATATGGTCGGGCGAGTAGCTGGTAAGCTCAATTTTGCCTTCGCCGGCACCTGCACCCAAGGTTTTCTCATCTATTACACTCTTATATTGTTTATCAACAATAGCTTCATCTTTTGGTGTAAAGCTGCTGATGGCTACCATTTCCTGGTCGGCATTATCAGCATATTTAATGCTTTTAACAAACCATGCGTGGCCACAGGCGGTTTGGTTTACCTGCATGCCTACGTTTTGTGTTTTTGGATCGGAGTTAATGATGTACTTCACGTTCATCATATCCAAAACATCCTGGTTAATGCTTTTGCTTAATTGATTGTCGAATAGTTCTTGCCAGCGTTTTAACCTTGCGGCAGAATAGCCACCTAATGATTTGTAGAAAAATGGTGTAAAGCCATCGCCCGGAAGATATTGCGTAGCATCAAACACACGAAAGTCCGGGTCTTTGTCTTTCATTATAAACTGATCCACTTCACGCGGCTGAGGTGCTTCATTATCTTGTTTTGGCGCAAAACTATCGGCATTTAAATACCTTTTATCAACGGCCCATAGGTCAACTAAAATGAGCGCCAGGAAACCTATTGACAGAATACCGGGTTTAATCTTGTTTTTAAGGAATGCCCAGGCAAGACCGAAAGCGATAGCTATAAAGATAAGCGAACGAATAGCATCTGCTTGTGCTATCGATTCCCTATCCGAAATTAAAGCGCGTGTAATGGATGAACTATCAATTTTAAATTGCTGAGCTATTTGCGAGATAATGCCGGCAGTTTGTTCACGAATACTGAACGATAAAAGTAATGATGGAATTACTGCAACAATAAGTGTAATACCTCCCGTAATGTAAAAGGCGATCTTGAGTTTTTTAAACACAGTTTGCTTATCTTCATTTACAATAGCCTCATTAACTGCCAATACAGCAAGGATAGGAAAACAAAATCCAGCCACGGCCAAAATTGATTCAACGGCACGAAACTTATTATAAAGAGGGAAGTAATTAAAGAATAAATCAGAAAGATAAGGCCAGTTTCTACCGAAAGACAGTAACATGGTTAAAACAACCGCACCTAACAACCACCACTTAATGCGGTTTTTAACAATCATTAAACCCCATACAAACAGCAGGCAAATTACTGCGCCGAAATAAAATGGCCCTTCCGTAAATTGTTTATCTCCCCAGTAAAGTGGTAAATATCTGGCTGAAATTCCAATTATTTGATTGGGATCAACGCCGCTGCCGCTTAATGCCTTAATTACATGTGAATCGGGATCAATTGATCCCTGGCTGCTACCACCGTAAGCATTTGGGATTAAGAATGTAAGGCATTCTCCTACACCCTGGCTCCATTCGTAAGCATAATCACGAGGCAAGCCGTTATTTGGTTCTGAGGCTTGCCTGGTAAGGTTTGATTTACCACGGATACTTTCGCTACCGTAATCGGCAGTGCTCCACAATATAGATGCGTTTACTGCCACCGCCAAAGCAAGGGCCGCTGCTATATACCCAACAGATTTGATGAAATCGTTTAAAGTTTTATTTTTAATAGCGTGGTAAAGCTCGATCCCCAGCATGACCAATAGGGCCAGCATCAGATAATAAGTCATTTGTACGTGGTTGGCCCTGATTTCCATAGCCAAAAACAACGCAGTAACCGAAAAGCCTAACAGATGCTTACCGCGTAGCGTGAGAATAATACCCGCAAGTATTGGCCCAAAAAAAGCTATAGCAAATGCCTGATTTGAGTGCCCTGCCACCAAAAGAATGATATTATATGATGAAAAGGTGAATGCCACTGCTCCCGCTGCCGAAAGCCAGGGATTTACCTTTAATACAATGAATAAAAAGTATGTGCCCAATAAAAACAACAATACTGTACCTATAGGTGCTGGAAAGGTGCGATTAATCCCATCTACGATATGACTGGTCAAATTGGCCTTGTAAGGTGCCCATATCTGGTAAGTTGGCATACCGCCGTAGATCTGGTTCGTCCAGAGTATGGTGGTGTCTTTAGCTTTGTACTCGTTAATTTCTTTTTGGGTTGATTGCGCCCTTGTAACGTCATTTTGCCCTAAAGTTTTACCCTGAAATGCCGGGGTTAAATAGATAAAGCAGATCACTAAGAAAATTGCAGCTATGGCAAAATGAATGCCGTTACGCTTAAACCAGTTATTCATTTAAGTTTTTTGAAATGGATATTATATTCCTCAAAAATAGAAATTACAATGAGAATAGGAATTATAAGTTTTGTTAAGGAATAACTTAACAGGTTTGCGCGCGGCTGCGCAGCAGGAAAAACATGGCAATCAGTACAATAATAGATATCACATAAGCAATAACCTGCGCCTTGCCGTAATCTTCGCGGTATTTGCGGATGTTGAAAAAGTTGTAAACGCCCAGCCCCCCCATGATCACCCAGTAAAAAGTGCTGATTTTAGTGCAATTGGCAAAAATTTGAGTGGCAACAATAAATACTATCACATTAGTGATAATAAGCGTAATTGACTCGGGCGTGTTGTTATGATTTTGGCGCCTTCTAAATACAGGGTTGGTGTCCATGATTTATTGGTTAGGTTTATTTTACTTCTTCGTAATCAACAAATTCACCTTCACTGTCGGGCACGCTGCCTTTTTTAGGCTGCGGGATATGGTCGATCCTGATTTTTCCATCAGGTTTTGGGCCTTCATTGTAGTTACGTTGTTGCTGTTGATATTGCTGCTGGGCTTTATTCACGACACTTTCAAAAAGGAACGGCAGCAGGTAACGTGCCAGGCTGCGGATAATGTATAATACACAGATAGATATGATCAGGAAACGAATAAGAATCATACTGTTAATTTTGAGCTTACAAATATAAGGTATATAACGGTAAAAATGTTTTATTATGATTTGAGGATAGCTGACGCTGTTTTAATTTGAAGATAAAGCAATTTGAAGGTTTGAAAATGTGGGGACTGTCGTTTTCAAATCTTCAAATCAATAAATTTTCAAATTAAAACTTCTCCTCCATCATTTTTTCCAAAGCAAACATTTCGTCGCGTAGTTTGGCAGCCAGCAGGAAATCCATGTTTTTGGCGGCGGCAAGCATATCTTTTTTGGTGTTGTCGATTGATTTTTTCAGGTCGGCTTTGGTCATATACTGAACTATCGGATCGGCGGCAAGGGTTAGGGTATCAGTTTCTACATAAGCCTGCTGTACACCGCCCTTAAAGTCGACCACTGATGTTTGCTCCATAATTTCCTCGCGCGTTTTGCCAACCGTTAACGGTGTAATGCCATGTAGCGTGTTGTACGCAATCTGAATTTCGCGGCGGCGATTGGTTTCGTCCATCGTGATCTGCATCGAATCGGTTATGGTATCGGCATACATAATAACCCGGCCGCGATCGTTTCGGGCAGCGCGGCCAATAGTCTGGATCAGTGAACGTTCTGACCGCAGGAAACCTTCTTTATCCGCATCTAAAATGGCTACTAAGGATACTTCAGGTAAATCCAATCCCTCACGCAGTAGGTTGATGCCTATCAATACGTCAAATTCGCCAAGGCGCAGGCCACGTAAAATTTCCACGCGCTGCAGTGTTTTTACTTCTGAGTGGATGTACCGGCATTTAATGCCCAGCCTGTCCATGTATTTGGCCAGTTCCTCGGCCATGCGTTTGGTGAGGGTGGTTACCAGTACGCGGTCGCCTTTTTTAATGGTCTTATCTACTTCGTCAAGCAGGTCATCCACCTGGTTTATTACCGGGCGAACGTCAATCACCGGATCAAGCAAACCGGTAGGGCGGATTACCTGTTCTACCACCACACCACCTGATTTTTCAAGTTCAAAATCGCCGGGAGTAGCGCTTACATAAACGGTTTGCGGGGCAAGGTTTTCAAACTCCTGGAAATTAAGCGGACGGTTATCCAAAGCTGCCGGCAATCGGAAGCCATAGTCAACCAGCGAGATCTTGCGCGAACGGTCACCTCCATACATCGCCCTGATCTGCGGAACAGTTACGTGACTTTCGTCAATCACCATCAGGTAATCTTCCGGGAAATAATCGAGCAAGCAGAACGGCCTTGCACCAGGCTTGCGCCCGTCAAAAAAGCGGGAGTAGTTCTCGATGCCCGAACAGTAACCCAACTCGCGGATCATTTCCAGGTCGTAATTAACCCTTTCTTCCAGCCGTTTGGCTTCCAGGAAACGGCCGTCATCAATAAACTGTTTTTTGCGGGTTTCCAGCTCTTCCTGTATCGCCCAGATGGACTGCAGGAAACGCTCTCGGGGGGCAACATACAGGTTGGCCGGATAAACCACCATGTGTGTCATTTTTTCGATGGTTTTACCTGTGCCAATATCAAAGGCGCTTAACTCTTCAATATCATCACCAAAAAAGGAGATGCGATAAGCATAATCCAGGTAAGCCGGAAAAATATCCACTGTATCACCCTTAACCCTGAATGTCCCTCGTTTAAAATCGGCAGTGGTGCGGGCGTATAAAATTTCGACCAGGCGATGTAAAAAAGCATTCCTGCTGATGCGCGTACCTACGGCAAATTTGAAAACCGAATCGGCGAAGTCATCGGGGTTACCCATACCGTAAATGCAGGATATAGACGATACTACGATCACATCGCGCCTGCCCGACATTAAAGCCGAAGTAGTACGTAAACGAAGCTTTTCTATCTCCTCGTTTATTTGCAAATCCTTTTCAATGTAGGTGTTGGTGGTAGGGATGAAAGCCTCCGGCTGATAATAGTCATAGTAAGACACAAAGTAGTTCACCGCGTTTTCGGGGAAAAACTGCTTAAACTCGCCATAAAGCTGTGCCGCTAATGTTTTGTTGTGGCTCAGGATCAGCGTAGGTTTTTGTGTTTGTGCTATAATATTGGCAACTGTAAAGGTTTTGCCCGATCCGGTAACCCCCAAAAGGGTTTGATAGGGGTCGCCGTTATTGATACCTTCAACCAACTGCCTTATAGCTTCAGGCTGGTCGCCGGTTGGTTTATATTGAGATGTTAATTGAAAATCCATGTTGTTATGTAAAAATACAAATAATCCAGAAACAGGGTTTGCAAATCAAAATAAGTACATGGTAATGACAACCGTATGTCAACATTGTTGGATTTGGGGTGATAAATTACATCTCGGCCTTTAAACGTAACGCCCTATCCAAAAAACTCTGCTGCTTTATTTTCTCTTCGGCTTCAATAATAGCCTTCATCAGGTTGTTTTGGGTATCGGCAATTTCCGCGGCGGCCGCTTTCATGATTTCCCAAACAGGTTTCATGCGCACAATAAGTTCCTGGCCTTTTGTTGTTAACATGATAAGACGCTTCCTTTCATCGGCCTTATCCTTTTTTGATCGGATCAATTTCTCTTTTTCCAATTCTTTTAACAGGCTGATGGTGGAAGGGTGGGTGTAGCCAATTTCAGCGGCGATTTCCACTACGCTTAAAAGCGGCTTAAAATGTAAAGTGTAAATAACAGGGAACCATTTGGGTTCAAAATCAATATTACTGGCTTTGTATACAAGTACACCGTCTTTGCGCAGCTGCTCGGCCAGGCGCTGCAGCCTTGTTGAAATTGCTAAAATTCCCGATTCGTCAATAACATTCATTATACCGCTGTTAATTGTTCAAATGTAACTCATAAAAAATAGTATCCGCAGCCATAAGCGGGAATGATTCAGGTAAATCCTGTTTGGCAAGGCGGGTAAATCCATTTTTTTCATAAAAGCGATGGGCCGCTTTCAGCATCTCAACAGTGCCTAAATAAATGTGGGCAATGTTGTTTTGTTTACAATAATCAATGAGATTATTAAGTAGTAACTGCGCGATGCCCAACTCCTTTCCCCGGTATTCTTTAAGCACAAACATTTTGCGTATTGCAGCAGCGTTATCTCCAAAAGCAATAAGGGCTATGGTGCCAACAAGTTGTTCGTTATATATCGCTCCCCAAAAGTTGCCGCCGGTTTGGTGGTAATTGCTTTCAATATCAAGCAGGTCGGGCTGGGCTTCAAGCGTGATTGGCACATTAAATTCTATTTGCTGAATTGGTAAAATGATATCAATGATCTGCTGGCAATAAGTATTGTTGAGTGAGCTGATAACAGGTATAGTATCCATGATTTTAATATTTATGTACAAATCTACGTAGTTAACTACATATATTCAAAATTTATTATCCGTCCCATGGTGCGGTATGACATTTAATAAACAAATAGTGATACTATTGCTCAAAAACGCTTAAATTTAAGCATGATTTTCATCCTCAATAAAACCAATACCATTGCCAACCAGTTTCTTGCCGAATTACGGGATGCCGTTATTCAGCAGGATAAGGCACGTTTCAGGCAGAACCAGGAAAGGTTAGGAGCCATATTGGCTTATGAGTTGAGCAAATCATTACATTACGAAACCAAAGAAATTCAAACCCCCTTGGGTACAGCCAGTGTTAATATACCGGCCGATGAACCGGTGTTGGGTATTATATTGCGCGCCGGTCTGCCTTTTCATCAGGGTTTTATGCAGTTTTTCGACCGATCATCCTCTGCATTTATTACCGCCTACCGCAAAGTGAAGCGCAACGGCAGCTTTTTGATCCAGGTTGATCATATCTCAACCCCTAACCTGGATGATAAGATCTTTATTTTGTGCGATACCATGCTGGCTACCGGGCAAAGTATTGTAACGGTTTGTAAGGAGTTAATGGCGCAGTATAAAATAAAGGAGCTGCACATTGCCTCTGTAATTGCCAGCACCGAAGGTGTGGCGCATGTTAAGGCCAATCTCCCAAAAGCCAAGCTCTGGCTCTGCGCTGTTGACGACGAGATGACCAGCAAATCATATATCGTACCGGGTTTAGGTGATGCGGGGGACCTGGCATTTGGGGAAAAAGCGTGATTTGATTTGGGATTTCGGATGTCCGATTTCGGATTTAGTAATTAAGATTTTTTAATTTTGAATTTTCGATTTTTAAATCAAGGAATAAAAAAATTCCGAAATCGAACATCCGAAATAAAAATGAAATCCGATATAAAGTATAAACACATCTTCTTTGATCTCGACCATACCATCTGGGATTTCGATAAAAATGCCGAAGAGGCCCTGCATGAGTTATATGTTATTCACCAGCTTGGCGAAATTGGCCTGCAATCTGCCGAATTGTTCATCGAAACTTACACCCGTAATAATCACCGCCTTTGGGCGCAGTATCATATTGGTGAGATAACTAAAGATGAGTTACGCGAGGCCCGCTTCAAATCAACTTTTACTGATCTTGGCCTGCACCCGGATTTGATGCCGCTTGATTTTGAAGATGCTTATGTAAAACTTTGCCCTACCAAAACCAACCTGTTTCCGCATGCGCACGAAACGCTGCAATACCTGCAATCAAAATATACCCTGCACCTGATCTCGAACGGGTTTAAAGATTCAACCCGGATAAAAATCGCGGGGACCGATCTGGCAAAATACTTTCAGCATATCATCATCTCCGAAGATGTAGGTGTGAACAAACCCGATAAGGCCATATTTCGGCATGCGCTTGACCTGGCCGGGGCATCGAAAGAAGAAAGTGTGATGATCGGCGACAGCATTGAAGCTGATATCCGCGGGGCGCTTGGTTTTGGGATGGATGCCATATATTTTAATCCTTTTAATGCGGAAAAGCCTCAGGATGTGCCGGTGCAGATTGCTCATTTAAAAGAGTTAACTTTACTTTTATGAGTATCGCCAAAGAACGTAAAGCTATTGATGCAGCCCTTGATGAATACCGCAAACAACTGGATGTTATCCCCGATGAGTTGTTTGATGTTACCCCGGAGGATGGCGGCTGGTCGTTTGCTGAGGTTTACAGCCATATTATGCAGGCTACGCTGGGCTCATCAATCGCGCTTGAACGTTGTACCCACGGCAATTGCGAGCCAACTAAAAAAGGCATTAATTGGGAGGGCCGGATCTTGCTGTTGTTAGGTAAATTTCCGCCGGTTAAAACAACAGTCCCCAATGCGGTAAGCGATAAAATGGCTGCCAATAAGATCAGTAAGGAAGATGCCAAAAACCTGATCATCAAATGCCGCAAGCGGGTTGAAACGACTATGCCCCTTATTGCCGAATCATCGCCGGCTAACAGATACAAGCACCCGCGTATGGGAATGCTTAATGCCAGGCAATGGTTTAAGTTTATCCGCATTCATTTACAGCACCACCTGAAACAACTTAACAGGATCAAAAATAAATTTAATACAGCAAAGTAACCTTTTATATTTAATGTAGTCTTAACAGTAGGATAATGTTAAATTTCAGACATTTGTAAAAATCTTTGTGATGAATTTTGAGTATGCTTATTTGGTAGTTATAGGGTTGCTGATCCTGGTCGGCTGCTTTTATGCAAGTCCATATGAATTGACTGTTAACGAAGATGAGGACGACGAGTAATCGTTGCTTTATTAATGAAAATGTTGTTTTCCGGCATATCTTGCCGGCCTGTAAAATAGCCCCTTAATTTAATGGCAAAACGCGAAGTTGATATTGTAGTAATATCTGATGTGCACCTTGGTACTTACGGCTGTCACGCAAAAGAGTTGCTTAAATATTTAAAAAGCATCAAGCCCAAAATCCTTATCCTTAACGGCGATATTATTGATATTTGGCAATTTAGTAAATCATACTGGCCCGAGGCACACATGAAAGTAGTGCGCCGCATTCTGAAGTTTGTTACCGATGGTATCCCGGTTTATTATTTAACCGGCAACCATGACGAAATGCTGCGCAAGTTTACCGATTTTAACATGGGCACTTTTCAGCTGCTTGATAAGCTTGTGTTAAATATCGATGGCAAAAAAGCCTGGATCTTTCATGGCGATGTGTTTGACGTTACCATGCAGCACTCCAAATGGCTGGCTAAACTCGGGGCGGTTGGTTATGACACATTGATTTTGATCAACAGTTTTGTAAACTGGTTCCTTACCGCCATTGGCAGGCAAAAAATGAGCTTTTCGCAAAAGGTGAAAGCCAGTTTTAAGGAAGCGGTAAAATTCATTAACCAGTTTGAGCAAACCGCGGCCGATCTGGCTGTCGATAAACAATATGGCTACGTGATCTGCGGTCATATTCACCATGCCGAAATCAGGGAAATTAAGTCTACACAAAATACAGGCTCGGTACTTTACCTCAACTCGGGCGATTGGGTAGAAAGTTTAAGCGCTCTTGAATATCACAACGGCAAATGGGAGGTGTTTAAATACAAGCCGGATGATTTCAATACAGATGCTGATGAAGACGACAAAACCGATTCGGAAGATCTGAACGCTATGCTCGATGTTAAAAACTTGTTGGAACGCTTTAAACACGAACACGATTAAATTACTTACCGAAAACATTTTTCTTTACTAAATTAAGCCCCTGAATATTGGTGCAGACAAATCAGCGTGTCCGCTGTATCTGCGCGGTACGATCATCATCCTTTTGAAAATAATTTATTTTAATGAAGATACTGTTTGGTATAC
The DNA here is from genome assembly GCF_013376065.1 of Mucilaginibacter sp. SG538B. Taxonomy (NCBI): domain Bacteria; kingdom Pseudomonadati; phylum Bacteroidota; class Sphingobacteriia; order Sphingobacteriales; family Sphingobacteriaceae; genus Mucilaginibacter; species Mucilaginibacter sp. SG538B. The sequence continues at coordinate 9,957 of NZ_JABMJI010000004.1, forward strand.
AGGGAACAGGTAACGGGCATATAAGCCGGGCAAGGGAAATTGTGCCCCTGTTGCAACAATACGGCGAGGTTGACTTGCTGGTGAGCGGCACCGAAGCCGAAGTATCATTATCACAACCCCTGAAATATCGCTTTCATGGTGTAAGCTTTGTATTTGGTACCAATGGCGGCGTGGATAACTGGGCCACCTGGAAAATCATGAACCTGCGCCAGTTTCAGCGCGATCTGCGGAGCCTTCCCCTGAAACAATATGACCTCATCATCAATGATTTTGAACCTGTAAGTGCCTGGGCTTGTAAATTACGGGGTGTACCGTCGGTATCCTTAAGTCACCAGTGTTCGTTTGTATCGCCCAAAACACCGCGCCCCGAAAAAAAAGATCCTTTTGCGCAATGGCTTTTAAAAAACTATTCGCCTACTACCTATCATGTAGGCTTCCATTTTGAGCGCTATGATACTTTTATCAATACGCCGGTAATCCGCAGTGAGATCAGGCAGATGGAAACCTCCAACCTGGGCCATTATACAGTTTACCTGCCAGCTTATGATGACAAAACACTGCTGAAATATTTAAGTGCCGAAAGAGAGGTTAAATGGCAGGTGTTTTCAAAACGGCAAAAGCAGGCCTACAAATCGGGAAACGTGGAGATCTTCCCCGTAAATAATGAAGCTTTTAACAAAAGCCTGGCAAGCTGTACCGGTTTGCTTACTGGTGGCGGTTTTGAAGGCCCCGCCGAGGCCCTGTTTTTACAGAAAAAGGTAATGATGATACCCATGAAAGGGCAATACGAACAGCAGTGTAACGCGCTTTCGGCCTCCAGGTTGGGGGTTCCGGTGGTGAGCGAAATAAATGATAAGTTTAACGGCCATTTAAACCACTGGATCAACGACAGTAAAAAGATCGTAGTTGATTTTCCGGATGAAACCGCCGCTATTGTTGATAAACTGGTAAAGCAGTATACAAGGTAGTAAAGCATTGCAACTTAAGCGGTTTTTCTGCTAATTTTGCAACCGCAAACACGGCCGCGCATATGATCAATCTTTTCAGGAACTATAATCCCCTTAATATTATATGGCTGGCTATTTTGCTGTTCGTGCTCCGGATAGGTTTCATGGTGCAGGTTCCCGAAAAAGTTGAGTTTATTTTTGTAGAACCCTTTGCACGGCTGCTGGTACCCGTAAAATATGAATACGCGTTTTCGCCGCTGCTTAATGTGATACTGGCCGGCGGGCTTGTATTTATCCAGGCTTTATTGCTTAATTCGTTAATTAATCATCATAATTTATTAGGCAAGCCAACCTTTTTGCCGGCACTGATGTATATCACGCTTTCGGGCTTGTTTACACCCTTTTTAACTTTAAGTGCCCCGCTTTTATGTAATTTCTTACTCATCTGGATGTTGTTTAAATTATTCAACCTGTATAAGGGGGAGGATGTTAAGTCAACAACTTATGATTTGGGGTTGATCGTGGCGGTGGGATCGCTTGTTTATTTTCCGTTTATTTATTTGTTCCTGGTTATATGGATAGCGCTTATGATATTCAGGCCGTTTAACTGGCGCGAATGGGTTATTTCGATATTAGGTTATGTAACCGTCTTCTTTTTCCTTGCGGTTATTTATTTTATGAATGATATGCTGCCCCGGTTTAGCCATATCTGGTCGCCCTTAGGCAAAAAATTTCCCGATCATATCAGCATTAACTCCTATAACTACCTGCTGCTGGTGCCGGTAATTGTAATATTAGTGCTATGTTTTTTTAAGCTGCAGCAAAATTTCTTTAAAAGCTACGTGCAGATCCGTAAAACATTCCAGCTTTTGTTTTTTATTTTTCTGATCACATCACTTTCATTTTATCTCAATTCGGAATTTCGGCTGAGCCATTTTTTGCTTTGTGCAGTGCCGGTAACGGTGTTTTTTGCCTATTATTTTTTGTATGCAACCAAGCGCTGGTTTTATGAAATACTGTATTTGTTGTTGTTTATCAGCATCATTTACTTTCAGTTTAACAAATTTTAACTTTTACATTCGTCCTTATTTCGGCGGTTATGTTAGTTTTGTAGCCTGAAACTATATAATAAGCTATTTAGGTTCAACCTCAATTTAAAAAATAATTCTGATGAAGTTTGGAGTAGTTATATTTCCCGGTTCTAATTGTGATGAGGATATCATATATGTATTAGAGAAAGTGATGGGTCAGCAAGTGGTAAGGTTATGGCATAAAGATCATGACCTGCAGGGTGTTGACTTTGTTGTTTTACCCGGTGGTTTTTCATTTGGCGATTACCTGCGTTCGGGCGCTATTTCCCGTTTTTCGCCAATTATGCAGGAGGTTATCCAGTTTGCTGCCAAAGGTGGCTATGTAATGGGTATTTGCAATGGCTTCCAGATATTGACCGAGGCCGGTTTGTTGCCAGGCGCGCTATTGCACAACACCAATCGCAAATTTATTTGCCGCAACATTTACTTAAAACCGCAAACAACTCAATCATTACTTACCGCTCAGCTTGATCCGCAGCAACCCTTAAGGATCCCGATAGCACATGGTGAAGGCAACTATTTTGCAGATGCCGATGTGATCAAAGCCCTTAACGATAACGACCAGGTAATGTTCAGGTACTGCGATGAGGCCGGCAATATCACTGCTGATGCAAATCCTAACGGATCGTTGGAAAATATTGCAGGTGTTACAAACTTAGGCAGGAATGTATTTGGCTTAATGCCGCACCCGGAACGTGCTGCCGACGGCTTATTAGCCAATGAAGATGGTTTAGCTATTTTTGAATCAATATTATCAATAGTTAGGGCCTGATGACCAGCCTGGTTATCGATATTGGTAATACGCTCATCAAAATCGCGGTTTTTAAACTGGATGAAATACTTGAGGTTAGCCAATATGAAACCATGGATATGCCGGTACTGGATGCTTTGCTTAACAAATACCATCCTGTTAAGGCAATCATATCGTCGGTAAAAAAAAATACAGAAGCATGGCAGGCCGGGCTGGGGCAAAAAATTCCGCTGACGCATTTTAATACATTAATGACAAGCGGAATAAATAACCATTATTTAACCCCTGAAACCCTTGGGCCCGACAGGCTGGCAGCTGTTATTGGTGCATATCATATATTCCCGGGACAAAATAGCCTGGTAATAACCGGGGGCACGGCCATTACTTATGATGGTGTTGACGCTGCAGGAAATTATTTTGGCGGCAGCATATCGCCGGGCTTAAATATGCGTTATAAGGCTTTGAACAATTATACGGCAGGTTTGCCGCTTATTGAACCCGATGCCGGTTTTGATACGCCATACGGAAACAATACAACCACGGCCATCCGTTCGGGAGTACAAAACGGAATAAAATATGAGCTTACCGGTTTTATTGAAAGTTATAAAACCGGTGAGGGGCAACTGAACATTATACTAAGCGGGGGCGACAGCATTTTTTTTGATACTCTATTGAAAAATAGCATCTTTGCCCGCTACATAAAAATTGAACCATATTTGGTTTTAAAAGGATTAAACGCAGCTATACAAAAGCATAATGATTAAATATACCCGGTTTTTTATAACACTTTTATTGGCTGTTGCCGCTTTTTCAGCACATGCACAATCGACGGCAACTTCAAGCTCTCCATATTCACGTTACGGTATTGGTGATATTGATCCTCAACTGATGGGCCAAAACATAGGTATGGGCGGTATAGCTGTAGCTACAAACAGGATAAGCCTTTTTAACAATATCAACGTAATAAATCCGGCTTCATACGGTGCCATTAATCTTACAACCATTGATGTTGGCTTATATGCAAATTTTTTAAATCTGTCGCAAACCGGTTCGGCAAGCCAAAAAAACAGCAATTTCAGGCTTAACCACATCGCGTTCGCCATCCCTACTTCAAAACGTTCGGCATTGAGTTTTGGTTTATTGCCATACAGCGAGCGCGGCTATAATTTTAAAAAAACGGTGAATAAATTAGGAACCTCGGGTTCACCTGCCGATACCAACGTAACAAATTACAGTTACAGCGGCGACGGTAGTTTATCAAAAGCATATTTGGGATATGGTTTTGGCATCGGTAAGCATTTGTTATTAGGTGCAAACGTATCGTACATATTTGGTAATATTAAAGATATCGCTACAACCGAAATTCCCGGGCTGGCAGGTGCCATCAACTCAAAAATTGAATCGAGCAATGCCATTGGAGGTATCAACTATGATTACGGCTTGCAATATTCATTTGATTTTTCTGAAACCAAGCACCTTGTATTTGGCTATTCGGCATCGGCAGGTACAAAACTGCACACGCAAAGCAGCTTTATTGTTAGCCAGTACTTTAACGATGCAAACGGAAACCAGGACATCGCTGCCGATAGCGTGGTTAGCACAACCGGGCCTAAATCAAAATTAAAATTACCGCAGATCAACAGATTCGGGATCTCTTTCCAAAGCGATGGTAAATTTTTGGTTGGTGCAGATTACTCTATGGGCAAATGGTCCGACTTGTCAATTGCCGGCGTAAACCAGGGTTTACAGGATAGTAAAACTTTCAATATTGGTGGTTCGTATACCCCAAACATATCAACCATCAGAAACTACCTTGCCACTGTTGATTACCGCATAGGAGCTATATACGATCAAACTTACATGCACATTAACGGTACTACTATTAAACGTTATGCCGGTACTGTAGGTGTTGGCTTGCCTTTGCGCTCAAATAACGGCAGTTACTATAAAATTAATATCGCGGCAGAAATAGGTCAGCGCGGTTCGTTGGTTAACGGTTTGGTTAAAGAAAACTACGTTAATATTCACCTTGGCTTTACTCTTAACGATAAGTGGTTTACCAAGTATAAATTCGACTAATTCGCTGTCATGAGCCGCCCTGCAGTTAACATACCGGCGTTATGCCTGTTACTGTTGCCAATGGCGGCTTTCCTGTCTTCGTGCGAAAATGACCTGAAAAAAGTCAGGGAAATTTCGGCGAACGAAGTTGATACCGTAGCGCAGCGTACTACGGGGCTCGACCTCATCATGAGCGACTCGGCTAAAGTGGAGATCCATCTTACTGCCCCGTTGATGATCGAATACCAGATCAAGAAGCCTTATAAAATTATGCCTAAAGGTGTAAAGATCGATTACTATGACCGCGGCACAGGCCAGTTTGCCGGTGATATCATTGCCGATACAGGTATCCAGCGCGAGCAGGAAAAATTGATCGAATTTCACGGCAACGTAGTTGCAACCAACGCCAAAGGCGAAACCTTTAAATCAAACGAATTATTTTGGGACCAGGTAACCAAGCGGGTTTACTCTAACAAACCTGTCCAGGCCACACTTAGCGGCGGTAATGTCATGAATGGCAATACTTTTGAAAGTGATGATAAGCTTTTAAACCCTACCTTTAAAAGCAGCACCGGGCTGTTTCATGTTGATGAAAAAGCGACACAATAATGACTTTTTTTAACGAAAATTTTGTGTTATAGAATTTTGTTAAAAATTGTATCTTGCGCCCTCTTAAAAAGAATAGAATAATTATAAATGTAATATGGGTATAATGGGTTTTTTGCGCGAAAGGATGGGGAAGATTCTCGCATTCTTTATTGGTTTCGCGCTGCTTGCATTTATTGTGAGCGAAGTTGTAAGATCGGGCGGTTCCTTTTTCAGGGACGATAGTAACGAGCTTGCCGTTGTAAACGGCGAAAAAGTGCCCTATGACAAATTCAACGAAAAGCTGGAGCAAAACTCTGCACAGTTTAAACAACAGGGACAAAGTATCTCTCCGCAAATAGCAAGCTATCTGCAGGAAACTACCTGGAACCAGTATTTAAGCCAGTTGCTGATAGGTAAAGAGATTGAAAAACTTGGCCTTACTGTTGGTGATGATGAAATGAACGTAATGATCGGTGATAACAATCCCGACCCGCAGATAGCCCGCCAGTTTGCCGACCAGCAAACCGGTCAGTTCGATCGCAGCAGGTATGATCAGTTCAAAGCCTACCTGCAATCAGGCAAAGCCGACCCTGCTCAGAAAAAAGCCTGGAGCGATTTTGTGATCGACCTGATAGAAGCTAAAAAAGCTACCAAATACATGACTTTGGTTACCAATGGCCTGTATGTAAACTCGCTTGAGGCGACAGACGATTACGAAGCAAAAAATAAGCTGGCTAACTTTAAATATGTATCGCTTGATTATGCTTCAATCCCCGATGCTAAAGTTACTTTAACCGATGCTGATTACAGCGCATATTATGATGCACACAAAGCTTCATTTAAAACTCCGCAGGAGTTAAGGAATTTTGAATACGTTAGTTTTAACGCGGCTCCTTCAAAAGAAGATTCAGCGGCAGTTAAACAACAAGCTGATAAATTAGCAAATGAATTCAAAACCACTGCTAATGATTCGCTTTTCGTGCAGATCAATGCCGAAACCAAAGCGCCTTTGGCTTATCAGCGTAAAGGAAGCCTTGACCCTAAACTGGATACTACCATGTTTAGCGCGGCTAAGGGATTTGTTTATGGCCCTTATCTTGAAAACGGCAGCTATAAAGTAGCTAAGCTGGTTGATACCAAAACCACTTTCGATTCAGTTAAAACCAGGCATATCCTGATCGACCTTGCATCTGCGGGCGGTGATGATAAAGCTAAAGCCAAAGCCGATTCAATTAAAAAATTAATTCAGAGCGGCAAATCATTTGCCGAACTTGCAACAGCTTTCTCTGCCGATAAAGGCAGCGCGGTAAAAGGCGGTGAAATCCCTTCATTTGATGCCAATGGCTCAATGGGCGGTCAGGGCAATTTAGTTCCTGAATATTACAATGCTGCTTATAAAGCAAATAAAGGCGATATCCTTGTTGTAAAATCACAATTCGGTTACCACATTATCCAGGTTGAAGATCAGAAAGGCTCTGTTAAACTGGTTAAAGTTGGTGTGGTTGATAAGCCGTTAACTGCAAGCAGCAAAACCCAAACTGTAGCTTACAGCAAAGCACAAGCGTTCTTAGCTTCATTAACATCTGATAATTTTGAAGCAGAAGCTAAAAAAGAAGGCTTGAAACTCCGTACTGCCGAAGATGTTACTGCTATAGCTTCTGGCCTTCCTGGCCTGGATAACGCACGTGACGTGGTTAGATGGGCTTACAAAGCCCAAAAAGGCGATATTACCGATAAAGTATTTACCGTAGGCGACCAGTATATAGTAAGCCGCCTTACCGAAATTAAACCTAAAGGTACGTTATCTCTTGAGGCTGTTAAAAAGCAAATTGAGCCAATGGTACGCAACGAGGTTAAAGCCAAACAATTGAAAGAGAAATTTGACGCAGCCCTTAGCGGCGGTACTTCAATTGACCAGGTTGCCCAAAAAGTAGGCAGCAAGGTAGTTCCGGTTGAAAACATTGTATTTGCCAATCCTATCATCCCAGGTCAATCGGCAGAGTATAAAGTTATCGGTTCAATCTTTGGTTCGGCAATCAACAAAATTTCAAAACCTGTTGATGGCGCACAAGGTGTATATGTATATGTGGTTAATGGTTTCACTAACCCGCCGGCACTAACCAACGCTATTAAACAAAAAGAACAAATTAACCAGGCGCTTTTACAACGTTCACAAGGCCAGGTGCTGGATGCATTAAAAGATAATGCAATTGTAAAAGATAACAGGGCTAAATTCTTCTAAACAAAATTTAAAGTAAATTTGCATCCGGGATCAGCGTTAAGCCGTTCCCGGATTTTTGTTTATATACGGTCTGTAAGCTTTTGTATAAAGCAATTAAGTAGCATCAGCTTTAAACTTTGTGCGTTCTGCTTTCAGCTTATATAAATATTGATAATCAAGCTAAGCGGCTTTAGGCTTTGTGCCTTCAGCTTTTAGCTTTCATATAAAAGATATGGATATCCAGGAAAACATAATAAACAAGGTAGCTCAGAGCGGCCTTGTTACCTTAGACCCGGCTTCTTTTTATCCTGCCGGCGACCGCGTTATTTATGATATTAAAGATAACCTGTTCCATGGCCTGATCCTTCGCGAAAAGGATTTCAGAGACTTTATAAAAGAACATGACTGGGCGCAATATGAGGGTAAAAATGTGGGTATCACCTGCACTGCCGATGCTATTGTACCTGCCTGGGCATATATGCTGCTGGCCAACCGGATGGCCCCTTACGCCCGCGAAATTGTTTTTGGGGATAAAGAGGTATTGGAAACTGTACTTTTTGAAAAGGAAATAGCCAAAGCCGATTTTGAACAATACCGAGGGCAGCGGATTGTGCTGAAAGGCTGTGGTGATACCGAAGTGCCGGTATCTGCTTATGTTGAGTTGACTAAAAAACTAAGTGCTGTGGTTAAAAGCCTCATGTTTGGTGAGCCTTGTTCAACAGTGCCTATCTATAAGCGTAAGGATTAAGTATTTAAGTGTCAGTACGCAATAAAAACAAGTTTAAACCATTTATAATAGCAGTTGTCATATCACAAGTCCTGCTAAAAGGGCTATTAATCAATGAAGAAACTGCTGATAAATAAATATTTTTTTACTGTACTGCTTTTTATAGCCTGCTGCAAGGGCGGATTTGCCCAGGAACTGAAAAAGATCAACGAGTCGATCTTTAAAGCAGGTGAACAACTGGACTACAAGATGAAATACGGTTTTTTTACCGCTGCTGAAGCCACCATAAAGGTAGAAGCCAGTGATAAGAAATTTAATGACCGCCCTACTTTTCATCTCGTCGCCGAAGGCAAAACAGCCGGTTCTTTCGACCTGTTTTACAAGGTACGTAACCGCTATGAATCATATGTAGATCAAACAACACTGATGCCCTATTTTTATACTGAAAACAGGCGCGAAGGTAAGTACAGGCATACCGACAATGTTACGTTCGATCAGAAAGACAAGAAGGTAACAGCAAATAAAGGAACATTCGGGTATAAAGGCGAATCTTTTGATTTTGTATCAGCCTATTATTTTGCCAGGGCTATTGATGTTTCAAAGCTGCACCAGGGCGATACTTTTGATCTGCAGTATTTCCTGGAAGATGGGTTTCACAGCATGCAGATAACCTATGTTGGCACTGAAACGGTTGAGTGTTCGCTTGGTAAGTTTAATTGTCTTAAATTTAGCCCGGCAATTATTCCGGGGCGCATTTTCCGGAAAAACAGCAAGTTGTACCTTTGGGTTACCAACGATAAGAACAGGATCCCGGTAAAGGCCCACGTTGAAGTGCTGATAGGCAGCGTAACAATGGACCTGAAATCGGCTGCAGGACTTAAATATCCTTTGAACCCTATAAAAGATTGATTTAAAAAAAGATAATGATTGAGGTTGGCAATGTATTACTGCACGAGGATGTAGTAAAAGAGAATTTTGTATGTAATTTAAATAAATGCAAGGGTGCCTGCTGCCTTGAAGGTGACTCGGGCGCGCCACTTAATGCCGATGAACTCGATATCCTGAAAGAGATCTATCCTAAAGTAAAGCCTTACCTTACCGCGAAAGGGATCAAAACCATTGAAAAGGAAGGGGTTTACGTTACCGATTTTGAAGGGGATTACACTACGCCCTGTGTTGATACCAACAAAGAATGCGCCTATGTAATATGGGAAAACGGCATTACTAAATGTGGTATTGAAAAAGCGTATGAAGAAGGTGCCGTTAATTGGAAAAAACCCATATCGTGTCATTTATATCCTATCCGCATAACATCTTATCCCGAGTTTGATGTTTTAAACTATGACCGTTGGAGTATCTGCAGCCCTGCATGTTCATTTGGGGATGAGTTGAAAGTACGCGTTCACGAATTTTTGAAAGACCCGCTCATTCGTAAATACGGAGCAGATTGGTACCGGGAACTGGAAGATACCGTTGCCGGAATTTAATCTTTTGTAAAACTTTTTAGGCCGGATATTTTTTTCCTTAAACTGTAGTATAACGCCTTGCCTAAACCTATATATTGAGCGTTATAGGAGTAATTACAATAAAATTGGATATTATTGTACTACCTAATATATCTACGGTCATAATTAATGAAAAAGGCTTTAATAACAGGCATAACGGGTCAGGATGGCGCTTATTTAGCAGAATTTTTGCTGAAGAAGGGCTATGAGGTACACGGGGTTAAACGCCGCTCATCCTTATTAAATACCGACAGGATAGATCATTTATACCATGACCCGCATGAGTCGGGTGTTAAATTCAGTCTGCATTATGGCGACCTCACCGATTCAACAAATCTGATCAGGCTAATCCAGGAAGTTCAGCCCGATGAAATTTATAACCTTGCAGCACAAAGCCATGTAAAAGTGAGCTTTGAAACCCCCGAATATACCGCCAATGCTGATGGTGTTGGTGTACTCCGTATTCTTGAAGCAGTAAGGCTTCTTGATCTCACCAAAAAAACACGTATCTATCAGGCTTCCACATCCGAGCTGTATGGCTTGGTACAGGCTGTGCCGCAAAGTGAAACCACGCCCTTTTATCCACGCTCACCTTACGCGGTGGCAAAACTATATGGCTACTGGATTGTAGTTAATTATCGCGAAGCCTATGGTATGTATGCCTGCAACGGGATTTTGTTTAACCATGAAAGCCCGGTAAGAGGCGAAACTTTTGTTACCCGGAAAATTACCCGGGCAGCATCAAAAATAGCCCTTGGCTCGCAAAACTGTTTGTATGTAGGCAACCTTTCGGCACAGCGCGATTGGGGACATGCCAAAGATTATATAGAGGCGATGTGGCTGATGCTGCAGCAGGAAACTGCCGAAGACTTTGTAATAGCAACCGGTGTAACAACCACCGTCCGTGATTTTATCAGGATGGCTTTCATGGAGTTGGGTATCGAAGTTGAATTTAGCGGAAAGGATGAGAACGAGCGTGGGGTGATCATTGATATTGATGAGGAAAGGGCCATCGCGCTTGGATTGAACCTGGAGGCTTTGAGGTTTGGGCAAACTGTTGTAAAAGTTGATCCCAGGTATTTCAGGCCGACAGAGGTTGATCTGTTAATTGGAGATGCTGCCAAAGCTTATAACAAGCTCGGCTGGAAACCAAAATATGATTTGCAGGCATTGGTGACGGATATGGTACTGGCAGATCTGCAGCTGGTAAAAAAAGATGAATATCTGAAAAAAGGTGGGTTTAGCACGCCTAATTATTTTGAATAACCAAGTATAAAACCATATAAACCATTATATGAAGAGAATATTTACAAGCATTATTTTACTGCTTTTGATAAGCGGGTTTGCGAAGGCCCAGTCAATATATCAACCTTATAACTACCAGTTTTATCAGAAACTAAATGAGGATGTTTATTCCACCAAAACAAGGGTACACAGTTCATTAAAACCATTTATGGTTGATGACTCACTTTTGAAAGTTCACTATGACTCATTGATGAACTTAAACGATATTAAAGGGCGTTTTTTTAATGAACATCAGATTGATGTTAAAAGCAGCAACTCCACCTTCTATGCCGATCTGTTGCCCGACTTCAATCTGAGCCGTGATTTCTCAGGGAAAAAGAACACCAATTTTGGTACACTTGGGATCCAGTTGGGCGGTACCTTCGGAAAAAACTTTTCGTATAATGTGGCCGGATATGAAAACCGCGCGGTATTACCTAATTATTTACAAACCTACGTTAACCAGGTTGGCATAGCCCCCGGGCAGGCCTACGCCGGTATTTACGGCAATGAATACCGCTGGTCATATATCACGGCTAACGTTTCGTATACACCGATAAAGTTTTTGAACATCAGCGCGGGGCGCGATAAAACCTTTGTTGGCGATGGCTACCGGTCATTATTATTATCTGATTATGCATCGCCCTACCCATTTTTCAAGTTAACGGCTACGCTGGGCAATGTGCGTTATATGGCCATGTGGACTTATTTTAATGACCCGCTTTCGGTAAAAGTAGATAACGGGGACAGGAAAAAATTTGGTGTATTTCACTATTTAGACTGGAACGTATCTAACCGGTTATCACTCGGTTTCTTTGACGCGGTGATATGGGCTGCTAAGGATGATTTAGGCCATAAACGCGGGTTTGATTTTACTTACATCAACCCGGTGATATTTTTAAGGCCTGTTGAAGCTTCAAATGGCTCCCCCGATAATGCTTTGATAGGATTTACAGCTAAATATAAGCTAACTGATGGCATCACGGCTTATGGCCAGTTTTCGCTTGACGAGTTTGAGTCTTCAAGCTTCTTTTCAAGTAAAGGTAGCTCGCGCAATAAATACGGATTTCAATTGGGTGTAAGGGGGGCTGACCTGTTTAATGTTAAAGGCTTAAACTATTTGCTCGAGACAAATAATGTTAAACCATATACCTATTCAGAGCGTTCTTCGGTAATCAATTACACTGAAAATGGCGAGCCGATAGGACATCCCTGGGGCGCCAATTTCCGCGAGGTAGTTGGACTGCTTAACTATTCATATAAAAGGTTTGATTTTTCAGGGGAGCTTGACTATGGGCATTACGGGCTTGATATCAATGGCCTGAACTATGGTAAGGACCCCTTTCAGGGTTATCGTGACCCGGCAAGGGTATATGGCAACTACACCGGGCAGGGCCTAACCACCAATATGGTTTACCTGGAGGGAAAAGTAGCCTATTTGATTAACCCCAAGTATAACCTAAGGTTTGAGCTTGGCGGCCTGGTACGCCGTGATAAGAACAACCAGTTCAATGATAAAACATCGATGTTAACCTTTGGTATCCGCAGTTCATTCCGTGCTATATATAATGATTTGGCGAGCTATAAAGTTCATTAAATTGAGCCCTGCACGATTAAAGAATTTTAACAAAACATAAAAAGCGACCATCGGTCGCTTTTTATGTTTTATACGTAATAACAATTTTGCATTACGATGCTATCGTATTCACATTCCTTTTCTCTGCCATGTTACGTACTTGCCTGGCTATACCGTTGGCATCAAAGCCACAGTCGGCCCATAGTTCGGGCTGGTCGCCATGTTCAATAAACTTGTCAGGGATACCCAGGCGTTTAACCTGGATATTGGTATAGCCATTATCGGCCATAAATTCAAGTACCGCGCTACCCATGCCGCCTTCAACGCAGCCGTCTTCAACGGTAATTACTTTATTAAAGTTTTTGAATACGTCATGTAATAAAGCTTCATCAAGCGGTTTTACAAAGCGGAGATCATAATGGGCCGGGTTATAACCTTCGGCATTGAGTTCGGCAGTGGCTTTAATCACCTCGTTGCCGATAGCGCCAATAGACAGGATAGCCACATCATCGCCATCACAAACCTTACGGCCTTTGCCTACGGGGATGGCTTTGAACGGACGCTGCCAGTCAACCATAACTCCATTACCACGTGGATACCTGATCACGAAGGGCCCCATGTTTTCCTGCTGGGCAGTAAACATCAGGTTGCGTAGTTCTTCCTCGTTCATGGGGGCAGATACCACCATATTGGGGATACAACGCATGTAGGCCATGTCATAGGCGCCATGGTGGGTAGCGCCATCAGCCCCTGCAAATCCTGCACGGTCAAGGCAAAATACTACATTGAGCTTTTGTATGGCCACGTCATGGATCACCTGGTCATAAGCCCGCTGCATAAAGCTGGAGTAAATGTTGCAGAACGGAATGAGCCCCTGGGTAGCTAAACCGGCAGAGAAAGTTACCGCATGCTGCTCGGCAATACCTACGTCAAACGCACGGTTAGGCATGGCCTTCATCATCAGGTTTAATGAACAACCTGATGGCATCGCCGGCGTAATACCCATGATCTTAGGGTTTTGCTCGGCCAGTTCAATGATACTATGCCCAAACACATCCTGGTATTTAGGAGGCTGAGGCTTGTCGTATTTAGTTTTTTTGATTTCGCCGGTGATCTTGTCAAACAAGCCCGGAGCATGCCACTTGGTCTGGTCTTTTTCGGCAAGGGCATAGCCTTTACCTTTCACCGTGATACAGTGCAGTAATTTAGGTCCCGGAATATCGCGCAGGTCCTTTAAAACTTTTATCAGATGATTAACATCATGCCCGTCAATAGGGCCAAAATAACGGAACTTAAGCGCTTCAAAAAAGTTGCTGCGTTTAAGCAGGGTACCTTTAATACTTTTTTCGAGTTTTTGGGCTACTTTAAAGGCATCCGGGCCAATGGATGATAGTTTGGCCAGTACGTGGGCAATATCGTCCCTGAAACGGTTGTATGGCTTTGACGTGGTTATGTCGGTCAGGTATTCTTTCAATGCACCAACGTTAGGATCGATGGCCATGTTATTGTCATTCAAAATCACCAGCAGATTGGAGTTTTCAATGCCGGCATGGTTAAGTGCTTCAAAGGCCATGCCTGCGGTCATCGAGCCGTCGCCAATTACGGCTACATGCTGCCTGTCTGTTTCGCCTTTATAATGAGAGGCAACAGCCATGCCCAATGCGGCAGATATAGAAGTTGATGAATGGCCTACACCAAAAGTATCATATATGCTTTCCGAACGTTTTGGGAAGCCGCTGATGCCACCATGAATGCGATTGGTGTGAAACTCATCACGGCGGCCGGTAAGTATTTTATGGCCGTAAGCCTGGTGCCCAACATCCCAAACTAACTGATCGTATGGCGTATTAAGTACGTATTGTAGCGCTACGGTAAGTTCAACCACACCCAGGCTGGCGGCAAAGTGCCCGCCGTTAACTGATACTACGTCAATAATATACTGGCGTAGTTCCTTGCATACCTGTTCAAGCTCTGTTTCATTAAGTAGCTTTAAATCAGATGGATAATTTATTTTTTGTAATAAATTCCCGGCCGGTACCTGCATTGACATTCGTAAGGATATTTAACCTGCAAAATAAACTATTTATTGTTAAATTCAGGGTATATAAAGATATTAAATTACTTAACAAACAGGATATGCCAAACAAGACAGTTTGGTTAAGGCATATTATGATGATCAACAGAAGCAGTGGATTGTTTGTTTTTAAACCTGAAAGTCTGTGCTTTGCAGCTTAATTCTTACTGCGATGAATCCGGCCGAAATGTTTATTTTTGACCGGATTTTATGACCGACGATAGTTTTGCCATTAGGTTACCCCAGTTTGAAGGCCCGTTTGACCTGCTGCTGTTTTTCATTGAGCGTGATGAGCTGGATATCCACGATATCCCGATAGCCAAAATTGCCGATGATTTTTTGCACTTCCTGCACCAGATGTCAAGCCTCAATATGGAAATTGCCAGCGAATTTATTTTCGTGGCTGCAACACTTATGCGGATTAAGGCCAAAATGCTGTTGCCGCGTTATGGCACCGAAGAGGCCGGCGATGACCCGGACACCAAAGAAAACCTGATCAGGAAACTCATCGAGTATAAAAAGTTTAAAGAGGTGTGTGAAGAGATCAGGCCTATGGAAGATGAGCGATTTAAACAGGAAAAGCGCGGCAATATCAAACATGACCTCGAACAAGTTGAAAAAGTAGCCGTCCCCGGCGAAGAGTTATCCGAATTAACCCTTTACCGCCTTATGGTTGTTTATGAGCGGATGATCCGCAATTTCACCAGGCGCAGCGAGGAGGTGAAACACACGGTAGTACAGTATCCCTACACCATTGAAAAACAAAAGAAGGCAGTTGCCGATCTGCTCAAGATCAATAAAATGCTCGATTTTAAAGCAATCGCCAAAGAATCTGAAAACAAAGTTCATTTTGTATATAACTTTTTGGCGGTGCTTGAAATGTTGCAACAGGAGCTGATAGATATCCAGATTGGATTGGGTTATAATAACTTTTGGATTTCGCCAAAAGAGATATGAGACATTAGATTTGAGATATGAGACAGCCAAGTGTTTTAAAAAAGAGGAGGCCATCGGTTAGTTTATCGGAGGCTGATTTTTGGACTGATGTTCCAAAAGGAATTAAGCAGGCTATTCAAAAAGCCGAAGAACAACTTGATCGGGGTGAGGGCATTGCACATGATAAAGTGATGGAAAAAATAAAATCCAGATTTCTCAATCGGTGAAGTTGTTTGAGATTCAAAGAATAATTATGCGTTTAGGTCTGACGATTTATTCGCTGTAAACACCTGGGCGGCAAATAATATTGCGTTTATTTTAAGCCACGTAAAATCTAACATTACTCTTATCTCAAATCTCACATCTCACATCTCAAATCTATATCAATTGCGTAACTTAGCGCCGTTAAAAACACACAATGAAAAGAGACAAACTGATATTTAAGCTATTGGATGAAGAACAGCAACGCCAGGAAGAAGGCATTGAGCTTATAGCATCTGAGAATTTTGTAAGCAGGCAGGTTATGGAAGCTGCAGGTTCTGTTGCAACCAACAAGTATGCCGAAGGTTTACCGGGCAAACGCTATTACGGCGGCTGCCAGGTGGTTGACGAAATTGAAACCATAGCTATTGAACGCGCCAAGCAATTGTTTAACGCCGAGTGGGTTAACGTACAACCGCATTCTGGCGCACAGGCAAACGCGGCAGTTATGCTTGCTGTATTGCAGCCGGGCGATAAAATATTAGGTTTTGACCTTTCACATGGTGGTCACTTAACACACGGTTCGCCTGTTAACTTTTCGGGCAAATTGTATGAACCTCATTTTTATGGGGTTAAAAAAGAAACCGGCCTGGTTGATTATGACCAGCTTAAAGAGGTAGCCCTGCGCGAAAAACCGAAACTGATCATTGCAGGCGCGTCGGCTTACTCACGCGATTGGGATTATGAGTTTATCCGTAAGGTAGCTGATGAAGTTGGTGCGCTGGTATTGGCCGATATCTCGCACCCTGCAGGTTTAATCGCCCGCGGTTTATTGACCGATCCGCTTCCGCATTGCCACATTGTTACTACTACTACCCACAAAACTTTACGCGGTCCGCGTGGTGGTTTAATTATGATGGGTAAGGATTTTGAAAACCCATTTGGTATCAAAACCCCTAAAGGCGAAATCAGGATGATGTCGTCATTATTGGATATGGCCGTATTCCCTGGTACACAGGGTGGTCCGTTGGAGCATATCATTGCCGCTAAAGCAGTTGCTTTTGGTGAGGCTTTGAGCGAAAACTACATGAAATACATTGTGCAGGTTAAGAAGAATGCCGACGCTATGGCCGAAGCATTTGTGAAGCTGGGTTACCAGATCATATCTGGCGGTACGGATAACCACTTAATGCTGATCGATCTTCGTAATAAAAATATTACAGGTAAAGCTGCCGAAAATGCTTTGGTAACTGCCGATATCACCGTGAATAAAAACATGGTGCCATATGATGATAAATCGCCATTTGTAACCTCAGGCATCCGTGTAGGCACTGCGGCTATCACTACCCGCGGGATGAAGGAAAAACATATGGAGCATATTGTTGAATTGATAGATGCTGTAATTTCTGATCCTGAAAATGAACATTCTATCAAGAAAATCCGTAAAAGGGTTCACAAGTTAATGTACGACTTCCCGTTGTACAGAGATAAGGACTCAGAGTAAAAATGACACTAAGGCAGGAAGATCCATCAAGCATAGAAGATAAGCGCTTAGCAGCGCTTAAATCATACAATGTTTTGGATACCATGCCCGAAAAGGAGTACGACGCTATTACGCGCTTAGCCTCCTACATATGCCAGGTGCCGGCAGCGCTGATATCGCTGCTTGATGCCGAAAGGCAATGGTTTAAATCAACATACGGCGTCGACGTGGAGGAAACACCCCGCGCCGACGCTTTTTGCAACCGCACCATCCAATCCGAGGCGCTTCTTGAAATAACCGATTCTAAAGAGGACGAGGAATTTAAGGATAACCCCATAGCCAATGAAATGGGCGTACGCTTTTATGCCGGCGCCCCATTGATTGATCCGGACGGCCACAGGCTTGGCTCATTATGCGTGATTGATACAAAGCCGCGTAAGCTCACAGCCGAACAGCGTGATGCGCTCCGTACGCTGGCCGATGAGGTCATGTCGCACCTGCTGCTCCGGAAACAGAAGCTTGAACTGGAGCGAAATTTGAAAAGCCACCAGGAATTTCATGATCTTTTTGACAGCTCGCCGGATATTCATTGTATCATGGACAGGGATTTTAACATCGAGCAAATTAACCGCTCGGCCAAACCGGTTTTGGGTTATTTAGCTACTGAGGTTATCGGTAAACCCATCTGGAGTTTTTTCCTCGAAGAAGAACAGGCAAAATCGCTGTCGGTCCTAAAAAAAGGGTTGAGCAGGCAGCAACGCCATTTTGAAATAGAAGCAAATATTATAACACCATCGGGCGATATTAAATGCATTAGCTGGTCGGTAACTTTTAAAAACGATAAGTGGTTTGCCAGCGGGCGTGATATCAGCTATCAGAAAAAGGTGGCCAATGAACTGGCATTACTATCATTGGTTGCAAGTAAAGTTACCAGTGGTGTAGTGATCAGCAACGCGGCCGATGAAGTAATATGGACCAATGAAGCTTTTGAGCAGATAACAGGTTACTGCCAGGCCGATGTGGAAAACCGGCGTTTGCGCGATGTGCTTAAAGGCGTACCGCTGGATGCCGAAGCTGTAAAACGGCTGGATGAAGCCATCCGCAAGCAGGTATCTTACGAGGTTGACCTGTTGATAGATAAAAAAGATGGTGAACCGGTTTGGATCTCGGTATTTAACTCGGTGATCCGCGACAGCGCCGGGCAAACAGATAAATTTATCAGGGTTATTATTGATATAACCCAGCGTAAAAAGATTGAGCAGGACCTGGAGATCCTGTCCTTCGCGGCCCGCAAATCGCCAAGCGGTATCCTGATCCGCAGTAATACGGGCGAGGTGGTCTGGATGAATGAAGCCCTGGAGAGTATAACAGGTTATACGCTTGACGAAATGCGTGGTAAAATGTTTGGCACTATGCTGGTTGGCGAAGATACCGACCTTAATGTGTTTAACGCGGCAGTGAAAGCTGTAGAGGAAAAACGGGGATATGAAGTTGAAATAAAAGTTTATAAAAAGGACAAAACCCCAATCTGGATCTTTCTGTCAAATAGCCCTTTATTTAATGAAACAGGTAGTGTTGAAAGGCAGATAGCTGTCATGGTTGACATCACCGAACGTAAGAAAACCGAAGAACAGGTAACCATGCTTTCGTTAGTGGCCAGCAGTACTGCCAGTGGCGTGGTAATTAATAACAGCGATGGTAAGGTTGAGTGGGTCAATAAAGCCTTTGAGCAAATAACCGGCTATACTTTGCTTGATGTAAAAGACAACCATCTTGGTGATGTGCTGAAAGGGGAACTTACTGACGTATCTATTATCCAAAAGGCACGCGAGTTATCCCGCAATAAACAATCATTTGAGGTTGACCTGCTGGTTTACCGGAAGGACAGGCAGCCGTTGTGGATCTCGGTGATCAACTCGGTGATCATTAACAGCAAAGGCGAGGTTGATAAATATATTGAGGTTATCATTGACATAACAGCTAAAAAGAAGGCTGAAATTGAACTGATCAATGCCCGCGAGGAAGCTATACAGCTGAGCCGCGCCAAAGATATGTTCATATCGGTAATGAGCCACGAGATCCGTACGCCGCTGAATGCCGTAATTGGTATGTCGCATTTGTTACTGGAGGATGATCCGCTTGATGGGCAAAAGGAAAACCTTAATATTCTGAAATTCTCGGCCGAAAACCTGATGACACTGATCAATGATGTGCTTGATTTTGCCAAGATCGAAACCGGGAATGTTGAGCTGGAGAAGGAGCGGGTTGATTTAACCGAACTTGTTCAAAGCATAACAAGCTCCATGCAGTATAAAGCCGCCGAAAAAAATATATATATTAGCAAAAGCATTGATGAGGCCATACCCAAGGTGATTTTGGGCGACCGCACCCGGCTGATCCAGATATTACTAAACCTTGTTGGTAATGCCATTAAATTTACCGAAAAAGGCGGAGTTACCATCGATCTGAAAGTAATACAGCAATCAGAACAGGATGTGCGCATCAGGTTTGCAGTAATTGATACCGGCATAGGCATTGCTGCAAATAAACTGGGGACTATATTTGAGCAGTTTAAGCAGGCCGAACTGGATACTACACGCAAGTTTGGAGGTACCGGCCTTGGCCTCGCTATCAGCAAGCGGTTAATTGAACTGCATGACTCGCGCATAAATGTTGACAGCGTACCTGGACAGGGATCAACATTTTGGTTTACCATAGGTTTTAAAAAAGGAGATTACCAGTCAAACAGAAATAGTAATAACGTGGAAGAAGGACTTAAAATAAATGTTTTAGTAGTTGATGACAACCAGATTAACCGCCTGCTCATTAATAAGATATTAAAGAAATGGGGTGCCAGTGCTGATTTTGCCGAAAACGGCATTGAAGCTATTGAAAAGGTTGAAACCAACCGTAACTACAACGTAGTGCTGATGGATATCCACATGCCCGAAATGGGCGGTTTGGAAGCTACAGGCATTATCCGCGCTAAAACAGAAACTTATTTTCAGCAGTTACCTATCATTGCCCTTACGGCCTCTATGCTCAGCAACCAAATGGGCGAGATTAACGATGCCGGAATGAATGACTACATCCTTAAACCCTTTGACCCGAGGGTGCTTTATGATAAACTAAGCAGGTACCAGCAGCAGTAGGGGTTAGTGATTAGAGACTTGAGAGTAGAGGTGAGTTTGTTTAAATCCCCGTACTAAAACAGATGTCATTATAAGCGATAGTGCGGCAATCGCACGGAAGCGTGACCGCCCTGTATAGTATGCGATTGCCATGTCGAACCCCTGGCTCATTCCCATGTTGCTTCTCAACAATGACATGATTAGTATCCTACTCGATTATGGCCCTACACCGCATAAGCTATAGCTGCAATACTCAACTTCAAACCAGGAACTTTCAATAACTCCGCGCCGCAGGCTTCAAGCGTTGAGCCGGTAGTTACTATATCATCAACCAGCAATACATGTTTGCCTTCAAGTGCAGCCGGATCTTTAACCGCGAATACATGCTGCATATTCTCAAACCGGGCAAAGCGCGACCGTTGGGTTTGCGTTTTAGTGGCCACCGTACGTACAAGGCTGTGCTCATCAACTACCGCGTTTAATTTTTCGGCAAGGCCATGGGCAAAGCAGGCGCTTTGGTTATAACCGCGTTCGCGCAGGCGGCGTTTATGGAGCGGAACGGGAATAATTACATCAGCAGTGTTAAAAACATCATTTGCGGCAAGCTGTGCCCCTGCAATGCCTCCCAACAGATTGCCGATCTCCTGCATGCCTTTGTATTTAAAATGGTGCATCAGGTTCTGAATCTTTCCTCCTTTATGAAAATAATAAAGCGCGTAGGCGGCTTCCACATTAATTTTACCCCAAAACTGCTGGGCTACAATATTAGCAGGTTGCTGATGAAAATTGGTAAAAGGTAAATTGAAGCGGCAATCGCTGCAAATGATATGCTCACCTGCTACCAAGCTTGCCTGGCAGGCCGGGCAAAGCTCCGGGAACAACAGGGCGGCAAAATCTGAAAGGTAGGCACGCAGTAATTTCATGCCCTCAATTTAATATGGATTTTTTAAACTTCGGCCAGTTTATCTTTTTCTTTGATGGCAAGCTGACCGCAGGCAGCGTCAATATCCTTGCCGCGGCTGCGGCGGAGGTGCGTGTTAATACCTTGTTTGGTGAGGTAATCGGCAAATGCTTCAACTTTATCTTCGCCGGCGTTGATGTAGCTGGCAAAAGCAATAGGATTGTATTCAATGATGTTGACCTTGCAGGGCAGGTGTTTGCAAAATTTAGCCAGCTCCATAGCGTCCTGGATACCATCGTTCACACCATCAAAAATAATGTACTCGTAGGTCACCGGGTTTTTGGTTTTGGCGTAGTAATATTTTAATGCCTCGGCCAGGGCCTTTAACGAGTTTTGCTCGTTGATGGGCATAATAGTATTCCGTTTTTCGTCGTTTGCCGCGTGAAGGGAAAGGGCGAGATTAAATTTTACCTGGTCGTCGCCCAGTTTTTTGATCATTTTGGCAATGCCGGCTGTTGATACAGTAATGCGTTTGGCAGCCATATTAAGTCCATCCTCGGAGGTAATGCGCTCTATCGACTTCATCATGTTGGCATAGTTAAGCAATGGCTCGCCCATGCCCATGTAAACAATGTTTGATAAAGGCTGATTGTAGTTTTCGCGGGCTTGCTGATCAATTAAAACTACCTGGTCGTAAATTTCATCGGGGTTGAGGTTCCTTTTGCGCTCCATATAACCGGTGGCACAAAATTTACAGGTAAGGCTGCAACCAACCTGCGATGATACACAGGCCGTCATGCGGCCGGGAGTTGGAATTAAAACGCCCTCAATTAAGTGGTTGTCGTGTAAAATAAAAGAATTTTTTATAGTTTTATCAGCACTAACCTGTGAAGAATTAATTTTTACATTATTAATTACAAAATTTGCATCCAGTTTAGCACGGAGTTCTTTTGAAATATTGCTCATCTCGTTGAAAGAAAAGCAAGATTTTTTCCAAAGCCATTCATACACCTGTTTTGCCCTGAAGCCTTTTTCATCCATACGGATGAAATGCTCCTGTAAAGCATTCAGGCTCAGGCTGCGGATGTCAATTTTATCTTTTGTATTGTTCACAGTGCAAAAGTACTTAAATTTAAAAAAATCTATCTTTTTTTAAAGTCATTCTTTTTGGCTAATAAAAAACAATAACTAAAAGTTAATTGTACTTATTTTGCAGGACAGATTGTTTTGAAAAACGTTATGTGTTACGATACTAAGTTTAAATTTTAATGAAAAGTTTTAGAGCCGATTACGTTTTTCCTGTTTATGCCGATCCGATTAAAAATGGAATAGTTACTGTTGATGATCAGGGGAAGATCATAGCTGTTACCGATAATACCAAGTCCCCTGGCGGGCAAATACAGCAGGTAAGCGGTGTTATTTGCCCGGGATTTATCAATACGCATTGCCATACCGAACTTTCTCATTTAAAAGATAAAGTAAAGCCCAAAGGCGGCCTGGTAAATTTTATAAAAGACGTTCAATCCTTACGCAATACCGATCAGCAGGAGGTTCTTGATGCCATAGCTAAGGCCGATCAGGAAATGTATGATAACGGTATTGTAGCCGTTGGTGATATCTCCAATACTAATAATAGTGTTGCGATGAAAAAACAAAGCAAATTATACTATCATACCTTTGTTGAAACTTTTGGTTTTTTGCCCGAAAAGGCTGCTGAAGTTTTTGAAAAAGCGCTGGCCCTGCTTAGTGAATTTAAGCCCGGCTCGTGTTCTATAACCCCGCATGCACCGTATTCGGTATCAAAAGAGCTATTTAAGCTGATTAAAAAGCACAGCGATGCCAACGATGAGAACCTGCTCAGTATCCATAACCAGGAGTGTGAGGATGAGAACAAATTTTACCGGTATAAACTTGGTGCTTTTTTAGAGTTGTACGAGCATTTTGGTATGGATATATCCTATTTCAAGCCGCAGGCCCGTAACTCGGTACAATCTATTATCCCGCTGCTCTCTAACAAGCAAAAGGTTTTGCTGGTACATAATACCTGTACCAACCTGAAGGATATTTACTTCATCAAGCGGTTTGACAGGAAGATAAACTGGTGCTTTTGCCCTAATGCAAACCTTTATATTGAGGGGCGTTTACCTAAAATTGATCTTTTTGTTGACCAGGGTTTTAATATTACCCTTGGTACCGATAGCCTTGCATCAAACAGCAAATTATGCTTACTGAGCGAGATGCGTGCTATTCAACAAAAGTTCCCTTCTATAAGCTTACCGCGCCTGGTTGAATGGGGTACCCGTAATGGAGCCGAATACCTGGGTATCGACGATGAAAAAGGTACGCTTGAAGCAGGCAAAACCCCGGGCCTGAACCTGATTAGCGGCCTTGATGGGTTTAAGATCACCCCCGAAACCAAAGTAAAGAAACTGATATAAATTGACACTAATTTTCACGAATCAGATCGAATTACACGAATAACGTAAAGGAAACATTTGTGTAATTCGATTAAATTATAAGTAAGCTATACAGGGATTCGTGCAGATATCATCCTTTACTTACCGGCACTGTCAAATGAATTGTAACTTCGGGCGGTGTGCCGCTTCTGTCGATACCATATTTGGGAGGTTGTACTTTAAAATCGCCTTTAAACACACCCTCGCTGCCTTTTTCATCAAACGTAAAATGGATGGCTTCGGGATTGGTTTTGCCTTTCATTGTTAGCTTTCCGCTGGCTACGTAACCGTTACCGCTTTTTGACACCGAGGTTGATTCGAACCTGATGGTTGGATAATCGTCGGCGCCCAGGGCCGATTTTACGTGGCTGGTTTTAATAAAAAAGCCCGTGGCTGCTGTAGTTACATCAATGGTTGCCGATATTTTGGCCGCTTCGGGATGGTCTTTATCAAATGTTATATCGGCTTTTAAACCGCCGAATGAACCGCTCACCCTGTGGCCTTCAAAAGTTACCTGGGCTTCATCGCCTTTCACTTTCCAGTTGCCAAAAATAGCGAATGCCGAAAAGGCTGTAAAAGCAATGATCAGGGCAGAAAAAATAATTTTTTTCATAAAATAGATTTTTAGAGTTATATCAATCAAAATAAAATGTAATGCGTTTTGTAGTAATTACGCTTGTTAAGTAAAACAGGTTGCTTAGCCGGAAAAAAGTTACCTTTGCACCAGTAGGGTTGTTAGCTTTAAGCTTTGAGCATTCCGTTTTCAGCTCTTAATTTAATACCTGTCAAATCTAATGATCAAACATCTCAATATTACAGTTAAAGGCAAAGTGCAGGGTGTTTTTTACCGTAAATCAACCAAAGCGGTTGCCGATCAGCTTGGTGTACGCGGTTTTGTATTGAATGAGCCCAACGGTGATGTGTACATCGAAGCCGAGGCTGATGATGCATTTCTTGATATGTTTCTTGAATGGTGTAACGAGGGCCCTCAGGATGCAGAGGTAAATGCCGTTGAAAGCCATGAAGGCGAATTGAAAAACTATCGTAATTTTGAGGTTGTTAAAAGGCGTTTGTAATTAAACACAAACTCATTAAATCGAATATCTCCATTGTCTACTATAAAAAAATTCGCCGGGCAAACTGCTATATATGGTCTGAGTACTATCATTTCCCGGATGATCTACTTTGTTTTAACGCCAATTTATACGCGTACCCTGCCGGTAAATGCTAACGGCGTTTTTACATCGGTATATGGAAGTGCTTCTATCATTAACGCCATTTTGGCTTTTGGTATGGAAACTACCTATTTCAGGTATCTGCAAAAACGTTCGGATAACAAACAGCAGGTTTATAATAACGCGTTCGGCGTTGTTATAATGGTATCGGTAATATTCCTGGTTTTTTGTGTACTGTTTTTAAATCCTATTGTCAATTACATGCAGGCCGGCGTCACTAAAGATCATGCCGACTATACGTTTTACGTAAAGTGCTTCCTTGTAATTTTAGTGCTTGATGCTTTTTGCGTAATCCCTTTTGCCCGCATCAGGGCAGAAGGCCGCCCCATAAAATACGCCATTATCAAATGCTCAAACATCGGCCTTGTGATGATGCTCAATTTGTTTTTTCTGTTCGGCGTTCCGTTTATAATAAATCATCATTTGCCGGCCGGAGCATGGATGGCAGGTTGGTACAGGCCCAATTGGGTAGGATATGTGTTTTTAGCTAACGCAATAGCGAGCGGGCTTACCATACTATTGCTGTTGCCCGAGATATTGCAAATGAAGTTGAAGTTTGACAGTGACATGTTAAGCGAAATGTTTGCATACAGCTGGCCTATATTGATAGCCAATATATCGTTCATCATTAATGAATCATTAGATAAGGTGATGCTGAAGCAAATGCTGCCCCAAAGTATCGCCGATACACACGTGGGCATTTATGGCACCTGCGCCAAGATTGCATTATTCCTGAGTATTTTTGTGCAGGCCTTCAGATTAGGCGCCGAACCGTTTTTCTTCAGCCATGCAAAAAACAAAAACTCGGGCGAAACTTATGCCCGCATCATGACCTACTTTGTAATTATGGTGGCCGTTATATGTGTAGCACTTATTGCCAATGTTGATATACTGGCTACTGTTATAGTAGGAAAGGAAACGCATGAGGTAAAACATCATATAGTTTACAATCCGTTTTGGCAGGGCCTTGGCGTTGTACCACCTTTGTTGTTCGGTTACCTGAGCCTTGGTATTTATATGAATCTTTCGGTGTGGTATAAATTGTCTGACCAAACCCGGTATGGCTTATATATATCTGGCATAGGAGCGGTATTAACCGTTATTTTAAACTGGCTGCTTATTCCTAAATACAGCTACATGGCTTCGGCGTGGATCTCGTTCGCGGCCTATGCTACCATGATGGTGCTATCGTACCTGTGGGGGCAAAAAAATTACCCCATCCCGTATAACTTAAAAAAGAACCTTGCGTATATAATTGTCTCGGTATTGTTTGTTTTTCTGTCGTTCACGGTATTTAAACGTAATATTTTTGTTGGTAACGGGCTTTTACTTTTATTTGCGGCCGGGGCGTATTACTTTGAACGCAAGGAGTTAAAAGCTATATTTAAACGATGATCATCCGCATAATTAACAAATCAAAAAATAGTTTACCGGCTTATGAAACTGCTCATGCGGCAGGCATGGACCTGCGTGCCGATGTAGAAACAACGGTAGTGCTTAAACCAATGGAACGTAAACTCATTCCAACAGGTTTATATATTGAATTGCCCGAGGGTTTCGAAGCGCAAATCCGCCCAAGAAGCGGTCTGGCATTTAAGCATGGTATAGGTATTGTTAATTCGCCGGGTACCATTGATGCTGATTATCGCGGAGAGATCAAGGTATTACTCATCAATTTCTCGACAGAAGATTTTGAGGTCAACACCGGCGACAGGATAGCCCAGATGGTAGTTGCCAAACACGAGCGTGTTAACTGGGAGCAGGTAGAAGTACTGAACGAAACCCAAAGGGGCGAGGGCGGCTACGGACACACAGGGAAGTAATTAGAGTCAGGACTATAAGAGTCAGGAAGCAAGAAAGAAATATAGTCAAGACCAATAGAGTCAGGAAACAAGACGAATGAAGATTGGTAAAAGCAATATTAAATTAGAACGTACACGGAAAACACACCTGTTTTCTGCGCCTTTTCTTGCGTCTTTATTCTTGCCTCTTGCCATCTTGCCTCTAAATTCTCAGGCTCAGCATAAAAAGAACGGCGATAATAAAACACTGGCATCGGCAGGTAAGGTGATGAGTTATCAGGACAGCGCTATGGTTAAGCAGCTTTTCTTTTCGGCCCTGCGCGAAAAAACGGTGGAGAACTATAAGCTTGCCACCGAAATGTTTGAGCGCGTTTTACAGGCCGACCCTGCAAATGATGCTTCCTTATATGAGCTGGCCAACCTTAAAAGGCAGCAAAATGATTTTGCAGCTTCTGAGCCCCTCCTGGAGCAGGCTGTAGCAATAAATAAGGATAACGAATGGTATTGGGCAGCATTGGCCGATAGCTACGAAAAAACCAATACGATTGATAAGCTTGAAAATGTTTTTAACCAGTTGATCAGGCTTAACCCGGATAAATCGGCGTATTATTTTGACAAGGCCAATGCTTTTACCATCCTGAAAAGGTACGATGATGCCCTTAAGGTATATGATGAGATTGAAAAATTGAACGGCCCGAGTGATGATCTTTTAGCCAATCGTCAAAAGATCTATTTAAAGCAGGGCAAAATTGACCAGGCCACTTCCGAACTGGAAAAGCAGATAGCCGCTAATCCCGGGGAGATCCGTTATTACCTGGCCCTTGGCGAAGTTTATAATTCGAACGGGTTTGCCGATAAGGCGCTTAAAGTATTGCAGCAAGCTGAAAAGCTTGATCCGCGAAATGGTTTGGTGCACTTCGCGCTGGCCGATATCTATCGCGATAAAAAGAACAACGAAGCCAGCTTTAATGAGCTTACCCAGGGATTTGCCATTCCGGATATCGGCATCGATCAAAAAATTAATATTATATCGGGATACTTTCCTAAGTTTCCGGAGGCTAATGCTAAAGCAAGCGCGCTTGAATTAAGCCGGATCCTGACCGTTGCCCATCCTAACGACGCCAGGGCTTATGCCATTTATGGTGATATGCTGATCCAGAATACCAAGTATAAAGAGGCAAAGCCGGTACTTAAAAAATCGGCCCAGCTTAATAACCAGGTATACAATGTTCAGGAACAGCTGGTGCGCCTGGATTTAGGCGACAATGACCTTGATGCCGCTATTAAAGATGGTGAAAACGCATTGTCATTATTCCCGAACCAGGCCTGGATGAACTATCTTGTTGGTGTGGCCTGGGCACAAAAAAAGGATAACAATAAAGCGGTTGGTTATCTTAAAAACGCTACTTCATTAGAACTTCAGGATAAGGAGCTACTTTCGTTAAGTTTTTCATTATTGGGCGATTGCTATCATGAGTTGAAGAATATTAAAAGTTCTGACGAGAGTTATGAGAAAGCTTTAACCTACAATCCGGATAACGCATTTACTTTAAACAATTATGCTTATTATTTATCGTTAAGGAATGAGCAGCTGGAAAAGGCGGCAGCAATGTCGGCACATTCCAATGAGCTGCAGCCTAACACCGCATCTTTTGAAGATACATACGCCTGGATCCTGTTTAAACAAAAAAAATACGCACAGGCAAAAGAGTGGATGGAAAAGGCCCTGACGCATGATAAAGACAATAGCGGGGTTAAGTATGAACATTATGGCGATATATTGTTTTTCCTTGGGAATACCGATGCGGCCATAACTAACTGGAAAAAGGCGAAAGGCTTTGGTGAGCAGTCACCAGTTTTAGATCGTAAGATAAATGAAAAAAAATATAGCGAATAGTTTACTTATAGCTTGCTGCCTGCTGGTAATGGTAAGCTGTAAAGCGCGTAAACAAGTTTTGGTTGCCCGTAAGGCAGATTCGACCGCAAGGACGAGTGATATTGCCGGCAAACTGGCTGCCATAAGGGCAAACCAGGTAAATTTTACAACGTTTGCGGGCAAGGCAAAAACCAAGCTTAGTATCAATAATAACAGCAACGATGTTACCCTGAATATCAGGATAGCAAAAGATAAAAGGATCTGGGTTTCTATTACGGCAGTATTAGGCATTGAAGCGGCCCGCGCTGTAATAACACCCGACAGCATTATGATCATTAACCGCCTGCAAAGCGTTTACATTAAAAAGCCATTCAGCTATATATATACTTACGCCAGCAAAGAGGTTAATTATAAAACGCTCGAGTCATTGCTGATTGGCAACGCGGTGCCCGAGCTGGTTAATGAGCAAGCCACTATTGATCATGCCGATGGCAACACAACCTTGAGCGGTACCCTGAATGATCTGGTTTACAAGTTGATACTGGGGCCGGATAATAAGGTTACGCAAACCAATTTAGATAACCAGCGCCAGGCGCAATCATTACAGGTTACCAATAATACCTTTATCGAAGCGACAAACCGGGTATTGCCGGCACAAATAGATATCGCATCAGTAGTAAAAGATAAAAAAATACAAGTTAATTTGCATTATACTAAGGCCGATTTTGAAGTACAGCAAAACTATCCGTTCAGCATTCCTGACGGGTACGAGCCTGGCAAATAATTAATATGTTTATTTAATGAAGTTTATAAAAGCAGTTTTCTTTTTATTATTGGTACTGGCAGCAGTTAATGTACACGCGCAAAGCAGTGACGAACTGAAACGTCGTAAAGCACAGCTGAATAAAGAGCTTGAACAATTAAATGAAGATTACAATGAAACTTTAAACAATAAGAAGGCTTCATTAAAGCAGCTAAGCATACTCAAGGCACAGATAAACCTGCGGCAGGAAAAAATAGAAAATATCAACTCTGAAGTAAGATTATTGGATAACCAAATCTCTGAGAGTAGTAATAACGTACGTAGTTTACAGTCGCAGTTGGATCAGCTTAAAAAGGAATACGCGGCTATGATCCTGTTTGCATACCGCAATCAGAGTGCATATAATAAAATGATGTTCCTTTTTGCATCAAAAGACTTTAACCAGGCCTATAAGCGTTTAAAATATTTACAGCAGTTTGGTACCTACCGTGAGCGGCAGGCCGCCTATATACAAGGTACTCAGAAGGAGCTGCATGTTAAAATTAATGAGCTTGACCGGACCAAGGACGAAAAGAATGATCTTTTAAAGGATCAGCAAAAAGAAAAAGAAACACTGGGTAATGAACGTAATAACCAGGTTAAAGTAGTAAGCGATTTGTCACAGCATGAGGGGATCCTGAAGAAACAGCAAAAAGATCTGCAGGCTAAGATAGTAAAAACAAACCGTGCTATTAACGAGGCTATCCGCAGGGAAATTGAGGAAGCCAGGCGCAGGGCTGCTGAAGAAGAAAGACGCAGGGCTGAAGAAGCCGCAAGACTGGCCGCAGCCAAAGCAAAGGCCGAAAATAAGCCCGCGCCTGTTGCACCAGCTCCGGCTAAGCCGGCTGCCGCGCGCAGTACATCAAGTGTATTGAATGCCACGCCTGAGGCCGCTAAGCTGTCGAACGACTTTTTGGGTAATCGCGGTGGTTTGCCATGGCCGGTATCCAACGGAATAATTACCCAGGGATTTGGGACCTATACCACGCCCGAAGGTATCAGGAGCGAAAGTACAGGTGTTGATATCCGTACTAACCAGGGCAGCACCGTAAGGGCTGTATTTGATGGCACGGTTGTAAAAGTGGGGGATGTGAGCGGCACCTATTTGGTAATTATATTGCATGGGGAGTATTTTACAGCTTACAGTAATTTACGGTCGGTAACTGTTGCGCGTGGGCAAAAAGTAAGCACCAAACAAGCTATCGGCACCGTGGCAACCGATCCATCGACAGGAGAAACGGAGGCGCACTTTGAAATTTATAAAGGAACAACACCGGTTAACCCCAAGATCTGGCTGGCGCCTAACTAATTAGTTATGAACTATAAGAAATTTTAATTGTATATATTTGTATCCTTAAACAGAATGCTATGTTAAGTTCAGTTTTGTTATTTTTAAATATTGGTACGGGCGAGATGGTACTGATACTTTTTGCAGCATTGATGCTATTTGGCGGCGAAAAGCTGCCCGGCCTGGCACGGAGCCTGGGTAAAGGGATCCGCGACTTTAAAGATGCCTCTGAAGATGTTAAACGTGAGATCAATAACCAGATCAATAATTACGAGGAAAAGAAACCTGCACCTAAAGTAGAAGAAGAAAAACCGCTTTTAGATGAAAAAGCTTCAGAAGCTCCGGAAGCTGCAGCTGAGCACGAAAAGCCGGTTGTTGAAAATACTGTTCCAAATACAATCGCTATCAGTGATTATCACGTAAATACCCCGGCCGGGCCGGAACACCAAAGTCATATCAATTTAGATAAGACCATTACCGGTAGTCATTTGGATACCGAAAAAGAAGAAGAATACAAATCATAATATAATATTAATCATACATAAAACTTAAAATCATGGGTGGATTAGGCGCACCAGAAATTATTCTGATCATCATTGCGATACTTTTATTATTCGGCGGTAAAAAAATACCTGAATTAATGAGAGGCTTAGGGAAAGGCGTTAAGGAATTTAAAGACGCGCAAAACAGCGATGGCTCATCTTCTTCATCTGAAGAAAAAAAAGCTTAATACCCTAACAGGGATTAGGTTTTAATGCCATTTTTATCGAGTATATGAACTTATCTGTTGATTTATTTCTTATTTCAACGGATAAGTTTTTTATTTTAGCCCCATGGCTAATATTTATTCCTCTTTAACCGAAATAAAGAGTGGGTTGCAACGTGCAGAAATTACTGTTGAAGGTCTTGTAAAAGGCTATTTGCTTGAAATTGAAAAAAATGCTCATTTAAATGCTTTTAATGAAGTGTTTGCTGATGAAGCGCTGATTGCTGCAAAAAACGTTGACAACAAAATAAAGAATGGCACCGCCGGCAAATTAGCCGGTATGGTTATCGGCATTAAAGATAATATCTGCTATAAAGGGCACCAGGTTAGTGCCTCCTCAAAAATCTTAACGGGTTTTACTTCCATCTTTTCATCAACCGTGGTTGAACGCCTGCTGGCCGAAGACGCGGTGATCATCGGGCGCTGTAACTGCGATGAATTTGCCATGGGCGCCACCAACGAATCATCATACTTTGGCCCGGTAAAAAACCATGCCGATGAAACTAAAGTTGCAGGCGGTTCGTCGGGGGGGTCGGCTGTGGCCGTACAAGCAGGGATGTGCCATGCCGCTTTAGGTACGGATACGGGTGGTTCGGTAAGGCAACCGGCTTCATTTTGCGGTGTTGTAGGTTTAAAGCCAACATACGGCACAATTTCAAGGCATGGTATTATCGCTTATGCTTCCTCGTTTGACCAGGTTGGCCCTATCACTAAATCGGTAGAAGATGCTGCGTTATTGCTGGAAGTACTCGCAGGTCCGGATGAATATGACAGTACGTTATCACAAACTCCGCCGCCTGCATCATATACTAATCTTCAAAAGCCGGGAAAAAAGAAGATAGCTTACCTGCAGGAAGCCATATCAAGCCCTGGTGTTGACACCGAAGTAAAAGACAACCTTGTACAATACATCGATAAGCTGCGTTCCGATGGGCATACAGTTACCCCGATAGCTTTTGAACTGCTGGAATACCTGGTGCCAACTTACTATATCCTGGCCATGGCCGAAGCGTCATCAAACCTGGCAAGGTACGATGGTGTACATTACGGTTATCGCAGTCCGCTGGCTACAGATTTACAGTCTACTTATAAACGTTCCCGTTCTGAAGGTTTTGGTAAAGAAGTAAAGCGCCGTATCATGCTGGGCACTTTTGTTTTGAGCGCGGGTTATTATGATGCCTACTATGCAAAAGCACAAAAAGTACGCAGGTTGATACAGGAAAAAACTAACCAGATACTGGAAGAGTATGATTTTATACTGGTGCCTACCGCGCCCGAACCGGCTTTTAACATAGGTAAGGAAGAGAAAGATCCGGTGGTAATGTATCTTTCTGACATATTTACCGTACAAGCCTCATTAACCGGCGTGCCGGCCATATCAATACCTACGGGCAATAACAGCAACGGTTTACCGTTAGGTTTACAGTTATTAACAAAGCACTTTGGCGAACAGCAACTGTTAGATTTTGCCAAATATTTTCTCGATCTGTAATAAAAAAATGATATTTTAGTAAAATGCTGATGCTTTGGGCATTATAAATTAATCAAATCCCTGAATAAATGAAGAGATTATTTACCCTGACCATTTGCCTCTTATCACTCCAAGTTTTACAAGCCGAAACAAACACAACCAATTCGGCAAAGTCAATTAAGCAAATAAACCGGGTAACCAAATTTAACCCCGATATTGTAAACGCCGACACTACTATTTTACCGGTGCTTAACCAGTCGTTGCCGTTAAGTACATACGGCGGTTTGTACAAGCGCAGGTTAGATTCCATTCGTAAAGATATCCAGCTTGATTATAATGAATATGTGCAGGCTTATATCGATCTGTATATGCACAACCGCGAAGAAATGGGCCAGGTAGCAGGCTTAACCAAATATTACTTCCCCATATACGAAAAGGCTTTCCGTGAAGCCGGGATCCCCGAAGAAATAAAATTCCTGTCGATTGTAGAATCGAAACTTGATCCAAACGCGGTATCAAGGGTAGGGGCCACAGGTCTTTGGCAGTTTATGGGTACCACAGCAAAAACTTATGGCTTAAACATGGATAACTATGTTGATGAACGCCGTGACCCTATCCAGTCGAGCTATGCCGCGGCTGCCTATCTGAAGGATGCCTACCAGGAATTTGGCGACTGGCTACTGGCCATTGCCTCATATAATTGCGGTAAAAGCAATGTGGAACGCGCCGTTGAAAAAGCAGGTGGCGTAACCGATTTCTGGAGCATCCGCCAGTACCTGCCTGTTGAAACCCGCGGTTATGTGCCGGCTTTCATCGCCATGAATTATGTGATGCATTATTTTAATAAGCATAACATCGTTGCACAGGCTTGCAACTTCTCTACCCGCACCGATACGGTAATGGTTAAAAGAGTTGTTCCTTTGAGCAATGTTGCCCAGGCACTTGATGTTAGTTTAAGGGAGATCACCATCCTTAACCCATCGTACCGGATGGCTGTTGTTAATGGCAGTGAAAAAACGCCGCGCAGGCTTATCATCCCCCAAACCGCCAAAGATAATTACGCCGCTTTGTATAACGTGCTAAATGGTGTTAATACCCCCGTAGCTCCTGCCGCCCCTAAACCGGCTGCTTATGCTGCAGTTCAATATACGCCGGGTAAGTCTGAACGCAAAATCCCTACCCATCATAAAGTGAAGAGAGGCGAAACACTTGCTTCTATAGCTGATATGTTTGGTTGTGAAGTTTCCGATCTGAAAGTTTGGAACCATCTCAAAACTAACCGCGCACCAATAGGGGCTATGTTAAGGGTATCGGCAGGGGAAGTTGCTGCCAACGTGCAGGATGACGGCCAGTATTCAAAGAATTAATTTTTTTAGTCGGAGATTCCGATGTCCGCAAATCCGAAGGTATTTTTAGTCGGGAAGTCCGATGTCCGCAAGTCCGAAAGTTGAGATCCAGCTTTCGGACTTGTCTTTTATACTATTGTAAGTTCTTCAACCGCCGCCCGGTTAATGGCTATAGTGGTACAGCGACCGCAAACAAAGTACTTTTAGCGGATTGTTAGTGTAACCCCTGTTTTTATTATATATCTTATTATCAAGATTTTATATTGACAAATTGCGAAAAGTGTTAACCCTGTTACCCCCCCCTCGCCGCCGCTCGCATCATGGCGAGTGGCAACTATCAAGCGGCCTCTGGCCGCCGGGGCAAAAGCAGCTTAGCCGTTATGTCTCATTAACTTGCGCTCGTTTGCAACGAGTGCTTATCTTGGGTTAGCGTTTGTAACGCGACTGGCGATGCAATCGCCAAACCATATTAAGCACTCGTTGCAAACGAGCGCAAGAGATGATTCCTCCCAATGACATGTTTTTTCGTAGATTTATTTCAACCAACCACTCATCAACATGGAAAAGCCAAAGGAAAATATTGATGAATACATAGCCGGTTTCCCGGCAGATGTTCAACAAAAACTGCAATTGGTACGTGCTACCATCAGGGCGGCCGCGCCTGATGCCGAAGAAGCTATTAAATACGCCATTCCAACATTTATTCTTAACGGTAACCTGGTACACTTCGGCGGTTTTAAAAATCACATCGGTTTTTATCCCGCACCGCAGGGTTTGGAAGAATTTAAAGAAGAACTTTCGGGCTATAAAGGGGCAAAAGGCTCGGTTCAGTTTCCGCTTGATGAGCCTATGCCCCTTGAGCTGATCACCAAAATTGTAAAGTTCAGGGTTCAGAAAAATATGGAGAAGGCAAAGAAGAAAAAATAGAACATTGCCAAATCCGTTCTTTTAAACGCATCTTATCAAAACTTTAACCATATTTTATCCTCTTTTTAACATAATCGCAAAAAGGGGCTTTTTTATGTTTGTTCCATAAAAAGAATTGTAATTTTGGGCGCTTCAATTTGAAAAAAATGAATAAAACTAACCGAAAACAGGATGCGCTGAATTACCACTCGCAAGGCCGTCCCGGAAAGATACAAGTTGTACCTACCAAACCAACAAATTCGCAGCGCGACTTAACCATGGCCTACTCGCCCGGTGTGGCTGAGCCATGTTTAAAGATTGCTGACAATACCGAAGATGTTTATAAATATACCGCTAAAGGCAACCTGGTAGCCGTGATCAGTAATGGCACTGCGGTACTTGGCCTGGGCAACATCGGCCCTGAGGCCAGCAAGCCTGTAATGGAGGGTAAGGGTCTCCTGTTCAAGATCTATGCTGATATTGATGTATTTGATCTTGAGCTGAATGCTAAAAGTGTAGATGATTTTGTAAACATTGTAAAAGCGCTTGAGCCTACTTTTGGTGGTGTGAACCTGGAAGATATTTCGGCCCCAACCTGCTTTGAAATTGAGCGCAGGCTAAAAGCCGAAATGAATATTCCCGTAATGCATGATGATCAGCATGGTACCGCCATTATATCCGGCGCGGCTTTGATGAACGCCTGCGAAATCCAGGGAAAAAAACTGGATAAGATAAAGATGGTAGTTAACGGTGCGGGCGCCGCCGCGGTATCCTGTTCAAAAATGTACCTGTCATTAGGGGTTAAAAAAGAGAACCTGGTGATGTTTGATATCAATGGTGTACTAAACCAGGAACGCACCGACCTTGACGATATCAGGATGGAGTTTGCTACTGCCCGTACAGATGTTAAAACACTGGCCGATGCCATGAAAAATGCCGACATATTTGTCGGCCTTTCGGCAGGTAATGTGGTAACCCCCGATATGCTGAAAACCATGGCTAAAAAGCCCATTGTTTTTGCTATGGCCAACCCGGTGCCCGAAATTGATTATGACCTTGCAGCCGGCACACGCGATGATATTATTATGGCAACCGGCCGTTCCGATTTTCCTAACCAGGTAAATAACGTGCTTGGTTTTCCTTACATCTTCCGCGGGGCGCTTGACGTTAGGGCTACTGCTATTAACGAGGAAATGAAAATTGCCGCAACACATGCCATTGCCGAAATGGCTAAAAAGCCGGTTCCCGAAGCCGTTAACCTCGCTTATAACCTTACTAACCTGAAATTTGGCAAGGATTACATCATCCCTAAACCAATGGACCAAAGGTTGATCACCGAGGTATCCATGGCGGTGGCAAAAGCGGCCATAGCTTCAGGAGTAGCCCGTAAGGTGATCACCGATTGGGATGCGTACGCGGAGGAGCTGAGGGTGCGCCTGGGTACTAATGATAAGCTGTTACGTAACCTTACCGCTAAAGCAAAACAGAACCCTAAGCGCGTTGTATTTGCCGAGGCCGATAATTATAAGATCTTAAGATCGGCACAGATAGTGAAAGAAGAAGGTATTGCCACTCCTATTTTATTGGGCAATATCGACAGGATCAAAAAGATCATCCATGATAATGACCTTGATTTGGGCGATGTTCATATTATTGATCCACGGGAAGGATGTGAGCATATGGATGAGTATACCGAGTTTCTGTATAACAAACGCCAGCGCAGGGGGATTACCCTGTACGAGGCTAAAAAGCAATTGGTAGACCGTAACTACTACGGCGCTTGTATGGTACAATTTGGCCGGGCCGATGCGCTGATCTCAGGTTTAACCAAAAACTATGTAACCACAGTAAAACCGGCCCTGCAAATTATCGGTACTGAAGAAGGTGTGAACCGTGTTGCGGGCATGTATATGATGATAACGGCTAAAGGCCCTGTATTTTTTGGTGATACTACGGTGAACGTAAACCCGTGTGTGAATGATTTGGTTGATATTACCGTGCTGATTGAACGCTCAGTAAAACAGTTTAATATCAGCCCGAGGGTGGCTGTGTTATCATACTCTAACTTTGGTTCGAACGAAGGGGAGATACCAGAAAAAACCAGGGAAACAGTAGCGATACTGCACGAAAAATATCCTGATATGGTTGTCGACGGCGATATGCAGGCCAACTTTGCGCTTAACGCTGATTTGCTTGATGATAACTTCCCGTTCTCAACACTCAATGGTAAACCGGCCAATACGCTGATTTTCCCTAACCTGGAGTCGGGCAATATTGCCTATAAACTTTTGCAGGAAATAGGCGGCGCCGAAGCAGTTGGGCCGATATTGGTTGGCTTAAAAAAACCGGTGCATGTGCTGCAGTTGGGCAGTTCGGTACGTGAAATTGTAAATATGGTTACCATAGCAGTGGTTGATGCACAAGCAAAAGCAGCAGCCAAATAAGCCCACCCAAACCCTCCCCGGAAGGGAGGACTTTTAAGAAATCTCCATAAAGTCTCCCCTACCGGGGGAGATTTAGAGGGGACTAAAGACGCTGGTATTTAAATGCTTAGCGTCTTTATCTTTTAAGGCGAGTATAACGCAGCTTTTTGTTTGTCATTATATGAACATAATGACGCCGGAATTTTATCTTTGGATAATCACTGTAAAGGCTGTTTGCCATTAACATCATTGTTTAATAATCTTAATAAAGTAATAATATATGTATGATTATATTAGTGGGAAACTAATGTTTAAAAGCCCGTCATATGTGGTTATAGATGCGGGAGGGGTAGGGTATCATATTAATATTTCGGTAAATACCTATTCGGGCATTAGTGACGACGAAAAATGTAAACTCTTTGCATGGTTACACGTAAAAGAGGACGCGCACACGCTTTACGGCTTTGCTACAGAAGGCGAGCGCAGGTTGTTCTTACATTTGATCTCCATTTCGGGTATCGGGCCAAATACGGCAAGGATGATGTTATCGTCCATAAGCCCGGCCGAGATCCAGGCGGCTATTGTGACCGGTAATGTTTCATTAATCCAGCGGATAAAAGGAATAGGGCCAAAATCGGCCCAGCGGATCATTTTGGAGCTGCAGGATAAGCTGCGAAAGGAAGGCCCCGATACCTTAACTGTTGTGCCGGTGAGCCAGACGGTTAAGGATGAAGCATTATCAGCATTAGTAATGCTGGGCTTTGCGCGTAACGTTGCCGAAAAGGTATTAGACCAGGAGATCAAGAAAAATAATGGTGAATTAACGGTTGAAGAGCTTATTAAGTTTGCATTAAAAACGCTATAATTACGGATAAATATCTACTAACTTTTGACCAAAGTATTTACTTATAAGACGCTTATAAGTGTGTTGTTCATTGTGGTGTTCGGGGGGCTGGGTAATGTGTATGCACAACAAAAGCCTTCGCCTGCGGCTAAAAATGATACAACCAAATCAAATGCGCCAATAAATCTGACCGCGCCACGAAGCCAGCGGATGAGGGAAGGTATTTTCAATACCGACCCGGCAGGCCTGGTACGTACCATTGAATATGACCCGGCCACAAACCGTTATATTTTATACGAAAGGGTCGGTAATTTGCTTTATCGCCCACCGCAGTATCTTACGTTTGAGCAATATTTAAAGCTTAAAGAACGGTCGGCCCAGCGTGGCTATTTTCAGCAACTGGCAGATAATTATGCCTATGATTCGCAGCAGCCGGGGTTTATACCGCCCATAAAGATCAGGAGCCGTACGTTTGAGCAGATCTTTGGCAGCTCGGTGATCGATATCCGTCCGCAAGGCTCCGCAGAAATGATCATGGCCGGGCAGATAAATAAAAACCAAAACCCGCTTTTTAACACCCGCCAGCGCAGCCAGTTTAACTTTAACTTTGATCAGCGCATCCAGCTCAACGTAACCGGTAATATAGGCGATAAGTTAAAGATCACCACCAATTACAACACCGACGCGCAGTTCCAGTTTGAAAACCAGATCAAGCTGGATTATACAGGCTCGCCTGATGAAATCATTCAGAAAATTGAAGCCGGTACGGTTAGTATGCCGCTTAACACCACGCTGATCACTGGCAGCCAGGCGCTTTTCGGCGTTAAAACCAAGCTGAAATTCGGGCGGCTGGATGTTACCAGTATCTTTTCGCAGCAACGCTCACAGTCAAAAACTATCACCATTGCCAATGGTTCGCAACAGGGCGAGTTTAGGTTGACCCCTGCCGATTATGAGGCCAACAAGCACTTCTTCCTGTCGCAATATTTCAGGAATAATTATAATAGGGCGCTGGCCAATATCCCGATCATCAGCTCCAATGTAAACATTACTAAAATTGAGGTTTGGACAACCAATCGTACCAATGTAACTACCGATTCGCGCGATATATTGGCCTTCATGGACCTTGGTGAAAATAACCCATACAATAAAACAAGGATTGTGGGCGGCGGCAGTGCCCTGCCCGCGGGTTTTAAAGGACCAGGTTTTGCCCAGCAATCAAATAACCTGTTATCTGTTTTGCCGCAAAATGCAAGGCTTACTAACTCTAATGACGTGGCCAGCTTTTTCCAGGGATCGGGCAATACGGATAACTATTCCAAACTAACTTATGCCCGCAAGCTTACCGATAAGGAGTATACCCTGCACCCGCAGTTAGGTTACATCTCCCTAAATTATCCCTTGAATAATGATGAGGTACTGGCGGTTGCTTACCAGTATACTGTTAATGGTGTGCAATACCAGGTGGGTGAATTTAGCAGCGATGTTGCCGTTAACCCAAATACGCCTAATGTGCTTTTTGTGAAATTGCTGAAAGGCGAGTTATTGAAAACCAACCTGCCTACCTGGGATTTGATGATGAAAAACATTTACTCCCTCGGTGCTTTTCAGATAGCCCCTACCAATTTTAAGTTAACTGTTACCCGCCTTGATGATAAAACGGGGATCGAAAAAACGGTAATGGAAGAGGGGCAAAACCTAAAAGGTAAGCTGTGGCTCCAGGTAGCAGGACTTGATAACCTCAACCAGCAAAGCGATAAAAAGCCGGATGGCTACTTTGACTTTTTAGAAGGAATCACCATCGATTCGCAAAACGGGCGGATCTCGTTCCCGGTGGTGGAGCCTTTTGGTTCGGACCTGGCATCCAAATTTACCCCGGGCGAGACCGACCTGGTTAAACGATACGTTTATCAGCCATTGTATGACTCAACCAAAACCATCGCACAGCAATATTTCCCGGCATTAAACAGGTATGTAATCAAGGGAACTTATACCTCAACAGGTGGTTCAGAGTATCAACTAAATGCAGTTAACATTCCGCAGGGATCGGTGAACGTAACCGCGGGTACCGTGAAGTTGCAGGAAGGGAACGATTATACGGTTGACTACAATGCCGGGCGGATCAGGATCCTGAACCAGGCACTGTTATCTTCCGGTCAGCCTATTACCGTAAAGCTGGAGAATAATGAATTGTTCGGCGTGCAGCAAAAGTCATTATACGGTACCAGGCTTGATTATCATGCCAGCGATAAGCTTCAGTTGGGTGCTACTTTGATGCACCTTACCGAACAGCCTATCACCCAAAATGAAATTGCCGGCGAAGAATCCATCTCCAATACCATTTGGGGGTTTGATGCCAATTACAGTTCAAACTCCCGGTTTTTAACCAGGCTGGTTGATAAGATCCCCGGCATCCATACCAAAGTGCCATCGTCCATTAATTTTTATGGCGAGTTTGCCAAACTGATGCCTGGCAGTCCCGGTGCATTGAATTTTGCAGGCTCCAAACACGGCACATCTTATCTTGACGATTTTGAAAACAGTCAATCAGTAATAGATATTAAAGGAGCTAACAGCTGGCAAATTTCAGGAACGCCGCAGCTATTTGGCGAATCGGCTTTGTTTGATAACCTGAGCTATGGTTATAACCGTGCCCGGCTGGCTTTTTATAATATCGACCCTATATTTTATACCAATACAGGTTCCATCCCCATATCAAGAAGCGAGCTTTCCAACCATTATGTAAGGCAGGTAATTGAGCAGGAAGTTTTCCCTTACAAGCAGTCGGCTACCGGGCAGCCGATTAGCCTGGCTACGCTCAACATGGCTTTTTATCCAAGTATCCGTGGGCCGTACAACTATGCTACCACCGGCATTAATCCCGATGGTACCTTGCAAAACCCTAAAACACGCTGGGGCGGTATGTTCAGGAAGCTGGAAACAAATGATTTTGAATCGTTGAACGTATCCTACATCGAGTTTTGGATGCTCGATCCGTTCATATACAAACCCAACTCGGCCGGTGGTGATTTGTACTTTAACTTAGGCTCGATATCGGAAGATATTTTGAAAGATGGACGTAAAAGCCTGGAAAATGGTTTGCCTGTTGACGGCGACCTGACCAAGGTGGATGAAACCAGCTGGGGGCGGGTGTCTAAACTACAGCCGGTTATTAATGCTTTTGATAACAACCCCGATGCCCGTAAACTGCAGGACGTTGGTTTGGACGGTATGAACGACCAGGATGAGCAAACCAAATTTGCCCCGGTTGTTCAGCAGATAAAAGGACAACTGAACGCGCAGGCCGCGACTTCTATTGCTGCCGACCCTTCATCCGATGATTATCAGTATTACCAGGGCCCGGCTCTTGATCAGGCCCGCGCCGGCATCCTTGAGCGTTACAGTAAATACAACGGTACCGACGGTAACTCGAAAACAGCACAGCAATCGCAGGCCGAACTTGGTTTGCAAAACTCGGCTTCAACATCCCTGCCCGATGGGGAGGATATTAACCGGGATAACAACATGAGCCAGGAAGATTCATACTTTCAGTATAAAGTATCCATGCGCCCGGCAGATATGGTTGTAGGGCAAAATTACATCAGCGATAAAGTTACCGCGCAGGTAAAACTGCCCAACGGCACAACTCAGGCGGTTAACTGGTATCAGTTCCGCATCCCGATCTCGGATTATCAATCAAAAGTGGGCAACATTCAGGATTTTAAGGCAATCCGTTTTATGAGGATGTTCATGACTAATTTTGCCGATACCGCCGTGCTTCGTTTTGCGACACTGGAACTGGTGCGCGGCGAGTGGCGTGCTTTCAATACCGAAAAAAATCCGCTGAATGTTATTGCCGATCCGGCTATCCAAAACCCGCCGATAGATAATTCGACCATCGACGTGCAGGCTGTAAATATTGAAGAGAACGGTAACCGCACGCCTATACCTTATGTGGTGCCGCCGGGTATTAACCGTCAGCGTAATTACAATAACCTGCAAACCAATACCAAGCTCAACGAGCAATCACTGTCCCTTAATATAAAAAGCCTGCGCGATGGATATTCAAGGGCCGCCTTCCGTACTTTTTATAATGACCTGCGCAAATACAAACGCATGCAAATGTTTATCCATGCCGAGGGTGATTATTTGAAGGATAATGACCTGAACGCGTTTATCCGCCTCGGGGTTGATTACCAGGATAACTATTATGAGTACGAATTGCCTTTAAAAATAACCCAGCCGGGTACCAGCGATGCAGGAGCAATATGGCCGGATGTTAATGAAATGGATCTGGAGCTTGATTTGCTGATCCGGGCAAAGCTTGCACGTAATCACTCCAACGTGGCCTACAACCAGCTTTTTAAATACACCGAGGGTGATAAGGTAGTTTATATCAAGGGCCAGCCCGATTTAAGCAAGCTGCGTACCATTATGCTTGGCGTGCGCAATCCATATAAAGGCACAAATGTTTTGCCCGATGATGGGTTGGATAAATCAGGAACTGTTTGGTATGATGAGCTGCGCCTTACCGATTTTGACCAGCGCGGGGGATGGGCCGCTACTGCGAGGATTGATGCCAAGCTTGCCGACTTTGCCGATATTACCGTATCCGGCAGTAAAACAACCATTGGTTTCGGTACCCTTGATTCAAGGCTGAACGACCGGAGCCAGAGTGATGATCAAACCTATGACGTATCGGCTAATGTTGAGCTGGGCAAGTTTTTTCCGGATAAAAGCGGCATCCATATCCCGGCATACATCAATTTGTCATCACAAAGGAGCATGCCGCAATATGATCCCGGAGCGCCGGATGTTGAGCTGAAGGCGTCGCTGGCGGCGGCAACCAGCACCAAAGAGCGCGACTCTATCAGGAACGCGGCTATTGATATTACCACCCGCAAAAGCATCAACTTTACCAACGTACATAAGGCGCGTACAAACCAAAATGCCCTTAACCATATTTGGGATATCGAAAACTTTAATGCCACTTATGCCTACACGGAATACAATCACCATGATTTTGTGACGCAGAATGACGTGGAGAAAACCTATAATCTCACACTCGCTTATAACTACACCAATCAGCCCAAATACTACAGCCCATTTGCCAAGATCATCAAAAGCAATATGCTGGCCCTGTTCCGCGATTTGAACTTTAGCCTGCTGCCGTCGCGATTAAATTTCAGCATCAATTTTAACCGCTTTTATTCGGAGAATACCCTGCGCGATAATGATCCTAATAACTATATCCCTATCCCGACAACAACATTTAATAAATATTTCAACATTACCCGTGTATATGGTATAGGCTGGAACCTGTCGAAATCATTGCAGATGGATATTGATGCTACCAATTTATCCGTGGTGGATGAGCCTGCCGGTCGTATCAATGGTTTAAAGCGCGATACCCTTTGGGATAACCTGAAAAAACTGGGCCGTAC
This sequence comes from Mucilaginibacter sp. SG538B, assembly GCF_013376065.1. Classification (NCBI taxonomy): domain Bacteria; kingdom Pseudomonadati; phylum Bacteroidota; class Sphingobacteriia; order Sphingobacteriales; family Sphingobacteriaceae; genus Mucilaginibacter; species Mucilaginibacter sp. SG538B. Next base: position 54,090 of record NZ_JABMJI010000004.1, read on the forward strand.
AACCAATTATAACCACACCATCAACTTTAATTATACGGTACCTATTAACAAAATCCCGGGATTGGATTGGATATCGGCAGTAGCGCGTTACAGTACACACTTTAACTGGCAAACACAGCCGCTGTTTGCTATCAATAGCACCGCTTATGATGTTGGCAACAGTATTCAAAACTCAAGGGCAATCCAGCTTAACCCAACCCTGAATATGGTGTCGCTGTATAATAAGTTCCCTTTTATCCGTAAGGCCAACAATCCCAATAAAAAGAGCAATATCCTGATAGGCCTGCTAACCAGTGTTAAAAACCTAAGCGCAACCTATACCCGTACACAGGGAACGTTTTTACCGGGATACTTACCGCAGTCGGGCTTTTTTGGTGCAGATGGTAATGCCCCCGGATTAGGCTTTTTATTGGGCAGCCAAACAGATATCCGGGCTAAAGCAGTTGCCAACGGCTGGATCACCACCGATACCCTGCAAAATCAGTTATATACCACATCGCTAAATGAGGACATGCATTTCAGGGGTATTATTGAACCATTTAAAGATCTTCGGATTGAGCTTAGCGCCTTTAAAACCCAGGACCATAACTACCAGGCTAATTTCAAATACCTGGCATCAAGCAATAGTATCGAAACATTAAGTCCGGTTACATCGGGTAACTATAGTGTATCGTTCCTTACCATTGGCACGGCCTTTGAATCGGCAAAAGGTATCAACAATGTATCTTCTACCTTTCAGAAATTTTTGGATGCCCGCGCCGTAATATCGCAAAGATTAGGGCGTACCAATCCAAATTCGGCCGGGGTTGCTGGTGGTTATGCCGATGGTTACGGACCAAATTCGCAAAACGTATTGGTGCCGGCGTTTCTGGCAGCATATGCAGGTAAAAATGCTTCGGGCAGTAACCTGTCGCAATTCCCTAAAATTCCTATTCCTAACTGGCAGGTAACGTACAATGGCTTAGGTAAGATCTCCTGGTTCCAGGATATTTTTGATTCGTTTGATCTGAGCCATGGTTACCGTTCATCATATAATGTAAGCGGTTTTACCTCGCTGCTGCAATATCGCGAGGCTAACGGCGCTGCCACTTCGCGCGATTTAAATAATGATTTCCTCCCGTTGTACCAGTTTTCGCAGGTTACCATTTTTGAGCAGTTTGTGCCTTTGCTGGGCGCAAGCGTACGTTTTAAGAACAGTATGACCGCCAACGCCGAATATCGCCAAAGCCGTTCGCTCAGCTTAAGTATGCTTAACAGCCAGTTGGCACAGCAAAATGAAAAGATCATTGTTTTTGGCTTTGGTTACCACACCAAAGATTTCCATTTTCCGTTTGGCTGGTTTGAAGGGATCCAGCATAAGGACGTGAACTTTAAACTCGATTTTTCATTGCGCGATAATAAAACGCTCATTTACCGTGCTGATGTTGAATCGGCCGAGATCTCATCGGGCGCGCAAAATATTACCGTAAGGCCATCTGTTGATTATGTGATCAACCAGCGTTTTAACCTGAATTTGTTTTATGATTCAAACCTTACCAAGCCCTATACTTCGCAAACGTTTAATACATCATTTACCAATTTTGGGATTAATTTGAAGTTGTTGCTGCAGTAAAATTGAATGAAATACGGGACCTGATAAAGAAACGTCATTGCGAGGTACGAAGCAATCGCGAACTTTACAGGGCTGCTTGCATAGCTACTCTGCCCGTGGGGGATTGCTTCGTACCTCGCAATGACGTGGTGGAGATGTTATTTTCATACCTTATCAAAACTTCCCCTGGTCCATCAATTTTTTTCGTTCTGCTTTTCTTTTCTGGCGTTGTGCCTTATTCTTTAACCGTTCTTCCTTGTTTTTGAGGTGTTCGTCAATGCGGTTCTTAGTGGCTTTTTGGCTTTCTTCATCAAGGCCGACGCATGGTTTTATACCTGTAAGCAGGGTTTTCCAGATAGTTTTAAAAAATGGCGAATCTTTAGGACGTTTATAGATCACTAATGAGGAAGTGAGCTTCCCCTTATCATCAGGATTACTGCGCCTGATCACAAACAGGTTGGCATATATCGACATGATTGATTTCCTTTTGAAACGATCATTAACCGTATCGGCTTTTAGTAGCACCACCTTTAAATCGTTATATAAAAAATCAACCTTGCCTTTAAATACTTTGCTGTTGGCCTGGATATCAAAGTTGAATTTTTTTACGCTGCCCGATGTCATTTTTACCATAGCCAAAGGCATGGTAGCTGGATTTAGCCTCCCAAATTCCATTGATCCTAATGTGCCTTTATAACTGAAAGCAGCATCTTCATCGCTTAAATTAAATTTCAATTGCACATCGAGTCGGCCGCGGTTCATAAAATAGGTTGTCAGATCAACAAGGGTAATGTTGTTTTTGGCTATGGCCGATGGATTGTTGGTAATATTATAAATATGCCCGCTGGTATTGTTAAATGTAACGGTGCCTGTTTTTTGAGATTTTTTATTGAACTCGTTATAGATCACATCAACGTGCCGGATTTTCATGGTATCGATCCTTAAATCAAGGTTTAATTTCCTGATCATCATATTGGGGAACGTTTTAACCTTATCTGTTATAGGATCTGGTTTCTTACCCGGGTTGGTGAAAGCCGTTATCTTGCCATTTGTCATGGTTAGGCTTGAAGCAGAAACCGTGCGGTATTTGTGATAATTTAAGTAGTCAAAATTGTTTAGCTGCACAGAATCGGCCAGTAAGCCCAGCCGGTCTTTCTTGCTTTTATCAAAAAAAACATCCGACTTAGTAGGTTGCATAGCAAGCCCTTCGATATTTAGCCGTGATGTAAGGGTGGAGAGTTTAAGGTGCCTGATCTTATAAGTGTACAGGCCGCTTGGTGTTTCTCCGGTGTAATTGTTCAGTTCGGTGACGATATCTTTGCAATAAAGCAGGCGCGATTTATCATATTGCGTAGCCGAATCAATGAGCAGGTCGTTTGCACTTAAGTTTAGCTCTTTAAGTTTGGAAATGGCCACCTTGTTGCCCGAGTAATCTTCATAGTTCAGGTTAACATCATTGAGCAGGATGCTGCCGATATGGATCGATTTCAAGCTTTTGGAGATCCGCTGCCAGGCCGTACGGCGATCTTTAATAACAGTATCCCTGGTATGGTTTAGCTGGTAGCTTACATTAAGGCGCGGCTCATTCAGGATGATTTGCCCAATATTAAGTTTTTTTTGAAAATAGAGCTTAAATGGATGCACATGGTTAAGCACCAGCCGTTTTACCTTGAGCTCAACCAGGGTATTGGGGGCCAGGCGTAAACGCTTTTTTTGATTATAAACTGTCGTGTCGGGCTTAAGGGTTATATTGTAAATAATAATTTTGCCCTGAAGGATATGCAGCTCGGCATCCGAGAAATCTGCTTTGTAAAGGCTATCACTGCTGCTTAATACCACATCCTTTACTTTGGCGGCCAAAATGGGCGACCAATACCTGTTTACTACTACAGCCAGCAGCAATATCACTATAACCGGTATCAGCACAAATTTGAACGTTCTTTTTTGCCACTGGTGCTTTAAAAAATTGAGTGCCATTTACCGGTTGTTACTTTTTTACCTGTGTTTTATGCTTTAACAGCAAGTTAGTAACTTTTGTTACAGTTGATGGGCGGGTAAACTGTTTTTTTATAAAAACTCATACTTAATTCATTGTTTTTGAAGGTGCCTGTAGTAGTTTGCATGTTGTTGATTAACTGATATTGTGGTTTTGTTTAACTGTTAAGCAACCCTCGGGGATTTCAGGGCGTTATGTCTATATAAAAACCTTTTTTTAACACTAATAGACTCCCGATGAAAACAAAAATGTACTTAGCCCTGACAGGCTCAATTGTTTTAACTTTATTAGCAGCATCGTGCAAAAAAAATCACGACAACAACCCGACCACACCTAAAGCTGTTACCGGCGTACAGCTTACCTCAAACGCAACTTTTGGTAGCATCATAACAGACAATAACGGTCGTGCGTTGTACCTGTTCTCTGATGATGCGGCCAACGTTTCAACTTGTACCGGTGGATGCGCTGTAGCCTGGCCTGCCTTTTATAAAGAAAACCCATCTATAGGTACCGGCCTGGCAGCTGCCGACTTCGGCGTTATCACCAATGCCGACGGGAATAAGCAAACTACCTATAAAGGCTGGCCTTTATATTATTATGCAAAAGACGTGGCTGTTACCGATGTTAACGGCGATGGTGTTGGCAAATCATGGTTTATAGCCAAGCCGGATTACACCGTTATGGTTTCCTACGCGCAACTGATAGGGCATGATGGTAACCAATACACAAGCAAAGGTATCGCCGGTACTGAAAATTCACAATATATCACAGATGCCAATGGCCGCACTTTATACCTGTTTACCAAGGATACGTTTAAGACAAATAAATTCAGCACCGGTGTGGCGGCACATGATGCTAACTGGCCAATCGATGCGGTAACGGCGGTTCAAAGTGTTCCTTCTATTTTAAATAAAGCCGACTTTGATGTGATAACCGTATTCGGACAAACACAACTGGTGTACAAAGGGCATCCGCTTTACTATTTTGGTCAGGACAATGGTGTTAAAGGTAGCACCAAGGGTGTTAGCTTCCCTACGCCCGGTGCAGCTATCTGGCAAATCAATAATACCACCACTGTAGCTTTAACGCAGTAAGTGACGGCTTATTTGAATAGGATAAACGGGTAATGCGAAAGTGTTACCCGTTTTTTTTTGAAATAAATGAGATTTTATTTAATACTGACAATATGTCATTTAGGTATTTAAATTTTGTTTATTTTTGCAAACTAATTTTTTATATAAATGATGGATTTGCTTATTCCGGATAAAACACATGATGAGAGCAGGCAGGGTGAGGCGCTAATGTTAAAAGCCGAAACAGCTAAAAATAATGGCCGCAAGCTTTATATTGAAAGCTACGGCTGTGCCATGAATTTTTCTGACAGTGAGATAGTTGCATCGATATTGGCCGAAAGCGGTTTTGAAACCACTGCCGACTATAGCGTAGCCGATGTTATTTTCATCAACACCTGTTCTATCCGCGAAAATGCCGAACAACGCGTACGCAACCGTTTAAAAGAGTTTACCGTTGCCAAGGTGAAAAATCCGGGCCTGGTAGTAGGTGTATTGGGCTGTATGGCCGAACGCCTGAAATCAAAATTCCTGGAAGAAGAAAAATTAGTTGATGTTGTGGTTGGTCCGGATGCGTACCGCGATCTGCCGAACCTCATTAACCAGGTAGATGATGGTCAAAAGGCAGTTAACGTGCTGCTCTCCCGTGAGGAAACTTATGCCGATATCAGCCCGGTACGCTTAAACAGCAATGGTATCAATGCATTTGTATCCATTATGCGCGGGTGCGACAACATGTGCTCGTTTTGCGTGGTACCCTTTACCCGTGGCCGCGAGCGCAGCCGAGACCCTTTATCGATAGTTGCCGAATGCCGCGACCTGTTTGACAGAGGTTATCGTGAGGTTACTTTATTAGGGCAGAATGTAGATTCATATAAATGGACCTCTCCCCAACCCTCTCCAAAGGAGAGTGCTTTAGAAGGGCAAATTGAAGCAGGCGTTGAAAATGACAAAAGCCTTCCCTTGGGGGAGGTTGGAGGGGTAAACTTCGCCAACCTGCTGGAAATGGTAGCACTGATCGATCCTGATCTGCGGGTTAGGTTTTCAACCTCACATCCAAAGGATATTACCGATGAGGTGTTGTATGCCATCAATAAATATGATAACATCTGTAATTATATCCATCTGCCGGTGCAATCGGGCAACAGCCGTATTCTTGACCTGATGAACCGCACTTATGACCGTGAATGGTACATCAACAGGATCGACGCTATCCGTCGTATCATTCCGGATTGTGCAATTTCAACCGATGTGATCACCGGTTTTTGCAGCGAAACAGATGAGGAGCACAAGGATACTGTAAGCATGATGGATTACGTAAAGTATGATTTTGCCTACATGTTTAAATACAGCGAAAGGCCGGGTACCTTAGCGGCAAAACGCTATGCCGATGACATACCGGAAGAGGTAAAACAAAAACGCTTAACCGAAATTGTAGCCAAGCAACAGGAATATTCTTTTTACAGAATGCAGGCCCGCATTGGCCGGGTAGAACGTGTACTGATAGAAGGTTTCTCCAAAAAATCAGACAAAGACTATTGCGGCCGCAGCGATCAAAACGCGATGGTGATTTTCCCGGTTGGTGAAAATTACAAGCCGGGGCAATACGTAAACGTATTGATTGAGCGCAGCACAACTGCTACGTTGATAGGTAAAGTGGTATAGAGGCAGGAAGTCAAGAATCAGGAGTCAGGAAAGAAAGGTATAAGGAATCAGATAATGATGAGGCATAATTTTAAGAGCTTGAAGATTTGGCAAAAATCAATGGATCTTACTGATTTAACTTATGATTATTGTAAAGCATTACCTATCGAGGAAAGATATAACCTGATTGACCAATTAAACAGATGTTCCTGTTCAGTTCCGTCTAACATAGCGGAAGGTTCAGGCAAGAGAACTAAGGCGCATTTTGCCGAGTTCTTAACAACGTCTCTTACTTCATCGTTTGAAGTGGAGACCCAATTATTAATATGTGAAAGAAGGGGCTACGGCTCTAAAGATAAATTAAAGGATTGCTTAGACCTTGTTGTGGAAGTTCAAAAAATGATATTTTCTTTTAGGGAGTACATTTTGAACTCCGATGATGAATAAACGTGATTCTTACTAAAAGACAAGATGTATATAAGAAGCGGTATTTGATGAAGAGAAAATCTTCGCTCAAATCTTGCTTCCTGACTCTTGACTTCTTGAATCTTTTTTAAAATGGAAGTACAGGAAATAAAACAACGCTTCGGGATCATTGGCAATTCGCCATTGCTTAACCGGGCTATAACTATAGCAAACCAGGTTGCACCTACTGATATCTCGGTATTGATTACCGGCGAGAGTGGTAGCGGTAAGGAGGTTTTTTCGCACATTATTCATCAGATGAGCCCGCGCAAGCATGGGCCATTTATTGCAGTTAACTGCGGCGCCATACCCGAGGGTACTATCGATTCGGAACTTTTTGGTCACGAAAAGGGAGCCTATACAGGCGCCGTTGGTGAGCGTAAAGGTTATTTTGAAACCGTAAACGGTGGTACCATATTTTTAGATGAGATTGCTGAAATGCCGCTGGGTACCCAGGCCCGTTTGCTGCGGGTGCTCGAATCGGGACAATATATCAAAGTAGGTTCGTCGAAAGTAGAGAAAACCAACGTACGCGTTATCGCGGCTACCAATGTTGATGTATACGAGGCGGTGAAGAACGGCAAATTCCGAGAGGACCTTTACTATCGTTTAAACACGGTACCTTTGAAGATTCCGCCATTGCGCGACAGGAAAGAAGACGTGTTTCTGCTGTTCCGCAAGTTTACGGCTGATTTTACCGACAAATACCGTACGCCGCCCATTCAGCTTGATGAAGAAGCGCAGCAGGTATTAACCAACTATTCGTGGCCGGGTAATGTAAGGCAGTTGAAAAACATGGCCGAACAATTGGCTGTACTTGAGCGCGACAGGATTATTACCGCCCAAACCCTGCTTACCTATATCCCGCACGAAGCCGGCGCGCGTAACCTGCCAATGCGTTTGGACAATCAGCCTAAAGAGGATTTTTCTGAACGTGACATCCTCTATAAAGTATTGTTTGATATGAAGCGGGATATGGTAGAGTTGAAAAAACTGGTGGCCGATATTATTGAGCATGGCGGTGTTTCCCCACATTATGCCAATAATCCGCAAACCTTAAATCAACTTTACCGCGATATTGAGCTGCATGGTAATAACGAACCACAATTTACTTTACAACAACCCGTTAATACCGTTACAAACACCAGCAGTAATAGCAGCACTATCGACGGTTTTAATATAACACATGATGCCGAAGAAGTAGAGGAATCATTATCGCTGATTGAAAAGGAATCAGACCTGATCCGCAAAGCTTTGAAAAAACATAAGGGTAAACGCAAACTTGCCGCTAATGAACTGGGGATTTCTGAGCGTACGTTATACAGGAAAATAAAAGAACTAAACTTATAAAATTGATGAAAAAACTTTTGGGGATTATTTCGGTGTGTGTGCTGATACTTATATGCCAATCATGTTACACGCTCAAAAACCAATCAATCCCTCCCGGTTTGAAGACCATCAATGTGCAGTTTTTTGAAAATAACGCCCCGCTGGTGGTAAATAACCTAAGCCAAACTTTCACCGAATCGTTAAAAGACAGGATCCGTACACAAACCAGCCTAAGCTTAGTCCGCGGCGAGGCCGACGCAACCATGTCGGGTGCTATTACCGGTTATTCTATCGCTCCGGCATCTATTCAGGCTACCGCAAATAATGTGGCCCCAATTGCTGATGCTAACAGGCTAACTATTACCGTTCGTGTTAAATTTTCATTTGATGCCGCGAAAACTCCGGCGGATAAAAAGCTTAGTTTTGAGCAAAGTTTTACTAAGTTTGCTGATTACCGGGGGGATATTTCTTCGCAGGAGCAGGGGCTTATACGGCAAATTAATAAGCAATTAATTGATGATATTTTTAACGCAGCCTTTTCTAATTGGTAGGCAATTTGTATTTTCAACCACGTGGATCAATATTTGAACAGCAGGCAATACGAAATATTAGATGAACTGTTGGCCAACCCGGCCGAAACAGGTTCTTTTTATGGTTATAACCTGCAGCAACTGGTTGATGCCTACCCGCAAAGCGGTATTTTGCGTGCTTTGCTTGCCCATGCCGGCACCAATAAGGATGTACAACGCGCGGCCGTTTATTACAAACCCGTTTTACTGCATAAATTAATTCAGGAGCCCGAAGGCCTTTCTCCGGTAAATTCATCACAGGTAATTAACCTGCTTGAGGTTGCCCCGGTAAATAATGCGCCAGCCTCCGAAAACTATTTTAATATCGGTCCCGCTGTTGATGACCTGGCTGATACACTGCCGCCTATCTCCGAAGATTTAATCGAAGACACAGATCAGGATAAGAGCAGCTTCAATTTTATCAATACCAATGATCATGAGCCTGAAATTGCGGATGCGGAACCGGTAACGGAATTTGCTGATCCGGGAGCAGCTGCAACTGAGCCCAACGGGGAATCAATTTCATCTACCCACGATATAGATGATGAGGTTTACGATGAAATTGTTGGGATCGAGAATATAAGTATAGGCCAGGCTAATGTGAATGACGCCGTTGCTGCTAATGTTAATGCGGAAGCAGCGATAAACGATAAAACAGAGGTGGCCGATGAGGCGCCGGTTGCCGTTGAAGAAGCTAAAGACGTAAGGGACGATGTAACTGAAAAATGGATAATCGGCAATATCGCGTCAACGGATTATTTTTTGTTTGATAACTCGGTTGTTGACACAAGGAGTGAAGATAAAGCCATCTCGCAGGAGTCGTCTCCGCAGCCGGCAGAAATTGAAGCTGCTGAACAGCAGGAGGTTTTATCAAAGTACAACGACGAGAAAATGCCTTATACCTTTATGTGGTGGTTAGATAAAACCCGTAAGGAATATGCATCAACTTATCAGCCTTATAATATTGAAACGGTTGCACAGCCAAAAAAACCTGTAGCGCCTGATAGCCAAACAGCGGATGCACTGCAGCATCAGTATTATGAAAATATCTTCCATTCGCAATCTCTGGAGGAGCTGGAGAAAACCCCTCAGCCCGATGTGCCGGAGATAAAAAGAAAAGAAGATATCATTATTGAGAAATTTATTAAGGAGGAGCCCCAGATCAGGCCGCCATCAATTGATAAGCTCGATAATGAGAACAAAGCAAAGAAGAGCTCGGAAGACAGAAATGACCTGGTAAGTGAAACATTAGCCCAAATTTACATCGACCAGATGTTATATCACAAAGCTATTGCAACTTACAAAAAATTGATGTTGAAATTCCCGGAAAAAAGCCGTTACTTTGCAAGCCAAATTGAGGAGTTAGAGAAGAAAACTAATTAATATAAAGAAATGTATATCGTTTTAATCATTGTTACCGTAATTGTATGCGCTCTGTTAGGGCTTATCGTACTTATCCAAAACCCTAAAGGCGGTGGTTTGGCATCAAATTTTTCAAGCTCATCACAATTAATGGGCGTACAAAAAACCGGCGACTTTTTAGAAAAAGGTACCTGGGCGTTAGCTATCACCCTTATGGTATTGTCATTGGCTATTAACGTTGCTGTAAAAGGCGGCTCATCAAACAATGCAGACAATCCTGCGCTGCGTGAGCAAATTGAAAAAGCTTCAAAACCAAGCAACGCGCTTCCTTCATCAACTCCGGCATTAACGCCATCTGCTACACCGGCAGCTCCTAAAGCCGACAGCAGCAAAAAATAATAAAGTATTTAATCAAGATATAGAAAGCCTCTGGATATATTCAGGGGCTTTTTTTGTTTTTGTCAAAAAACGCAGATGTATTAGAGCAGTTTATAAAAAGGCATTATGGCTTCGTACCAATGGAGTGGTGGAGACTGTACACATTCCGTCCCATCGGGGTCTTTCGGAGAGGACCTGATGGGACATGAAACTTTTTGGTATAAAGGGGGGATATTGCAGATATTAAACCATATCTGTAGATTTGTGTCAATTAACCAGGAGAAAGACTTCGAATATGAGTGAGAAAGATCTGCAGTTATTAATAGAATTGGCTAAAGAGCTCGGGAAATCCTTAACAAAGGAAGAGGCGCTCAGGTCTTTTATTGCTGCCGGTATACTGGATAAAGCGGGTAACTACACCCAACCCTACAAAGAACTTGAGAAAGCCGATGCCTGATTGTTATGTATGATAGCAGGCCCAATCTGGTTATAGGATTTCATGGCTGCGACCGCGAAACATGCGATAAATTATTAGAACATCCCGATCAAATCAAAAAAAGCGAAAAGCCCTACGACTGGCTTGGGCATGGTATGTACTTTTGGGAGTATAATGAAACGCGTGCATTGGAATGGGCGGAAGATTACGTAAAGCGGAAAAAGATTAAAGAAGCGGCGGTTATTGGAGCTGTGATTGACCTTGGTAACTGTTGTGATCTTTTAGATAGTAAATATATTGAGGTTGTTTCAGCATACTACACCCTCATGAAGCTTTCCAATAATGCCCTTGGTAAACCAATGCCTGAAAATACTGATATTAAAGGTGATAAGCATAAGGATAAACTTAAACGGGAGTTAGACTGCGCCGTAATTGAGTTCATGAACGAAAGGATATTTGCCTTACATGAAAAATTCATCAAAGAAGGGAATTCCAATATTCAGCTTTTTGACTCTGTGCGCGGCGCTTTTATGGAAGGAGGCGAAGCATTTCCCGGATCTGGCATTCAGCGCAAAAACCACATACAAATATGCATCCGCAATCCAAATAGTATCCTTGGTTTCTTTCTTCCAAGAAAAGAGGTCGATTTCGTTAAAATGCTTCGCGGTGAGTATGCACGTAAAACATGACGATTAGTTCCAATCGTAACTTCTGTTATTGTAAAATCTTATATATTTTCTTGAACTAAAATGGCGATCATATTTACTGTTATCGGACGATTGGACGTGAACTGACGTTTCTTATAATTCCGTTATGGAAATATTCATGGAATATCCAACAAAAAACGCCCCCGATTTTCGTCGGAGGCGTTTTTTATACAAGACGATTCAAATTATAATATCAGGATCAATACCAAAATGATGATGATAATAGCACCTACTGAAAGGTAAATACCGCCGCCGCCAAGGGCATTGGCTTCTTTTTTCATTGATTTTAATTCGGTACGCAATTCCTTACGTTCGGTTTTGGTAAGCTCCGATTTATCCATCGCTTTAATCTCGTTAACGCGGGCCTTGATCTCCTCAACACGGGCTTGTTTTTGCTCGGTTGTCATGGTTGCTATTTCTTCCTTGCTTAGTGGGGTAAGCGCGTGGCTATCAGCAGCAAAGGAACTCAATGCTGTAAATGACAGCAGCATGGTGAGGGCTAATAAATAAACTTTAGTTTTCATAGTTTTAATATTTAAGTGATTCTTTCTATGAAAGAGAAAAAGTGTGAAAAATGTTTTATCTAAGTATAAAATTATTGTAACCCAAATGTTACAAGCAAACAAAATAAGCTGATTCAAAAACATGTCCCACGCTTAATTTTTGGATAGCTTCTTTATCCTTAATGTCAACGTGTTTGCCTTCGGTATCGGCGCAGCCAAGCCAGGGTTCTATGCAAACAAAATCAGCCCCCGGTTTGGCCCATAAACCAAGATAATTAAAATGAGGAAATTCAAGCGCTAAGGTTTGATCATGTTTATCGCTTTTAATAGTTACCATGCGCGATTTTAGATCTTTAAAAACAAGTGCGTCATCCTTAAACAGGTCGCGGGTTAAGTAAAGTTTTTTGTTGGGAGTTGGTACAGGGTGGGTTACGCCGTTAAAGAAGCCATCTTTTGATAAAAGGTGAGTGTTAAAATGTTCTTCAGTTTCAAACTCCAGGTAATAGTCCTCATAGTTTTCGCCTTTGTTAAAGGGTACATTAAATGCCGGGTGCCCGCCGACAGAAAAATATATTGATTTTTTATCGAGGTTGATCACTTTATAGGTAATCCTAAGCGCGTTATCAATAAGGTGATACAGGATCTGGAAATCAAATTTAAAAGGATAAACCTTTAAGGTGTTTTCGCAATTTGGTAACGAATAGCTTGCCGATGTCTCGTCCGACTCTAATAAGAAAAATTCCGACTGCCTTGCAAAACCATGGCGCGACATGGCATATTTTTCACCATCAACCAAAAGTTCATTATTAATGAGGCCGCCTACTACCGGAAAAAGATTGGGGGCATGCCATGGCCATATTTTTTCATCAGCCTGCCACATATGTTCAATACCTGTGGCTTTATTGATAAATGAAATCAGTTGAGCGCCTTTGGTGTCGATAGCTACTTTAATGTGGTCGTTTTCTAAATGAGTGATCATAGGTGTATAATTAATGTAAAAGCCCGGCTTTATAAATCATAAACCGGGCCTTAAACCAATGTATTAAGAATTCGTTAATTGGACAACTTCCGGTTCAACGAAGTTAACAAATCAATCATCATCCTGTTCTTTTTTAGGTTCTAAAATTACAAAAGCGCTCCTTTTTGGTGCAGGCATAACCGATGCTTCGCCTTTTACGTACTTCCAAACCACTTCATTCAGGTCGATATCGGGTGCGGCGTCTTCCCTGGCAAAATTAAACAGTTCCGAGCGTTTGCTGCTCTCGTTTACCGCTATATTCCGCTGTTCCAAATCAACCTGTGCCGGCTTGGCAGTATATGGTGTAAGGTCGGGCTTGCTGGTGAAACAATCAAATAGCGGCATAGCGGCTGCATCATACTGGCTCATTGGAGGCAAGCCTAAAATAAGCTCGATGGTACGTAAAACACCCGAGGTTGAGTACATGCCGTGGATCACAGCGTTGCGTTTTACATACGGACCGGCTACAAACACCGGTGAACGGTGGGCATCAATATGGTCGGGGCCGTTTTGGGCGTCATCTTCCAAAATAAAAACCACCGACTCTTTCCAGATCGAACTGTGGGATAAATGTTCGATGAACTGGCCTATGGCAAGATCATTATCGGCCACGGCGGCGATAGGCGATATAGCGCCTTTGCGCTGCCCGCTGGTATGGTCGTTTGAAATGCGCACGGTGTTAAAATGCGGCACCGCGTTTATAGTGAGTAACGAATCAAAGTCATGGGCCCAGATCTCAGTCCTTTTAACATCTTTCACATTCAGGTCAAAGCCAGGCGACTTGATACAAAAATGCCCTTCCAGCGATTTTAAGTTTGCTTTGCCGGGGTTGCCATCGCTCACAAACTCGCCGTAAGTACGATAGCTTACACCGGCGCGTTTGCAATAATCCCATATAAAGCCATCGCGCGGATAGGCGGCTTTGCGGGTACCTTCAAAATCATAATTACCACCACGGCTTCCGTAGCTGGTTGGCCATGTTTTTTCTACAAAATCAGTGGCATAGGCAGCCATGCTCCAGTTGTGGCCGTCGGCGCTTACTTCGGCATCAACGTAAAAGTTATCAAGCAGTACAAATTCATTGGCAATAGCGTGATGGTTAGGCGTTACTTTTTTACCGAAGATGCACAACGAAGTATCGCCGTTCCCTTGCGGCATATCGCCTAAAACCTGGTCGTAAGTGCGGTTTTCTTTAATAATATAGAACACATATTTAATAGGCGACTTTTCGCCCAGGCGCCGCGGAATGGGATTGCCTTCTTCTCCCTTGGCTGTTTTTTCAACTTTAGCTGTAAACGGTGTATTGGCGTAAACTTGTTTGGTGTAAGTTTTCAGTTCGGCATCAGACGGGCTGTTGATAAATGACAGCGTACCTTTAAACAGGCCACCTATGTATTGCTCCCGGCTGTTGATGGCCCCTTGCTTGTAACCGCTGTTATCGGTTTTTTTAACCGGCTGCGGCCCTTTAGGATTGGCCATTGATGAAAACCCTTTGCCGTTTGATACCAGGATTTTATTACCCAATACTTTTACGTTGGTTGGGTACCAGCCTACCGGGATAAAGCCCTTGCTTTTGCTGCTGCCCGGCATAGTAACGTCAAATACAGCAAGACAATTGTTATCCGCGTTGGCTATATAAAGCGTTTTCCCGTTTGGCGATAAGGCCAGGCCATTGCTGGTTGAACCGGTGAGGCGGGTAGGATAAAGCGCGGTAGAAATGGTTTCTATTATTTTATGAGTTGAAGTATTTACTACTGATACCGCATTATCGTTCGCATCGGCCACATACAGAAATTTCCCTTTCTTATCTAAAAGCAGTTCGTTAGGATGGCTGCTGGTTTTAATAGTGCTGAGCGTTTGCGTAGCTATGTTGTAAAAGCCAAGCATATCACCACCCCATAAAGAGATGTACAGCGTTTTTTCATCGGGCGATAAAATGCAGCTGTAAGCTTCGGCCGGCAGTTTTACCTGTTTCAGAATATCTTTTTTATCAGGATCGATAATATAAAGGGTGCTGTCTTCCTTTGTTACCGAATACAGGCGGCTGTTACTTTTGTTAGTTACCATGCCGGTAGGGCAAACCTTATTTTTGGGCCAGGCATTTGGTGCTAATTTGATGGTATCCGGGGTGCCCAATTTGTTACCGGCGATGTTGAATACCAGGATCCAGTTGTCATTACCGCCTGATGCGTATAGTTTTTTTTCATCACGGCTAAAAGCCAGCCCGTACCATGATTTTTTAACCACTACCTCGTCAAGCAGTTTTTCGTTTTTAGGATCGATGAGCTGTACCGACTGGGTGCTTTGGCCGTTGTTGGTAACAGCTAATAATTTACCCGACACGGAAAGCTGCATGTTTAACGGCAGATCACCGAGCGGTAAAGACCTGCCTGCGGGACTAAGCTTCCAGCCGTTGGGCAATAATACCTGCCCTGTTTGTTCAATTTTTCCCGGAGTTTGAGCGAATGATTGTAAAGCCGCACATAAAAGAACAATGCCGGCGATGAGTTTTAGTTTCATAAGAAAACGATTGTAGCCAAAATTACAAAATCGTTTTATTCCGAAAGGCTTGTTAACAGAAACTTAATACAACTTTATATCTACAGATTTTCTACAGAATTTAAAATTGCTATTTTAGTAAACTTGAATTTGAACAAATAGTTTCTGCTATGTTTAATTTATTCAGAAAGAAGCAAATACCACTCATAACACATCAATATAAAAACTTGATTATTGCCCTTCCTGCGCATTGGCAGTATGAATCTGAAGGAGAGGATCAGGAAGCTTGCTTTGATCCGAAATCGAAAAGTAGCCTTCGTTTTAATATTATGGAGGCAATTCCTCCGGAAGGAATTAATGAAGACGAAAATTTAAAACTTTTGATTGCCGGTTTGCCTTATGCAACCACCGTGCATGGAACAATTTTGGCAGGACCTGCTTATAAAGAATCGGAAGATAATGGTGCAATGATTATGCTTATCACCTGGCGATTGATAAAGCCTGAAAAAACGATTGCGGTTATTACCTATACGGTTTTGTCTGCTGAAAAAGATTCAGCATCAGAAAAGAAAACCCTAAACCTGATCAGAACTTCGCTGCTAAATGCGCAATTAACATAGTTTAGCAATAAACTAAAAAACAAATCTTTCGTGACGCATGATTTAGCCTCTGGTCAGCATACAATAAGCGTATCCGGCCGTTAGTTAAGTAACTGTTTTTTAAACTGGTTAGGGCTGATACCTGTTTCTTTTTTAAACAGCCGTGAAAAATATGGAAGGTTCTCAAAGCCAAGTTCGTATGCTATTTCAGAAACACTTTGGTAATCACTTTTAAGACGGTTTTTTGCCTCGTTTATAAGGTAAATATGGATCAGTTCAATAGCAGTTTTTCCTGTTTCCTGCTTAAGCATATCACTTAGGTAACGAGGTGATAAATTAAGTTGTGAGGCCAGCGCGTTAACAGAGGGCAGTCCCTGGGTTAGCAATAAGCCGTTGGTAAAATAAGCTGCTAATACTTCATTAAACTTTGATACTGTTTTACCCGAAAGCTCTGTACGGTTAATAAACTGGCGTTTGTAAAACCGTTGCGAGTATTTCAGGATAGAATCAATATGCGTAAGTATAATATCGCGGCTATATTCATCGGTGTTATTGTGATATTCGGCTTCTATCTTGTAATAAAGGTCCCACATGATCTGCTCTTCCGATGGCGAAAGGTGCAGCGCTTCGTTGGCTTCATAATCAAAAAAAGCATATTTGCTGATTTCGTTATGCAGAAAGTGGCCGTTCAGAAAATCCTCGTGGATGAACATGATAAACGCATCCTCATCGTACTCCACACTGTTAAACTGGATCACCTGCCGGGGTTTGATGAACATCATGCTGCCATTATCATGATCATATTTTGTGCGGCCATACATGATCTGGCCTGCCTTAAGTTTTTTAAACCCGATCATGTAAAAATCAGATGTAAACTCTCTTTCGCCAAACCCACAGGTGTGGGTACACCTGTACAAGCTGAATAGCGGGTTCTCCGGCATCGGGAAACCGTTGGAGCGGTGCATATCGGCCAAACTTTTAAAATGCTGCATGATGAATAAAGTTAAACAAATCTACGCCGAATTGCGGCGTAGATTATATCAAATAATACCATTTATATAGAAGCCGAAAGCAGAACGCTTAAAGCCCAAAGCTATGGTCTGATTATTAACAGGAACTATAATATTATTTACCGTGCGCAGCGGCAGCTACCTCGTTCCAGCTATCCCACTCGGCAGCACGGCCTTCATAAGTTTGTTTAACCCATGGATACGCGTGTTTACCCAGGAATAACCGCAACGGAGGGTTTTCGGTGTCAATCAGTTTCAGCACAGCATCTGTAGTAGCTTCCGGTACACCGAAAATATCGGTGTCATTTAAACCAGCCTGGAAAGCTGCCCTTACCGCGTCATATTCCGGCATTGCCACGGTTTGCGCGGCAGAAGCACCGGCCCAATCAGTTGCAAAGCCGTTAGGTTCAATCAGCGAAACGTTTATTCCAAAGCCTTTTACTTCGGCGGCCAGGGTTTCACTTAAACCTTCTACCGCAAATTTAGAGGCGTTATATAAGCCCAGCACAGGTAAAGTAACGAGGCCAAGCACGCTCGAAAGCTGGATAATATGGCCGTAGCCTTGCTCGCGCATTACAGGTAACACTGCCTGTGATAACCATAGTAAGCCAAAAAAATTGGTTTCCATCTGCTCGCGGGCTTCCTGCTCGGTAGTTTCTTCAACGCTGCCGAATAAACCGTAACCTGCATTGTTGATCAGCACATCAATACTGCCGAAATGTTCTTTTGCTTTGCTGATGGCCTCAAAATCTGCCTCGCGGTCATTAACATCCAGTTGCAGCGGTAAAATATTGTCGCCATATTTATTTACCAGGTCATCCAATGCGCTCAGGTTACGAGCGGTTGCTACTACTTTATCGCCTCTTTGCAGTAATGCCTCGGCCCATAATTTACCGAAGCCACGTGATGCGCCGGTAATGAAAATTGTCTTTGCCATTTTTGTTGTTTTTAAATGATAGCACAAAATTAATAGGGCAAACACAGGCTGATTTATACAGAAGTGGGGAACAATGATACATTTTTACGCGGGGGCTTGTGATTGGTAATGAGAGTGTCATTAAGCGTAAATATCGGCAGAGATTATGGTATGTAAAAAGCAAAAACCCGTCAACGGGAGACGGGTTTTTGCTTCAAACTCCCTCTCCAAAGGAGAGGGCCGGGGGTGATGTTATTTACTTTTCAGTACCAGTGTAGCACTTTTCAATCCATCAGCCGAGGCGGTTAAAGTGATCGTGCCGGCTTTTTCTTTGGCCTGTACTATGGCCAGCGCAAGGCCATGAAATGCTTTTCGGTAATCAGCTTTAAACGGATCATGGCTAACCGGATCGCCGTTGTCAACGCTGGCAATGGAGCCCTCGCCGGCAATCTTAAAGTTTACCTTGTTATCAGCATCAGGTACAACGTTGCCGTCTTTATCCAATATTTTTACGGTGATAAATGACAGGTCCTGACCATCGGCTTTGATCTGCGAACGGTCGGCAGTCAGTTCGATTTTTGCAGGAGCCCCGGCGGTATGGATCTCGCGGGTTAACACGGTTTTGCCGTTTTTGCGTGATATAGCTTTCAGCGTGCCGGGCTGGTATTTTACACGCCACATCACATGCAGGTCGTCGCCGGTTTTCTTTTGGATGCCCAATGATTTACCGTTCAGGTAAAGTTCAACCTCATCGGCATTGTTATAGTATGCCCAGATGTCGATCATTTTACCGGGCTGCCAGTTCCAGTGCGGGAAAATATGGAGCACATTTTTATTGGTCCACTCGCTTTGGTACATATAATATACATCTTTAGGGAAGCCGGCCAGGTCAATAATCCCGAAGTATGAGCTGCGCGATGGCCATGAATATGGAGTTGGTTCGCCCAGATAGTCAAAGCCCGTCCAGATGAACATGCCCGAAAGGAAGTCGTACTTTTTCATCACCTTCCAGGTCATTTCATGTGTTGATCCCCATGGTGGTCGGGTGTTGTCATATGCCGAAACATTGTTGCCTTCCCTTACAAAAGGTTTATCATAGCTTGGCGGCCAAACCCTGATGCTATCCGAAGGCATTTCATAATAACCACGCGTTTCCAAACCCGAAGTAGTTTCAGTAGCAATAAACTTTTTACCCGGGTAACGGTCATGAAACTTAGCGTAATCAAACTGGTGATAGTTATAACCAACCAAATCAATAGCACCCGATTTTATAATTTTGTTGGTGCTATCCGGACGGTCATTAGCGGTAGTGAGCGGGCGGGTTTTATCGAGGCTGTGAACAATAGCCGCCAACTCAGGCGCAATGCGTAAGGCGCTGGTATCTGCCTGTTGCGGGATTTCGTTGCCGATACTCCAGATCATGATGCTTGGGTGATTGCGGTCGCGTTTGATTTGGTCTTCCAGGTCGCGTTTATGCCATTCTTTAAAGTACAGATGATAATCGTAAGTAGCCTTTTTCCATTCCCAGCAATCAAAGGCCTCATCCATCACAATAAAACCCATTTTATCGCAAAGGTCGAGCAGTTCGGGAGCCGGAGGGTTGTGCGAGGTGCGGATGCCATTACAGCCCATCGCTTTGAGCATCTGCAACTGACGCTCCAATGCACGGTTGTTAATAGCTGCGCCAAGGCTGCCAAGGTCATGGTGATTACAAACACCTAAAATCTTCATCGGCTTCCCGTTCAGGCTGAAACCTTTATCGGCATCAAAATTAAAATAGCGGATCCCTACGGTGGTGGTATATTCATCAACTACTTTTTTGCCTTCAATAAGCTGGGTAACGGCTTTATATAAGTACGGGTTCTCTACCGACCAAAGCACCGGGTTTTTTACCGTAAGGGTATTGGTTATCGTTAAAGGCTCATTTTTATTTTGCGCTGCCGATGTAGCTTCGCCCGCGGCGGCTACCTGTTTACCGGCCGCGTCATAAAGTTTGGTGCTGATAAGCACCTGCGGCGATGACTGGTCATTATGCAGTTGTACCTGTACATTTACTTTGGCAGACGCATCGCTGATATCGCTCGTAGTTACATAAGTACCCCAATGATCGATAGCGGTTTTGTTGGTAGTAACCAACCACACATGGCGGTAAATGCCCGAACCTGAGTACCAGCGCGAATTTGGCTGCACCGAGTTATCAACTTTAACAGCGATAACGTTATTACCGCCGAAATTTAAGTAAGGAGTAAGTTCATACCTGAAAGAGATATACCCGTTTGGCCGGAAACCAAGATGATGGCCGTTGATCCATACATCACTTTTTTGATATACGCCATCAAAATCAATATAAACCAGCTTGCCTTTTGATGTAGCCGGAACAGTAAAAGTTTTGCGGTACCAGCCAATGCCGCCGGGCAGGGCGCCGCCTTCAGGTGTGGCCGGGTTATCTTTTGAAAATTTACCTTCAATACTCCAGTCATGCGGCAAATTGAGCACGCGCCATTTGCTGTCGTTCAGCGTTGTTTTTTCGCCGTTTTCAACAGCGCCGAGGTTAAAGCGCCAGCTTTTATCAAAATCAAGTTTCTGCCGGTTTTGGGCAAAAGGTTTTAACGCGGCCAGCGTCAGGACGGCAAGGATGCATGCAAACTTATAAGCCCCGGCGCGGTGGGTTTTTATTGATGACATAATATCGTTTGAGATTAAATGTATTTTGGACACTAAATTATAAATAATAGGCTAAAAGCAAAGGAATAGTATAAATTAACCGGGGGGATCGCTTTATGCTAAATTATGTGTAAAATATCAAACTACGTCTTAGATGCTGTTTAAGAATGATTAAATGAGACTACTATATCCGCCACGTCATTGCGAGGTACGAAGCAATCCCCGACTATACAGGGCGGATTTGCTTAGCGGATCTGCCTCTTGGGGATCGATTCGTGCCTCGCAATGACGGCTTTTATATAATTTTTAAACAGCTTCTTAGTGTTTAATACTATTTTCTCTAACATTCCGTTTCAAGATTCAATGAAAGCAATCGCCTTTATCATGTTAATTTTTATGGTGCTCATTTCCGTAATACCGGGGAAAGCGGCGCCTGTGAATAACATGTCGAAAGAGTGCTGTCGTCATATGGATCATATGCCGCAGAAACAGCATGGCGGTCAAAAAGGATGTGACGGTGGCACGTGCGTTACTTTGCTATCATGTAATAATTGCTGCTTTTTAAAAGTTGAACCTGTCAAGGCCGGACCTGTTGCCGTTATTATTAGTAGCAATGCTCCTTTGCTTTACCTCGCAGGCAATTTATCCGATTACGCAAACACCTGCTGGAACCCTCCGAAAGCTTGATAAAAAGACATCTGCCTGTTTTCAATAGTGTATCTTTTTATTAAAAATTCAAATTAAAAATCATGAAAAAGTTTCTTTTCATCACCACTGTGATGCTGTTTACCATATTTAATATTTCGTTTGCTAATACGCCTTGCTGCAATAACAAAATGAACCATTGCACCAAATGCGCAAAGTCATGCACCCGGCCAACGTGTTTAGACAACTGCAGCAAATCATGCAAAGCCTCGGGCGATTGCAATAAAACCTGCGGCAAATAACAAAACGCCCCCGGTAGAAACCGGGGGCGTTTTGTTAACTATCAATTTTAATGAACCTTATCGGTTTTATATATCCCAAGCGGCCCATCTATAATATCAACAATCTGCTTACTGAACAGTTGGAAATGCTCCTGCTTAACATGCTGATCAAGCCCTTCCTGGCTGGCCCAGGTTTCGTGAAAAATAAACTGGGTTTCGTCAGTTGTTGACTGGTATAGCTCGTATTGCAAACAGGCTTCTTCCTGGCGGGATGCTGCTACCAGCTTATCCAAAAAATCTTTCATTTGGGCAGTGGTGCCGGCCTTACACTTCACTAAGGCTGTTAAGTAAATTTTCATGGCTTGGGTTGTTTTGAGTAAATAGTTTGTTTAAATGTTCGTGGTAGCGTTGCAGGTTCTCCTCAATATTAGCGTTTTTCATTACGTCATAAAAGTGGATACTTTCTAAAGCCTGCATGCCGGTAAAAGCGTTCATGCGGTGAAAGCCAAACAGGGGGCCTTCGTCAACACTGCGTTCGTTAAAAAACTCGCCGGGTAAGGTGAAAGCTGTAGCCGGTGCATTCCACGAGGTGGTAAGCATGTATTTTTTGCCCTGCATTAAGCCGCCTGTGCCGTAATTAATACCGGGGTTTTCGGCGGTGCGGCCATCGCTGCGGTAAATGCCGTTTTGATACCCGGCGGTAAAAACTTCGTCGATATATTTTTTAAAGGCATGCGGTACCTGGAACCACCAAACCGGGGTGTGGTAAATGATCACATCGGCCCATTTATAGTTTTCGGCTTCCTGCATCGGATCGTAAGCGTTATTTACGTCGGTTGAACGAACTTCAAAATCAGGATAAGCGGTAAAATACTGCACGGTAGTATCCAATAAAGTTTTGTTAAATCTTCCGCCGGAGTGACCGAAGATCTGCCCTCCGTTTATTACAAATATGTTTGTCATTTATTTTCTGTTTTAATTTTCATCAAAATTACACCGGCTTAATTAATTATTAAAATAGTATAATTTATTACATTTGTATCATAATTATAATAGATAAGCTATGGTGAATTTTGAATGGTTCCGTACGTTTAAGGCAATCTATGAAACCGGGTCGCTAACCGGGGCGGCCGAAGCGCTGTTTATTTCGCAGCCGGGAGTGAGCCTGCATTTAAGCTCATTAGAGAGCTATGTAGGCTATAAACTGTTTGATCGTACTTCGCGTAAAATGGTATCGACAGAGCGGGGGAAGATCTTATACAACTATATCCTGGAGGCAATTTGTAAACTGGAGGATGCCGAACGGCACTTTCATAAAAGTACTGAAAAAGATGTGCCTACTATTAGTATAGGCATGTGCTTTGAAACTTTTCAGTTTACGCTTGAATCCTACCTGCCCACATTGCCTTTTAATGTGATCATTAAATTTGGCGAATACCCCGAAATGCTGGCCGACCTGGACAGCGGCATCCTCGATATGATTGTTACGCCTCATAAAGGCGATTATAAAGGTCTTGAGTATAAACCCTTTTTTAAGGAACGCATAGTGGTACTGGCCGGGGCGCAAACGCCAACCGACGAATTTAATGAACTATTGAAAACTAAAGACCTTAACCAGATTCAAACCTGGCTTAAAGCCCAAACCTGGTACGGCTCATCTGGCGATATGGAACACCTGCGGCGCTTCTGGCATATCAACTTTGGTAAAAGGCCCGATTTTAAACCCAATTTCATTGTGCCAAACATGGGCTCCATTATCCGCTGTCTCAGCAATGGCAAGGGGATAGCCGTGATCCCCGACTTTCTTTCAAAAAAGGAGCGCGATAGCGGCAACATCAAATTGCTTTGGGAAGGATATAATTTAATTGAGAACACCTTGTACTTCGGCACCCGCAAAAAATCCATTTATGCGGAGCAGGTGGCTATGATCCAGGAAATTTTTGAGCGGGAGATGGTGTAAGCCTCTAATCGCCGCCGCTCGCCTCCGGCGAGTGGCAACTATCGGGGCGCCTCTGGCCGCCGTGGCAAAAGAAGATCATGTGATTATTGAAACTCAAACATGTCTTTGCTAAGGCCACCCGTATACCATCTGCCATTTATAAAGTAATAAGTTTCCTTACCTAAAATGATCATAGGGAAATTACCTGCGATTTTTTGTTTGGTCTTGTTTTTTGCGGTGATAAAGTGATCGTATATGTCTTGCTTAACGCTGTAAAAGACATTTTGCTGCGTGTCGAAGGCTAAAACTGTGTTATTGTCATAGGCATAGTTTTCTTTAGGGCGAGGTTTTGAATCAACAAAATCATGTACACTGACTTTTAATTTGCAGTTGTTAACACTGTTGCCAACCAAACGCAATTTAATGCGATACTCTTCCTGTTGTTCGCCGGATTCTCCGGTAAGATATCTTAAAACATGCATGGCCTTGTATAGATGTTGGCCATCCACGCAGATGATCAGTGTATTTCCTAACCCAACCCCCGATCCGCCTCTTACTGCATAGTTAATCGCAATGAAGTTTTTATTCAATAACCTAATGTCAGGAGGTTCTCCCCAAAAATCATCTATTGTAATAATATCCTTGAGGCAAATCATTTTAAGCACGTGGTTTGCATAGTCAGGAACGATCTTCACCGTTTGATTTTTACCATCGATCGAAATTATGTGATATGTTTTTGTGTCTCTCCCGGTTGCTTTTGCTTCGTATGTTTTCAGTTCATCCTGAGCAAATGCATGATTGAATGAAAGCGTAAGGATAGTAATAACTAAGGCGCATTTGTTCATAAGGCAGGTATTTACACCGTTGGTGTGGCCGTAAAAATACTCGCGTAATATTTACGATAGGCAAACAGCAAAAATACCTCTAAAACGATAACTGCCAGTCCAATTGGCAAACCGGCCGGTGCCAAAATGGCATGGAACAGGAATATATTAAGTGCAATAGGCAGCAGCAATAACACAAACAGTGCCGTATACCGGTTAATAATTAAAAACAGGCCGCTGGTTATTTCAATTACCTTCATGTATTGAAAAAAATAACCTGAACCAAATAACCCGCCGCTAAATGCCTGTGCCTTATCGCTCATGGGCGGTTGGGCCATATGCAGAAACTGGAAAAAGAAGTTTAAACCAAACACCACGAAGACCAGGCCCAGCAAAACGCGGGCAATTAATACTGCAATTTTCATAATTAATAGGTTTAATATAAGGTTAAACACTAAGTTTAGTAATTTAATTGACATATTCAAATCCGCCTCATAGCTAACTATTTAAACAGGCATTACTTTTGATAAAACAGGACATATGAACATTCAAAAAATAACTTTTGGCAACGGTTGCTTTTGGTGCACCGAAGCCGTTTTTCAATCGCTTAAAGGTGTAACATCAGTAACCTCGGGTTATATGGGCGGTAAAGTTTTAAACCCAACCTATGAGCAGGTTTGTACAGGCGCTACCGGTCATGCCGAAGTGATTCACCTGGAGTATGACGCCGACGTGATCTCGTTTGATGAATTACTATTGGTTTTCTTTAAAACCCATAACCCAACAACGCTTAACCGCCAGGGCAATGACGTGGGCACACAATACCGCTCGGCTATATTTTATTATACAGATGAACAAAAGCAGGCTTCGGAAGCGATGATCAAAACACTTACAGATGAGCAGGTTTTTGACGATCCTATCGTAACCGAAATCACCCCGGCAAGTACATTTTACAGCGCCGAAGCTTACCACCAGAATTATTTCAACGATAATCCTAACAAGTCGTACTGCGCGTTTGTTATCCAGCCAAAACTCAATAAATTTGCCAAGGAGTTTAAGGATAAAATAAAGCCGGAGCTGTTATAAGATGCCTATCATACGGAGTGTTTAAATCGAGCGGCTCTGAAGATGAAATAATATAAAGCAAAAGGGCCTGTCACCCTGAGCCCGTCGAAGGGTCGTGGGCAGAGGCCCTGTTCACCATGCTTCGAGGGCCTCAGCATGACACCCGTTTTAGTTAAACGGTAGTTCGTCAAAGCATGCCGGCGTACTTTTTCCGCATGAGTCTTCAGCAAGGTCTCGACCGGCACTCTTTTTAATCAACCCACATGAAAAAAAGTTATAGCTATCTACTATCTGGCCTGTTGTTATTCAGCGCCTGCTCATCTGTTAAAAAAACAGCCAATCCTAATCCCAGCATTACCAACGATGGTAAGATCTGGACTTCATTATGGCAGCAGCGGGCAGCGGAATACAAAGCATTATGCTTTCAGGCCTATAACGTGGCTAAACTCAGGGTTGATGAAGGGATTAAGAACCCCGGTGATAAACCGCTGGCTATCGTTACCGATATTGACGAAACTGTGCTGGATAATAGCCCGTATGATGCTCATCGCGCCTTGCAGAACTTAGATTACAGCGATGCCACCTGGAAACAATGGACCGACAAAGCCCTTGCTGATACAGTGCCGGGCGCACCTGCTTTTTTTAAGTACGCTGCATCAAAAGGGATCACGATATTTTACATCACCAACCGTAATGAAAATGAGAGGGCAAGTACGCTTAAAAATCTGCAGTTGTACGGATTGCCTAATGCGGATGACGAACACCTGCAGTTGAAAACCACTTCGTCGAGCAAGGAAGCGCGACGTCTTAACGTTTTAAAAACACATAACATCCTGCTGCTTTGCGGCGATAACCTGCCCGATTTTGACCTGCTGTATGATAATCACCCGGCCGAAGAAAGCAGAACGGCTACTACACAAAAGCTGCAAGCGGAATTTGGCAAAAGGTATATTGTTATTCCCAATCCTTCATATGGTGATTTTGAGGGGGCACTTTTCCGGTTTAATTATAAGCTTAGCCCTGCCCAAAAAGATTCGGTGATCAGGGCGAAGATCAAAGCCGATCAATAGAGTTCCCGATCTGTAACGATTGACCGGGGATAGCCGCCTGGCGGGTATATAACTTAATTGCCTGTATTTACGTATATTTACACGCTGATCCCGCTGTGGGTTTAATTATTTTATATAGCTAAAAGCATTTTATTTAGTTTAATAAAATAATTGAATGTTTGGGTGATGTCATAATCTTGTGGTAAAATGTGCATGAAGCGCAAATAAATTGCAAATTTGCATACTGCATTATTATTATTCAGTTAACCCCTGTTTAACTATGAGTGATAGAACTATTCTGGTTTGGTTTAGAAACGACTTGCGCATAAATGATAACGAAATTTTGTTAGAAGCCGTGCGCAAGGCTGATAAAATACTGCCGGTTTATTGTTTCGATCCTTATTATTTTCAGCATACCGAAACAGGGGCTTCAAAAACAGGGAATTTCAGGGCGAGGTTCCTGTTAGAGGCCGTTGCTGATCTCCGCAAAAATTTACAGGGTTTTGGTGCCGAATTGATCATCCGCATTGGTAACCCTGCCGATGTGATCCCGCAGCTTGCCCAGGAATACCAGGTAAATGAAGTTTATCATCACCGTGAGGTAGCCTACGAGGAAACCAATATCTCCGAACAGGTTGAAACTGCACTATGGAAAATGAGACTTAACCTCAAGCATTTCATCGGTCATACCATGTATCATAAGGAAGACCTTCCTTTCCCGATCAAGGATATCCCGGATAGTTTCGCGGTTTTTAAAAAGAAGGTGGAACGTGACAGTAATGTTCGCCCGTGCGTACCCAAACCCGATCATATCAGCGTTCCGGAAATTACCGATGCCGGCGAATTGCCAACCTTGCAGCAATTAGGTTTAAACGAGCCTGTTGACGATATGCGCGCTACTGAATATTTTCAGGGGGGCGAAACAGCGGCTTTGGTACAAATGCATAAGTGTTTTGCCAATGCAGACCATTTGCTGAAACAAAAAAATGGGCGTAACGGCTCTGATTGCTCTTCAAAACTTTCTCCCTGGATCTCGATAGGATGTATCTCGCCGAGGCAGGTTTACTGGGAAATTCAGAAATATGGCAGTAATGGTAACCTGTTAAAGCTTGAATTGCTTTGGCGCGATTACTTCAGGTTCATGTTTAAAAAACACGGCCAAAAATTTATCAAAGCTAAAGACGAAGCTCAGGGCACTGACCTTGCACCGGACGCCGACCTGTTGCTCCAAAAATGGAAAAACGGCGAAACAGGCGTGCCCCTTATTGATGCAGCAATGCATGAGCTTAACGCTACCGGCTATATCAGTAATCAAAACCGGCAGGTAGTAGCGGGCTATTTGGTAAATACCCTTAAAGCCGACTGGGTACAGGGGGCTGCTTATTTTGAAGAAAAGCTTATTGATTATTCGCCGGCCAGCAATTGGGGCAACTGGGCCTTTATTGCCGGTGTTAACGATGCTAAGGAAAGCAAATACGCTATAGTTACCAAGCTGCCCAAAGAGCTTGAAGCCAAAACCGATTTTGTGAATACCTGGCAACCATCATCCATTGATGAAGCCGGGGATTTGGTTGGGGTGTAATTGAAATTCGACGTTTTGGCGTTTTGATAGTAGCGATATCGTCCATCAGCCGATGGATAATGCCTTGCGCAGTATAACCGGACCATGAGCCGAAGCAATACCTAAATCTTATCTAATTATTATTTCTATAAACCATCTATTTAAATAACTGTTGTTCTTTTGCCTCAAAACTCCGTATTTTCCCATTTAAGGATAAAATAAGCTTAACAAAGGCTAAATTTCTTTACAATTAATTATGAAGTATATAGCGGTATATCATTACTTTTGTACCGTTTTAAAGATCAGTTTCACATGGATCGTCTCAATTATATAAATAGCGGAAACGCTGCCTACATATCTTCCCTATACGAACAGTACAAACAGGAGCCGGAATCGGTTGATTTTGGATGGCAAAAATTCTTTGAAGGATTTGATTTTGGTAAAGATACCGATGCTGCCGGGGCAATTGCACCTGCTGCAGTTGGTCAAGCTACTCCTGAACATTTCTTGAAGGAAATTAACGTATTAAACATGATAGATGGTTACCGCTCACGCGGGCATTTGTTTGCAAAAACAAACCCCGTTCGCGAACGCCGCCATTATTACCCAGGCAAGGAGCTTGAAACTTTTGGTTTGAGCGAAGCTGATCTTGATACCGTTTTTAATGCGGGTGTTGAAGTAGGCTTGGGCGCTGCCAAACTGCGCGATATCCGCCAGTTACTTGAGGATACTTACTGCCGTTCAATAGGTACGGAATATAAATACATCCGCAATCCCATTAAAATAAAATGGTTTGAAGAGCGGATGGAGGGCCATCGCAATACGCCTTCTTTCACCCTTGATGAAAAGAAGGAGATGCTTAATAAGCTGAATGAAGCCGTAACATTTGAAAACTTTTTAGGTACCAAATTCCTTGGTCAAAAACGTTTTTCACTGGAAGGTGCCGAAGCGCTGATCCCTTCAATGGATTCGGTAATTAAAAAAGGCGCCGATCTGGGTATCGAGGAGTTTATCATCGGTATGGCGCACCGCGGGCGTTTGAACGTATTGACCAATATCATGGAGAAAACCTATAAAGAGGTATTCTCTGAGTTTGAAGGTAAAAACTACGATTCTGAATCACCTTTTGGTGGCGACGTGAAATACCACTTAGGTTTTTCAACCGATGTGCATACCAAAAGCGGTAAAAAAGTTCACCTGAGCCTTTGCCCTAACCCATCGCACCTCGAAGCGGTTGACCCGGTTGTGGAAGGGATCACCCGTTCAAAAATCGACTTTAAATATGGCGGCGATCATTCAAAGATCGCTCCGATCCTGATCCACGGCGATGCTTCAATTGCCGGACAAGGTATAGTATATGAAGTTTTACAAATGGAAAAACTGGATGGCTACCGCACCGGCGGCACCATTCACCTGGTTATCAACAATCAGATAGGTTTTACCACCAACTATAAAGATGCACGTTCAAGTACCTATTGTACCGACGTTGCCAAAACTGTGCTTTCGCCGGTTTTCCACGTAAACGGTGATGATGTTGAAGCTTTGGCTTACGTAGTAAACCTGGCTATGGAATACAGGCAGGTATTTAATGAGGACGTATTTATCGATATCCTTTGCTACCGCCGTTATGGTCATAACGAAGCTGATGAACCTAAATTCACCCAGCCGCTGTTATACAAAGCAATCGACGCGCACCCTAACCCGTTAAAGATTTACAATCAAAAACTGATAGATGAAGGCAGTATAGATGCTGAATTCTTAAAATCTATTGAAAAAGCCTTCAAAGATGAGTTACAGCAAAAACTGGACGAAGTAAAATCAGAGGAAAGGTTTACTGATACCATTGCCATGTTTGAGGGGGCCTGGAGCGGATTGCACCTGGCAAGCCATAAAGAACTGGTAAAAGCTATTGATACTTCTGTAGCCGAAGAAACCATATTGGAGATCGGTAATAAGATCACTGTGTTGCCACCAAATAAAGAATTTTTCAAGAAAATTGAAAAGCTTTTTGAAGACCGCAGTGCCATGGTGAACAAAACCAAAGTGTTTGACTGGGCCATGGGCGAATTGCTTGCCTACGGAACTCTGCTAAAAGAAGGTTACCCGATCAGGTTAAGTGGCGAGGACGTGAAACGCGGTACTTTCTCGCATCGCCATGCGGTATTGACGCTGGTTGATTCGGAAGACGAATTTACACCGCTTGCTGCCATTAACCCCGAAGCTAAACTGAGCATTTATAACTCTTTATTATCTGAGTATGGTGTTTTAGGTTTTGAATACGGCTATGCACTTGCAAACCCAACTGCTTTAACCATTTGGGAAGCCCAGTTTGGTGATTTCTTTAACGGTGCCCAGATCATTGTTGATCAGTACATCGCCAGTGCCGAAACTAAATGGCAGCGTGGCAACGGTTTGGTTATGCTGTTGCCTCACGGTTATGAAGGCCAGGGCCCTGAGCACTCATCTGCGCGTGTTGAACGCTTTTTAGAACTGTGTGCCGATGATAATATTCAAATTGCTAACTGTACAACCCCTGCTAACTTCTTCCATATTTTAAGGCGTCAAATGCACCGTGATTTCCGCAAGCCTTTGATCATCTTTACACCAAAAAGTTTGTTGCGCAGCCCTAAATGCGTATCGCCAATTGAAGATTTTACCAACGGCAAGTTCCACGAGTTGATAGACGATACTTATGTTGACCCTAAAAAGGTAAAACGCGTATTGCTGTGTACAGGTAAAGTTTATTATGACCTGTTGGACAAACAACAGGCCGATAACCGCAAGGATGTGGCTATTGTACGTGTAGAGCAGCTTTACCCAACTCCGGTTACGCAAATTTTGAAGATCAAAGCCAAATATGAAAAGGCAGAGTTTATCTGGGTACAGGAAGAGCCTGAAAACATGGGCGCATGGCCATACATTTGCCGCAAATTCCATAATGATAAGGTGATTAACCTGAGCGTTATTTCGAGGATAGAAGGCAGCAGTACTGCTACCGGCTTTGCTAAACAGCATGCTGCCCAGCAGTTATACATAGTTTCAAAAGCTTTTGAAGCCCCAGCCGGTAAAGCTGTTAAAGAAGCTGTTAAAAAAACAACAAAGAAAATGGCTGATGCCGGTGCTGATTGATCCGTCAATTAAGCATCCTGATATAATCCATTAAAAAATATAAAATCTACAATACTACAATATGAGCTTAGCGATTAAGGTGCCTACCGTAGGCGAATCAATTACAGAAGTAACCCTTTCGAGCTGGAAAAAGAAAGACGGCGACCACGTTGAAATGGACGAGGTTATTGCCGAACTGGAATCAGACAAGGCTACTTTTGAGCTTACTGCCGAAAAAGCCGGTACTTTAAAAATCGTTGCCAACGAAGGCGATGTACTACCAATTGGTGCTGTTGTTGCCAATATTGAAGACGGAGGTGCTGAAACTGCTGCCCCAGCGGCACAGCCGCAGCCTGAAGTTGTAGCCAACGCACCTGCTCCGGCCCCTGTTGCTGCTGCCCCGGCTGCTGCATCAGCAGCGTCTGTTGAAATTAAAGTACCGCCGGTAGGTGAATCTATCACGGAGGTTACATTATCCCGGTGGATTAAGAAAGACGGCGAAGCTGTTGCTATGGATGAAGCCATTGCCGAACTGGAATCAGATAAAGCTACTTTTGAACTTACTGCCGAAAAAGCAGGTACATTAAAAACAATCGCTAAAGAAGGCGATGTATTAGCGATTGGTACCGTAGTTTGTACTATTGAAGGTGCGGGTGCTTCACAACCTGCAGTTACCCCGGTAACCCCGGCTGTAGTTAACGCTACCGATGAATCGCCACGTGGTGGTGCAGCTGCCGAAAGTGCTAAAACTTATGCCTCAGGTACGCCATCACCGGCTGCCGCCAAAATATTAGCCGAAAAAGGTGTTGATCCAAAATCAGTATCAGGTTCGGGTGTTGATGGCCGTATCACTAAAGGTGATGCCCTTGGCGCGCAAGTCCCTGCAGCTAAACCAGCTGCTCCGGCTGCTCAGCCTGCTGCTGCCGCTCCGGTTGCAACTTCTACAGGTGGTGCCAGGGACGAAAAACGGGAGAAAATGACTTCGTTGCGCAAAACCGTTGCTAAACGTTTAGTATCGGTTAAAAATGAAACGGCAATGCTTACTACCTTTAACGAGGTAGATATGCAGCCGATCATGGAATTGCGCGCTAAATACAAAGACAAATTCAAAGAAAAGCATAATGTTGGCTTAGGCTTCATGTCGTTCTTTACCAAAGCTGTTACCGAGGCTTTGAAAGACTGGCCGGCTGTTGGTGCACGTATTGAGGGTGAAGAGATCGTATACAGCAATTTTGCTGATATCTCCATTGCTGTATCTGCCCCTAAAGGCTTGGTTGTTCCTGTTATCCGCAATGCCGATAGCATGAGCCTTGCCGAAATTGAGAAAGCCATTGTGGTACTTGCCGGTAAAGCCCGTGAAAATAAACTGACTATCCCTGAAATGACCGGCGGCACATTTACCATTACCAATGGTGGTGTGTTTGGTTCGATGTTATCGACCCCGATCATTAATGCACCGCAATCGGCCATTTTGGGTATGCATAATATCATTGAGCGCCCGGTAGCAGTAAACGGACAGGTTGTGATCCGCCCGATGATGTACCTTGCCCTGTCATATGATCACCGCATCATCGACGGCCGCGAATCGGTAAGCTTCCTGGTAAGGGTTAAACAATTGCTTGAAGATCCTGCAAGGTTGTTGTTAGGTGTATAACCCTGCAAAAACTTTATAAAAGAGATCCCGGTTGGTTTTCCCTTCCGGGATTTTTTGTAAAAGAGATTTCCTCGCAGGCTGTGAACTCAGGTTGCCATTGATGTAAGAATGAAAATAACTTAAGCAAACAGTAGTACAACTAAACTAATCTCCTATCTCCAACCTCTAATCACTAAAGCTGCTTCACCACCCTTTTTAGCACCAATAAATTTTGACCATTAAGGCTATAGCCACTGATGTTGTTTTGATAGAGGTTCACCAGTTTATCGTAGTATAATACCACAACCGGCGATTGCTCCATCATCAGATTATCCATCTGGCGGTAGATGGCAAAGCGTTTTTCATCATCTTTTACCTGGTAGGTTTGCTCAAAAAGTTCATCGAACCTTTTATTGTTGAACCCGGTATAATTGGGGCCGAAGGGAATTTTATTTTTGGAGTAAAAAACTGAAAGGTAGTTTTCGGCATCAGGGTAATCGGCTATCCAGGAGCCGTAAAAAAAGTTGATGCCATTTTTGGAGATCAGTTCGCGCAGGCTGGCGCCCTGGGTTATCTCCACATTTGTTTTTATACCAATGCGTTCCAACTGGCCTTGTACATACTCAATTAAACTGCGGTAACCAACGGTGGTAGCCAGGGTAATTTCGGGCATGTTTTTACCATTGGGATAACCGGCGTCTCGGAGCAGGCAGCGCGCTTTTTCAGGATCGTAAGTGTAGCCTTTTACGCCCGTGCCGTTAAAGCCTGGCATGCCTTCGGGCACAAAACCTCCGTAGCCCGGTGTACCCATACTGTTGCGGAGGTATTTGATCATCTTTTCGCGGTCGATGGCGTAGTTGATGGCCTGCCTGATCTTGAGTATTTTTAAAGGGGATTTTTTTACAATGGGCAAAGTGGTATCCACCAGCATGCCCAGGTAAATGGTGTTCAGGTAAGGAGCGGTATTGAGTATAAATTTACCTTTATATTTTTGCGTTACCTTGCCTGCTTTGGTGAGGATGTCATCGCGATAGCTGCCGTCGATATCATTCAAAAAATCGATATTCTTTTTTACAAACTCCAGAAACGAAGTCTGCTTATCAGCAATAAAGGTAGAACGGATGGCATCCAGGTAGGGGAGGCGGTTGCCTTTTTCGTCTTTTTCCCAGTAATGCTCGTTTTTTAAAAACACCAGTACTTCGCCTTCTTTCCAGTATTTAAACCTGAAGGGGCCGGTACCTACCGGGTGGCTCCTGAAGTCCTTGCCATAAAACTCAACCACTTCTTTGGGTACTACAGAACAATATTGTGCCGTGAGTAAGCTTAAAAAGGGAGCGAAAGGCTGCTTAAGCCTGATCTGGAAAGTACTGTCATTAGGTGCCATGAAGGCGCTTTTGCCCTTTACCTTATCACTGAAGATCCATGAGCCGGATGAAGCAACTTTAGGATCGATCAAACGACCGAAGCTATAGGCAAAATCTGAGGCCACTGCCTTTCGACCTGTACCGTTTGCAAAATGAGGATCGTCATGAAAATATACATCATTACGCAGATGGAAGGTATATAATAAACCATCAGCTGATGTTTCCCAGCTTTTAGCAATACAGGGAATGGTTTTTAAACTATCGTTGATCTGTACCAGGCCGTTATAAAGCTGGTTGTCCATCCAAATGGTATAATGATTACGGCAAAAGGCAGGATCAAGCGAGGTAAGGCCTTCTTCCAGATTGATATTAAAAACGGTTTTGTGCTGATCGGGAGAAGTATCCGTATGGCAGGAACAAAGCTGAATGGAGAATAATACAAAAAGGTAAGTGATCAGCTTATTCATTTAAGCTAATATATCAATTATCATGATAGTAGGAAATCAGTGAGCTGATTATTACTTAAGAATGAAATAGCATAAATGCGGTTTACGATTGATTACTTTTATTATCTTCGATAAGATATTACCTGAATCTAAATGATCACAAAGGAAGATCTACAGCATAAATATCAACAGTTGCCGACAGAGAGATTAATGCAGATAATTGACAATAGGTCCAATTATACGGAGCTCGCCGTTGAAGTTGCTATTGCCGAATTTACCAGCAGAAATGTGCCGGAAGAAGAAATAAGAGACTATCGGTTAAAACAAATAGGTAACTTACATTCCGCTATAGAAAAGACCACCGTTCATCAGCTTAATTTTTTTCAAAAGCTTCTATTCTTCTTTTTGTTTATTCCATTGTTAAATTTCGCGTTCAAAATGAATTATAAATCTGATGGATTTTCCTTGAAATTAAGACAGTCAAATTATTATTCCTTGATTGGTTTTTTATCGCTGATGCTCTCAACTATAACATTAGTAGCTTACGACTGGGATATTGCCGATTCAACCGTTTTAGGTATCTGGATGATTTTTTTTATTCCTGCTTACCTGCTCGATGATTTTTTCAATAAAAGGATACTCGTTGAAAGAACAAAAAAGAGCTTAATTGAAAATGGCTTTGAATTAGAGGAAGAGTAGTAATAAATTAAAATAGAAAAGTAAAACCACTTCCTTTTGATGGCTTTTTCATTTCTTCAAACTTTTCAATTTCCTGATTGAGCAAAAAAGAGTACTCACTTGCCATGAATTTACGAAATACTTCAATGTTTTCCTGTTGACGGGTATCAATTAATGCCTGAATATAAGCCGCTTTATTTTCGCTTCGCACAATTGCCAGGGGCAGATTATAATAAGCCTGTATGTAGTTCATTAACAACCTGGAAGCTCTGCCATTGCCATCATAATAAGGATGTATGCTAACAAGATTAAAATGGGCATCAAAGGAAAGATTCAACTGTTCAGCAACAGATAAGGGGGAGCTGATGGATTCATTGAGCTTTTTTACCAGGTCATTTGTCAAACGTTCTACTTTATCAAAATTGGGGAAATAGGAGATACCTGCAGTGACGTTGCCTTTCCGAAAGGCTCCGGTTCGGGAATCCACAGTACCCAGTATAGTATTGTATACTTTGCCGGTATTCTTCATCACCAAAGCATTGATTTCCTGCAAAAGAGATACTGACAATGCTCTTTTTGCTTTTGCATTTTCAATTGTAAAAAGGAGGGCCGCGTGATGATCTGTTACCATAAGGCTTTCTTCCAATGGTTTGCCATTGGGCGTGCGCCCTTCGTTGATCAGCACTTGTGTTTCAACCTCTGTCAATGTCGAGCCTTCAATCCGGGTAGAATGATGATCAATAGAGATCAGGTTAAACCGGTCATGGTCAATCACATCAACTATGCCAAGATCGTTGTATTTCTCTATCAGGTTAACTATTTCCATCGTTTCAACAACGCGAAAATACTTATAAGTTTTTATATGTACTTATTCATTAGCCCGTCGAAACTTGTTACGCATCGATACCGGTCAATCCCTTATAAAAATGTTTGGCATAACCTGCTATCAGCACATCGTGATCATTTCCGTTAATAATACGGCGGGCGTTGATCCAGTCGGCATGGTTGGCGTCAAAATATTTGCCTAAGCCAACGCCGGTAAACATGCCTTTTGTCATACCTTCAATCATAATGTTGGCAGCTACATCAGGTTGAAGCGCCAATTCGGGATGGTTGAGCAGGTCGAGGTGTAAATGCTTGCCCATGGCCTCATAGTTCTCGTACCAGGTTAACTGTACAAAACCTCGGCCATAATAAAGCTGATCGGGCGTTGTATAAGGAACACGGTGACCAGGCCCCCCGCCCATTTTAAATTTTTCGCCATAGGGATGACCTTTACCCTTGCCAAACTCATTTATCGGCTGCATAGTGCCTGCGCATTCATGGTAAACGGTGCCTAATATGTAGGCTACCTTACGCTGATCGGTAACGCCGGCATCTGCTGCGGCCTTTAAAATGGCTTCGATACCATCAATCTGGCTTTGTGAAATGTGGCCTTTAAATACAGACGCACGGATGGTGTCATAAAATTCTTTTGTACCTGGCATGATAATGAAATTTAGGTATTAGTAATAAAATTAATTGCTGTAAACGGATGTTTCAGATTAAAAGGGTATGGAAGACTTAGGTAAATATAAATATTCACGTTTGGAATACCAAGGCTGATATTCAAATAGTTGGGCAGGTATTTTCAAGCCAATTCCAGGCATTGGTTGAAAAGGCCTAAAAAAGGAATAAGTTTATAAAGCAAATTTTAAAGTGCCCGATTTATTATGCGGGCACTTTAAATTAAAACCGCTCTTTTAAAAACTTGCCGGTGTAGCTGTCTTTTTGTTTTAATAGGTCTTCAGGAACGCCCTCAAATACTACTTTACCACCGCGGTCGCCGCCTTCCGGGCCAATATCGATAACCCAGTCGGCACATTTGATCACATCCATGTTATGCTCAATAACAATGATGGTATTGCCATGATCAAGCAGGGCATCAAATGATTTCAGCAGTTTTTTAATATCGGCAAAATGCAGGCCGGTAGTAGGCTCATCAAAAATAAATAGCGTTTTATTGGTGTTGTTGCCTTTTACCAGGAACGATGCCAGCTTGATTCGCTGCGCCTCGCCACCCGATAGGGTATTGGATGACTGGCCTAACTGAACATAGCCCAAACCAACGTCAACTAATGGCTTTATCTTGGCAATAATTTTAGGCTCTTTGGCAAAAAACTCGACAGCCTCGTCAATGGTCATGTTCAGGATCTCCGATACGTTTTTTTCTTTGTATTGGATATCTAAAATATGCTGCTTAAAGCGATGTCCCCCGCAGGTTTCGCAGGTAAGAAAGATATCTGCCATAAATTGCATCTCTATCTTAACTTCACCTTCACCCTGGCAAACATCGCAGCGGCCGCCTTCAACGTTAAATGAAAATGCGGAGGGTTTTAGCCCGGCGGCTTTTGCTGCCGGCTGAGCGGCGTACAGGTTGCGGATCTCATCCCAGGCCTTAACATAAGTAACCGGGTTTGAGCGCGATGAACGGCCTATCGGGTTTTGGTCAACCAGTTCAACCTGTTCAATTTTGCTGTAATCGCCATCAATAGCATCATATGAGCCTGTTTGTTCACCCGAATAATTGCCCAATGCCTTTTGAACAGCGGGGGCAAGGATCCGTTTTACCAAACTTGTTTTGCCCGAGCCGGATACGCCGGTAACAACAGTAAGCACGCCTAACGGAAATTTGGCGGTAACGTGTTTCAGGTTGTTTTCGCGCGCGCCCTTTATTTCAATAAAATCGTGCCATTTGCGGCGGCTTGCGGGGATAGCTATTTCTTCCCTGCCGCTCAGGTATTTGCCGGTAAGGCTTTTGTCGTCTTTTATAATTTCGTTATAAGTACCGGTAAAAATCAGCTCTCCGCCATGGGTACCGGCCTCCGGGCCAATATCAATAATGTGATCGGCAGCTTTCATGATCTCTTCCTCATGCTCAACAACCAATACGGTGTTGCCCACATCGCGGAGGGATTTTAATACGCTGATCAGCCTTTGGGTATCACGCGGGTGCAAACCGATGCTTGGCTCATCCAAAACATACACGGAACCTACCAGGCTGCTGCCCAATGACGTAGCGAGGTTGATGCGCTGCGACTCACCGCCTGATAATGTATTTGATAAACGATTGAGCGTTAAATAGCTCAAGCCCACATCATTTAAAAAGCCAAGGCGGTTGGTTATTTCCATCAGCAAGCGTTTGCCGATTTTGGCATCCGTTTCACTGAGTTCAAGCGATTTAAAAAATTCAAAGGTTTTATCCAGCGGCATCAGTACCACATCGGTTATCGACTTTTCATTGATCTTTACGTAGGAGGCATCCATTCGTAAACGGCTGCCCTTACATTCCGGGCAAGTAGTTTTACCCCTGTATCGCGATAGCAAAACACGGTATTGGATCTTATACGTTTGTTCTTCCATTTCCTTGAAAAACTCATTAAGGCCGCGGAAAAACTTATTGCCGGTCCAGAGCAGACGCTGCTCTTTTTCGGTTAGCTGATTGTATTGACGGTGGATAGGGAAGTCGAACTTTAAGGCATGTCTTACCAGTGCATCGTTCCATTCGCGCATTTTTTCGCCGCGCCAGGGTGCAATGGCTCCCTCATAAATGGATTTGCTTTTATCTGGAATAACCAGGTCTTCATCAATACCGATCACCTTGCCGTAACCTTCGCATTTTTTACAAGCGCCATACGGATTATTAAAGCTGAAGAAGTTTGGCGTAGGCTCTTCAAACTTCAATCCGTCTAACTCAAAACGATCGCAAAAAAAGCGCTCATGCTCGGTATCGTTGTCAGGTTCCTGGAAGCGAACAAAACAATCGCCCTTGCCTTCAAAAAAGGCAGTCTGTATGGAGTCGCCTAAGCGGCTAATAGTTTCGTCTTCCTCATTTTTGGTAACGCGGTCAACAACTATGCGTACTACAATTTGCTCATCAATTTCGGTAGTTTCTGCGGCGGCTTTTTTTGTCTTTGTTTTTTTGATCTCGACTATTGGTTCAGCCGCCATTAAAGGAACGTTCTCTACTGTTTCATCCTCTAATAAAGATTCGATACGCGAAAGTTTGCCATTGTATTCAACGCGAACAAAACCTTTTTGCATTAATACGGCAAGCTCCTCTTTAAGGCTCCGGTTATTGTGCGGGTGCAATGGAGCAAGAATGGTTACCTGGGTTTCGTTAGGCAATGAAAGCACAAAGTTAACCACATCGGTCACTGAGTCTTTTTTTACGATATTGCCTGATATGGGCGATATCGTTTTACCGATACGTGAAAAAAGCAGTTTTAAATAATCGTAGATCTCGGTTGATGTACCAACGGTTGAACGTGGGTTTGAGGTAATTACCTTTTGCTCAATAGCTATAGCCGGTGCAATGCCTTTAATATAATCAACATCGGGCTTGTTCATACGGCCCAAAAACTGGCGGGCGTATGATGAAAGGCTTTCCACATAGCGGCGCTGACCTTCGGCGTACAAAGTATCGAAAGCGAGCGATGATTTGCCCGAGCCCGACATGCCGGTAACTACCACCAGTTTATTTTTGGGAATAGCCACATCAAGGTTTTTAAGGTTGTGCACCCTTGCGCCTTTTATAATAATATGCTTTTGCGGATCTTTTGCTGCTTCTTTACTCATTCTATTGAATTAGTTCATAGTTGATGGTTGATGGATCATAGTAGTACGCTTTGCAGGTTAGTGGCAAAATTTATACCATGAACCATGATCTATTAACCATGAACTTTTTGCGAATGCAAAAATCCTAAAATATTTAGCAGAATCCAAATGAGTTTTGATTGTTTATTGGATTAAACTGCATGAAATATTGGAGTTTACAGTTTGCTGACTTTTTAAAACTTAATGTTGTTTTAACAACTACTTTTTAAAAAATTTATTTTGGCGAATGATTAAACCTTCGGTATTAAAAATAAGTCTAATGGAAGTGCGCCAAATAAATGATGGTTTTATAAGTAATTATACCGATTAATAGTAAAGTAGGACGCGAAAAAAAAAATTTTATTTGTTTTTTTACCAATAATTTGTTTTATTTGAGCGAACAAATCTTTAACCCCTAAGGAGCACGCTATAGAATATACTTTACTTTAAAAGGTTTTAACTAAAAATTAAGTTTTAAGTAGTACTTTCTATGGATTTTCAATTGAAGAGTGATCAGGATCTAATCCATCTATATGTAGCCGGCGACGAAGCCGGTTTAGTAGAATTGATAAGGCGTTACCAATCAAAAATATATACTTCTATTTACTTGCTGGTAAAAGACGAATATCTTGCCGAAGATATTTTTCAGGATGCATTTATAAAGGTGATTAACACCCTTAAAGCCGGTAAATATAATGAAGAAGGTAAATTTTTGCCCTGGGTAACCCGTATCGCACATAACCTGGTGATTGATCATTTTCGCCGTGAAAAACGTGCGCCTATGATCAGCAATGGCGATGATTTCGATATTTTTGAAGTGCTTGGTAATTATGACGAAAGTACCGAGGACAAGATGGTTAGGGATCAAACCCATAAGGATCTTAAAGCACTGATCCAACTGCTTCCATCCGAACAAAAGGAGGTGCTCATTATGCGCCACTTTGGCGATATGAGTTTTAAAGAGATTGCCGATATTACTGATGTTAGTATCAATACCGCCCTTGGCCGTATGCGTTATGCCCTTAATAACCTCCGTAAAATGATGCAGAGCAAAGAGCTTAGCCTGAAAAATTAGTTTTTCAGTATAAGAGTTGAGCGATAACAGGTTAGGATATTATTGTTTAGGTTAAACCGGATAATAATATTCTAACCTTATTTTTTGTATAAAATTCTGATATTGTTTCATTAGTTGCTGATATAAAGTTATTTACTGTTGCAATAACGTAATTCATAGCTTCCGGCAGCTAATTTCTTTAAATAAAAATTTCATTTAATTTTCATTTAACAAAATATTATCTTTAAGCCACCGTTATAAACCATATAAAAATTATAGTAAAATAAGCTTATGGATGAAACCTTTACAAAAACGTTAAATGCATTAGCTAACGAAGCTGAAATGAACAGGAATGCACAAGAAAATCTGGACGCCGACGAAGTGATTTTTTACAATTCAATTCGTGCTGACTTGGACCTGCTGATCAGGAAACCCAAAGTGCAGACCATACACCAGATCCTGGATTATTCAAAAAGCTTACGTTAGTATTTATTGCGGATTCCCCCACTGGTTCATAGATCATGATTGTTGAAAAGGTTACCGATGCGAATCGAAAAACCAAAACCCAATAAGTGATTTATGAACCTTTCTATTTTAAGATGGCTTATGGTTGATGGATCATAGTTCATGGTTTTTTATTGTTGTGAATATCTATACTTTTGGACAGGATCGCCATTGCGTTAAGCTGGGTGCTTGAGCCATGATCCATGAACTATCAACCATGAACTAAAAATGTTAAAAGCCGAACGCTATCGCCATTTTGTTGATTATTTCTCTAAAAACCAGCCTAACCCGGTTACTGAGCTGCACTACAATAACCCATTTCAGCTATTGGTGGCCGTTATACTATCGGCACAGTGTACTGATAAACGGATTAACCAGGTAACGCCGGCACTGTTTGAGCGTTTTCCTACTCCGCAAGCCCTGGCTGCCGCAACATCCGACGAAGTTTTTGCATATATCCGGTCTGTAAGTTATCCTAATAATAAAGCCAAACATTTGGTAGGCATGGGCAAAATGCTCATGGAAGTTTTTAACGGCGAAATACCTTCCGGGATAGAAAATCTGCAAAAATTACCAGGTGTAGGCCGCAAAACAGCCAATGTGATCGCTTCGGTTA
Source organism: Mucilaginibacter sp. SG538B (assembly GCF_013376065.1). Taxonomy (NCBI): domain Bacteria; kingdom Pseudomonadati; phylum Bacteroidota; class Sphingobacteriia; order Sphingobacteriales; family Sphingobacteriaceae; genus Mucilaginibacter; species Mucilaginibacter sp. SG538B. The sequence continues at coordinate 96,248 of NZ_JABMJI010000004.1, forward strand.
TTTTTGAAGAACCGGCCATGGCTGTTGATACGCATGTTTTTAGGGTGGCCAACCGCATTGGCTTAACCAATAATGCCCGTACTCCGTTGGCGGTTGAAAGGCAACTGGTCCAAAATATTCCTAAAGAATATATAGGTGTTGCACATCACTGGCTTATATTGCATGGGCGGTATATTTGTTTGGCGCGCAGCCCTAAATGCGATATTTGTCCGCTTACGTGGTTTTGCCGCTATTATGAGCGCAATAATACAGAAGCCGCGCTGCAAAGGCTTGAAGCTGCAAAACTTAAGAAGGCCAAAGAAGCTAAAAAGAAAAAGGCCCTTAATATTATAGGTAAGGAGTTGAAGAAGAGAAGTGTGGATAATTAGTTGACTAAGTGAATGGCTGACTTAGTGAGTAGTTATTATATTTACTTAATACATTCCAATCAACCACTCGCAAAAAAATAAATTACTAAAAAAATTAGTAATTTTAAAAAATGTAATTATATTTGTTGAAGAAATTAATACGATGGCTAACATAGATAAAAATAGCGCTGATAAATTGAAGGCATTACAGCTTACATTAGATAAGCTGGAAAAATCATACGGTAAAGGTACCATCATGAAATTGGGCGAATCCGTAGTTGAACAAACTGAAGTTATATCAACCGGCTCATTAGGGCTTGATATTGCTTTGGGAGTTAACGGTTTGCCTAAAGGAAGGATCATTGAGATCTACGGACCTGAATCATCAGGTAAAACAACTTTGGCTATCCATGCCATTGCCGAATCGCAAAAGAACGGTGGTATTGCCGCCTTTATTGATGCGGAGCACGCTTTCGATCGTTTTTATGCCAAGAAATTAGGTGTGGATGTTGAAAACCTGCTGATCTCCCAGCCTGATAATGGTGAACAGGCACTGGAAATTGCCGATAACCTGATCCGTTCGGGCGCTATTGATATTTTGGTTATCGACTCTGTTGCGGCGTTGGTTCCTAAAGCCGAGATAGAAGGCGAAATGGGCGATTCAAAGATGGGCCTGCATGCACGTTTAATGTCACAGGCATTACGTAAGCTAACCGGCACTATCAGCAAAACAGGATGCTGCTGTATCTTTATTAACCAGCTGCGCGATAAGATCGGTGTTATGTTTGGCAACCCTGAGACTACAACCGGTGGTAACGCGTTGAAGTTCTACGCTTCGGTACGTTTGGATGTACGCCGCATTTCGCAGATTAAAGACACCGATGAGGTTTCCGGTAACCGCGTAAAGGTTAAGATTGTTAAGAATAAAGTTGCCCCTCCGTTCCGTGTTGCCGAGTTTGATATCATGTTTGGCGAAGGTATTTCAAAGGCCGGTGAGATCATTGACCTGGGTGTTGAATACAACATTATTAAAAAAGCAGGTTCATGGTTTAGTTATGGTGAAACCCGTTTAGGCCAGGGCCGTGATGCTGTTAAACAACTGATCCTTGATAACCCAGAGCTACAGGAAGAGTTGGAAAATAAGATCAAAGAAACAGTAACCGGCGAAAGCATGGAAGAAGTTTAATCGTGATTATACTATATACTAATCTTTAAAGTGATTTAATGAATATATAAGAAAGCCTCCTGTAAGGGGGCTTTTTTTGTAAAATATAAACAGCCGCGGGTTTAGCGCAGCGTAACCCGCGGCTGTACTATGTTAGCAATTGTTCCCGTTTTTCCGCAAAAAGAATATCTTTATCACCGCATAAACCGGAAAAAGCTATGGGATCATCAAAAGAGATTGTTACAAATATGTTTGCTTCAGGTGGTATTACCGTGAACGGCAATAACTCATGGGACTTACAGGTACACAATCCTAAATTGTATGATCGTGTGCTGGCAGGAGGGTCCCTGGGTTTTGGGGAAGCCTACATGGAAGGCTGGTGGGATTGTGAAGCGCTTGACGAATTCTTTTTCCGCGTCCAGTATCACCGGGTTGATAAAATGATCCCGCGCGACTTAAATACGCTTAAATACTTTCTCAAGGCAAAATTTAGTAATCAGCAAACCAAATCAAAAGCTAAAGAGGTTGCACATAAGCATTATGATATTGGTAACGACCTTTTTGAGTTGATGCTTGATAAGCGGATGATATACTCCTGTGCCTATTGGGAAATTGCACAAACATTGGATGAGGCCCAGGAAGCTAAGCTTGATCTGATTTGCCGCAAACTAAAATTGGAACCCGGCATGAGCTTGCTTGATATAGGCTGCGGATGGGGCGGTCTTCTTCAATATGCAGCCGAAAAGTATGGCGTAAAAGGAATAGGTGTAACCCTTTCAGAAGAGCAGGCCATTATTGCAAAGGAGATTAACAAAGGTTTACCTGTGGAGATCAGGGTGCAGGATTATCGCGATGTACACGAAAAATTCGACAGGATAGTTTCTGTGGGGATGCTTGAACATGTTGGCTACCGTAATTATCGCATCTTTATGGAAAGGGTAAACGAAAATTTAGCAGATGACGGTATTTGCCTGCTTCATACCATAGGCGGTAATTACTCAACTAAAGTTACCGATCCCTGGATTGCGAAATACATATTTCCGAATGGGATGCTGCCATCTGCAGCACAGCTCTCAACGGCCTGGCAGGGCCTATTTATTTTGGAGGATTGGCATAACTTCGGCGTATATTACGACCGAACCTGTATGGAATGGCGTAAAAACTTTGAGCAAAGCTGGCCGCAGCTTAGCGTTAAATATGGTGATACCTTTTACCGCATGTGGCGCTACTATCTTAGTGCAAGCGCTGCATCCTTCCGCTCAAGAAAAAACCATTTATGGCATATTGTTTTAACCAAACCAAAGCATCTGGGATTGTACAAATCAATAAGATAAGCCCCTTCTTTTTCATTATCAAATAAATGACGTAAAAGTACGTATTCAATAAACGTGTTTTTACTTAATTGAAAATCAAGTATTTGGATTTACTTTATTGTATTTTAGGAAATTTCCCAAATACATACAATATGTTGCCATCACGTTTGAACAGGCCCCTGTATTTTTACAGGAAGCTTATCCCTGCTGTTTTAATCTCATTAATGCTGTGCAGTTGTTACACGGCCCGTGTCGAAACAAAGGCGCAGGCTGGGTCAGAGGTATCGCACCAAAATGTAAACTTCTTTTTTTGGGGGGCTATCCAAAGCCCCAAGCGAATCGTTACTCCTATATGTGATTCCCTTGGCTCCAATGGTATGGCCGAAGTTACGGTGAAGAATAATTTCGGTTATTCCTTGCTTACTGTTGTAACCTTAGGTATCTGGAGCCCTGCAAGGGTAGAGTGGAAATGCGGTAAACCTTGCGCCAAAGATGGCGTAATCAAATAAGCGGCTATGAAAGTTATTAAAACAGGAGTCAGCAGTTGGGAAAACCGGCACGAAACTTTTACCGAGCAAATTAAAGATCTGTATGAATTAGGCAACGAAGACAATCTTGATGCCCTTGAAGGTTATAATGACGCTACCAAAGGGCTTCAAAACCTGATTAAAGAAGCTATTGAGACCGGTACCCCATTACGATCATTAGGCGCAGGCTGGTCGTGGACAAAAATAGCAACGGTTAAAGATGGTGTAATGCTGGATACAAAACCCCTTAACACCAGGTTTACTGTTGCCGATACAGCCGTAAACCCTGCTTACACTGGCAACAAAGACCACCTGCTTTTTGCACAAAGTGGCAACGGTATTTGGGAACTCGGCGCATTTTTGAAAAACAGGGGCTTGTCACTTAAAACTTCCGGTGCCAGTAATGGGCAAACTATAGCTGGTGCAGTGAGTACAGGAACTCACGGCTCGGCGTTTGATTTTGGTGCCACGCCAGATTTTGTAGTAGGGCTCCATATTGTAGTAAGTCCTGACAGGCATATCTGGCTGGAAAGGGCGTCGGCTCCTGTTGTGGCGCAACGGTTTATGGATCTGTTGCAAACCGAGCTGGTACAGGATGATGAACTTTTTAATGCCGCATTGGTAAGTTTTGGGAGCTTCGGTATTATCCACGGCGTACTAATGGAAACAGAACCCCTGTTTTTGTTAGAAACTTATGTGCAACGGTTACCTTATGATGCCGAACTTCAGGGTATGATGGCAACACTTGATTTCAGCGATACCGATAAGCTGCCATGTAGTAACGAGCGCCCGTGTCATTTTTCGGTGCTGCTTAATCCGTACGATCTGGACAAAGGGGCATTTGTAACTACTATGTATAAGCGCCCGTATCGTACCAACTACCAGCCGCCCGTTGATAACGCGGCGGGGATCGGTCCGGGAGATGATGCTGCCAGTTTTATAGGTACTATTACTGATGCTGTGCCCGCTTTGGTTCCGGTTGTAGTTACCAAGGTGTTAAATACCAGCATGACAACTAATACTGATCCTCATTTTGGTACCCTGGGCGAAATTTTTAGTAATACCACTTTACGAGGGAAATTGCTAAGTGCTGCAATTGGCTTCCCTGCGGAGCTCTCACCCAAAGTGGCCGATCTGATGCTGACGATCAATAAAGATATCGGGCCATTCAGTGGTGTATTTTCATTCAGGTTTGTTAAGCAGACCAAAGCCACATTGGGCTTTACCCGGTTTGAACATACCTGCATTATGGAGTTGGATGCACCGCTATCAGACAAAGCTTATAACTTTTATACCCAGGTTTGGCTGATGCTTGAGCATGAAAATATCCCCTTTACATTTCATTGGGGCAAAGCCAACGAAATTACCCCACAACGCATCCAAAGAATGTACGGCGATGCAGCCACCCGGTGGATCAACGCCCGGAAAACCCTGCTCAATGCCGACTGCCAGAAAGTTTTTACCAATCAAATTACGCAGCAATGGGGGCTGGCCTGAAATATGTAAATCCGGCGACGGCAGTAATATACTGTCTGCTCTTTGTATGTTGCTTCGCGGTGAAGTTGAAAGCTCAAACCACTGGGCAGGTCATCGATGAGATAAAAGCGATAGACAATAAAGTAACCAATTGGCCTAATAGTAACGGACAGGGAATGTTGATCTCCAACAAGGCGATGAACATTTTCCTGTCAAATAAAGTGAGTTCTTATCTCTCGGGTAACGAAGATCTTTCCCTCTATAAAAACTATGTTAATATCAATGCCGCCGAAGGGACGATCAGCATCAATCACAATTTTCACCAGCCCATTGATAGTGATGATTGGGTAAGGTCATTTGTAGTAGCAGGGGCGAGGGTAAATATTGCCAACGCATATTCGGCAAAAAGTGCTAATAGGTATTATGATAATCAGCTTGGCTTTACCATTCAAAAAACATGGATGGGGAAACCTGTCACCCACTATACAGCAAACGGCGATTTTAAAAAGCAAATGGATGCTGCGCGGGCATTGATGGTAAATACGATCGCTCAAAGTATCAACAAAAAAGCTGAAGAGTTTGAGCAATCTCTTAATGTTTTGAAACAGGAGGAGATACCTGGACAGGATCTAACAGAGGTTAAAAGCAAACTCCGGAAAACTTTTTACGCCTCCCTCCGGGCTGATTATCTCCAACAATTTTCTGAACAGCAATCAGAGCGATTGGTGAATACAGGTAATTATGACCTCATAACCGATAACTGGACAAGCCTGGGCGTTTATATCCCGGTTATCCCACAAAAATTTATGGTAAGCAATGATGTTAATGCACAGGTTAACAAACATTATAACTACCCGCTCGAATTATTTATTAGTCATACCCGTTTTTGGGAAAGCCCTAAAATGGGCCGGTTCTTTTTAACCTTTGCCGGTAAAGGCTTTGTGAATAATGCGGTACACAGCGGTTCGCTATTCAGTGCTGATGTAACCGGAGCGCAGGGAATAGATGGAACAAATACGGTCACCATTAATAATGGCGACCGGTACATAGGCCAATATAAAAACTTTATAACACCCCTCGCGGCAGGTAAGTTGGTGTATATCCCCGGAACCTCACATGTTGGTATTAGCTTCCGCATCGAAAAAAACTGGGGGACTTATAAGGCGCTCAATTCCATCATCGGCATCCCCATTGTTTTGATAGATAAAAAAGGCGTGCCTGCCATAAATTTTGAAGCACAACTTTTGCTTCAGAACATGAATAACTCCTTAAAAAACACCCGACTGCCTTACAATAAAACAGCAATCGGGTTAACTGTGGGGATTCCGTTTAGCAAAATAGTTTATTAAACCAACTTGCCCATCTCCTCCAAAACCGCTCTTTTCAAAGCCATGATATAACCGGTATGCAAACCATCATGAAATGGCAAAAAGCGGATTGCTTCTTCTATATTGCTCAGGGTAACACCATAACGGGTCGTCATCGGTTGGTAGTTTGAGAAAATACCCATTTGGTAATCTTCCTCCATTTTATCAATGGTTGAAATAAGCAACTCTTTGACTTGGGCTATGTCATGAGCATTAATAAAGCTCTGCGGCTTTGTTTCGGGACGGTAGGGGGTATAGTATTTATCATCAACCACAATAGGTACGCCTGCGCGCGTATAGCAAATACCTTGCTGACCCGAAATAATGTGCGCCAGGTTCCAGATCAGGTTGTTATTAAAACCTGCGGGGATGTGGTTAAGTTGTTCGGGGCTAAGATCTTTAACAACGTTTAACAACATCAGGCGCGGTTTTTTGATAACCTCAAATTCTTGTTTCATTTTATATTGGATGGGTTAAGGCTTTCCAGCTGCGCTAAATTATGAAGATTGTGGTATGTTTTTCGTCAAATTATCACATCGCTGCTGCCAACGTTTTATGGCTTATATCTTTTATCATACCTTTGCCCAGTCATTTACTCATCCATTTTAATGCAGGATACCTCTTTAAATAGCGCGCCGGTAAAATATAACAAGCCAATAATTTATTTTTTACTGTTGTGGGCTTTGCTAAATGCCGTACAGGCATTTACCCTGGAGATCCATGCGGATGAGGCCTACTATTGGGTTTATTCCCGTTTTTTAGACTGGGGGTATTATGACCATCCGCCTATGGTGGCCGTTTTTATTAAAGCAGGTTACAGCCTCATACATAATGAATTTGGAGCGAGGCTTTTTACGGTGATCAGTACTACGGCGTCGCTGTATCTTATGTGGCTGATGCTAAAGCGCTACAGAGTAGATGCCATCAACTTTATACTGGTGGTTTCGGGCATCTTTGTATTCCATATTTATGGTTTTACCACCACACCTGATGCCCCTTTGCTGTTTTTCACGGTGCTGTTCCTGTATTTTTATCAGCAATATATTGAACAGGACAGCTTAAAACTGGCCACTATATTGGGCGTGGTGATAGCCTGCCTGCTGTATAGCAAGTACCATGGCATTTTGTTGGTTGCTTTCACGCTTGTATCTAATATAAAATTGCTTAAGCGAGGGTCTTTTTACGGAATTGTGCTGCTGGCGCTTGCTTTGTATACACCGCATATCCTGTGGCAGGTGAACCACGATTATCCGTCAATAAGCTATCACCTTAGCGAGCGTTCGGCCGATGATTACCAATTGGATAATACCTATTTATATCCATTGGGGCAGTTGATAATGGCCGGGCCGCTGATTGGCTGGTTCCTTTTTTATAAAGGGTTTACAACTAAGATACAAGATGTTTTCACCCGAACCTTGCTCGTAAACAGCATAGGCATTTTAGCATTCTTTTTTCTTACCTCCTTTAAAGGTGAGGTACAACTCCATTGGACGCTTATCACTTACGTACCGCTAAGCATGCTGGTGCTTATCAGTTTTGCTAAGCCGGGAGGCAAACCTGTTTGGTTTAACCGTTTGGCGGTGATCAACGTCAGCCTGATTTTGCTTGTTCGTATCTGTATTATCTGGGGGCCTCCGTTCTTGCTAAAGATTGATGCCATGAAAAGCTTTTTCGGCTTTAAGGATTGGGCGCATCAGATCAAACAAAAGGCAGGCAATAATTATGTGATATTTTATGAAGGTTTTCAGGACCCGTCCAAATATAATTTTTATAATAATACAACTCATGGACTGGCCTATGATTCGCGGCATTATCGCCGTACCCAGTATGATATCTGGCCTATAGAGGACAGCGTTCAGCATAAAAAAACTTATTATGTACTGGATGTTTGGTTGCCCGGTGTAACAACCGATTCCATTAACGTATTTGCCGGTAAATGGTATGGCGGTTGGGTGGATGACACACGCACCTATCAGCGGGTTGAATTTGAAACATTTGCTCCCAAAGAAGCTGTTAGCCCGGGGCAAAAAATAGATTTCGACCTTACGGTTAAAAATCCTTATCCATTCGCCATTGATTTCAGTAATAAAAATCAAAAGCACCCTGTATTTTTTGAAGCCTGTTTCTTTAAAAAGACTGATCAGATCACGAATCAAAAGGCAGATGATTCATTCCATAACATTGCCCTAAAGCCGGGCGGAAGCACTCATTTTAAATTTAATGTAACAGCACCGGAGCAGCCTGGCAGATATCAACTCATTTTTTCATTGCGTACCGAACCATTTTTTGGCGGACGTAACAGTAAGAGCATCAACATTACAGTAAAATAATAAATCGACTATGTTTAAACGGATATACCTTTTTGTCTTTTTTTCGATCATAACCACTACTGCTGCCCTTGCACAGGGTAGCCTTGATATCCATTTTAACGGCTTAGGTTTTATGGATAACCGGGAGTACAAAGATTTTGTTGCCCGCTCACGCACCTATTCGGGCGTGCGTACCGCGCTTGACCTGGGTTTGAATATCGACAGCGTGAACCACTTTATTGTAGGGGTTAACGGCATTCATGAGTTTGGTGCAAAACCATACTTTTTAAAAGTTAACCCCGTTGCCTATTACAGCTTTACCGGTAAAAACTGGCTGTTCAATGCCGGTGCTTTCCCGCGCGAAGGTTTGCTGGACGATTATCCACGGGCTCTACTGAACGATACTTTGCGCTACTACCGCCCCAATGTTGAGGGTTTGCTTACGCGTTTTCATAATGCCCACTTTACCGAAACTGCCTGGATTGATTGGGTAAGCCGCCAAACCGTTACCGATCGTGAACAGTTCCTGTTCGGCTTTTCGGGCAAATATCGGCCAAGCTTAACAGGCCCCTTTTATGTATCGCACTATTTTTTGCTGATGCATGATGCAGGGGCCGAGGTGCTTTTACCAAACGACCATATCCAGGACAATGGCGGCGGACAAATAAGATTAGGTTTAGACTTAAGTCATAAAACCATTTTAGATTCGTTATCTATTGAGGCAGGCGGCATGATGTCGTTTGAGCGGGTTAGGGGTGTTGATGGTTTTCATAAACCTGCCGGCTTTGTAGCCAATGCCTATTTAAGCTGGAAACGTTTTGCCTTGTTTGATGAATTTTACAAAGGCCAGGGCAGCCATATTATTTATGGTGATGCCTTTTTTGAAAAGAAGACCTACAACCGGCTTGATATTATTTACACGCCGTTTTTATACAAGCGTGTAAAAGGGCAATTTATATTAAGCCTGCACCAAACACCGGGCTACAGCAGCAACCAGGAAGCCTTCAGGGTAACGGTTGACCTGGGCCGACAAACTTTGGTAAGGTTTAAAGATTAGTGAAGTTATGTGTAGAGACGCATTACATGCGTCTTTGCCTTAAATAAAATGACAGATCCTGCAAATTTCTGTAGCAAAAAGAGACGCATGTAATGCGTCTCTACAGTAAATGTTAACCTTTATAACACATATATATCATCCATGCAATTAAAAAAACAACTATTAATTTTTGCAGTATTACTGTTGGCGGCACCTGCAAGGCTGCTGGCACAAGACAACCAGTTTTCGGGCTGGGCGGCTATTTTTCACAGCCAAAAATTATCTGAACATTGGGGCTATTCGTTCGACGGGCAGTTGCGCTCGCATGATGAGGTAAGTTACCTAAAGCATATCCTGCTTCGTCCCTCGGCTAATTATTATTTTGCTAAGAACAAAGTAGGCGCTTTGGGTTATGCCTACATAGCCACTTATGGTCGTACTCCCAGCAACGAAACAACTTTTCGCCCGGAGCACCGCATTTGGCAGCAGTACACCTATACCCATAAGCTTACCAAACACATACAGCTGGCACACCGTTTAAGGTTGGAACAGCGCTTTTTAGGTAATACCGCCGACAATAAAAACGACCGTTATTTTGCCCAGCGCTTCAGGTATTTTGCCCGTGCAGTGATCCCAATGAAACCTGATTCGGATGTATTTACGGAAGGTGCTTTCCTCGCCCTGCAAAACGAGGCCTTTGTAAACGTTCAAAATAAGAATAAAGTAAACAAACACTTCTTTGATCAAAACCGTGCTTACGTTGCAGTTGGCTACCGCTTTAGCAAATCATTTGATGCCGAAGCTGGTTATCTTAATCAATACATTAAACAAGCCGATGCTTATGTGGTAAACCATGTAGCGCAGCTGGCTTTTTATACGAGATTTTAACCTCACCTAAATCCTCTCCAAAGGAGAGGACAAGAAAATCCCCTCTTGAGAGGGGGCGCGGAGGAATGAGCGGTAGCAGGGGTGTGTTTCTGCTGTAGACTTATCAAAGCAGAAACACACCCCTTCGCCACTCTCAAGAGGGGAATCGCGCAAACCCGCCTTTTTTTTGGATTTGTTAAACAAAAATCCTTGCCAATACCACTGGCAAGGGTTTTTTGTTTGGCGATTATATCGAGTTAAAATGATTACTTCTTCGCCTGTGCTATTAGTTCGTTATTTAAACGTACATATTCATCCGTCTTCATATCTGTAGCCATTTTTGCACCTTCCTGGGCTGTTGCTATGGCTGCAGCTTTATCACCTTTTTTCAATAAGATCCGGGCTTTCCATAGTTTAGGCACAAATGGCGGAAAGTTCTTGTCTTTTTCCAATTCGGTAGCCCAGGCTAAGGCTTTGTCCATATCTTTATTGTTGTTATAATAATAGATCAAAGCTTCATAGTATGGCTTTTTATCGGTATTCATGGCCGAGTCAATTCGGGCCATTACTTTGGCATCGATATCGGTGGTCATGTGGATGGTGAAGCCGCTGTGCTCCCACATCATCTGCAAATCGCAGGTTGTTGCCGCCACATTGCTGAACGCGAGGGTCATGGTTTCTGTTAAAACCTTAAGGTGTTCTGTTTTTACTTTAAACCGCAAAAAATCATCAGCTTCCTTATAATTATACGCGCCCCATTGTTTAGGTTGTTTGCTAAGGATGATAGTCCACTCGTTTTCGCCGGGGATGCTGAACAGGCCATACTCGCCCGCCGGGATCTTGTTGCCCTCCATACTTACCTCGTCGGTAAATTTAATTACCGTGGCCGAATTGGCCCCCGTGCGCCAAACTTTTCCGTAAGGTTCCATGCCTCCAAATATTTTACGGCCTCTTACATCCGGACGGGAGTAAACCAGGCTGATTTTGCCGAGGCCGAAATCCTGCACAATACTTTGTGTTGAACTGGGTTGCGGCGTTAACTGCGCATAAACATTTACCGCAGTAAAGATCATCATCGTGATGATACAGGTAAATAACTTTTTCATGATTAAGTGTGTGGTGGTTATATAAGATTAATAATTGGTGTGCTACTTTTTATCTGCAGTGAATGTACCCGCGTCAACATCTTTTAAAAAGGCAATGAGATTTTTGAAATAGTTTTGCTGATCATCATACATACTCATGTGGCTGCCGTTAGGGCACAGGTAAGTGCGGCTGTTGGGCAGCAGATGACCTTCTTTTTTCATGTCTTCGGGGTTCATTTCATCGTGTACACCGCCTAAAACAAGGGTAGGTGTTCTTATATCCGGGAGTTTGTCCCAAAATTCCCATCCTTTAAAATTGCCGGTTACGTGAAACTCGTCAACACCCTGCATTTGTATGTATATGGTATGGTTAGCTTTTTTAAAGGCACGCCATAAAGGTTCGGGCCAACTCTCTAATGGAAGCCTGCAGATCACCCGGGTATATAGTTTATTCATCAGCAGGTCGTTGTATTGAGGCGAGTCGTATTGTTTAAGCCTGTCTAACGAATCAAATACAGTGATATCACGCGGCGTAAAAAACTTTTTCTTCAATTCGGCGGCATAAGCAACATAACCTTTAATACCGGCTGTCATGTTTGATAATACCGCCCCCTTAACGTGCGACTGGTATTTGTGCAGGTATTCCATAGCCAGCATACCGCCCCATGAATGTCCGAGTATATAAAAATTATCAAGCCCTAATCCTTTACGCACCTCTTCAACCTCTTCAACATAACGTGGAATGTTCCATAATGAGGTATCAGCAGGAGCATCCGAATTACCACAGCCAAGCTGATCATAATAATAAAACTCAATGCCCTCCTTCGGCAGAAAATCCTCAAAGCATTCCATATAGTCGTGTGAAAAGCCCGGACCGCCATGCAGTAGCAGCACTTTTATTTTACCGTCGCCAACTTTTTTCGTCCATACGTTATATTTACCGGCAACTTTAATGAGCTTATTCCCGCCGGTTTTTATTTCGTAAGGAGTGTTTGATGATTCAGTTGCGGTATCCGCCCCTGGTTTTGACGGATTGTTGCATGCGCAAAAGCAGGCAGCAATCAGGACGAAGAATAGCTTTTTCATGGTTAGCGATAGGAATGGTGGAGGTGATTATTTTAGATAAAGATAATAAGAAGCTAACTAAATTAGCTTCACTGGATATACAAAAAAAGCGTCATTGCTTTATTAATTGCAATGACGCTTCTAAATACTTAAAGAGGTTGCTTCTTTGGGGAGGATAAGTGAGGTTTATATCCTCTCGATATCTCCGCTACCTGCTTTTGAGCTTGAAATATTTTTAGCACCGCCGGTGTAATGCACATCGCCTGAGCCGCTTACGGATGCTTCAATTTTGTTGCTGGCGTTGATGGTAGCATCTCCCGAACCAGCTATGTGCACTTCGGTGTTAATGGTGATCAGGTCGCGGGCGGTAAAATCACCGGAGCCTACAACATTTACCCTTGAATTATCGGCACGGCCCGAAAGCTTCATATCACCAGAGCCTGAAATGCTGCTGTCCAGGTTTTTAGCATTCACTTTGCCCAGCATATCGCCCGAGCCAACAACTTTTAATTTTAATGAGGTGGTGGTGATGCCTTCTTTAAAATAAACATCGCCGGAGCCGGCAACGTTAATGCTGGTCATATCTTTAGCTACCACATGTACAATCATTTTACGGCTGCGGCCAAAGCTCCAGCTATCCCAGTTGGTGCCTTTTTTACTGTAAATCTTCAATACACCGCCCTGCACTTCGGTAATGATCTTGTCGATAACATCTGAAGGCGCTTCAACTTTTACCGATTCGTTTGAGCCCTGTGTAAAGTAAACGTCAAAAGAGCCTGCCAGGTCAATAGCGCTGAAGCCCGATAAATGACGGTCTTGCGTGGTTTGGTCGGCGTGTTTAACAATTGGGTTTACTGTTTTTGCCGATGCGTAACCTGTAGTTCCTGCTGCCAACACGGCTGCCAATAATATTTTTGAGATCGATTTCATGACGGTTATTTTAGTTTCGTTTTCAAATTAGACGCCGGCAGGGTGAGGAAAGTTGCACGGGATTTGATTTTTTTGTGGAGGGAGGGGGTGAGTGGTTGGTTAAATAAGGCCTGTCAGTCTGAGCCTGTCGAAGACTCGCGCGCAGAGGCCCTACCCGCGATGCTTCGACAGGCTCAGCATGACACCTGTTTTTTATTTTGTCAGGGGTAAGAATCAACCATTCACCCAATCAACCATTCAATCAACCTTAATGTAATAATTAAATGTATCGACCTCTACATTATCCTTGTTGATACCATCTATCTTAACCGGGGTAAACTGATCGGTAGGTTTAATGAATTGGTATTCACCGCCTTTTACACGCACCTTTACCGGCATGTTGAAACCTTCGGCATTGGCAATCCATTTGGAATAAAGCTTGCCGTCTTTAGTTACAAACTGCAGGGTTGGAATATCTTTATAATGCAGGTACTGGTCAAATACGGGAGCAAGGTTCATGCCTGCCTGTTTGCAGATATAGCCTACAATATCGTCATAGGTAACGGTTTTATGGTAGAAGGTTTTGTTAAGCCCGCGGAGGATGCTGCGCCATTTGTCATCATTATTGATAATGGTGCGCACCATGTTTAACAGGTTGCCGCCTTTATAATACATATCACCTGAACCTTCCATGTTTACACCATACGGCCCTACAATTGGTTTGTCGTTACGGATATTTTTACGGGTTCCGTTCACGTATTCCTGCCCGGCTTGTTTACCGTAATAGGTTTCAATGAACAATGACTCGGAATAATTAGTAAAGCTTTCATGGATCCACATATCGGCCACATCTTTTGAGGTGATGTTATTGCCAAACCATTCATGACCGCTTTCGTGTACCACGATGAAATCCCATTTTAGGCCCCAGCCGGTGCCTGAAAGGTCGCGACCGAGATAGCCGTTTTTGTAGTGGTTGCCATAAGCGGTACCGCTTTGGTGTTCCATACCCAGGTGTGGCGTTTCAACCAGTTTATAGCCGTCTTCATAAAAAGGATAAGGGCCAAACCAGTATTCGAATGATTTAAGCATTCGCGGCGCATCAAGCTCCCATTGTTTTTTGGCTTTGTCAACATTGTAACTTAATGGCCAGTAGTCGAGCGTTAACGGGCCTTTTTCACCCTGGTAAGTGCCTTCAAAGTGGGCATAGTCGCCAATGTTGGCTTCTATATCATAGTTGTTGATGGGGTTAGCCACAAACCAGTCGAACCGGGTATAGCCGTTATTCAGGTCGGTTACTTTGCGTAATCTGCCGTTGGACACATCTTTTAAACCATTAGGTGCGCTGATACTGATCAGGGCGCTGTCTACCTCATCGTATTGATGATCTTTTGTAGGCCACCAAATACTGGCGCCGATACCTTGGCAGGCAGTTGCCACCCACGGTTTGCCTAATGAGTCGGTAGTGTAAACCACGCCGCCATCCCATGGGGCACGTTTGGCAATAGTTGGGTTACCGGAATAATAGACAGTAAACTCGTCCTTGCTGCCTTTTTTTATGGTTTTTGGGAAGGTAACAAACACCGCATTAAACTCGCGTGTAAAGGGGATTTCGGTGCCCTCATACACCACTTTCTCTACTTTTAAATTGGAAAACAGATCAAACTGAAGTTTGGTGAAATTTTGAGTAGCCGTGAATTTGAATAGGTTGCTGCCGCTGATGAATTTTTTGTCGATATCAAACTTCACATCCAGGTGATAATAGTTAATATCATAACAGGTGCGCAGCGGCGTTAAGCTGCCCCGAAGTGAATCGGCACGGGTAAATGTTTGCCTGTTGGTGCCTAATTGCGCCTGGCTTGGTGCTATGCCGACTATGGTAAGGCCTAAAGCGACAGCAAAAATATTTAACTTATTTTTCATGTATGTTGAGGGTTAATCCATGAGCGCACCCACGTAGTAGTTTAAATAATCAATTTCAATATTGTCTTTGGTGGCGCCTGCAATTTCAACAGGGCTCATTTGTTTTGTTGGGATGATGAATTTGTATTCGCCCCCCTTTATTCGCACCCTGATAGGCATGTTGAAATCTTTAGCTTCGGCTATCCAGCGGCAATAAAGCTTGTTTTCATGACTGGTGAATTCAAGAACAGGAAGGCTGCGGTAATGCAGGTACTGAGCAAAAACTGCCGAAAGATCCATGCCCGATTGTTGGTTGATGAAGCCTACCACATCGTCATAAGTAACCGTTTTATGATAAAAGGTTTTGTTAAGGCCGCGCAGGATGCCGCGCCATTTTTCATCATCATTAATAATAGTGCGGATCATGTTCAGGAAAACAGCACCTTTAGAGTACATATCGCCCGAGCCTTCTTTGTTTACATTGTAAACGCCAACTATAGGGCCGTCATTATTAATAGTAAGCCTTAAACCGTAGTTATATTCCTGTCCGGCTTTTTTGCCCCAGTTATCCTCTACAAAAAGAGATTCAGAATAACAGGTAAAGCTTTCGTGGATCCACATATCGGCAAGGTCTTTATCAGTTATATTGTTGCCAAACCATTCGTGCCCGCTTTCGTGAACGATGATATAATCCCATTTGCTGCCCCAGCCTGTACCCGATAAATCATAACCCATATAACCATTCATGAAGTGATTGCCATAGGCTACAGCTCCCTGGTGCTCCATGCCCAGGTGTGGGGTTTCAACCAGTTTATAGCCATCTTCATAAAAGGGGTAGGGGCCAAACCAGTGCTCAAAGGCTTTCAACATAGGCTTGACATTGGCGGCAAATTGTTTTTTTGCTTTTTCCAGACTGGTTGGCAAAACCCAATAATCAAGCGTAAGCTTGCCTTTTTCGCCCATATAGGTATCTTCAAAATGAGTATAATCGGCAATGTTGGCAGCAACATCGTAATTATTGATCGGGTTGGCCACAAACCAATCAAACCGGGTGTACCCATCCTTAAGCGGAGTTACTTTACGCAGGCGACCGTTCGATACATCTTTCAAACCTTTTGGCACACTGATGCTGATCATCATGCTGTCCACCTCATCGGCCAGCTGATCTTTATTGGGCCACCAGATACTGGCGCCAATCCCTTCGCAGGCGGTTGCTACAAAGGGTTTGCCTAATGAATCTTTTTTAAATACCAGCCCGCCATCCCAGGGAGCGTTTTTAGCTATAGTTGGATTGCCTGAATAATAAACAGTAAATTCATCCTTACTGCCTTTGCTTATGGTTTGCGGAAAGTTGAGGAATACAGCGTTGCCATCGCGGGTATAGGCAAGTTCTTTCCCCTTATAAACAACTTTAGCAATGTTAAGGTTAGCAAACAGGTCGAACTGGAGTTTATTGAAATCCTGTGTGGCGGTGAATTTAAACTGATTGCTGCCGCTGATAAACTTTTTATCGATATCAATCTTAACGTCAAGGTGATAGTAATTGATATCATAACAGGTACGCAAAGGCGTAAGCATTCCACGCAGCGAATCGGCATGGGTGAATTGCTCTTTTTCCTTTAGGAGCTGCGCCCTTGCCGGTTGGGCAATTGTTGCTACGCCGAGTAAGGCGAATGCTGCAAAATATAGTTGTTTTATTTTCATGCGCTTAATTGTGTCAGGTTAAAGGATCTATAAAACTAAGTTAAAGCTTATTTACCTTAAACACTTGGCCGGATTGGACGGTCCGGCCAAGTGTTTAAGGTAAATGGAGAAAGACTAATCTCTTATCTCCAATCTCTTATCTCCAACCTCTTATCTCCAACCTCTAATCACTAACCTCTACTTCAACACCTGCACATCAATATAACTATCATTATAAACCGTTTCGGTTGCTTTGATGTAATCGCTTTCGTCGGCTTTATATGGGTTTTCCACAAATTTTTGAGGATTGCGTGCTACTATCGGGAACCAGGTACTTTGTACCTGGATCATAATGCGGTGACCTTTTTTGAAGGTGTGCAACACATCCTGCAGGCGGAAATTTACATCGGTTTTTTGATTAGCCACCAAGGCCTCCGGCTTTTCAAAACTGTTACGGAAACGCGCCGGCATTACTTCCGAACGCACCATTTGCCAGTAATTGCTAAGGATGATATTTTTGTTTGGCATATACGGGTTGTTCGGTTCATCGGCCGGATATACATCAATCAGTTTAACAACAAAATCGGCATCGGTACCTGTGGTGGCAATTTTCAGGTGCGCCATGATCTCGCCGCCAAGGGTAACATCATCATTTAATACTTCGCTCTGGTAAACCAACACATCCGGACGGCGACCTGCAAAGCGCTGATCTTCGCTCATGTAATTGTGCGGCGTAAAGCCCATGGTAGTGGTATTGTCCTCGGTATAAGGAACCGGTTTAAGCGGATCGCTGATGTATGAAACAGAGCCTGCGGTTGCAGGCTGGGTATTTACAAGTTTGCCATCGGCGCCTAAAAACATTTTTTCATGTACGGCATTAGCAGCAGGCCATTTATCAAATGTTGCCCATTCCTTTTTACCGGTATTAAACATATAAGCATTTGGTAAGCCGGAATTTTTATCTCCCTTACCTTTCAGGAAGTGGTTAAAGAATTTAGCTTCAATGTTTTTTTGGTAGAAGGTAGCCACGCTATCGCCAAAGTAAACATTGCTGTGCATGGTATGCCCGGTTTCGCGCGACCAGCGGCCGTGACCGAATGGCCCCATTACTATGGTGTTATATGCATTTGGATCTGACTTGTTAATGGTTTTATAAATAGCCATCGGACCGGTTAAGTCTTCGGCATCAAACCAGCCGCCAACCAGCATCACCGCAGGTTTTACTTTGCCGTAATGTTTCAGCAAACCGCGTTTTTGCCAAAACTCATCGTAATTAGGATGATTGATGGTTTCCTGCCAGAAGAAGTTATCATGATAAAATTTATCGGCATTTTTTAGCGGACCAAGATCTAATAAATACTGGTAACCGTCTTTGCTATCGGGTTTAAGCATGGAGTACCAGGCTTTGCTGGTTGTATCAGTTTTTTGAACACCAAATACCGGGAAGGTGAAAAAGTACCCTTCAATGAAGGCACCGTTGTGGTGAAAATCGTCAAAAAAGAAATCAGAAATAGGGGCCTGCGGAGATGAAGCTTTTAGGGCCGGGTGGTTTGAAAGGATGCCTGCCGCGGTATAAAAGCCCGGGTAGGAGATGCCATACTGCCCGACTTTACCGTTGTTGTTGGCTACGTTTTTTACCAGCCAGTCGATAGTATCATAGGTGTCAGAACCTTCGTCAACATCTTTTTTGCTTTTTTTGTTATCGATAACCGGCGTCATGTTGGTCCAGGTGCCTTCACTTTTCCAGCGGCCACGTACGTCCTGGTAAACAAAAATATAGCCCTCTTTCATCATAATTTCAGACGGGCCAAGCCTTGCCGGATATTTGTCCTCGCCGTAAGGGGCGATGCTGTAGCAGGTACGCATCATCATCATCGGGTACTTATTTTGCGATGAAGCATCCTTTGGGGTATAAATAGAGGTGAACAGTTTTACACCATCGCGCATGGTGATGTACACCTCTTTTTTGGTAAAATGCTCCTTTACATAGTTGCTTTGAGCATTAACGCCGGTATATAATAATACCAGCACAAAAAATAAGTTGATTTTCTTCATAAGATCAGTCGTGTTAAATTGGGTTAAATTTAATAAAGAGTTAACGATAAACCGATTTATCAATGGTTCTGTTACAAACTGGGTAAAAAGCTGTTGGTATGGGATAAATTTTATGTCGGATTTCGGATGTTCGATTTCGGATTTTTGTCTGAACCGGGATTAAATCCCAAAAATCATGGTTCAGAAAATAATTGCTAACCTCTAATCTCCAATCACTAATCTCTCAAAAGCAACTTTAAAATCCTTAACTTTGCCCACCATAAAATACACACTACTATGCAATATGATGTTATAGTTATAGGTTCGGGCCCCGGTGGTTATGTAGCCGCTATCCGCTGTGCCCAGCTTGGTTTAAAAACCGCAATTGTTGAAAAGTATAATACCCTTGGCGGTACCTGCCTTAATGTAGGCTGTATCCCGTCGAAGGCACTGTTGGATTCATCTGAGCATTACCACAATGCTGCCCATGCTTTTAAAACCCATGGCATCAACCTTAAAGATCTTTCGATAGATTTTGGACAGATGATCAAGCGCAAACAGGAAGTTGTTGATGCTAACACCAGCGGTATCAGCTACCTGATGAAGAAAAACAAGATCGACACTCATTTTGGTGTAGGATCATTTAAAGATAAAAACACCATCACTGTTAAAAAGAACGATGGTACCGTTACTGAGATTACCGGTAAAAATGTGATCATCGCTACTGGTTCAAAACCATCGGCATTGCCATTTTTGCCTATCGATAAAAAACGCATTATTACATCAACCGAAGCATTAAGCCTGAGCGAAGTGCCAAAACACCTGGTACTGATCGGTGGCGGCGTTATCGGCTTGGAGCTGGGTTCGGTTTATGCCCGTTTAGGCGCCAAAGTATCTGTAATTGAATTTATGGACGGCATTATCCCAACTATGGATAAGGGCCTTGGCCGTGAATTACAAAAAGTACTGACCAAACTGGGTATGGAATTTTACCTCGGCCATAAAGTTACAGGCGCCACAGTAAAAGGTAAAGAAGTAACCGTTAGCTGTGATACCCCTAAAGGCGAAAAGCTGGAACTGAAAGGCGATTATTGCCTGGTAGCCGTAGGTCGTATAGCTTACACCGATGGTTTAGGTTTAGAGAATATCGGTATTACTGTTGAGGAACGCGGTCGTAAAATTACGGTTGACGAGCACCTGGAAACCAAAGTAAAAGGTGTTTACGCCATTGGTGATGTGATTAAAGGTGCCATGCTTGCTCACAAAGCTGAAGATGAAGGTACGCTGGTTGCCGAAATTATTGCCGGCCAAAAACCGCATATTGATTACAACCTGATCCCGGGTGTAGTTTATACCTGGCCCGAAGTTGCCGCTGTTGGTCAAACAGAAGAGCAGCTGAAAGCAGCCGGTGTTAAATACAAAACCGGTTCATTTCCATTCAAAGCAAGTGGCCGTGCCCGCGCCAGCGGTGACCTAGACGGCTTTGTAAAAGTATTGGCCGATGCCACTACCGACGAGATTTTAGGTGTACACATGATTGGTCCGCGTGCTGCCGATATGATAGCGGAAGCTGTTGTGGCGATGGAGTACCGTGCAAGTGCCGAAGATATTTCGCGCATGAGCCATGCCCACCCAACCTATACTGAAGCGATGCGCGAAGCATGTTTAGCCGCTACTGAAAACAGGGCGATACATATTTAATAATTTCGGATATCGGATTTTCGATTTCGGATTTTTAATTTCAAATATTTAAAAGCGGTTATCATTTGATAGCCGCTTTTTTAATTTTAAGTTAGCGGTAAATACTTCGGCTATGAAAGTAATAACCTGCTCCTTATTCGCATTTTTTATTTTGCTTGGCTGTGTAGTTCATGCGCAAACCAAAAAAATTAAATCAATACCTGATATTGAGGTTTACGACATCAACGGAAAGCATACCACGCTAAAGCAATTAGGCCAAAATAAAGTGCTGTTTATTGATTGCTGGTTTGTGCCCTGTCCGCCTTGTTTTCGTGAAATGGGCATGCTGCACAAGCTTTACGCCCAATATAAAGACAATAAAAAATTTTGTTTCATAACCTTATGCCAAACCGATAGCGGGATAGTTAAGCGGTTTATAACACAGGATAAATCGATGACTAACTTTGTTAACCTGTATAAACATTACAGTATGCGGGACGATTTTAAATTGCCTGTGTATTTTATACCAGGTTGTAACGAAAAGATTTACACCGGTAAGGTATTAGCAAAATATACGCCTGAGGATAAAACCAAATGCCCCGACAGGCAGTTTGGTTTCAGAGGATATCCAACGGTGATTATCTTTAATAAGAAAGGGAAGTTGATTTTAAAGAAGACCGGCTACGGTGATTACGAAGATGAAAATACCCAAAAGATGAAAGACCTGATAGCCCGAAGCTTAACCGCTAAATGATATGATAGTATTGGCAGATATAGGAATTGTAGTATTAACCATTGCGTTGATGGAACTCATCTCCTGGGCTATGCATAAATACCTTTTCCATGGGCCATTATGGTTTATTCACAAAACACATCATCAACAAAGGCATGGCTGGTTTGAACTGAACGACCTATTCAGTATTGGCTTCGCTGGTTTTGCTTTATGGCTGATATGGATAGGGCATTTAACTCTGGACTACCGGTTTTGGATTGGTACTGGTATCAGCATCTATGGTATCATTTATTTCATTTTCCACGACTGGTTTATCCATAATCGTTTCAAAGCTTTTAAAAGTGATAATCGTTATTTGGCCGGCATCCGCCGGGCGCATAAAATTCATCATAAATCAACGGAGAAATACCCTTCAGAAGAGTTTGGGTTGTTGGTGGCGAGCAGAAAGTGGTTTAGGAAATGACTATTTTTTATTGAGCTCGGCTATTTTTTTATCTGCGCTTGCTTTTGCTTCATCGTTGCCATATTGTTTCACAAGCTGATAGTATTTGAGTGCATTGGGTTTATTTCCTTGCAATTCGTAACAATAGGCAATGTTATTTAAAACGATGTAGTCATGCGGTGCCAGTTTTTCGGCTTTCAGCAATGTCTCCAACGCGCGAGGGTAGTCCTTTTTGGTAAGATAACTGATAGAGAGATCGGAAAGACTGACAACATTATTTGGCTTGTATTTCAAAATGGCCAGGGAAATATCACGGATATAATCCATGTTTTGATCGCCGGCGTTATTTAATTGGATGATATAAGTTTGAATATTGCTAAGCATAAAATTTTCCGGATCTTCAACTGGTTTGCCCCCACTCCAGATCCATTTAAAACCGATAGTTTGGCCGTAGTTAACAGCCTTGATAATTTCTTCTGAAAAAGCTTTGTAGTTTTCAATTTTGCCGAGCAGATAAACTTTGCCGAAACGCATGTCCAGTCGCGCCGGAAATTTACCTATGCCGGTATCAATATATTCGAACCCCTTATTCAGATAAATTAAATTATAAGAAGTTTGGCCACCACCAAGATAGCCGGCAACTTTGCCCGTACTATCGGTAAGCTGAAAACTTTGACCCGCCGGCTGGTCTTTTTGAAGGCTGAGTACTTCGGTTAGCCCCTTTTTGGCATAATAATTATAGCTGGCTATATAAAAATCAGGATCATTTATACCGGTCTTTTGCCAGGCTTGTAATATTTTAAATGCAGCGGCGGTATCATCTTTAGCAACAAGAGCCTTAAAATCGGCCATGTAGTTTTGGGCAAAAATTGGCTGAATAAAGCAGGTAACAGCTATCGATAGAAATGTTAACTTAAGTTTCATTGTGACAGGAAATAGATTTTTGAGTGAATATACAAATCTCTTAAAACTATTAATGCATTTTGTTAAAGGCTGAAATAGAATACGCAGATTATTACCTTTGCCTCCAACATCTATGAATATCCTCATCGTAAACAACACCCCAATTCCTGCTACTAAATATGGCGGTACCGAGCGTATCATCTGGTGGCTTGGCCGCGAGCTGAACCGATTGGGGCATCAAATTATTTATCTGGTAGGTGCAGGCTCAAGCTGTCCATTTGCGAGGGTGTTGATCTACGATCCGGCTGTTGACATAAACCAACAGGTGCCCGATGATATTGATGTGGTTCATTTCCAGTTCCAGGTGAGTGGTTTTACTAAAAAGCCATATATCGTAACTGTTCATAATAACCCTGGTGGTTTGCAATTAGATGTTAACTCGGTATTTGTGTCGGCCAATCATGCACAAAGGCACGGCTCAACAGTTTTTGTGCATAACGCGATAGACACTGCCGATTATCAAGAACCTATGCTCGATAATAAGCGCACCCATACCCATTTTCTGGCTAAGGCAGCCTGGCGGATTAAAAATGTAAAAGGGGCCATCGATGTAGCTACCATGAGTGGTAATAAACTGGTGGTACTTGGAGGTACCCGCCTCAACCTGAAAATGGGATTACGCTTTACACCCAACTTAAATGTCCGTTTCAAAGGGATGGTGGGCGATGAAGCGAAGTCAGTTGTAATGAACAGTTCAAAAGCCCTGCTTTTCCCGGTGCTGTGGCATGAGCCATTTGGGATAGCTATTGTTGAAAGTCTTTATTTCGGCTGCCCGGTTTTCGGTACACCTTACGGCTCGCTGCCCGAGCTCGTACCTACGGAAGTTGGTATGTTATCGGCAAGTAAAACAGAATTGGCTACCGGACTTAAAAACGTTGAAAGCTTTAATAAACAATATTGCCATCAATATGCTGCCGATAATTTCAGTATCGGCAAGATGGCAAAGGAATATTTAGCCCTGTACGAACGGGTTTTGAACGGTCAGGTGTTAAATTCAGCCAAGCCCGAACTGATCAATCGCGATCAACCCAAATACCTGCCCTGGAATAATTAAAATTCAGCTATTTTTGGGCATAAATATTTTTAGTGGAGAGTACAGCAGCTTCAATTTTTTCATCGCAAAAACGGCCTTATTTTATTGTGCTGTTATTAGCTATCGTGCTTAATGTAGCCGGTATCGGCATCAAATTCTTTACTGATGATGGGGCCTTGTATTCGGCCCTGGCCCGGAGCATGGTACAAAACAATAACTTTACCGATCTGATGTATCACGGTGCCGACTGGCTGGATAAACCGCATTTCCCCTTCTGGATTATCGCTATCAGTTTTAAGATTTTCGGCATCAATACTTTTGCTTATAAATTGCCAGCCCTGCTGTTTTTTTTCATGTCGGTGGCGTACACTTACACGCTTGCCAAAAAGTTTTATGGCGGTGAAACAGCGATTATCGCTATCCTGATCCTGCTTACCGCTCAACATAGCGTAATGTCAAATACGGATGTACGTGCCGAGCCTTATATTATGGGCCTGCTCATGGGGGCCGTTTACCATTTTTATAAAGTAAAAGAACGGTTCAGCATGGCCGATATGCTGCTGGCATCAGTATTTACTGCCTGCGCGGTGATGACTAAAGGCATCTACCTGCTCATCCCAATTGGGGCGTCAATTATTGGCGATTATTTATTTAAGGGGAATATCAAAGGCGTGTTCCATTGGAAATGGCTGCTCTCGTTTATATTGGTGGTGATATTTACTTTACCCGAAATTTATTCGGTATATACCCAGTTTGATCTTCACCCCGAAAAAGTTGTTTTCGGTCGCACCGGGATTTCAGGCATCCATTGGTTTTTGTGGGACAGCCAGTTCGGGCGTTTTAACAATAACGGTTACATTACGAATACACACGGCGACAAACTATTTTTTGTTCATACCCTGCTGTGGGCTTTCGCGCCATGGGCTATTCTCCTGTTCTATGCACTTTATGCTACCGTCAGGAAAATGATTAAAGGTATAACCCAGCCCGAGTATCTGTGTATCTCGGGAAGCGTATTAATGTTGCTGATCTTTTCAGCTTCCAAATTTCAGCTGCCTTTTTACACTAATATCCTGTTCCCGTTTTTTGCTATTATAACCGCGGTTTTTATTAGTTCATTAAAAGCTGGCGCCGAATTTAAGTTTTTCAAGATAACTCAATATATCATGACAGGGCTTTTATTGGTTGCTGTTATCGTGCTTAATTTCATTTTCGCACCCGAATGCTGGCCGGTATTTGTTTTGTTGATTGCAGGGTTTATTGGATTGTCCATCTACATTTATAAAAAGCCAACACAAATTTATCAGCCTGTGTTTTTATTTACCTGCGCAGTGTCTGTTTTAGTGAATGCCTACCTGGTGACCGTAGCTTATCCTATTATTGTTGATTACCGCGGGGATCTTTCGGCCGCCGAATACCTCAATCAAAACTATCCACGGGAAAAAGTGAGTGCCGCGGTTTTATCAAATACCTTCGATTTTTATTACAAAGGCGAAGCGACTTATAGTAACATTGATGATATTCTAAAAACAGACAGTCTGAAAAACCGGATTATAGTAGCCGATGAAAAAGCGGTAGCCGAATTAAAAAACAAAGGGATTGCTTATACTATAATAAAAGCTTTCCAGGATTTTCCTCATGAAAACCTGAGCCTGCCCTTTATCATCAAAAAGAAGAGGAATACTACTTTGGATCAATTTTATTTGATCAGGATCAGGTAGAGCAACGCCCGCTATAAATTGGCCATGCCAAAATTAACAACTACTTTCTCTTGTTTAAACGTTATAAACGGAAGTATCTATTTAGGCCAGGTTTGTTATTATAGGGTGATAACACATAACAATCAAAAGGCTGTCCCTGAGGCAGCCTTTTGATTGTTTAAATAAATTTACCAGCCCGGATTTTGTGTTAAAGCTGGATTAAGGGTAATTTGTTGCGCCGGGATCGGGTATAAATAATTTTTTTCCGAAAAATTACGCGCTGTATTGTCAAGGATCAGCTGACCGTTGGCATCTAACGCGTTGGTAGGAGCAGGCTTTAAAGGGTTTGGTCCAACATCGGCCTGTGTACCTTTAAATTTAATACCTACCGGCCACGGGCTTACAAAAGCACTGATGTTTCCATAGGCGGTACCGCCGGTGTTGGTAACCAGGTCGGTAGCGGCACTATGCCAGCGCTTAATATCGTCAAACCTGAAGTTTTCATAATAAAGCTCAATAAAGCGTTCCCTCCTGATCTCCGTACGCAGATCCAATCCGTTTGCACCTGCGAAACCATTGGTTAATGGCGGCATATTTTTATTAACACGCAGGCGCACCAAGTTGAGCGATTTGTTGAGATCGGCATCTGTTATGGCACCGTCACGTTCATAAACCGCTTCAGCATAGTTCAGCAATACTTCGGCATAGCGGATCACCGGGTAATCTTCCGACTCTTTGGTATCCGGACAGTTGCGTTCGGTTACCCATTTTTGATTGGTATAACCGCCAATCTTAACAACTTTTCCCATAGATAAAGCAATATCAGCGGCGTCATTTAGCCAGGTTACCCGGTAATTGGCGTTACCGTACCAGTAGTACATATTGTTAACCTGGATAGTGTACTTTAAACGATTATCGCGGTTTATAAATTCCGATCCGTAAGTTTCAAAACCCTGGAACAGGGGCGATTTTTCAATAGGCAATCCATCCTGGCACAAAAACGCGTTCACGTATTTATGCTGAGGCCCAATCTGCGTTCCCTGCCTGCTGATATTTGTTCCGATTGTTTTGCTCACATCATCATAACGGTACGATAAAAGGTACTCATGATTAGCAGTTTTGGTAACTGAAGCCGGGTTTGATTTTGGATTTTCGAGGATAAAAAGGTATTTCTGCGCAGAGTCGCCCAATATGGTACTATTACCGCCCAGGGCATTTGAAGCCGGGGTACCGAAAAGTGCAAATTGATTGCTGGTTATCACCGCGCTGGAAGCCGTGGCCGATTTATCGAGCAGCATATTATAACGGGCAGCATCACCGTTTCTGAATTTTTGCCATGTGCCTTCATAAAGTGCAACCCTTCCTAAAAACGCTTGCGCGGCAGGTTTGCTCACCCGGCCAAAATCTGCAGAATTGGCTAAGATGGATGCAGGCAGATTTGGTATGGCCGCTTCCAGATCGGCAACAATCAAATCAACTACCTGATCGCGTGACGCCCTGGTGCCATATAGTTCGGGCGAATCAAGGTTCAGCGTTTTGGTGATCAGCGGAACGCCGCCATAAAGCTGCAGTAATTCAAAATAACAGTAAGCTCTGAAAAATTTGGCTTCGGCAACAAACTGGCTGATACTGGCCTGATCGGTAAATGTGGCTGCCTTTTCAAGTAAATAATTGCAGTTCCTGATCCGCGAGTAATTATTATTCCAGTAACTATCACTTGCCGGCACTGTATTGATACCGGCGCCATAAACGCCACCTCCGCCAAATACATCGGCACGCCCGTCATAATGAGGGTTATCTGCAAACGAATTGTTGAAATTACGGAGATAACCATAATATTGGTTAGCAAATGTTTTAAAATCACTGGCCGACTTAAAATATGCCGGATCCGATAGCTGGTCCTGCGGTTTAAGGTTAAGTGACTTGTTGCAGGCGAACAAGCCTGTAACAATAATTATTGAAAGGATACTGAAGATCCTCCGGTAAATATTTTTCATAATCATTTCAATTAAAAAGTAATGTTTGCGCCTACGGTTACATACCTGTAAAATGGATAACGCTCGTTGCCTGCAGTGGTCCTGGTCATTTCAGGATCCCAGCCATCATGAATTTTGCTGTATTCCCACAGGTCGCTTCCCGAAATGTAGAACCTTAAACGGCTGATAGCTTTGGTGCGCTCTGTTAACGATTTTGGTAAGGTATAACCGATAACAAGGTTTTTCAGGCGTACATAAGCGCCGTTTTCAACAGACCAGCTTGAAATCTGGTAGTTGTAACCATTAATTCCATTGCTATGCAGGTTAGGGTAATAGGCATTTGTATTTTCAGGGGTCCAGGTTTTACCAACCCATTGGGTGGTTTGCGCCTGGTAAACGGCGGCAAAAGGTACGCGCCAATTATTTGCACCACCATTGGCCCTGAATATTGTCCGTTTACCTACCCCTTGAAAAATGCTTGTAAAATCAAAACCTTTCCATTGCAGGCTTAATGTCAAACCAAAAGTATAGCGCGGAACATCGCTGCCTAAATAAACAAGGTCGCCCATATCTTTTGCCGATGTACCTGTAGTAAGCTTACCATCGTGGTTAACATCAACAAAATAATTATCTCCCGGACGTAAGCCTGAGTTTTGACCCGGCAGGTTGGTTAAAGGGGTGGCTACAGGTATGCCGATAGTATTAATCACTCCGCCGGGGGCATAATAGGTGGAGTTATAGGTATCAACCTGTGCCTGTGTTTGGAAACGGCCTCCGTATTTAAGGCCGAAATATGACCCAAGCGGATAACCCTCAACGGTAGCATTATAACCCGCACCTAATGCCGGAACGCCGTTAAAATATACCAATTTGTTTTGGCTGTTGGTAATATTACCCGAAATGCTGTAAGTTACCTGCCCAACGTGGTCTCTCCAGGTTAATTGCCCTTCCCATCCCCAGGTTTTCAGGTCGCCGTTGTTTGACTGCGGCGCGCCGATACCCAAAACCGCCGGATAGGTAACACTTACCAGCATATTTTTATTCTGATTGCGGAAAACTTCAAAAGTTCCGTTTAAGCGGCCGTTTAATAGGCCGAAATCAATACCAATGTTCCGTTTAATCACTGTTTCCCAGGTCCTGTTAAGCGAAACCAGGTTTCCGGTGGTGGTAGTGGCGGTTGCGAGCGCTGAACCTAAAAGGGTATTGCTGTTCCCGACATTAAGCGATTGCAGGTAATCATAAAGGCCGATACCGCCCTGGCTGCCCGACGTAGCGTAAGAGGCCCGTAGCTTTAACTCGCTAAAAATATTTGTTTTCTTGATGAAGCTTTCTTCGCCTAAGCGCCAGCCGCCCATGAGGCTGTAAAATGGTTTCCAGCGTTTATCTGCAATAAATTTTGAAGAACCATCATACCTGCCGGTTCCTTCAAACAGATATTTGCCTTTATATGCGTAGGTAGCTCTTGCAAAATATGAACCCAGGGCGTAGTGATTGCGCTGTTCGTCGTTGGTTACAAAACCGGCCAACGAACTGCTCAGCCCCAAATTTAAAGAAGGCACATCATCGCTGCCCAAATTGTAAGTACGTGTATTAAACATATCATACTCATCCCTTTCGTAGGAGCTGCCGATCATTAATGATACGTCATGTACTTTGTTAAAGGTATTGGCATAGGTAACACGTCCTATCAGGTTATAATATTTATCATTGATATTAGCACGGAAATAGTTTTGGCTCCCTCCCGAAGTACCACCTGCCGGCGCGGTAGTCCCGGTCAGGTATTTATCATCGTATGAATAAAGGCGAACCGTTTTGGTTTGCACACGGTCATCCTGCCACCAAACGTTATATCCCGCTGTTCCGGTAAAGGTAAGGTGCTTCATAAAATTATAGGTAAGCGTTGAGTTTAACAGTGCCCGGCTATTATTTTCCAGGTTGTCGCCTCCATCCCTTAATAGTCCCGCGGGACTTGTTACTCCTCCCCATTGATATGGCCGGCCAGATTGCGTGAACATAGGCAAACCGATCTGAAATCCGTTTCCAAGCGCACTGTAACTTCCGGAAGTGTACATGGTTGGCTGCTGGATGTTGTTTTGCTCAAGCGAAATATTGGTTTCCAGTTGCACTTTATCGCTGAATCTGTAGCTGTTATTAAGTCTGAGGTTATAACGTTGATTACCGTTATTGCCTATCCGGAGCTGGCTGCCGTCATTTAAATACCCTAACGAAACACGATAAGTGTTTTTTTCTGTTCCGCCTGATACCGAAAAATTGTGTTGTGTTGAAGTAGCCCTTCCCCATATGTACTGTTGTAGTGATACATCAATAAAGTCGAGTTCCTTTACATCGAGGAATGCTGGTACAGGCAAGCCGTTATAAAATGAATTTGCAGTGATACCTCCGGTGGTGTTTCCGGGAATCTGCGATGCCAGTACCACCGTGCCTTTATTGGCCAGCGCGAAGTTGGCCAGTTGGTACCAAAGATCGGTTGTTGGCGCTACTCCATAATTATCATTTGTTCGGGCCTGAAGCAGGCCATTTGCCCACTGATCAATGTTGGTCATCTTGGGCTGAAGGCCTAACAATTTCTGAGACACAGAAGGGTCATACTGGATCACCATTTTACCTGCTTTACCTTTTTTGGTAGTGATCAGTACAACACCATAAGCAGCGCGTGCACCATATATTGAAGCCGAACCATCCTTCAAAACCGAAATATTGTCGATATCATTTGGATTGATAGAGTTCAGCTCGTTGTTATTGTTAAGGGCAACCCCATCCAAAATGACCAAGGGATCCTGTCCGTTAACGGAGGTTGCTCCGCGGATCTGAAAGTTCCAGTTTTCGCGCCCCGGCTGCGCCGAGCTCCTGGTTACCACCAAACCCGGAACCTGGCCCTGTAAATTGGCAATAGGGTTATTGGTTGGCCCGCGGTCTTCAAAAACTTTTGAGCTCACCGTGGCAATGGCACCTACCACCGACGGTTTCTTTTGTGTACCGTAAGCAACCACTACAACCTCTTCCAGATCGCTTCTTTTGCCTGATAACTGAATATTGATGACAGCGTCGTCGCCAACAGTTGCTCTACGCGTATTATAGCCCACAAAAGCAAAGGATAATTTTGCCCCCGGATTAACGGTTAGTTTGTACTTGCCATTTACATCAGTTTGGATGCCATTGGTAGTGCCCATAACCTGCACAGTTACACCAGGCAGGGGTTCCCTGGAGGTTGAATCTGTGACAGTACCGCTGATTTGACGGCTTTGTGCCGCAGCATGATAACCCATGCCTATCAGCAGCAAAAAAACTAAAAGGCACCTCGCCGAATACTTTTTTTGGTAAAAAAAACTCATAGTTCTTAAATTTTAGGTTTATGACTTAGTGTAATGATCGGCGCTATCCGCTCAATCACCATAAAGACACACACAGGGTTTTATTATACTCATTAATGAATGAGATTCTTTTTTGGGAAGGGAAGGATTTGCCGGTATAATTAAGAGATTTAGCTCAGTGATATGTTTAAGTACTACCTATGATATGATTAAAAGGTTATCATACTGAGTGATTTTACCCTGCGGCATGTGAGCAAAATTTGGTAAGGAATCAGATATTGATGACAACATCTTGTCAGTGTTCAATTTTTTAAAAAGCAGCTGTTCAACTTTTGGGAATGCTATTTTGTAATGGCTTGATTATCAACGATAGTTTGTTCAAAACACGGTTTGGTGTATTTTAACACAGATGTAAGTTGTTGATTATTAGTGCTATTTTTTTGGCGAAAAATACAAAGTGTTCAC
This sequence comes from Mucilaginibacter sp. SG538B, assembly GCF_013376065.1. Classification (NCBI taxonomy): domain Bacteria; kingdom Pseudomonadati; phylum Bacteroidota; class Sphingobacteriia; order Sphingobacteriales; family Sphingobacteriaceae; genus Mucilaginibacter; species Mucilaginibacter sp. SG538B. The sequence continues at coordinate 127,654 of NZ_JABMJI010000004.1, forward strand.
ACTTTTAAAAATTGAACACCTGTGAAATGGGTAATCATCCTTATGTTTTCGAACGCTCAATACAGGCCGTTAATACTTGTTCAAGCACCGGCCGTGAAACCGGTTTGCTAAAAAAGCCGGTCACATAGCTATAGCTAAGCGCCCGCTCACGGTCTGTTGGATCGATGGATGACGAAAATACATAGAGTAGCGGTTTAACCGGCAATGCAGGGTACAGGTCCCTAAAGCCTTCAAGGAAATCCCAGCCATCAAACCTGGGCATCCTGATGTCCAGAAAAATAACATCCGGGCAGTCCGCCGGGTTGTCTGTCAATGATTTTAACGCATCTTCACCGTCGTAACTATGTGACACGGGTTTAAAATCTTCAATTCCTGCAATAAGCTTGTCCAGTATAATATGGTCAAGTTTACTGTCATCAATAAAGAGTAATCGGAACATAATTGATAATTATGATATTGTTGCATAAGTTAAGATATATTATCCGCTTTTTAAAAAAATGGATAGTATTACTACGCTCAATCTACAATTGTGAAAAGTTGTTGTAGTATTGATTAATTTATTTATAAATTATGTGTGGTACTATTTTTGAAAGTAATAGCTAAAAGGGCATGCATTTCGCTTTTGCGTATACATACCCTTTTTAGTTTTAATGATCCAGGAATATCACCGGTACCGGAGAAGCAAGCTTATAATTTGGTTAAAGCTATAATGTAGCGCTTTTTTCAACAATTACATTCCTTGCGCGCATATAGGTGGTTCCGGTAGGACCGGGTGATCCTGACGACCCTTCCATTTGGTAATCAATAATGATATTCAGGTTTTTCCCAACAAAGTTAGCGCCGGTTTGGGTGCTTTTTAAAGAACCATCTATCCAGTATTCGATGGACACGTCGGTCGCATTCGTCTTGGTCATATAAACCGAATAAGTGTGCCAGTTTCCGGGGCTGGAAATAGTTGTACCCACACTTGACCAGCCTCCGCTTGCATTTTTGTAGGTGTTTGTCCAGCAGGTTGCACTTCCTTTAAATTCCATAAAATCGCTTTCTGGTGGCCATGAGTCGGCTCCTGTTACCCAAAAGGCAGGCCATGTGCCAGTTTGTGATTCGCACTGAAATTCACCTTTAAAATGCCACTTAGGCCAGGAGTCGGTTACCACAGGTACTGTCTTGGCATAAACTGTCCCTGAGTAATAATGGATCGGTAAATATGGATCTTTATTGCTGTTGCCAACGCTGCCGCTTGGCGCGCTGGTTAGTGTAAGCACTCCTCCGGAAACTGAAATATTTTGAGAGCGCATACGGGCAGACCCATTATGATCAGATCCCCATGGATACAGGTCATTCCAATAAGTGCTGTACGAGCTAAAGGAGGTAGAAGGAATAACATTTACCCATGATACCGTATTAGTTGCAAGATGACTGGCTGAAGTATTTGCGGCGGAATTGGCGGTAGCTGCATTATCTTTTCTACATGCAAAAAACGATGTAATCACAATAAATGCAATTAAAATAAAAGTTAAATTTTTCATAATAAAGATTTTTTAGGTTAATAGGTGTGCTTCTCCCGATAGTTAATGAGAGTACTGGTTAATTGGTAACACAAATTAACATACTTAAAATCCCATGGATAGGGGGCAAAACTGGAATTTATGGGGGGTATTATATATTAATATTATAATATAACGATACGATAAAGCGATTGGAGAGAGTGCCCCGAAATGCCCGGAAATGAAAAAGGTTGTTTTCGGGATGAAAACAACCTTTCAGAGCTTACTGTCGCCGGTTATTTCCAGATAGATCTCAATCCGGAAATGCTGATATTGTTAATGGCTAATTTTTCGGTGGTTTTAACTGTAAGGTTGTTGAAATCTTCGGTTGGGAAATAGATTGCAGTCATGGTGGTTAAGCCTCCGTCGGCAAATAACTCTACTGATGATTTGTCGACTACTAAAATGAGGTCGGAATTTTTAACAGCGCTTAGCCGCGGAGCCGTAAAACGGCCGGAGAAATTCTTTTGGAAATCCATTTTTCCGGCTTTGGTACGATCTATATAGTATTCATCTTTGGCAGGGTCATAACCAATAAGCAGTTCTTCACCTTTAGTGTTTGACAGCCCGATGCTATAATCTTTTAAGGTAGCAAAGCTCAATTTTAAAACATACCGGCTTTTGAGCTTATTAATTTTTGAAGTAAGATCAAGAGACCTGTTAACCACGGGCTGCTTTAACACAATTGTTTTTTCTTCAATATTTTTTAGTTCATTCACCGGTTTGGATACCAATAAAATTTGGCCTTTGCTTTGTTTCAGGCTAAGCTCACGTGGAATGGTTGCAGCATTGCGCCAGGCCTTTGTGGGTACTTGGTTGGCATATTGCCAGTTGCTCATCCACCCTAAAAATATTTTACGGCTGCCGGTATTGCTCCAGGTAATGCCTGCATATTCGTCGGGGCCGTAGTCAAGCCATCTTGTATTTGAATCAAGGGGGCTAAATTTGTTCCCGTCAAAATTTCCCACAAAGTATTGCGTTGCCGAACCGCCGTTAGGCCCGCCGGGATTAAGGTTTACGATCAGGATCCAGTAGGTTTTTCCGTTCATTTTTAGCGGGAACAGATCGGGGCATTCCCATACACCACCGTGCGCACCTGCTTTGATGCCGAACTCACTTTCTTTTTTCCAGTTTTTCAGGTCAGGGGCCGAATAGAAGGAGATATGATCTTGAGTTGCAAGGGTCATTACCCATTTTTTCTCCGGGCCATACCACATGACTTTGGGGTCGCGGAAATCCCGGATTCCGGGGTTTTTTAAAACCGGGTTGCCGCTGTATTTAGTCCATGTGCCGCCACCATCCAGGCTATAGGCAAGACTTTGGTTTTGAAACTTATCGGTACCGTCTTTTTCTCCTTTAGGATCATGATGGGTGAATATGGCTACCAGGGGTATTTTGCTATTTTTACCAAAACCGGTTGTATTATTGGAATCGACAACAGCGCTACCAGAAAAAATATATCCAAGGCTATCCGGATACAATGCGATAGGTAACTGTTTCCAGTGGATTAGGTCTTTACTTTCCGCATGCCCCCAGTGCATAGGTCCCCATACAATGTCTTTAGGATAATACTGGAAAAATAAATGATAAGTATGGTTATAATAAACCATACCATTTGGATCATTCATCCAATGTTGGGCCGGCGAAAAGTGTACCTGGGGGCGATGCTCATCGGCATAAGGTTTTGGGGAGGAATCCTGGGCCTTACAAATACAATTTAAAGCAATAAGGAGGGGCAGTATTAATGTGCCGCATTTTGTTTTCATAATTTAAGCTTTTAATAGGTTATACATTTGGCAGGGTATGCAAAAACTTATGGTATTTGGTATAAAAAAGGGAATCCCGGCCTAATAATTCAGGCCAGGTTTCCGTTGTTTAATTATAGTTTAATAGCCAGGGTTTTGTTTATATAAGCCATTGGTGAAGGTAATCTCCGATTGCGGAATCGGGAGGTATTCATCTCTTCCGGCAGTAAATTTAGCCGTTGCTAAAAATGGTCTCCTAACTTTTTCAACGTTAATGTAGTCGTTTAAAGTTTTTTCTGCAATGCCCCATCTAACTAAATCAAAGAAACGTGCCCCTTCGGTAGCAAATTCCAATCGCCTTTCCCATTGTAAAGCCTTGCGGGCATAGTCCTGTGTCCAGTTTGCCGGGTTATAGGGTTTTACATTGTAGGATGAAGGGAAAGTTCCATCCAGCTTTTTAAGCCGCCCTGTACTGGCTGCAGCCCTGTTCCTGATTTGATTAATTAATGGCAGCGCACTTGCCTGTTGCCCTAACTCAATATAAGCTTCGGCCTGCATTAATAAAACGTCATCATACCTGATGATATCATAATTTTTTGCCGAGCCCATAAATGGTCCCAGTTTAAAATAAGATGCGCTTGTAGCTAATTGCTGGTTACGCATGGTATGAAAGTTGCCATAAACTCCCGGGTCGCGCACCCAGCTATTGCTGAATGGTTTGGTATTATCATATTTATACGGATGCCCGTCAATGCCAACAGTATGGTCTAACCTGGTGTCGACGGTAACTTTTGACAGATCGGCTATGCTGTTATTAAATGTATCAAAGTTAGGTAAACCATTGGCATCAGTTGTATAGGCATTTACTAAATTCTGACTTGCAGCATGGAACCCGCAGCAGCCATATTGAGGTGCCCCGTGCGGATAGTTTAAGCCATCTTCAAAATTTAAACGCCCGGCGGTAGTACCATCATTGATAGTAAATTGTATGGCGAATACTGATTCGGGCCCGTTCTCTGTTTCGGGTAAAAAGTTATCAGCAATATCCGGGCTTAGCGAGTATTTGCCAGATGCTATCACCGCTTGTGTAAGCGTAACAACTTCCTGTAGCCTTGTTTTATTGATATTGATTACATGGTGTTTATCATCCTGCTCATAGGCCTGGTACAATCTTAATTTAGCTAAATAAGCCTGTGCATTTACTTTATTGGCCCTCGCTAATTCAGGTTGTTTAGCCGGCAAATTATCAACTGCATATTGAAAATCATCGGCAATTTTATTCCATGAATCGTCATTTGATAAAGTGTTTGAAACCTTCAGGATGTCGGCAGGAGTTGCGGTTTCATCAAAAATAGGGATGTTTTTGTATAGCAATTTCATGGTAAAATAGCTATGTGCCCGCAAAAACCTCAATTCGGCCAAACGGACCTTTTTGTTTGGGAATTCAGCATCCGAAAGGGAGTTAACTGCCCTAATTGCCACATTTGCCCTTGAGATAGATTTAAACAAATTTTTCCAGGTGCGTGACACAAACGAATCCATCGAGGGCGTTACCAGGTTGTAATGTTCCAAAGCGTCAACTTCGCCAACATCGCCTGTACCGCCGCCGCCCTTATAAGCGTCATCTGAACGAACGCTGCCATAAGCCCAGTCGCTGTATATAGGCCCTATCATATCACCGTTTCCAATAGCTGCATAGGCCGCGGTTACCAAACCTTCAACGGCGGCCGGTGATTTTAAATCTGAAGGAGATAATACACCCTTTGGAGTATAATCTAATGCTTTTTTACAGGAACTAAAAATTATTAGCCCCGATAAAATAGTTGTTACTAATATTTTCGATTTCATATTGAATGATTTTTTTCGTTAAAATGATGCATTGACGCCAAAGCTGAAGATCCGTGGAATTGGGATAGGGTTGAGGTCAATCCGCTCAGGATCGGGGCTCAGGTACTTGCTGCTTTTTACAGTAAAGATGTTTTCGGCCATGGCAAACACCCTTAACCTGGTAAATACAGCTTTAGGTAAAATGGTATATCCAAGTTGAAGGTTCCTTAATTTGAAATAAGAGGTGTTTACAATAAAATAATCAGAAGTACGGCCTTCGTTGTTATTGTCTTTTAACGTTAATGCTGGTACATTGGTGTTGGTATGCTGCGGTGTCCAGCCATCAAATACGCCGGGGCCAACGTTTTCGCGGCTGTGCATCAAATTGTTAAACAGAGTATATACGTCAAACCCCTTTCGGCCGGCAACACCTGATCCGAATATGGAGAGGTCGAATTTTTTATAGGTGAGATCAATTCTTGCGCCGTACTCTAAAGCCGGTAAAGTAGTACCTATCCATGTTTGATCGTTGGCATCAATTTTTCCATCGTGATTGATGTCTACATAGCGGATCCTGCCAGGACCGGCGCCGATTTGCGTTGGGGCAGCATCAACTTCGGCCTGTGATTGGAAAAGTCCATTGGTTTTATAACCAAATATATCAAACTGTGAATGCCCTATGATGGTATTGTCTATATTGCCCGGGTAAGCTGGTCTAACGTTCTCCGGTAAATCGGTGATCTTATCCCTGAAATGAGAGAAGTTTAAAGTCACATTGTAATTAAAATCTCCTGACCGTTGGCCGTGGTAGGTTACTAAAAACTCCCAGCCTCTATTGGTTTTTGATGCACCGTTAACGGTTTTAGATTGTCCTTCACCAAGTGCGGATGCAACCGGAGGAGTAATCAGGATGCCGGTGGTTTTCCGGGTAAAATAATCGAATGAACCCGAGATTTTGCCGTTTAATATAGCAAAGTCTAACCCCGTGTTTAGTTCGTCGGTTGTTTCCCATTTAAGAGCAGGGTTTGCTGCCTGGGTCTGAACAAAGCCTGATGGCAGCGCTCCTGTATTGGCGCCGGATAATGAATATGCGGTACCAACGTTCATATATTGTTCCCAAAAGCCTGGCGTAAGTTGGTTTTGGGTGGTGCCGTATCGTGTGTTATAAAGCAAGTAACGCGAGAGGTCGCCAATTTCCTGGTTACCTACCCGGCCTACGCCGGCCCTTAATTTAAGTTCAGAGAATATACTGCTGTTTTTCAGGAAGTTTTCCTGGTCTATTTTCCAGCCGATTGAGGCGGAAGGGAAAATACCATATTGGTTGTTGGTACCGAACCTTGATGAACCGTCGCGCCGAACGGTAGCCGACACTAAATATTTGCCTGCATAATTGTAATCAAAACGACCGAATTGCGAAAATAAGCTATTACCTATTGACCTGCCGGTAACAATGGTATTTCCTGTGCCGGCATCCAACGTAAAATAATCTTCTGTTTGGATTGTATATCCCTGTTTTAAGGTTGTTTGAAAATCAGTGAAGGTTTTAATATACTCTGTACCAACTAATATTTTAAAATGATGCTTGCTATTCAAATCATAGCTGTACCTCAAAGTGTTAGAAAGTGTGGTGCTTAGGTAATGGTTCTGATCAAAAAATAAGCTGTTGGTAGTGCGATTTAATGCACCCTCCGAAAAAGTTGGTGTAATTACTTTGCTCAGGTAGTCTGCATTATCGGCACCATAATTTGACCGGAAGTATAAATTCTTAATGGGCTGTACTTCTAAAAATACGTTGCCGAATGTGTTTAACCTGTTGGCGTTATTCCATTTGGCAAGGTCCTGCATGTGCAATGGGTTGTTCCTGTCAGAGTAGCCAGCCCCTGATTCGCCGGCGTAGGTTACACCATCTTTTTGATAAACGGGGATAGTGGGCGCCAGCGTAACTGCCAGAAATGGGGTCGAGGCACCACCCAGATCGTTAGTGGTAAGGGTTTCGTTTGAGTTGGTGATTTTTATATTGACGCCGAAGGTAACTTTGCCATCAAAAGGCCGCGTTATGGCATTAATGCTACCGGTGGTACGTCCGTATTTGGTAAAGCGCACAAGGCCGGTGTTTTTGATGTTTCCAAAATTTATTTGGATAGAAGAGTTTTTATTACCTACCGAAGCCGTAAAATCATTATTATAGACAAAAGCTGTTTTATATAATACGCTTTGCCAGTCGGTATCGCCGGCGGGAGTGTTGGGGTCGCCGCCTACAAACGGTTTAGGCGTAACGCTGTTTAAAACAGGGTTACTGAAATTATTATTCCAATCAAAGCTATAGATCTCTCCATAACCCGCGGCGGGGTCCTGCCCGTCGTTAACTGAAGCTTGCCACAAGGCCCTACCTCTGTCTACCGAGTTCAGCATTTTAAACCGTAACGATTTTTCGGACTGGATTGAAGTACTGTTATTGAACTGGAACTGTACCTTACCCTCGGTGTTGCCGCCGTTTTTTGTGGTAACGATGACAACGCCGTTAGACGCGCGTGAACCATAAATTGATTCGGATGAGGCATCTTTTAATACCTGAACTGATGCAATATTTGAAGGCGACAGGTTTTGAAATACCTCTGGCCTGGTGGTAGGGATCCCATCAATAATATACAGCGGGTTATTGTTGCCCAAAGTATTGGCCCCCCTAATCAGGATCCTGCTGGTTGCACCATTGGCCGAGCCATCTTTTTCAATATATAAACCCGCAACCCGGCCCTGTAATGCCTGCATGGTATTTCCCGAACTATTGTTTTTTACCGGCGCTAAATCAACAACCGCAACCGCGCCTGTTAAATCTTTCTTTCTTTCAGAAGTGTAACCGGTTACAACTACTTCATTCAGCTTGTTTTCCGCGTCTTTAAATACTACGTCAAGTGTTTTGGTATCCGCAGTGATAGTAACCAGTATTGGTTTGGCACCTACATAAGAAAACCGCACCGACTGACCGTTTTTTACGGCGATACTGAACTTTCCGTTTGCATCTGATAGTGTTGATTTTTGGGTTTCAACAACCACTATAGTAACTCCGTCTATAGGTTTCGAGGAGTTATCTAACACAGTCCCGGTAATGGTACGGGATTGCGCATATCCTTCACTTATGAGCAGTATAAGGAAAGAACAAATAAGTAATAATTTTCTCATTGATTTTTGTTTAAGAGTAATTGGTTTGGTTAAAACATTTTGTTTATAAAGTCTTGGTATTCTTTAATTTTATAATCCGGGCAACCTCCTTTCTTTGTTGCAATAAAACCGCCCATCGCTATTGCATTTTTTAATAAAATTTCTGGTGATTCGCCACGGTAATGGTTGGCTATGAATGCCGCTAAAAAGGAATCGCCGCTGCCTATGGTATCCCTTACTTTCACCTCACGCCCGGCAATGTGATAGGCTTTATCTTCTTTATAATAAGAAGCGCCGAATTCGCCTTTGGTAACTATGATCTCAGGGACGTTAAAATGATCCTGGATAAATTTGATCTGTTCCGATTCCTTCCAGAATGAACCCCTGAACAGGCCCTGCACCATCTCAAGCTCGGCCTGGTTAAATTTTACGATGTTGGCTTTGTGCAGCAGATCGGCCAGCAGGTCACGGCTTATAAAGGGCGGCCTCAAATTAATGTCGAATACTTTGATAGCATCGCTTTCCAGCAGCTCAAACAAGGTGTTGCGCGATACGTTGTTCCTTGACGCAAGGCTACCGAAAACGAAATAGGTTGAAGGCCTGATCTGTGTTTTGATGTGCTCGCTGTCATTAATAAAATCCCAGGCTACAGGAAAAATAATCTCGTAGGATACCTCGTTGCCATTATTCATTTTGGCTATCACCTGGCTGGTTGGGTGTTCGGAATCTGTTTGCAGCAGGTGTTTTTTTATGCCCCAGTCGTCGAGCAGGTTTTCAAGCTTTTGGCCATCGGCATCATTACCAATTTTACTTACCAGGCTGGTGGGTATACCCAGTTTATTAAGATGGTATGAAACATTCAGCAAAGCACCTCCGGGTTGGGGGCCATCCGGCAAAACATCCCAAAGTATCTCGCCATAGCAAATGGCCGGCGTTATGGTATTTGTGTGTAGGTTCATCATAGCAGATCTTGATTAATGCATTACCATGTTAGTTTCAATTTGCTCCAGCGATCTGCCTTTGGTTTCGGGCATCAACCTCCACACAAAAATTAACTGGCATATCATCATGGTGCCGAAAAAGGAAAATGTTATTGTGCCGCCAAGCTTTTCGGCGAAATACGGAAAGGAGAAAGCGATCAATGCAGCCATGATCCAGTGGGTTGAGCTGCCCAATGTTTGGCCCTTGGCACGTACCTGGTTTGGAAATATTTCCGAAATAAATACCCAGATAACGGCACCCTGCGAAAACGCAAAGAATGCAATGAACAGCATCATATAAGCGGGAACGGCAAAGCCACTCATGTGCCCCGAGTAAAAGGTATAGGCTACCAGGAACAGGGAAATGATAAGGCCAACCGAGCCAATAAGCATCAGGATCCGGCGGCCTACTTTATCAATAATATTAATAGCAGCAAGGGTGAACACAAAGTTGATTGCCCCAAGGCCCACTGTTGACAATAACGATGAATGGGCGCCCAATCCGGCCATTTCAAATATGCGCGGCGCATAATAAATGATAGCATTGATGCCCGAAACCTGGTTGAAAAATGCAAACAGCACGGCCAGTATAACAGGGGTTTTATATTGCCCCGAAAAGAGGCTGCCGCTTGAAGCCGTATCATTTAAGGTTGAATTTTTTATAGATTCCAACTCCTCATCGCAGTTGAGCGGGTTAATGATCCGTAATATGCCGAGCGCTTTTGCCATTTCGCCTCTTTTCAGGATCAGCCAGCGCGGGCTTTCAGGTATAAAGTAGATCAGCACAAAAAACAACGCTGAAGGAAAGGCTTGTACACCAAGCATCCACCGCCATGAAGTTTCGCCAACCTGGCTTATCAGGTAGTTGGACAGGTATGAGATCAGTATCCCCAATACCACATTAAACTGAAACAGGCCCACCAGCCTGCCACGACGGTCGGCAGGTGAAACTTCTGAAATATAGATAGGTGCCGTAACTGATGAAATACCAACGCCGAGGCCGCCCAGTAACCTGAAAACCAGGAACACATACCAGCTATCAGCCAGTGCAGTACCCAATGATGATAGCAAATACGCGGCAGCTACAAAGTAAAGCGTGTTTTTGCGGCCAAAAAGGTCTGAAGGCCGGGCTCCTAACAATGACCCGATGACTGTTCCTATTAGTGCGATAGAAATCGTGAACCCATGCTCCACTACGGATAGGTGCCAGAATAGCTGGATAGATTTTTCAGCGCCCGATATTACAGCGGTATCAAACCCGAAAAGGAAGCCACCAAGGGCCACGACCATGGACCAGGCCAGGACGGAGTGTTTTCTCATAATAATTATAAAAGGTGTTATATTGGATTTATTGAGGCCAAAGTAGGGTAATGGGCCATGTGAGGGTTATTGATTTTGTATCAATAAAGTATAAAAATCAATCTTGTTTTATCTTGTTGGTTTTCAGTTAGATAAAATAAAAAATGCGAAATTTGAAATTGAAATATTCGTTTATGTTACCTGTTACTTTCAATTTGGTTACATCACTCCGGTTGTGAGGTAGGTTGCCCGGCCCTATAAATTTGTTTTTCAGGAACGTTTATAGATATCTTTACTTTGTTTAACCCTAAAAGGGAAAAAATAAACCAATAATTAATCCTGTTTTATTACCTTTTTCTTCCAAATAATCTGAGCTTATGACCTTGCTTAATAAGTGGCATGCAAAAAACATACGGACCGGTATCCTACTGATCGGTTTTATGATACTTATTGCTGCCGGTTGTAAGCGGGCTGATAAAACATCACAGTATACGATAGGGTTTTCGCAATGTATTGGTTCTGATCTCTGGCGTCGCACGATGCTTGATGAAATGAGGATGGAACTTTCATTACACCCCGACGCCCAGTTTATTTATGCCGATGCGGACGGTAACAGCAGCAAGCAGGTTGAACAGGTGAAAAAAATGCTGGATGATGGTGTCGATTTGCTGATCATATCACCCAATGAAGCGCAGCCCCTCACCGGGATAGTGGAACAAACGTACAATAAAGGTATCCCGGTAATTGTGATCGACCGTAAAACATCATCAGCTTTATATACAGCTTATGTTGGTGCGGATAATTACCAGATAGGTAAAATGGCGGGTGAATATACAGGTGCTCTTTTAAAGGGAAGGGGGAACGTTGTAGAAGTTATGGGGCTGCCCGGCTCGTCTCCGGCTATTGAAAGGGACCGCGGCTTTTCTGACGGGTTAAGGAAATACACTGATATTAATATAACCGACAGGATATATGGCGATTGGTTAAAGGATAGTGCTAAAAAGCAATTGACCAGGATTGCACCTGTTATAAAAAATGCAGATGTAATATTTGCACATAACGACGTAATGGCCCTCGGAACGAGAGAGGTGCTTGACAACTTTAAAATTCATGGCACCAAAGTGTTGGGCGTTGATGCCTTGCCCGGGCATGGAGGTGGCCTGCAAATGGTTGCTTCAAAAACTATCAATGCCAGTATGCTATATCCTACAGGGGGTAAAGAAGCAATTATGACCGCTTTCAGGATCTTGAATAAAGAGTCGTTCGCAAGGGAAAACCTGCTACAGTCGGTTGTTATTGATTCTGCCAATGTACAGTTAATGAAAATGCAATGGAGTAAGATCAGCAGTCAGCAGAAAGATATTGAACGGCAACGATCATTACTGACAGAGCAGCGTGAGGTGTACAACAGCCAGCAATTGGTTTTAAATGTAATTGTAATGTCGCTGGTGTTAGCTATTGTTTTTGGCGGTCTTGCATTTTACTGGCTCATGGAAAACCGGAAGATCAACAAAAGCCTGGAGGCAAAAAATAATGAAATTCTGCAGCAGCGTAACCAACTGATCGAGATGTCGGCAAAGGCTGAAGTAGCTACGGAGGCTAAATTGCAATTTTTCACTAATATTTCTCACGAATTCCGTACGCCGCTCACACTTATCCTCTCGCCAGTAGAAGATATGATGAGTAATGAAAAGCTAAACCTGGTTGCAGGGAAAAGTCTGAAACTGATCCATAAAAACGTATACCGTTTGCTACGCCTGGTTAACCAATTGATCGAGTACCGTAAAATAGAATATGATAAACAACAGATCAATGTATCACCCAATAATATTGTTGAATTTGCCAGGGAGATCATCACCAGCTTTCAGGAAAATGCCCAGAAGCGTAACATCAGTCTGAGCCTGGTAAGCGATGAGCAACAGATAATTGTTTGGTATGATGTTAACCTGTTAGATAAGGTGTTTTTTAACATCATAGCTAACGCGCTGAAATTTACCAACGACAATGGCCGTATCCAGGTTAGTTTCAAAAATAGAGATGACAATTCTGTTGATATTGCCATCCAGGATAACGGGATCGGTATGGAGCCGCAGGACACTACCCATGTATTTGAGCAGTTTTACCAGGCGGAAAACAGCTCTTCAGGAGGATCTGGATTAGGGCTCGCGCTGTCAAAAGAAATTGTGTCCCTGCATCATGGCAGTATAGAAGTTAGGAGTAAAAAATGGGAAGGAACTACTTTTACCATTAACCTGCTGTTGGGAAATAGTCATTTTGACCAAACTGCACAGGAGCACGCTAATGCAAAACAAACAGGTATTGAAGAGCGGGCAAAAATTTATGTTACAGACCTGGCAGCACCTGTTACATTAACGGATGAAGGGCAAATATTCGGCACGCCCAGGGAGCAATCCATATTGATCATCGAAGACAATAAAGACCTGCTGAGCTACCTGAGTGAAAAACTGGGAGTTACTTATGAGATATTTACAGCGGATAATGGCACAAGCGGATTAAATGAAACCTTTGAGCGTGTCCCGGACCTGATCATATCTGATGTGGTATTACCGGGGATGTCTGGCAAAACTTTAACAGTAAAACTGAAAACTGATGTCCGTACTTCGCACATTCCTGTAATTCTTTTAACGGCACAAGGCAGTGTTGAACAACAGATAGATGGGATTACCTGCATGGCCGATGCCTACATTGTTAAGCCGTTTAACTTTGATTATTTACTCGCTACCGTGAAGAATTTGATCAAAAGCCGGGCAACACTCAAAGAACATTTTACCAGTGATGTAAGTAAATCAACTGTGCCTGTCTCAAAAGCCCTCGACAAAAAATTCCTGAATGATTTTGCCGGTATTGTAGAACAGAATTTAGCGAATGAAAACTTTAGCGTTGATGAAATATGTAAACTGATAGGAGTTTCAAGGATCCAGCTTTACCGAAAGGTTAAAGCGTTGCTTGGCTGCAGCATCTCCGATTACATATTAAACCGCCGGCTAAAAAAAGCGAAATATTTGTTAATGAATGAAGGGTATCCGATATCTGAAATAACTTATATGGTGGGTTTCTCTACACCAAATTATTTCTCCACGGTTTTTAAAGCAAAATATGGCTGTACGCCAAGCGAGTACAAACGCAAGCAACAGCATTCATAAGTTTTATTTTCTGATAATTAACGAAGGAATAAACGTTAGCTATTGTATAACAAAGTAACATCGCATGCACGGTGCTTAAAACTTTTTTTGCCAATCCCTGTTATTCCTGCATCGAAACAGCCTGTTGAGTTTTCAATGATTGGATAAGATGTATAAACCACACATCTAAATAAAACCGGATATTCACTGACAGGGCAAAAGAAGATAGCTTTTCATGAAAAACAACTTATTACCTGACCTCTTCACCTTAACTGCCATTTTTGAGGGAATGGAAGATGCGGTATTGAGCCACGATCTTGACTATATTATTTTAAATTGTAATCCGGCTGCTGAAAAAATGTTTGGCTGCCCGGCCCCGGTGTTGTTAGGGCAGAACATCCTTACCCTGATCCCCGAAAGTGTCCGTCAGGAACAACTGGCTATTCTTGAACGTGTATGGTCAGGTGAAAGAATAAATCACTTATATACTGTCCGCAGCAGTAAGCTACAGATTGATTTTCCGGTATCACTTACTATTTCGCCAATAAGGGATGAACAGGGGGAAGTAATTGGAGCATCTCACATTATGCGTGATGTGACCCACGAAAAAGAGACAGAAGAGAAGCGAGGCATGCTGGCTGCAATTGTTGAAAATTCTGATGATGCCATTATTAGCAAAACCCTTAACGGGATTATCACTACCTGGAACGGTGGTGCCGAAAAGATATTTGGTTACCAGGAAAGAGAGACTATCGGTAAACATATATCTATTCTTATTCCTCGCGACAGGCTTTCCGAAGAAGATGTTATCATTGAAAACATCAGGAACGGTAATAAAGTTGATCATTTCCAAACCGTTAGGCTGCACAAAAATGGAAGCGCCATTGATATATCCCTTACTGTTTCACCGGTAAAGGACCGGCATGGAACCATTATTGGCGCATCAAAGATTGCCAGAGATATTACAGCCGCAAAGAAAGCCGAAACGGCCATCCGACACCAGGCGGCAAAACTGAAGATCCTGAATACTATAGGGAAAGCCATTTCAGAGAAACTTGATACCGAATCTATCCTGCAAAAAGTAACGGATGCCACTACACAGATTACCGGTGCCGCTTTTGGCGCATTTTTTTATAATACCATCAATCAGGACGGCGAAGCCTATATGTTGTACTCTTTGTCGGGCGCACCAAAAGAGGCATTTGAAAATTTCGGAATGCCCCGGAATACAGCAGTTTTCCATCGCACATTTAGCGGTGAAGGCGTACTAAGGGTAGATGATATAACGAAAGACCCCAGGTATGGACGAAATGCACCGCATTTTGGAATGCCCGAGGGGCATCTGCCGGTAGTAAGCTACCTGGCCGTGCCGGTTATAAGCAGTTCAGGCAATATTATTGGTGGCTTATTCTTTGGTCACCCGGAAGCCGGGGTCTTCATGCAAGAGCATGAAGACATCGTGGTTAGCCTGGCTTCCCAGGCGGCAGTGGCACTCGATAATTCCAGGCTGTTTACAGAAGTAAAGGAGCTGAGTCAGAAAAAAGATGAATTTATCGCTTTGGCTTCCCATGAATTGAAAACACCTCTCACTTCTATGAGCGGTTTTTTACAACTGCTGGAACGAAAGGTAATTGATGTAAACCGGCCTTTTGTTGCAAAAGCAATAACCCAGTTAAAAAAGCTGAATGCCCTGATCAACGACTTGTTTGATATCTCAAAAATCCAATCCGGAAAATTGCAGTTTTATTTTGAAGAATTTGATTTTACGGGGCTTATCAAAGAAAACCTTGAAGCTATCCGAGAAGCATACACATCACATGAAATTTATTTTGACGAAAGCGGAGAAATGATTTTAGAAGGGGATAAAATGAGGCTGGATCAGGTGCTAACCAACCTGGTCACCAACGCGATCAAATATTCGCCGGAATCTGATAGAATTGAAGTATCAGCAAAAAGGTCAGAAACGGAAATTCAGGTATCTGTTAAAGATTATGGTATGGGCATCAATGAGGAAAATATCAGCCACATATTCAGTCAGTTTTATCGTGCAAAAGATGTAAACAGGAGCATTACTGGCCTGGGCTTGGGGTTATACATTACCAAAGAGATCATTGAACGGCATGGGGGCCGCATTTGGGTGGAAAGTGAACCCCGCATGGGATCGACTTTTTTCTTCGTGTTACCGCTAAAAAAACGAAGCAGCGTTAATGGCCACCTCCAAAAAAAAGAAGAAGAAAAGGTTTTGAAGTTATAGTTTTTCCCTTCTGGTTAAATTACGGCCGGAGGGCTTGCCTGTTCGCGGAAATTCCGGGTGAGCCTGGTGAGTTGTCTTTTAAGCACGGTGGCCTGTTTCTTTAGTCCTTTGAGTGTCTCTTTGCTGTTCGGGGTATCCGCAGTGGTTAAAAGAAGTGCGATGGCCAGTTCATTGTCATGCCAATCGCCGATGGCTGCTTGTACCTGGTCAAGATAAGGTTCATTAAAAGGGAGGTCCAGTTCCGGGCCGGCCAGAGGGTAATTATAAAGCAGTACCTTCAGTTGTTTACGGCAGGTATGCAATTCCTCATTAAAACGGGGAGGGTTTATGGTTGTAGCAATGATTTCCAGTTGTTGCCTGTAATACAAGGAGAGATGATGTTTACTGATCGGCCTGATCCACTTCAGCAGGCTGCGGCGTGTTTTTCGGAGCCAGGCGCTGTGCTGATCCTTATCGGCGTTAAATCTCCGGGTGGTGATTTTCATAATCTGCTGTTGCTCCCGGATAAAATCGGTGTTTTCACCAACTGCCTTGCCCAGTTCCTGGTTTATATAAGCATTCCTGATTTCGCCGGCCTGTTTAAATATCTTACGAACAGGTTTGAAGCGTTTCTCCAGCGTAACGTCCTCTGCCGCGCTGTCTCCCAAGATCAAAAGCGCCCGTAGTTTTTTTACCCCGGTGCGAAAACGATGCAAATCTTCCTGTTCGTCGTTTTTGACAAAAGAGCGGAGATGGCGTTTCATGGTTCGCCATGTTTTAATTATATACTTCTTTTCCGTTTTCTTTTTCATACCGGTTGGCATATTGTTGTCGAAGCCTTGCGATATCCTCAAAAAAGGGTGCCGCATATTCAAAAATACGGCTAAAGCGACAAATCTGGTCCAAAAAAAGGATCTAATTACCCCAATATTATTACATACAAATCGCCGGCTACACAACACCCATGGAGAGGCAATGAGAAAATAGCATATCCTTGCTCACCTGCTATGTTTTGCATTGCCCACGCCTGATGTCTGGATAGTTTTACCCGGAGCTTTATCATACTGAGCCAGGCAACTGTCCAGTGGTTTGCCCAGATTGTGTACACAGTCGCAAAAAACTTTACAAGCCTCCGGCTTGGCATTTCCAGCACACCCATTATTGCATTCCATTAATGAATTGCCCGGTCGGATATCATATACGAACTGGTTAATTACTATTACTGCGGCTATTGTTGCAAAAACGCCTCCAAAAAACACGAACGGAAACTTGTTATTTCGTATTTCAGGTTGCGTTGTATGGCTGTTTTTTTGCTTGAATGGCAAAATGAATTTTAAACGGTCATAATCCCACCCCAGCAAATATAAGTTGGCAAGTACCATTAAGGTGGTGATGCGGGTGCCTTCAAACCTGACGGCGTAGGCCAGTATGCAGATGTTCAGTATAATCGGAAAATAGATTAACGCCCCGAGGAGCCGGGTACGGGGAATCAATAACAGGATAGCTGCTGCAACCTGCAGAACACCAATAAAAGTGTAATAATAACCTGTATGGTGCAACGCTTCTAAATAATGGCCCATCGGTTGATTGGTCGATAAACCGCTGGCGAACCGCTCCCCCATAATTTTAACACTACCGGCAATAAAAAAACCAGCCGCCAGCATTATCCTGTTAAAAGTAGCAAAAAGCTGCATCCATTTATTTCCTTTTGCCTGGTAATGCAATTGGTCGAGCGTGGTAGAAATCGGCATGTTTACCTGTAATTTATGTTCATAAAAGCACTTTGAAATACAAAGTTATTGAAAATAGATTGATATTTGCAAGAAGCAAAAAATCCTCTTAGCGTTAACTTAGAGGATTTCTTTTTCTGTGGTACCAACAGGGAGTGAGCCAGCGCCACAAGGTTAAATAAAGAATTTTTATTTGACTCGCTTGTAGATTTCTATAGATTGGCCATTTGTGGCACTATTAATCACCTGGGTATATTCGTCATGGCCATTCATCGTAACTTTAACGGTAAATTTATTACCCTGAAGAAGCCGGTAGTTTGATATTTGCTCTTCTTCCCTAAGCGTATCATTACTAAAAGTAAATACCCCGGTGCCAAACCCATTTTTAAAGATGGTTTTTTCCTTATTTTGAGCAAGCCTGTGGACGAAAATAAAATGCCCTTCCCAGAATATTTTATACTGCGTTACGTCAGTTGAGATTGTGTCTTTGCCTTTTATTGTATAGGTTCTTTCCATTTTCCACAAGCCGTCAAGCACTGAGCTATCCGCTGACGGGAATTTTTTATATTCTTCCTTCAATGCATATTTTACACCTTTTACCGTGGCAAAGTCGGGGATGACTTGGGTATAACCATCCGGTTTTTTTGTAACCTCAAGATTATACGTTAGGGATGAGTCGAGCGCTCTGCTGGTGTAAATACTATGTTCCTTAAGTCGGTTAGCAGAGTCGAGTGTATAAGTGCCCACACCAAACCCAACAGATGAATCAGGAACGATACTGGCGTATAAATAGTTATGATCTGTGTAGATTTTAATTTGCGTTCGTTTAATAACAGAGTCTTTGCCTCCTCGATCAAGCACTTGTTTTTCAAGTTCATATACACCCGAAAGGCCTGCCTCGGACGACTTCTCTTTTTTCTTGCATCCAAAGATCAAGAAGCTAAATAAAGCTGCGAAAACTAAAATCTTATTCATAATGCTTAAGGTTTAATATGATATAAGGCTTTATTTCGTCTGGCAGTGGTTTTTATTTGGCGGGCGACAACTTCTTGGTAAAAGAGTCAGGTAAAGACAAAATAATGCCTAAAATTTTATCACCATAAATAATGCAATTGGTTACATAAACTTACAAATAATATATATCATAAACAATTTGTTAGTGAATTATTAAAAGCTTGTTAATGAATTTTTTAAAAAGAAGTCTATATGTTTATTTGAAATATTCAGAGTATTTGAAAAAAAGAACACAAAGATTGATAGAGCAAGGAAAGAAAAAAAGACTTGAACGTACAAATCCATAAAGCATTCAAAAGATAGCCATAAATGCCACTGCAAGGCTTACCTTTTAAGTGAAACTGGTTGAACGGCCAGCCTCAACTTCCAGGATTAACTTTTAAAGTTGAACATCAATTAATCCAACAATTTAACTTCCCCTTATAAAGGGTATTTTACTATTTCTTTGGATTGGCATATTCAATTCTCAATCTATCAATCCAAACTTTGAAGTACCCCTATAAAGGTTAATTCTCTCTATTTGATGGATTGACTAATTCAATACCCAATCCAGACTTTTACATTCCCGTATAAAGTGATAAATTGTTAGATGGTTGGATTGATCAATTGATGTGTGGTTGAAGGGAAAAGAGGAGTGCAATCGCTCGTATTAAAAGGGAAATAGTTAAATTAGAGTGATAATGAATTATAAGCAAAGTTACTTATAGCTGCTGAAGCGTGGCAAGGAACTACGGCATAAACACAAGCCTGTACACAACCTTTCCTTTATTCCGTTCCTCCTTGCACTTGATTGCTATAAGCGTGGATGGGCATCATAATTCATTCACTTAAAAAAATGCGCCAAAAGTGCGCCAAATAACCTTCAAAACAAGTAGAAAACACGAAACAGACAGGAATGTAACAGACAAGCAAAACAAAAGAGTAATTAACAAGATTTTATTAAAAACCGCATTTATAGCTTCCAATAGCAGTTTTAAGGCATAAAAAAAGCTTCTTAGAGAATTCTAAGAAGCTTTTGAGGGTGGTACCAACTGGGATCGAACCAGTGACACAAGGATTTTCAGTCCTTTGCTCTACCATCTGAGCTATGGTACCAAACCGTTCCCGTGTTTGGGGAGTGCAAATGTAGCCTTTTTTTTATGTTTGAAAACTTTTTTTTGAAAAAAGTTTCTGTTCGTCCGCTGGTTTTAAATAATTGTGCAGGTAATCAGCTAATTAATTTTCAAATATTTTTTCAATCCCAAAACATTTTGAGCTTTAAACAATTCATTTAACTTTGAGAAAAATACTATGCACGCATAATGATTGCTCAGCTTATATTTATTATCATCCTGGCGGTTGCCGTTTACTTCTTTGGCAAGAACGTGTCTAAAATCAGGCGCAATATTTTGCTGGGTAAAGACACGGAGCGTAACGACCAGCCGGCCCTGCGCTGGAAAGTAATGGCCAAAATTGCCCTTGGGCAAACAAAAATGGTTAAACGCCCCGTAGCGGCGGTAATGCACTTTTTTATTTATATTGGTTTTATTATCATCAATCTTGAAGTGCTGGAGATCATGATTGATGGGATCTTTGGCTCGCACCGCATCTTTTCACATCCTCTTGGTGGTTTGTATGGTTTTTTAATAGGCGGTTTCGAGATGCTTGCAGTACTGGTACTTACGGCATGTATCGTTTTCCTGTGCAGGCGCAATGTTGTACATCTTAAAAGGTTTACCGGTACAGAAATGACCTCCTGGCCAAAATCTGACGCTAATTACATCCTTATTACTGAGATCTTGCTCATGACCGCTTTCCTGACCATGAATGCGGCCGATTATAAATTACAATTACTGCATTTTGGTCATTACGTTACAGCCGGAAGCTTTCCGGTGAGTTCATTGCTGGCGCCGTTACTGCCTGGTAGCGCTTCGGCATTGGTAATTACCGAGCGTGTTTGCTGGTGGTTTCATATTGTTGGAATCTTGTGTTTCTTAAATTACCTGCCATATTCAAAGCATTTTCATATCCTGTTGGCTTTCCCCAATACGTACTATTCAAACTTGAACCCTAAAGGGAAATTTACCAATATGGCATCGGTTACTAATGAGGTCAAAGCCATGCTTGATCCATCATTCGTTCCCGAAAATAATGGCGATCCCGCCCGTTTTGGTGCAAAGGATGTAACCGACCTTACCTGGAAAAACCTGATGGAGGCATATACCTGCACCGAATGCGGCAGGTGCACCTCGGTTTGCCCGGCTAACATTACCGGCAAACTGCTGTCGCCGCGCAAGATCATGATGGATACCCGCGACCGGATTACGGAAGTCGGCAATAACATTGATAAGCACGGTAAAGACCATCAGGATGATAAATCATTGCTTGACAATTACATTACCCGCGAAGAGCTCTGGGCTTGTACCAGTTGCAATGCCTGTGTGGAAGCTTGCCCGGTGAACATCAATCCGCTGGAGATCATAACAGAAATGCGCCGTTATATTGTAATGGAAGAATCGCAGGCCCCGGCAAGTTTAAATAATATGTTCGGTAACGTAGA
Organism: Mucilaginibacter sp. SG538B; assembly: GCF_013376065.1. Taxonomy (NCBI): domain Bacteria; kingdom Pseudomonadati; phylum Bacteroidota; class Sphingobacteriia; order Sphingobacteriales; family Sphingobacteriaceae; genus Mucilaginibacter; species Mucilaginibacter sp. SG538B. The sequence continues at coordinate 148,870 of NZ_JABMJI010000004.1, forward strand.
AAACAACGGCGCCCCATGGAAGTACAGCCAGGCCGACAGATTTAACTGGGCGGAGGAATAGTTTTACAGATCATAGTTAATGGTTTATAGATCATGGCTGTGAAGGGAAATAAAAATAATTAACAATGGTCCATGGACTATCGACCATAAATAAAACCATGAGCTATGAACAATGAACCATTGGCCATCCCTACCATGGCCGAAATGGCTGCACAGAGTAAGGAGCCTGAAATTTTGTTTTGGGTAGGATGTGCCGGTAGCTTTGATGAGCGTGCCCGGAAAATTACCCGCGATATCTGTAAGATATTGCAGCATGTGGGTATTAGCTACGCAGTGTTAGGTACAGAAGAAAATTGCACCGGCGACCCTGCCAAGCGTGCGGGAAATGAATTCCTGTTCCAGATGCAGGCCATGATGAATATCCAGGTGCTGGATGGTTATAACATCAAAAAAATAGTTACCGGTTGCCCGCATTGTTTTAATACCATAAAAAATGAGTATCCCGGCCTGGGCGGCAATTATGAGGTGATCCATCACACGCAACTTATTCAACAGTTAATTGATGCCGGTAAGCTGAAAGCCGAAGGTGGCGAAAGTTTTAAGGGGAAAAGGATCACTTATCATGACCCCTGTTATTTGGGCCGGGGAAATGATGTTTACGAAGCGCCACGTGCGGCACTTGAAATACTGGATACCGAATTGGTGGAAATGAAACGCTGCAAATCAAACGGGCTGTGCTGTGGTGCGGGCGGCGCGCAAATGTTTAAGGAACCTGAACCAGGCAAAAAGGATATCAATATAGAGCGGATTGCCGATGTTATAGAAGTCAAAGCACAGGTGGTAGCCGCCGCCTGTCCGTTTTGTATGACAATGCTTACTGATGGCGTAAAAAATCAGGATAAGGAACAGGAGATAAAGGTGCTGGATATTGCCGAGATCACGGTTAGGGCTAATGGTTTATAAACCTTTTGTCCTGAAATAATGCAACGCGCTCTTCAGACTGTCAAATTTGGTGGAGCTCATGTTATGTACCGGTAAATCAAATGTAGTGGCCATTGAGTCGATATTGCCATTGGGATCCTCATAGGTTTGTACAATGATATCATCGGTTTGGGTATTGAATTTTACTGTACCTGTGGTGTCGCTGCCCACATAATCAACATTGGTTAAACGGTGCAAGTTGAAAGAAAAATATTCCTGCTTGCCCTGTTGATAAGTTTTCCTTAAACGTAAAAAATAATCGTTAGTAAGGTTAAGCTCCCACTTTTTAAGGTTAATATCGGGTGCAGGGTTGAATGAGTTGGTGAGGCATTTATTGCTCCAGTTTAACCATTCCTGTTCGCTCATTTCGGCTTTAAAACCGTAATTTAGCGCAATAAAGGCTAAAATTGATGTAATGAGCGCAGTTTTTCCAATTGATGGCAGAATTGATATTTTCATGACAACAAAATGTAACCCGAAGTTAATAAATTGATATTTTTGGAAATGAAATTTTCTCCACAGTCAAGAGTTTGGATCTATCAGTCGGACAGGAAATTAACCGATCTGGAAGTGCAGCAGATACAGCCCGAGCTGGACAGGTTCACCACCAACTGGACAGCACACAACAACCAGCTGAAAGCCAAAGGCGAGGTGAGGTATAACCGTTTTTTTATATTGATTGTTGATGAAAGCCAGGCAGGTGCCAGCGGGTGCTCTATCGATAAATCGGTTCATTTTATGCAGCAGGTACAGCAACATTTAGGCATCAATCTTTTCGACAGGTTCAATTTGGCTTATCGCGAAGGAGAGGAAGTGCTCTCACTGCCACGCCATGATTTTGAGGCTAAGCTGAAAGATGGTAGCATCAATAAGGAAACGGTTGTTTACAACAACCTGGTGCAAAATTTAACCGAGCTTGAAACTAAATGGGAGGTGCCGTTTAAAGATAGCTGGCATATTCAGCTGTTTCGTGACCTCGTAGCTAATTGATTGCCACGCAATTCAATTTTTTTAAATTTACTGTGCTTAAGCCGTGCAAATGTTTACCTTTGGCACAAAATTTAGATATAAATCATTTTACTGATACTTTATAAATAAGCTAAAAATGAAAGGCTTCATCTCAACAAAAACTTACGGATTTTTAAACTACGTTGTAGCCCTGTTAATGATTTCATCATTATGGACGTTTGATACACTTCATGTTGGCGGTGCTGCTTTGTTCCTGCCTTTGATCATTGGTTGGTTACAGTTGATCATGGCTATCTTCGCTAAAAACGAAATGGGCTTTATTAAGCAATTTCCGATGGTTATGCATAATGTTGGTGATGTAATTATGGGATCATTTTTATTTTGTTCACCATGGGTTTATGCTTTTTCTGATAAATTGGTAGCTCCGCAATTGATTTTTGGTGCTTACCTTTTAATTGTAGGTTGCTTTACCAAAGGTTCACCATTCATTAACCCACAGGTAGAAGAAGATCACGGTGTAAGCTATAATGCTTAATCCTTTTTCCCGAAAAGATATAAAACAAAAGAGGTGTTCATTTGAGCACCTCTTTTGTTTTATATGCCAAGCTCTTTTGATCGCTGTTCTTCCCGTTGATTACGCATGATTTTAGTGAAACCACGATGATTGTGCTGTTCATCAAACAGCGGGAAAACCAGCCCGCTGCCCCAAAAGCGTGTGCCGTCCTTGCGTACATGATAACGCTCATCGATAGCTCTGCCCCGGCTCAGCGCTTTTTTTAATTCGGCTTCAGGTTTACCTTCGGCAATATCTTCGGGAGTAAAAAAAATCCGGGCGCTTAGGCCTAATACTTCCTGTTCGGTGTAGCCAAGCACTTTTTGGGCACCGGTATTCCAGCTGTTAACGTCACCATTTTTATCTGTAGTGATCACCGCGTAATCTTCCAGGCTGTCCAACACCTGCCTGAAAAATTCCTCGCTCATCCTAAAATAAGTGTCGTCGAAAAGGTCCTGGCTGGTTATAGTGTCACCAAAGGTTTGATATTCGATGAAAATACTGGTATTGTCGACACCACAAACCAGTTGCATGGGCTCGCGGGTGATGCGGTAAAAAGTTTCAAAGCCTGTTGGTAATTTATTTAATTCCGGTTTTTCTTTTATTGGTACAAGTGTTATGTCGACAGCCTCATCTTGCTGTTGGTTCAGGTTGATCTTTACCAATACATATTCGTAGCCTTTTTCAATCAGGTCGCCGAGTAGTTGTGAGGTTAACGGAGTGCGCATTTATGGTAGATTGCTTGTTCAGGCAATTTCAGCACAAAAATGACACCAATTATAACGGTATAACCATCATCGTAGCCTGCTTATAGTTAAAATACCTCGTTAAGTCCCAAAAAGAACCCACTTGAACCATAAGTTCCCCTGGCATAATCAATACATAGATTAGAGCGCGTGTATTTATTAAACAACAGTCGCAAGCCCACTCCGCCACCGGGCTCCCAATACCTGAATAGTTTTATGCGTTGCTGGTTGTTAGCCGTTTCGGCATTGACAAAGGCAACACCGCTGAGCAACTTATTGCTTGTTAGCGGAAAGCGGTATTCGGCCTCATTGTATACAAACGACATGCCTTTAAACCTACCTATAATAAATGCTCTGCCAATGCGGCCATAAGCATCGCTGCCGGTGCCGGGCAGTTCAAGGTAGGGCAGTGCCCCGCTTAATAAATAGTTTGACCAGTGCCACAACGCAAAAACATGTTCGGGGTGAGTTGATGACAGGCTCCAGTACTTCCTGAACTCAAACTTTACCTGCATGGCATTGCGGTTGCTTCCCAGCCAGGTTTGGTTGCTCCGAAAAACTATATCGGCATAAATACCCCTGAACGGGCGGTTAGGCTGGTCGCGGTTATTGAACTGGAAATTGAACAACAAGCCATTAGCCTGGTACGAGTTAACAGGAAAGCCGTTACGGATACTATAGCGGTAGTTATGAGTTTTTGATATGGGGATATCCTTGCGGTCATCATCTATATGGCTGTAATAATTAAAGCTTAGCCCGGCACCTACATATATATGATGTGCCAGTTTACGGTAGATGCGCTCATTGGCTTTGATGTATACATAACGGATAGGGAAGGCATCCGGATTGTTTTCAAAGTGGGTATTGTTCATGAAAAAGCTGCCTTCACCAAAACTGCGCCTGCCGGTGCCGAGGCCGTTGTCCATGGCAACGGTTTTCCCTATTTGTACAGTGCCCTGCAGGTTCCACTTGTTTTGAGCCGAAAAAGCGTTTTGTTTAAACTCAAAAGTAGAGAGCCCGCTTGTTGACAGGTAAAAGCCGGCATTAATTACCGAAAGTGTTGTAGTTGAAGGATCACCAAAGTATTTTCCTCCTGATGAGATAACCCCAACGGCAAAACCCACGCTTGGGTTGTAAGCTGCCGATGGTAATACCGACCAATAGGTACGATTTCGTAGCTGTTCGGTAGCTGCGGCAGGTTTGCTGCTTTTGCCGCTGAATATGGAAGCTAAGATTCCATTGGCGTCTACCTGTGTTTGTAACGAATCAACCGGATCGGCCAGGGTTTGGGCAAACAACTTGCAGGTACTTAAAAGTACAATCAAGGTTAAGGTGAGCCGGTAAGCAGCGGGAGCCAATTATTCAGGAATTAATTAGTGTTCCTGCTAATATATTTATATCATCTGAATGTAAAAAACTTATTACAAAATAAAAATTCCATAAGTGCCGGCCGTCTGACCAATAACTAATTACAAGCAATTAAGAAGCTGCTTGCAACCAATTTGCTATTTTGTGCATCATGTTTGATATGAAGCTGCCTTTACTCTTATTACTAATAATGGTGTTGCCTGTTGTTGGCTTATCTGCAAAAAAACAGGATACTCTTGCTACAGAAAAACACTACTCAAAACATCAGTTAGCCGAAGATGTAAAATACCTGGTTGCCACGGTTGCCGACGTGCATCCTGATATGTATCACAGCATAAGTAAGGCTTCCTATTCGCGGCTCACTGATAGGGTGCTTGCCAGCCTGCACGATGGTATGACAGCGAAAGAGGCGTGGCCAATTATGGCAGGGCTGATAGGCGCATTGAATGAAGGGCATAGTGTGTTTAACTATCCCGAATCGTTAGTTGACGAATTGAAGGCTGGGGGAAATCTTTTATTTCCGGTACTGATAAGAGAGTTTAACGGTACAGGGTTTATTGTGAGGCTTGATGCTTCCTTGGAAGATAAACTAAAGCCGGGCGATGCCATCATCAGCATCAATGGAATTGCTACAGAGAAATTGATGGGTAAGCTGGGTGGTTATGCGGGCGGTCTGCCGCAATATAAAGCTCTTGATATCTGTCGTAACCTCATCGTGTATTTGCATCTGTATGGAGTAAACGGGCCATGGCATATCCGTTACCTGCGCAACAACCAGGTAGATAGTGCAGTAGTAAACCCGGTTTCATGGGCAGATTTCAGAAGCAATATTGCTGCAAGAGCGAAAGACCTGCCTAAGATTAAACCAATTGCAGATCATCAATTTGATTTTTTGAATACGGATAAAGCCTATTTGGCATTGAATACACTTACAGCTGAACCGGCTGTATTTAAACGGTTTTTAGATTCGTGCTTTACTTCCATTAAAAACAAACAAGCCAAGGTGCTGATCATCGATTTGCGAAAAAATGGGGGAGGTAATTCGGCATTAGCCGAAATGTTATTAGGCTATATTACCGATAAGCCTTTCCGGATGGCAGGAGGTGTAAAGTGGAAAGTAAGCCAGGAGTACAAAGATCAGCTTAATGAAAAGTTAAAAGGAGAAGGGCCACAAACGATGGCTTATTATTTTAATGCCATTAATGGTACTACTATATCAAATAGCGGTGATAAACCTGCCCGGTCAACATTTAATGATTTGTTATTCAAAGGGAACGTTTTGGTGCTGATTGGCCCGCATACGTTTTCAAGTGCCAACATGCTGGCCAATACCATTCAGGATTATAAGCTGGCTACATTGGTCGGTGAACCATCAGGCGAACCGGCCAATGATTATGGTGAACTGATTTTTTTGAAACTGCCTAACACCGGGTTTACGTTTACTACTTCAACCAAGCAATTTATCAGGGCCAATGGTAATACTAATGATCAACACCCGGTAATGCCAGACTTTATGGTAAAGGATAACCCGCTAACACATGCTGATGAGGTATTGGATTTTGCTTTAGCTAAGTAATTGGAGAACTGATTTAGTAGATTTAAGAAGGTAAAGCATCATACTCATATAGCATTCCGGATGTGTTTTCTGTGTTAGGGATAGAAGTGGATACCGGCCATGCGCGTAATGCCTGCAGGCGTATGAACGTATAGCCCGGGCCGCAGGCAACACCATTATTTTGATTTGAGATTTCGGATGTTGGATGTCGGATTTTTTTATTGGGATTACACCGATTGATTTTTGATTACACAGATTTTTTCTGAACCGGGTTTATCGGATTCTGGTAGTTGTCTGAACTCGAATTAAACGAATTATTGAATTTTTTCGAATTCCTAAAATTTTGACTATTCCGAAAATTCAACAAGTTCGGGTTCAGACAAAATAAAATCCTGACAATCTTCGCCCCCCCCCTTAAATTCCGGTTCAGACACTCCATCAGTCCAGTCGCAATCTTTTCCTTAAAATCTATTTGCTAATAAGATAATTAACCCTATCTTTGCAGTCCCGAAAATACGGGGTATAATAAACGTTTAAACAATTTAATTTAAAGCAAGTGAATACGTTAAGTTACAAAACTGTCTCAGCCAACAAAAAAACCGTTAACAAACAATGGGTTGTTGTTGACGCCGAAGGCGAGATTTTGGGGCGCTTGTCTACGAAGATCGCAATGATCATCCGTGGTAAAACCAAGCCTGATTTCACCCCAAACGTAGACTGTGGTGATAATGTGATCGTTATCAACGCAGACAAGGTAAAACTGACCGGCAACAAACTAAGCGACAAAGTTTATGTTCGTTACACTGGATATCCAGGTGGTCAGCGTTTTATTTCTCCTAAGGAGTTATTGGCGAAACATCCAACCCGCATCATCGAGAAAGCGGTACGTGGTATGTTACCTAAAAATCGTTTGGGTAAAGCATTATTCGGCAATTTGCATGTATATGCAGGTGCTGAGCATCCTCATGCAGCGCAAAACCCAACAGCCATTTAATTTTTAATTTTTAAGGAGAAAAAAAATGCCAACAACTAACACTTCAGGCAGAAGAAAAACAGCCGTTGCCCGCATCTACCTTACAGAAGGAAATGGTGCGATCATCGTTAACGGTAAAGATTACAAAGAGTATTTCCCTACTTTGCCATTGCAATATATCGTAACTCAGAGCACTGAGGTTTCTGGTAGCACCGGAAAATACGATGTTAAAGCAAACGTTGCAGGTGGTGGTGTAAAAGGACAGGCAGAAGCCGTTCGTTTAGCTATCGCTAAAGCTATTGTTGAACTTGATGCTGAAAAGAAACCGGCATTACGTGCTAAAGGCTTAATGACCCGCGATGACCGTATGGTTGAGCGTAAAAAACCAGGTCGCAGGAAAGCACGTAAGAGATTCCAATTCAGTAAACGTTAATCAAAGGAGGACAACAAAATGGCAAGAACAACTTATCAGGATTTACTGGACGCTGGTGTACACTTTGGTCACCTTACCCGCAAATGGGATCCGAAAATGTCACAGTACATTTTCATGGAGCGTAACGGTATCCACATTATCGATTTAAATAAAACCTTAACTAAGGTTGAAGAAGCTGCTGCAGCTATAAAACAAATTGTAAAATCAGGCCGTAAGGTATTATTCGTAGCTACAAAGAAACAAGCGAAAGATATCGTTGCTGATTATGCAAAAAGTGTAAACATGCCATACATCACCGAGCGTTGGTTAGGTGGTATGTTAACTAACTTTGCTACTGTACGTAAGTCAATCAAAAAGATGTCAAACATCGATAAATTGACTAAAGACGGTACTTACAGCAACCTTTCTAAAAAAGAGCGTCTGATGATTCAGCGTGAGCGTATCAAATTAGAAACCCTTTTAGGTGGTATCTCTGATCTGAACCGTTTACCGGCTGCTTTATTCCTGATCGACGTTAAGAAAGAGCATATCGCGGTTTCAGAAGCATTAAAGTTGAACATCCCTACATTTGCTATGGTTGATACCAACTCTGACCCTTCAAACATCGACTTCCCGATCCCTGCGAATGACGACGCTACAAAATCAATCTCTTTGATCACCAGCATCATCATCAAAGCTATCGAAGAAGGTTTAGATGAGCGCAAACGCGAGAAAGAAGACGAAGCTGAAAAAGAAGCAGTAGCTGCAAAAGCTAAAGCTGATGCTCCTGAAGTTAACGAAGGCGGTAAAAGAACCCGTAAAGTTGCTGAAGTAGCTGCTGAAGGCGAAGCTGAAGCTCCGGCTGCTGAAACAGAAGAATAAGCCCCCTAACCCCCTGAAGGGGGAACAAGGAACAAATATTTAAAGCCTCCCTGATTCCGTTAAAAGCATCAGGGAGGATTTTTAATATTAAAAATAGTTGCAGGTTACAGTAGCATAATACCATAGCGGTAACTTGTAACCCGATATAAAAAATCTTAAAACTCAAAAAAACATGTCTACAGTACAAATTTCTGCAGCCGACGTAAACAAACTGCGCCAGCAAACCGGTGCCGGTATGATGGATTGCAAAAAAGCATTAACCGAAACTAACGGTGATTTTGAAGCAGCTATCGATTTTTTAAGGAAAAAAGGTGCTAAAGTTGCAGCAAGCCGTCAGGACAGGGAATCAAACGAAGGTGTTGTTATTGCACGTACTTCTGAAGATTTTAAAACCGGTGTTATCATCGAGCTTAACTGCGAAACTGACTTCGTAGCTAAAAACGCTGAGTTCATCGCTTTTGCAAATGAAATTGCTAACAAAGCTGTTGAAGCAAAACCAGCTTCAATTGAAGAGCTTTACGCCCTTGAAATCGACGTTGAAACTGCCCGCGTTAAAATCGGTGATGCGATCATCGAAAAAACCGGCAAAATCGGCGAAAAAATCGGTGTATCTAAATATGAAGTTGTTAACGGCGAAAAGGTTGTTGCTTACATCCACGGTAACTTCCGTTTAGGTGTATTGGTAGCTTTAAGCGCTGATGGCGCAGGTGCAGAAGAAGCCGGTAAAGACGTAGCTATGCAAATTGCTGCTATGAATCCTATCGCTTTGGATAAAGATGGCGTTGACGCTTCAGTAATTGAGCGTGAGCTTGAAATTGCTAAAGAGCAGATCCGTGCAGAAGGTAAACCAGAAGCAATGGTTGAAAAAATTGCTGCAGGTAAACTGAATAAATTCTACAAAGACTCAACCCTGTTAAACCAGGAGTTTGTGAAAGATTCGTCTAAGAGCATTTCACAATTCCTTGACTCGGTTGAAAAAGGCCTTACAGTAACCGCCTTCAAGCGGGTAGCTTTAGGAGCTTAATCATATTATCCCCCGATGAAAATCGGGGGATTTTTTTTGCCCTGTTGTTTTTAATCAACCCCGTCATTGCGAGGTACGAAGCAATCCCCGATATGCAGAGCCAATCTGTAGAGTTCGCGATTGCTTCGTGCCTCGCAATGACGTAAACGAAGAATCATGCCTGTTCTCGCCCTTTACAACCTCAAACTCATTTCAGCCGGCACCATCACCGAAGGTAAAGCCGTTTTAATTGAAAACGGTACTGTCATTGATGTTATAGACGAAAGCGCTATTCCGGCGGATGCTGAAAAGAAAAGCCTCAACGGTGCCTTCCTTGCTCCGGGATTTATCGATCTGCAAATCTACGGCAGCGGCGGTAAGCTTTTTGCCGGTACACCTACCGTTGAGGCGCTTGAACAATTGGAGAATGACCTGCTGAACCAGGGCACCATTGGCGTGTTTGCTACTATCGGCACCAATACCAATGAAATTGTGGAAACTGGTATTGAAGCGGCTAAGATCTATAGCCAAAAAAGCAGGGGGGCTTTCTGGGGATTGCACTTGGAAGGGCCTTATTTAAACCCTGCAAAAAAGGGCGCTCACCCCGAAAAGTTTATCAAAAAGGCTACTTTGACTGAGGTTAAAGGCTGGCTTGAAAAAGCTGATGGTGTTATCAAGATGATCACCATTGCGCCCGAACTGCAGGATCAGGAGGTGATAGATTATTTATATGAGCAGGGTGTTATCATATCATCCGGCCATAGTAATGCTACCTATGCCGAAGGCAAATCATTTTTAAAGAAACCGGTGCAGGCAGTAACCCACCTGTTTAATGCTATGCCATCCATGCACCATCGTGAGCCTGGTTATATTCCCGCTATTTTTGAAGAGCGGCCATATACCAGCATCGTAGCTGATGGTATCCATGTTGATTTTGCTATGATCCGCCTCGCCAAACGTGAGCTTGGCGACAAGCTTTTCCTGATCACTGATGCCGTTACTTCAACCAAAGAAGGAGCTTATCAACATGAACTAAGGGGCGACAGGTATACCATGCCCGACGGTACTTTATCAGGTTCAAACCTTACCATGCTTAAAGCAGTTGAAAATTGCGTTAAATTGGCCGGTATTGACCTGGCTGAGGCCGTAAATATGGCTTCATTATATCCCGCCGAGTTAGCATCGCAAACAAAAAAGGGTAAAATAGAGAAAGGCTTTGATGCCGACCTTGTTATTTTTAACGCTGATTTTGAAGTGCTTGGGACTATACTAAAAGGTGATTTTTTAACAAAGACAACATAAAATTTTAACACTGAAATTTATTCGCTATTTTTGGCGAACTACTCCCGTATGAACAGAGCTTTATCAATTCTTGATATAAACAAAAGCAGGTTTCATCTTTTTCTATTATTAGCAAATCACACCAAATGAAATACAAAAGAATATTACTGAAACTTTCGGGCGAATCGCTGATGGGCGCAAGGCAATATGGTATTGATAACAACCAGGTTTTGCAGTATGCTCATGACATTAAAAACGTTTATGATGCCGGTATCGAGATTGCGGTAGTTGTTGGAGGCGGTAATATTTTCAGGGGATTAAGTGCTGAAAAATCGGGTATGGAACGTGCGCAGGCCGATTATATGGGTATGCTTGCAACAGTGATTAACTGTATGGCGCTGCAAAATGCTTTAGAAAGCATTGGTGTGGAAACCCGTCTGCAATCAGCCATTAAAATGGAACAGATCTGTGAGCCTTATATCCGTCGCCGCGCTATGCACCACCTGGAAATGGGCAAGATCGTGATCTTTGGTGCCGGTACTGGTAACCCTTACTTTACTACTGATACTGCCGCTTCATTACGCGCCATTGAAATTAAAGCTGATGTGGTATTAAAAGGTACCCGTGTTGACGGCATCTACACTGCCGACCCGGAGAAAGACCCAAGTGCAACCCGTTACGACGAGATTACCTTCCAGGAAGTATATGATAAAGGCCTGAATGTAATGGATATGACCGCCATAACCCTTTGCCAGGAAAACAAGCTACCTATCATTGTATTTGATATGAACAAGGAAGGTAACTTTATGAAAATTGCCAAAGGCGAAGATATTGGTACGCTAGTAAAGTAATTTAAGCTAAAAGCAGAAGGCTTAAAGCCGAACGCAAAAAGCTCAAAGCTAATAACGCTAACACTCAAAACGCTTTTGGCTTTATGCCTTAAGCTCAACCACATCGCTTTACGCTAAATACAAAAGGCCGCCTTTGATAAGAGCGGCCTTTTGTATTTAGGTGAATGAACAAAGCTATAAAGCTTTTAGCTTTAAGCCTTTGATTTTCTGCTTATTTGGCATCATTCACAGCCTTGATAGCATCGTCAGCAGCTTTTGCCGATGCATCGTCTTTCATAGTAGTACGTGAGGTTTTGATACCTTCCAGTTGGGTTACTATAAATGGTGCTGCTCCGTAAACCTTAAATTTAATGCCGGCATTTTTAAGCTCTTCAATACCTTGCTGAGCGTACTCTGGCTTATTTACTTTGGCAGTCATGTCAGCAAAGTTTTTAAGGGAATTGAATTTTTCCTGAATCCCTGCCTCGGTAAACGCATGGTAAACAAACGGCCATTCGGCATCATTACCATTAGTAGTATATAAAGTCATGATAGCGGTAGTTAATGCGCCTTTGTTGTCTTTTTCAAGGCCTTTGGCTAAGCTTAATGCTTTGGCCGGGTCAAGTTGTGCAATGGCGTTTAAGGCCGCGCCCTGTACAGCGTATGATTCGCTCGATATGGATTGGGTAAACAAAGTCATATTACCGCTTGCTTTCAATTTGCCTAATGCAGTAATAGCAGCTGCTTTTACAAGCGTGTTATTATCGGCTTGAGCTAATGCGATCAATATTGGCTGGGCTGCATTACGCACATCATCTTTAGTGAGGTTTAATGCCCTGATGGTTTTAATGCGGAGGCCATAATACTTATCCTTTAAAGCCGCGATCAGGATTTTTTGTGCTTGCGGACGGGTTTGATCTGATGCAGCAGCTTCTATAGCCTCGTAACGGTCGAGGTAATTAGGAGCGTTAAAATACTGGAATGAAAACTCTTCAATAGTTTTGTTATCAGTTTTTTTGGTAAGCAGGATCTTATCAGCATCAACATTCACCAGATCCGGTTTGCCGGCCAGTTGGTAACTAATAGAATCTACCTTGTCATTCATCCACTCTTTATGGCGCACTTTTTTACCGCCCTGGTAAATATCAATAGCCATTGGCAGTTTAAAGGTTTGGCCATCCTGTGTTTGTTTCAGGTAAACGGTTTCGGTTTTAGTTGCCTCGTCCCATTTGTAGCTGATGTTCAGTATCGGGTGACCGGCTCCATAATACCATTGGTTAAAATACCAGTTAAGGTCCTGGCCGCTGGCCTCCTCAAATGCTAAACGTAATTGCTGGGCTTCACCGTTTTTGAAGGCGTTAGTTTTCAGATAGATGTTAAGTCCTTTATAAAATGCAGCATCGCCTAAATAATTGCGGAGCATGTTCAGGATGCGGCCACCTTTTTGGTAGGTTACAGCGTCAAAAACGTCCTCTTTATCGGCATAATAAAAACGCACCAGGTTTTTAGTACTGGCTCCCTGCGAACGGAGATAGCTTTGCATATCTGCATAGTTATGCGCATCAGCTTCGTCCTTGCCATATTTATGTTCGGCCCAGATGGTTTCGCTGAAGTTGGCAAACGATTCGTTTACGGTAAGGTTGCTCCAACTTTCGGCAGTAACATAATCGCCAAACCATTGATGAAACAGCTCGTGCACAATAGTGCTGCGGCCATTGCTAAAGTTGGCGTCTATCAGTTCGCGGTGGGTAGCCTGTACGTAATCGCCGTGTAAGGTAGCCGAGGTATTTTCCATAGCGCCGCTTACGTAGTCGCGTACTACAATTTGTGAGTATTTAACCCATGGAAAATCAACACCTAAAGTTTTTGAATAAAAGTCGATAGCTTCGGGCGTGAAACCAAAGATCTCTTTGGCGTAAGGCGCATATTTAGGCTCCAGGTAGTAGCTTACCTCTTTATCTTTCCACTTATCTTTATAGATCTTGAAATCGCCTACAGCCATCATAAACAAATACGGCGAATGCGGTAATTCCTGCTTCCATGTATCGGTACGGGTGCCATCGGCATTTGTTTTTTGGGCGGTTAGTTTACCGTTTGATAAGGTTACGTACTTTGCCGGCACGGTCATCGTGATCTCTTCAGTAGTTTTCTGGCTTGGCTTATCAATGGTAGGGAACCAGGCCGATGAGCTCTCGGTTTCGCCTTGTGTCCAGATCTGGGTTGGTTTATCTTTTTCGGTACCGTCGGGGTTGATGAAGTATAAACCTTTTGCGTCATTGATAGCTGCACTGCCTTTAGCTTTCAGCTCATTGGGCTTGGCAGTATAATCAATGTAAATGGTATAACTTTCGTTATTGCGGTAAACCTTGTCCAGTTTAATGGCTACCGAAAGGCTGTCCTGGTACGTAAACTTAAGCGGCACATTTTTACCATTTTTTACTACCGAGATATTTTTAAGGTCCATGCCTTTAGCGTCGAGCCTTAAGCTATCAGTTGGATAAAAGTGAGGTTTCAAAGTAACCCATTCCTTACCGTACAGGTAGCGTTTTTTGTAATCGAAGCGCACATCAAGCTTGGTGTGGATAAGATCGTTGATTTTAGTTGGTGCAGCCCGGTAGATTTTTAATGCCGGGTTTTCTGGTGGAGGGGTTTGCTGCCCGTAAGCGGTTGCCATAGCTGTGGTAAGCACACACGACAGCATGAGTTTTGTAATTAGTTTGCGATCAGTCATATGTAGTACAAAAAGTTTGCTTTTTACAAGCTGTTAAGGATAGTTAATTTTCAAATATACACCCTGCCAGCCAAAATGTTTTGTGCGTAAATCACCTATGACGCACGGGATAGGATTATGTTACGGGAGAGTAGAGAAATTGTGAGTTTAAACCGGATGGCTTGGGGGTTAACAGGGTTAACACAATTCGTATTTTTATTGAATAAATAATTGAAAATAAGCTTTTTAATTAAAGAGGGGGGGGTAACACCAATGATTGGTTAAAGCTGTTCAGTTGTGGCTGGTGTTATCATGCCTGCTCAGGCTAAGGAATGACCTTGCTTAAAACCGGACACCAGATGTACGCTTTCGTACAGTAATAACGGGTGTTTTTGTGTAAGTATTTGATATGTAGATATTTGTATAAATGGCACATGTTTTATTCGAAAATAACAGTTGTGCACTGCCTTTGATAAACTAACGCCCGTTTGAGAGATGAACTTGGATGACCACATTTGGAGCCTTGCTTCAAAGAAATTGGCTAATGAAGCTTCGGAAAAGGAGTTGCAGGAGCTAAACGCTTTGCTGGCCGAAAACCCGGAGCTGCATAGCCAGCTAAGGTTAATGTCGAAATGGTGGGATGATGGAGAGGAAAAGCCAAAGAGTGACGGTTCGGTTTTGTTTGGTAAGATCCAGGCAAAGATCAAAGATATGGAGGGTACAGGACAACCAGCGGTTGCAGTTGAAACGCCCTCTCCGGTTAAACCGGAGAAAACCATGCAGGCTAATTATAACAGTACGGAAAAATTAAAACAACATAGCCCCTTTTTAAATAGCACTGCCATGATCAAAAATTATTTAAAAGTCGCTTTAAGGCAATTGCGCAAGCAAAAAATGTATGCTGCTATTAAAATCGGCGGCTTTGCGTTTAGTATTGCGGCCTGCCTGCTAATTGCTCTGTATATTCGCGATGAGTTAAGCTTTGATAAAAGCTACCCTAATGCCGCTAATGTTTACCGTTTGCTTGGGCATTACCACGATGGCTCGGTAGATGAAAAAGGTGTTGATTGGCCTTCGGTGATGGCCAAAGTGATTAAACAGGACTATCCGGAAGTAGAGAAATCAGGTCGTTTAATGCCAAATTCACTTTTTTGGGGTGCAGGCGCCAATGAGTTAAAGCGTGCAGACCAGGCTGATAATACCCACGAAGAAGGTTTTGCCTATGCAGATCAGGGCCTGATAGATATTTTGAACCTGCCCATGGTTTACGGCGATTCAAAACATGCCTTGAGTGAGCCATTGAGTATGGTGATTTCAAAAAGCAAGGCAGATAAATACTTCCCCGGTCAAAACCCGGTAGGTAAGGTAATGTACCTAAACAATAACAAAACTAAACCTTTTAAAATAGCCGCGGTAATGCAGGATATCCCCGGTAATTCGCATCTGCACGATTTTAAGTTCTTTATCACCCTTGCCGGTGTTGAGTTCTGGAATGGCGAACAGGCAACCTGGGATGCCAATAATTATCATATATACATGGCGCTGAAACCCGGCACCAACATAGCACAGTTTAATAAAAAGGTAAATGATGGCATCCTGAAAAATTATTACATCCCCAGCATGACACATAATGGCGATAAACGCGCCAGCAGGGTAATGAGCATTTTTAATTTAGTGGTTCAAAATGTACAGGATATCAATTTACGCTCGTACGATATTCATGATGGCATGTCGCACGGGGATATCCGTTTCGTGTGGTTGTTTGGCGCGGTGGCCGGTTTTATTTTGGTGATTGCCTGTATCAATTTTATTAACCTTTCTACAGCCAAATCGGCTAACAGGGCCAAAGAGGTTGGGTTACGTAAAGTAGTTGGCTCGCAGCGAAGTGGTTTGATCAGGCAGTTTTTGGCCGAATCATTATTGTATAGCTTTTTCTCGTTTGTATTAGGCCTGATCCTGGCCTGGGTACTATTGCCATATTTTAATACGCTGGCGTCCAAATCGCTTACTATGCCGTGGGTGGTTTGGTGGTTAGTACCGGTAGTGCTGGCGGCGGCATTCTTAATTGGCATTGTGGCGGGCATTTATCCTGCGTTTTACCTCTCGGGCTTTAAACCAGCCGAAGTGCTTAAAGGCAATTTAAGCACCGGAAGTAAAAGTTCGGTATTGCGTAATGTGCTGGTGGTTTTCCAGTTTGCTACATCTATTATCCTCATCATCAGCACGGTAGTTATTTATAACCAGATGCAATACCTGCTTAACAAAAAAGTAGGTTTTGAGAAAGATCAGGTGGTGATGATACAAGGTACCAATACGCTTGATAATCAGGTGAAACCATTTAAAAGCGAATTGCTGAAACTATCCACAGTTAAAAGTGCATCAATCAGCGATTTTTTACCGGTTTCGGGCACTAAGCGTAATGGCAACCAATTTTTTATTGAGGGAAGAGAAAAAATAGATCCTACTGTAGGTGGTCAGTTTTGGGATGTGGATCATGATTATCTCAAAACACTGGGCATTAAACTGGTGGCTGGCCGCGACTTTATTCCCGATATGAAAGCCGACTCGCAGGCGGTGATCATTAACCAAATGATGGCCAACAAACTCGGACTTAAAAATCCGATAGGGAAAAAGATAGTTAACTATGGCCCGGGTAAAACAATTATCGGCGTGGTGCAGGATTTTAATTTTAACTCGATGCGCGACGGTATCGAGCCATTGGTGATGCATTTAAGCTCAAGCGAATCGATAGTATCGGTAAAAATAAAAGCCGGTGATGTAAAAAAAGCGCTCGACCAAATCACTGCAACCTGGAAACAGTTTGCACCAAACCAGCCCATTAGATACACTTTTATGGACGAGCGTTTTGCCAGCATGTATGCCGATGTACAGCGTATGGGGCGTATTTTCACAAGTTTTGCGGTACTGGCTATCATGATTGCTTGTCTCGGTCTGTTTGCCCTGGCTGCTTTCATGGCCGAGCAGCGCAGCAAGGAAATAGGGATCCGCAAGGTATTAGGCGCTACTATTGGCAATATCACTGCAATGTTATCCATGAATTTTGTAAAACTGGTATTTATTGCCATTGTGATAGCAACGCCTATAGCCTATTATGCAATGACCCAATGGCTGCAGGATTTTACCTATCGCGTACAGCTTAGCTGGTGGATGTTTGCGCTGGCGGGGGTGGCCGCAATTATGATAGCCCTTGCTACGGTAAGCTATCAAAGCATTAAAGCCGCGTTAATGAACCCGGTAAAGAGCTTGAAAGCGGAGTAGAGCGGTTAGAGGTTGGAGATTAGAGGTTAGGTTGATTTTGGAATATAAAATATGTCATTGCGAGGAGGGACGACGAAGCAATCGCACGTTATACAGAGCGGCGATGCTTCCGTGCGATTGCCACGCTACGCTCGCAATGACATGTTTGAAAGCACTATAATGAACCATTGAACAAATGAACTAATAAAATGATTAAAAGTTATTTAAAAACGGCATGGCGGTTTTTGTTGAAAAACAAAACCTTTAGTTTAATTAATATAGTGGGATTGGCTACAGGTACACTGTGTTGCCTTTATATTTTGCTTTATGTGCAGGATCAGTACAGTTATGATAAGCAACACAAAGATGTTAAAGACCTGTACCGTATTACCACAACGCTTGAGCTCACGGGTGATAAGCATGATGGCGCGGCAAGCTCGCCGCCAATAGCGCCGGCCATGAAAAATGATTTTGGCGAGGTTTTGCAGTTTACCCGGTTAGTTACTACCGAAGGTTTTGGGGCAAAGCAGCACCTTTTGCGCTACAAAGAAAAATCATTTTATCAGCAGGATGCGGCTTATGTCGATTCTACTTTTTTTGATGTGTTCAACTTTCATTTTGTTAGCGGTAATGCTAATAAGGTACTCTCCGAACCTTATAGTATTGTATTGTTGAAACCGGTTGCTGATAAGCTTTTCGGGGGAGAAAATGCTATAGGCAAAATGATCTCTATCGACAATTCATTCGGTAAGCATGATTTTAAGGTTATGGGGGTTGTTGACGAAAGTGCCGGCCAGTCGCACCTTCATGCCAGTATGTTTATGGCCATGAACAGCGGCGGTTTGGGCGAGTATGTAAGGAGGAATACCGCCTGGGCCGGGAATAACTTTTTATACGCTTATGTAAAACTACGTCCCAATGCCAGCGCTGCCGCGCTGGAAAAAAAGCTTCCGGACTTTTTAAATAAATACGGTGCCGACCAACTGAAGGCCATCGGCATGAAAAAGGCGCTGCACCTGCAGCCTGTAACTACCATTCATACAACGCCAGGACATGAGCATGAGCTAACCAAAACACTTGATCCTGCATTCCTGTACATTATGATACTGGTAGCTGTACTGATACAAGTAGTGGCTTGTATCAACTTCATGAACCTATCAACAGCGCGGGCATCCAAACGTGCCAAAGAGGTTGGCGTACGCAAGGTAATAGGAGCGGGCCAGGGCGATTTGATGAAGCAGTTTTTAGGCGAATCGTTTATGCTGACCCTCATGGGCGTAGCCATAGCGTTACCATTACTCGTATTGCTGCTACCATATTTAAATCAGGTAACCCATACAGATATTCATTTATCGTTTTTTAGCAATTATAGGCTTTGGCTAATGCTGATGGGCATAGTTGTGGTTACTGGTTTTGTGGCCGGAAGCTATCCTGCATTTTACCTGTCGGCGTTTAAGGCTATCAAGGTGATCAAAGGGAATTTTACCAGTCATATTTCGGCAGCAGGGATCCGTAAATCATTGGTAGTATTTCAGTTTGTGCTGTCTATAGTACTTATAACAGGCATTATTGTGATCTACAGTCAGCTCAATTTCGTAAAGAATAAAGATCTTGGCTTCGACCAAAATCAAAAGCTCATCTTTAATTTTTATACCAATACCACGCAGGGCAAAATGAAAAATTTTGCAAATGATTTAAGGCAACTGGCCGAAGTTAAGACCGTTAGCAATGCTGATAATTACCTGAGCCAGTTTGTACCGCATGATCACGGAGTTTACACGGCAGGGGGCAATATGACCACCGCCATCGATGCACAAAATATTAATACCGATGAGTTTTTTGCCAAAGCCAATGGTATTAAAATAATTGCCGGCCGGGACTTCCGGATAGGGGATACTACCCGGGTACTCATTAATGAAACCTTATGTAAGCGCCTGGGACTAAACCCGCAGACTGCTCCGGGTACACGATTGTATACCCAATATGATCCGGACCCGGTAACCTTTGTTGAAGTGGCCGGGGTAATGAAGGACTTTAATTACAACTCCCTGCATATGGAAGTAAAGCCGTTTATGCTGGTTTACCGTAATGATCCGAGGCAGTTTAATGTGATGGTGGTATCAACAGATAGCAAAAACTATAAATCGCTGCTGGGCAAAATGGAAGCGCTGTGGCGTAAAGACATAGCCGACGCACCATTTGAATATTCTTTCTTAGATACCGAGGTGCAAAAGCAGTATGAAACTGAAGTTACCTTGTCGCAAATTATTAATGCCTTTACGCTGATGGCGATAGTGATATCCTGCCTTGGCCTGTTTGGCCTGGCAGCTTTCAGTGCCGAACAGCGCAGTAAGGAAATAGGTGTACGTAAGGTGCTCGGCGCCAGTGTAACGGGTATTGTGCAGTTATTGTCGAAAGATTTTGTACAACTGGTGCTGATAGCCCTTGTAATATCCACGCCGATAGCATGGTGGGGCATGAGCAAATGGCTGCAGGCATTTGAATACCGGGTAACTATAAGCTGGTGGATGTTTGCCCTGGCCGGTGTGCTGGCTATGGTAATAGCCCTGCTAACGGTAAGCACACAAGCCATAAAAGCTGCAAGAATGAACCCTGTGAAGAGCTTGAAGGCGGAATGATTTTGGTCATTAAGTCATTTTCGCAGTGCGTTAAAAAATTTTCGACCCAAAAATGACTTAATGAACCAATGACAGAATAGAATCACCTAATGAAATAATATATAAACCTACACCATGATAAAAAACTATTTAAAAATCGCTATTCGTAACTTAACAAGGCATAGGGGACATACCTTCATCAATATTGCTGGCTTGTCGGTTGGTATGGCTGTGGCCATACTGATTGGTTTGTGGCTGCATGATGAGCTTAGTTTTAATAAATATTATGAAAACTATGATCGTATAGCACAGGTAATGCAAAACCAGAGCAATAATGGCGAAGTGCAAACCAGGCCTAACGAACCTCTACCGCTGGGTCCGGAATTGCGCAAAAGTTATGGCAGCGATTTTAAATATATAACCATGGCAACAGGTGCCGGTATACACACCCTGGCGGCGGGCGAAAAATCACTCAGTCCGAGCGGTGTATATTTTGAGCCGCAGGCGCTTGATATATTCAGCATAAAAATGCTTCGGGGAAGCAGGGCTATCGCATTTAAAGATCCCAATTCCATTATACTTTCAGCATCATTGGCCAAGGCCTATTTTGGCGATGAAGACCCTATGGACAAAGTGATGAAGCTTGGTGATAAATCGGTGGTTAAAGTTACTGGTGTTTATGAGGATCAGCCGTATAATACAACCTTTGCAGATGCTTCTTTCTTTGTGCCATGGCAGTTGTTTGTGAATGAGAACCCGTGGATGGACCGTTTTATGAACGAGTGGGGCAGGAGTTCTTTTTTGACTTACGTGCAGATAGCTGATAATGTTGATATGGCTAAAGCTTCGGCAAAGATAAAAAAGGCGAAACTTGATAAATGTAATGCGGATGAGGCAACGCATAAGCCCGAACTTTTTCTGCATCCGATGAGCAAATGGCATTTGTATACCGATTTTAAAAATGGAGTGAATGTAGGTGGTAGTATCCAGTATGTATGGCTGTTTGGGATCATCGGTATTTTTATACTGCTACTGGCCTGCATTAATTTTATGAACCTAAGCACTGCCAGGAGCGAAAAGCGGGCTAAGGAAGTAGGCGTGCGCAAAGCCGTAGGTTCGTTGAGGGGGCAACTGATTGTACAGTTTTTAACGGAATCGGTATTGATCGCTGCGGTTTCATTTTTGATCAGCATTTGCGTGGTGCAATTTTGCCTTCCTTATTTTAACCAGGTTGCAGGCAAGCGCATCCAGATTTTGTGGAGTGATAAAGGATTTTGGCTTTTAGGCCTTGGCTTTACGTTTATTACAGGCTTATTGGCAGGAAGTTACCCGGCGTTCTACCTGTCATCGTTTAAAGCGGTTAAAGTGTTAAAGGGTACATTTAAAACAGGTAAGTATGCTTCTAACCCACGCCGCGCATTAATAGTAGTACAATTTACCGTTTCTGTTTTTTTAATCATTTGCACTATCGTTGTTTTCCGGCAAATCAAATTTGCAGAAAGCCGGCCTATAGGTTATGATAAAAATAATCTGCTAAGCCTGTCAACATTTACGCCTGATGTTCATAAAAACTTTGCAGTGATCAAAGATGAGTTGCTGAAAGCAGGTGCAATAACCCAAATAGCCGAATCGGGCAGTCCGACTACATCCATAGGTAGTTTTAGCGGCGGGCTCGACTGGAAGGGAAAAGACCCGGGCCAGGCTGTAGTTTTTCCTAACATAGATATCTCTTATGATTATGGTAAAACCATCGGGTGGCAGTTTAAATCTGGTCGTGATTTTTCAAAAGCTTTTGCTACTGATTCGGCAGGTTTTGTAATTAATGAAGCAGCGGTTAGGTACATGGGTTTAAAGAAGCCTGTTGGCGAAACCATAAGCTGGAACGGCCAGCTTTTTCACGTGATAGGCGTAGTGAAAGATATGATCATGGGTTCGCCGTACCAGCAGGTGGAACCGAGCTTTTTTTATTTAAACAATGACGGAGGCAGAATAGTAACCATGAAAATAAATCCGGCCATTGGTACCGGCCAGGCATTGGAAAAAATCAGCGCGGTTATGAAAAAATATGCGCCTTCTCAGCCTGCTAATTTTCAATTTGTTGATGAAGACTACGCGCAAAAATTCGGCAGTGAAAAACGTGCCGGCCAATTGGCAAGTTCATTCGCAACGCTGGCGATTTTTATAAGCTGCCTTGGCTTGTTTGGGATGGCGTCATTTATTGCGGAGCAACGCACCGGCGAGATCGGGATCCGCAAAGTGCTCGGCGCATCAGTTACCGAATTATGGCGTATGCTTTCGGCCGAATTTGTATTACTGGTATTGGTCAGTTTGTTCGTAGCAATACCCGTAGCATATTATTTCACGCGCCATTGGCTGCAACAGTATGAATATCGCGCACAAATAAGCTGGTGGATATTCGTGCTGCCTGCTGTCGGTGCTTTTGTAATAACATTAGTAACCGTGAGCCTGCATACGCTAAGAGCAGCAATGGCTAATCCGGTAAAAAGTTTAAGAAATGAATAATTGTCGCTATTTCATTTGCTTCGCGTCATCAGGGTATTTACCCGGCAAAATGAAACAATGACTTAATGAAATGTTATGTTAAAGAATTACATCAAAATCGCGTTCCGTAATATTGTTAAAAACAAGGTGCATGCCTTTATTAACATTGCGGGTTTATCGGTGGGGATGGCAGTGGCCATGCTTATCGGTCTTTGGATCTGGGACGAGTTATCGTTTGATAAGTACCATAGCACCTATAACCGCATGGGTCAGATTATGGTTACACAAACGGCAAATGGAGAAACGCCTACTTTTCGATCGACCGTGGTGCCGCTGAGTGCCGAATTGCGCACTAAGTATGCCGGCGATTTTAAACATACTTCGCTTTTTTGGGGAGGGGCGCATATTCTTTCGGTAGGTGATAAAAAGATATCACAAATTGGTGCCTGGGCCGAAGGTGATTTGCCGGCTATGCTTGCATTGAAAATGGTAAAAGGTAGCTATACCGAATTCAGGGATCCTTCATCCATAGTTATATCTCAATCAATTGCCAAAGCACTATTTGGTAATGCCGATCCGGTCAATAAAACCATCAAAGCTGATAATAAAACAAACTTAAAAGTTATCGGCGTATATGAAGACCTGCCACGCAATACTTCATTTTATGAAACGAAGTTCCTGATGCCTTTTTTTAATAAAAACAATTGGTGGGGCACCCAAACAGGAGCATGGGACAATCATGGCTGCTCATTGTATGTTCAGCTGGCCGATAATGTGGACTTTGATAAAGTATCGGCTAAGATCAGGAACATTACAAAGCCGCACTTTAAGATGAATGATGAAAGTATACAGGTGCACCCCATGAGCAAATGGCACCTGTACAGCGATTTTAAAAACAGCAAACCTGTAGGTGGGCTTATTGAAATGGTTTGGCTGTTTGGTATCATCGGCGTATTTGTATTGTTACTGGCTTGTATCAATTTTATGAACCTGAGTACCGCCCGAAGTGAGAAACGTGCTAAGGAAGTGGGGATCAGAAAGTCTATCGGCTCCATGCGCTCACAGCTCATCAATCAGTTTTTGAGCGAATCGGTAATATTTGCCTGTTTGGCGCTGGTAGTTACACTGGGTATAGTTTTGGTTGCGCTGCCATCATTTAATCATATTGCTGATAAACAAATAAATATGCCATTTGGCAATGTTTGGTTTTGGCTCCTGGCTTTGGGTTTTACCTTATTTACAGGCGTCATAGCAGGCAGTTATCCGGCATTTTACCTTTCATCATTTGAGCCGGTGAAGGTTTTAAAGGGCACTTTCAAGGTCGGCCGTTTTGCGTCTCTGCCGCGTAAGGTTTTGGTTGTTGTGCAGTTTACGGTATCCATAGCGCTGATTATCGGTACTATAGTTGTGTTCAGGCAAATCCAGTATGCTAAAGACAGGCCGGTTGGTTATTCACGCGCGGGCTTACTTTCTTTCGAGATGAAGACCCCTGAGATTTACGGCCATTATGAAACCATGCGTAACGACCTGATCCAAACCGGCGCGGTTGAGGATATGGCCGAATCAAACAGTACTACTACAGAGATTTGGGCAAATAATGGTGGGTTCGATTGGGAGGGCAAGCCCGCAGGCTTCGACCCCACTTTTGGTACCGTTGCTATAACTTATGATTTTGGGCATACTGTAGGCTGGAAAATTATCCAGGGCCGCGATTTTTCAAGAAACTTCCCAACGGATACCGGTGCCTTTATCCTCAACGAATCGGCAGTGAAAATGAGCGGTATTAAAAACCCGGTAGGTAAAGTGATCCGGTGGAACAAGCAGGATCATGTTGTTACCGGGGTGGTTAAAGATATGGTGATGGAATCGCCATATAAAAAACCTGTAGCCACGGTATTTATGATGATACCGGGTTGGGTTAACTTCATAACTGTTAGGGTTAAACCAACCATGCCAATGCAGGAGGCACTTAAAAAAATTGAACCGGTATTTAAAAAGTATAACCCAGGTAGCCCCTTCGATTTTAAGTTTAATGACGATGAATATGCGCACAAGTTTTCGGATGAGCAGCGCATAGGTAACCTTGCCACCATCTTTGCAGTATTGGCTATATTTATATCATGCCTTGGCTTATTTGGTCTGGCTTCGTTTGTAGCCGAGCAGCGTATCAAGGAGATAGGGGTGCGCAAAGTATTGGGTGCTTCGGTGGCTAATCTTTGGCGGTTGCTTTCCACCGAGTTTGTGGTTTTAGTTACCATATCGCTCTTTATAGCTATTCCTGCAACATACTATTATATGAACAACTGGCTGCATAAGTATGAATACCGGTCGACCATAACCTGGTGGATCTTCGCGGCATCAGGAGTTGGCGCCGTGGTAATCACTTTATTAACGGTTAGCTACCACGCCATAAAAGCGGCGCTGGCCAACCCGGTGAAGAATTTGAGGAGTGAGTAAGACCTCACCCAACCCTCTCCAAAGGAGAGGGCTAATAAATTAATAATCAAATTAAAGATCCCTCCCCTTTGGGGAGGTTAGGAGGGGTAAATGTTTAAAAACTATTTAACCGTTGCGTGGCGAAACCTTGTTAAGAACAAGGCACATACGCTTATCAATATTACAGGCCTGTCGGTAGGTATGGCAGTAGCTATGCTTATTGGCCTGTGGATCTGGGATGAGTTATCGTACAATAGAAACTTTGATAATTACGACCGGATAGTTCAGGTATGGCAAAACCAAACATTCAATGGAGTAACAGGCTCGCAAACGGCTATGCCTATACCTCTGGGTTATAAGTTGCGGAACGACTATAAGCACGATTTTAAATACGTGGTGCTCTCCTCCTGGAACTATGGGCACATCATGGCCTATGGAGAAAAAAAGCTGACTAAGGAGGGAAGCTACATGCAGGCCGAAGCGCCTGATCTGCTTACTTTAAAAATGCTGAAGGGCACACGTGATGGTTTGAAAGATCCATCATCTGTTTTACTTTCGGCAACATTGGCCAAGGCCTTGTTTGGTGATACCGATCCGATGCTTAAAACCATCAAAATAGATAATGTATGGAATGTTAAAGTGACCGGCGTTTATGAAGACATGCCGCATAATTCCGAGTTTCGCGAGCTGGGTTTCATAGCGCCATGGGATTTATATATGACTACCGCCGCCTGGTTAAAACGGGCCGAAACACGTTGGGGCAATAACTCCTGGCAAATTTTTGCTCAGCTGAAGCCTGGTATCAACGCCAAAAAAGTATCGGCCGAGATCAAAGATCTTAAACTGCGTGCGATTAAAGCGCAGGGAGACGACGTTGGCGCCAGCTTTAAACCGGTAGTATTTCTGCATCCAATGAGTAAATGGCACCTTTACTCGAGCTTTAAAGATGGCTTTAATGTTGGCGGCGATATCAAATTTGTATGGATGTTTGGTATTATCGGCGTGTTTGTGCTGATGCTGGCCTGTATCAATTTCATGAACCTGAGTACCGCCCGTAGTGAGAAACGTGCCAAGGAAGTGGGGATTCGTAAAACGGTGGGCTCGTTAAGGAGCCAGCTGATCAGCCAGTTCTTTATCGAGTCGGTAATATTAGCGTTGTTCGCATTTTTAATTTCGGTTTTACTGGCGCAGCTCACGCTATCGTGGTTCAATGGCGTGGCCGATAAAACCATGCACATCCTTTGGGGCAACGCGGTTTTCTGGCTGCTGGGTTTAAGTTTCAGCATTATCACAGGGCTAATTGCCGGTAGTTACCCGGCATTTTATCTGTCGTCCTTTCAACCGGTTAAGGTTTTGAAGGGTACATTCAAGGCCGGCCGCTATGCAGCAGTGCCGCGTAAAATACTGGTGGTACTGCAGTTTGCTGTGTCGGTTACGCTAATCATCGGCACTATCATCGTGTTCAGGCAGGTGCAGTTCACCAAAAACAGGCCTATCGGTTATGAACGTACGGGGTTGGTACAGATAGATATGCGTACCGATGAAATTCATAAACATTTTGAAGCCGTAAGGAACGATCTGCTTAAATCGGGGGCTATTATTGAAATTGCCGAGTCTGGTAGCCCGCTTACTGCTGTGTACTCCAATAACAGCGGCTTAAACTGGCGGGGAAAACCTGCCGGTTTACAGGATGACTTCGCCACGATAACCCTTAGTCCGGAGTTTGGCAAGGTTGCCCAGTGGAAGTTAATTGAAGGCCGCGATTTTGAACGCAACAATGCAGGCGATTCGTCAAGCATGATTGTAAACGAAACTGCCGCCCGTTTCATGAATTTTAAGCACGCTGTAGGCGAAACAATCGACTGGGGCAAAAAATTCAAGATCATAGGCGTGGTAAAGGATATGGTGATGTCGTCGCCATATGAGCCGGTTAAGTCATCGATATTTGTGCTGGATAATGATCCGGGCGGGCTTGTGGATATCCGTTTAAACCCCAAAATGAGCGCCCACGACGCTATTGCCAAAATTGAGTCAGTTTTTAAACAATATGCGCCCGGCAGCCCGTTCGAATATAAGTTTACCGACGAAGAGTATGCCCGTAAATTCACCAACGAAGAGCGCATAGGCAAACTCGCCGGGTTCTTTACGCTGCTTGCCATTTTTATCAGCTGCATGGGCTTGTTTGGTATGGCATCATTCATGGCCGAACAACGTACTAAGGAGATTGGTGTACGCAAAGTGCTGGGTGCTTCAATATTTAGCCTATGGCAATTAATGTCGAAGGAATTTGTGCTTCTGGTATCGGTATCATTATTGATAGCCATACCAACAGCTTATTACTTTATGCAGGGCTGGCTGCAGGATTATAAATACCGGGCCGATTTATCATGGTGGATATTTGGCCTCACCGCAATAGGAGCTATCGTCATAACGCTGCTCACCGTAAGTTATCAAAGTATAAAAGCAGCTTCAATGAACCCGGTAAAAAGTTTGAAAACGGAATAGAGTAGTTAGTGATTAAAAATTAAAGATCAGTTTTACCCCGTTGTCGTGCCCTCACGACAACGGGGTGGGAGTTTTCTGGACCTAAATTTATAGAATTTAATGAATTAACCGGATGCCAGGCAAATTCCAAAAATCTTTAATTCGTTTAATTCGAGTTCAGACATTCTGAGTCAGGCAATAACAAATACAAACACCGTAATGTCAATCTTACATCCACGCATAACGGTTTAAAGCATTATCCTTTCGGCATTCGGCACAAAATCTTACATTTGCCTGTCAATTTGGCTCTAACGGCTGCTATGGCGCAATTGTTGAACCGGGTTGTATCATAATAAAATAATATGTTAAATTTTATCAGTAAGCTTTTCGGAAGCAAATCAGAACGGGATGTAAAAAGTATACAGCCTATAATTGAGAAAATTAAGGCTGAATATGCTAAGCTTGGCTCCCTGAGTAATGATGAGCTTAGGGCTAAGACCATATATTTTAAAGAAACCATTGCCGAAGGCCTTTCTGGTATCGACAGTGAGATACAAGCCATTAAAGATCGTACAGAAAACGAGCTTGATATGGATGTAGCCGAAAAAGTTGAGCTTTATACTCAGCTTGATAAGCTTGAAAAAGACCGTAATAAAGAGCTTGAAGATATATTGATGAATATATTGCCCGAGGCATTTGCTGTAGTTAAAGAAACAGCAAGCCGCCTGGCTGCCAATAGTTCATTAGAAGTTACCGCTACCGAGTTTGACCGCACGCTGGCTGCCCGCAAACCAAACGTTACTATTAAAGGCGATAAAGCTTTTCATAGCAGCACCTGGATAGCAGCCGGCAACGAGGTTACCTGGAACATGGTTCATTATGATGTACAGCTGATTGGCGGTACTGTACTGCACCAGGGTAAAATATCGGAAATGGCCACAGGTGAAGGTAAAACGCTGGTAGCCACGCTGCCTGCGTACTTAAACGCCCTTGCCGGACAAGGTGTTCACATTGTAACGGTGAATGATTACCTGGCCCGCAGGGATAGTGAATGGATGGGCCCGCTGTATGAGTTTCATGGTTTATCTGTTGATTGTATCGATAAGCACGAGCCGAACTCTGAGCAGCGCCGTGCCGCTTATTTGGCTG
Organism: Mucilaginibacter sp. SG538B; assembly: GCF_013376065.1. Classification (NCBI taxonomy): domain Bacteria; kingdom Pseudomonadati; phylum Bacteroidota; class Sphingobacteriia; order Sphingobacteriales; family Sphingobacteriaceae; genus Mucilaginibacter; species Mucilaginibacter sp. SG538B. The sequence continues at coordinate 177,580 of NZ_JABMJI010000004.1, forward strand.
ATATTACTTTTGGTACCAATAACGAATTTGGTTTTGATTACCTGCGTGACAATATGACACGCAGCCCTGAAGAACTGGTACAACGCAAACTGCATTATGCCATGGTGGATGAGGTTGACTCCGTTTTAATTGACGACGCCCGTACACCTTTAATTATATCAGGCCCTATACCACGTGGTGATGAGCATGAGTTTTATGAGTTGAAACCACGCATCGAGCGTTTGGTTAATGCGCAAAAAAACTACGTCAACGGCGTATTGAACGAAGCTAAGAAAGCTATTAACGACGGTAATACCGATGTTGATGGTGGTGGCTTAGCTTTGTTACGTGCTTTCCGTGGTTTGCCAAAAAGCAAAGCATTAATCAAATTTTTGAGCGAAGGTGGTAACCGTACCATCCTGCAAAAAGTAGAAAATCACTATATGCAGGATCAGGGCAAGGAAATGCCTAAGGTTGACTCTGAATTATTCTTCGTTATTGACGAAAAGAACAACCAGGTTGAACTTTCTGAAAAAGGTATTGAGCTGATCACCGCCTCCGGCGAAGATCCGCATTTCTTTGTGATGCCTGATGTAGGTACCGAAATTGCTGAAATTGAAAAATCATCCTTAAGCGCTGAAGAAAAGATTGCCCGTAAAGACGAGTTGATGCGTGACTTCTCCATCAAATCTGAACGTATCCATTCGGTTAACCAGTTACTGAAAGCTTATACCCTGTTTGAAAAAGATACCGAATACATTCTTGACGAAGGAAAGGTAAAGATAGTTGACGAACAAACCGGTCGTGTATTGGACGGCCGCCGTTACTCTGATGGCTTACACCAGGCTATTGAGGCTAAAGAAAACGTAAAAGTTGAGGATGCTACCCAAACTTTTGCAACCATTACCCTGCAAAACTACTTCAGGATGTACCATAAGCTTTGCGGCATGACTGGTACCGCTGTTACCGAAGCAGGCGAGTTTTGGGAGATTTACAAACTGGATGTGGTTGAAATACCAACCAACACCCCAATTACCCGTGATGACAAGCAAGACCTTGTTTACCGTACTGTACGTGAAAAATACAATGCGGTGGCCGAGGAAATTGTTAGTCTTACTCAGGCTGGTCGCCCGGTACTGGTTGGTACAACGTCGGTTGAGATCTCGGAGTTATTGAGCCGTATGCTTAAACTGCGCGGTATCAAACATAACGTACTGAATGCCAAGATGCACCAGAAAGAGGCCGATATTGTGGCCGAAGCTGGTAAGGCCGGCACTGTTACCATTGCTACCAACATGGCTGGTCGTGGTACGGATATTAAACTGGGCCCTGGTGTTAAAGAAGCCGGTGGTTTAGCCATTGTGGGTACCGAGCGTCACGAATCGCGCCGTGTTGACAGGCAGTTGCGCGGTCGTTCTGGTCGTCAGGGTGACCCGGGCTCTTCACAGTTCTTCGTATCGTTAGAGGATAACCTGATGCGTTTATTCGGATCAGAGCGGATCTCAAGCTTAATGGTACGCATGGGTATTGAAGAAGGAGAAGTGATCCAACACTCCATGATCTCCAAATCAATTGAGCGTGCACAGAAAAAAGTGGAAGAAAACAACTTCGGCATTCGTAAACGTTTGCTGGAATATGACGACGTGATGAACTCACAGCGTACGGTGATCTACACCAAACGTAAAAACGCCCTATTTGGTGAGCGTTTGGACGTTGACCTGAGCAACACCATTTTTGATGTGGTTGAGGACATTGTTACCGAATATAAAGAAAGTGCCAACTACGAAGGCTTTACCTTAGAAGTGATCCGTTTGTTCTCGGTTGATATTGAGCTTAGCGCTGACGAATTTACTGCAAAAACAATTCCGGCGTTAACTGATCTGACCTTCCAAACGGTAATGGACTTTTATAAACGTAAACAGGAAGCAGTTGCACAACAGGCCTATCCGGTTATTAAAGACGTTTATGAAACCCGCGGTCAGTATGTTGAAAACATTGTTGTTCCGTTCAGCGACGGGATCCACGGTATTCAGGTGGCTGTTCCACTTAAAAAAGCGGTTGAAAACCACGGTCACGAGGTATTTAAATCTTTCGAGAAAAACGTTACCCTGTACCTGATCGACGATGCCTGGAAAGAGCACCTGCGCGAAATGGACGAGTTAAAACAATCGGTACAAAACGCGGTTTACGAACAAAAGGACCCACTGTTGGTTTACAAGTTTGAGGCCTTTGAATTATTCCGCGGCATGCTGGCCAATGTGAACAAGGAAATTGTAAGCTTCCTGTTCCGCGGTGGCATCCCGGTTCAGCAACAGGCCGAAGAGGTAAGGGAAGCAAAGCCCGAACCAAAAATGGACCTGCGCAAAATGAAAACCACCAAGGCTGAAGTTGTAAACGAAAGCAACGGTGTGCCGATGGATGATTTTCCGCAGGAGCCGCAAAAGATCACCCCGGTAAGGGTTGAAAATAAAATTGGCCGTAATGACCCTTGCCCTTGCGGTAGCGGTAAAAAATACAAAAACTGCCACGGTGTAGGGCAGAATTAATATAAAGCCCGTGAAAACGGGCTATAATAACCACGTCATTGCGAGGTACGAAGCAATCCCAAACTGTACAGGGCGAGCTTTTATAGCTGCTCTTCCAATCGGGGATTGCTTCGTACCTCGCAATGACGGTTAAAAAAGGGTGTCATGCTGAGCCTGTCGAAGCATGGTTGGCAGGGCTCTTACACGCGCCCCTTCGACAGCCTCAGGGTGACAGGCCTTTGCGCAAGTTTCGTCCGCTATTAATGCCAAATAATAATTTACCATATGAAAAAAGCAGTATTTGATCATCAAGCTAAATCAGCCGTTATCAGATACTGCTTTTTTGTTTTATTACTGCTTGCATCAACCCAAGGCTTTGCACAAACCCGCGGCAAGGTTGAAGTGATCAAAGACCCGCTGGTTGACAGTCTGATAGCTAAAAGATTTACGCTGAACAGTACAGCAGGTACCGATGCTGCCGGTTATTCATCCTACGGCTACCGCGTACAATTCTTCAGCGGCTCAAACCGAAAGGATGCCTATAACGCGCAAAATCGGTTGCAACAGCAATATCCCGAACTGCGTACTTACATCAGCTATCGCGAGCCCAACTTTAAAGTGAAAGCAGGCGATTTTCGTACACGGCTCGAAGCTGAAAAACTGGTACAGGAACTGCGCTCGTCGTTTTCGAGCATATTCATCATTTCCGAAAAAATAAATCTTCCTAAAACGGATCCTAATAATGATTAAAGAGCAAATACAGGAATTATCCGCAAAAATATTCAATGAGGTAGTGGCCAATCGCCGCCACCTGCATGCTAACCCGGAGCTTTCGTTTCATGAACTGCAAACCTCGGTGTTTGTAGCCAACAAGCTTGAAGAGCTTGGCCTGGAATACCATAAAATGGCTGATACAGGTTTGGTAGCCCTTATTAAAGGCGAAAAACCGTCTGACGCCGGCAATGTGGTTGCATTGCGTGCCGATATGGATGCGCTTCCGATATTGGAAGCCAATGATGTTCCGTATAAATCGCAAAACCCGGGCGTGATGCATGCCTGCGGCCATGATGCGCACACGTCATCATTATTAGGTACAGCTAAAATATTAACCGAATTGAAAAGTCAGTTTGCAGGCACCGTTAAACTGATCTTTCAACCGGCCGAAGAAAAACTGCCCGGCGGTGCAAGCCTCATGATTAAAGAGGGCGTTTTGGAAAACCCAAAACCGGCTGCCGTATTGGGTCAGCATGTTATGCCTTTGATTGATGCCGGAAAGGTGGGTTTTCGTGCAGGTAAATATATGGCCTCAACTGATGAACTTTATGTTACTGTTAAAGGTAAAGGCGGCCACGGTGCCCAGCCGCAGCAAAATATCGATCCGGTTATCATCACCGCACATATATTAACCGCGCTACAGCAGGTGGTGAGCCGTTTTGCCGATCCTAAAAGCCCATCGGTATTATCATTTGGTAAGGTAATAGCCAATGGGGCTACCAACGTGATCCCGAACGAGGTTTACCTTGAAGGTACTTTCCGCACCATGGATGAGAAATGGCGCGAGGAAGCTCACAAACGCATGAAAAAAATGGCTGAAGGCATTGCCGAAAGCATGGGCGGAAGCTGCGATTTCAATATCATGCGTGGTTATCCGTTCCTGATCAACGAAGAAAAATTAACCCATGCCACCCGCGGCCATGCCGAAGCTTACCTGGGGAAAGAAAACGTGCTCGACCTGGACATCTGGATGGCTGCCGAAGATTTTGCTTATTACTCGCAGGCTGCCAGCAGCTGTTTTTATCGCCTCGGTACCCGTAACGAAGCCCGGGGAATAACTTCATCTGTGCACACACCTACTTTTGATGTGGAAGAAGATGCATTTAAAATAAGTACCGGTTTGATGGCTTATTTGGCGGTTAAACAACTCGGCAACTAAAAACCATGTCATTGCGAGGTACGAAGCAATCGCGAACTTTGCAGATCCGCTCTGTATTGCATGCGATTGCCGCGCTACGCTCGCAATGACATGCTGTAAAAAGCAATCAATGAAAAAACTACTCCTGATCCTTATCCTTACAGGCGCAAGCCTTTTCACCAAAGCTCAGCAAATCAATCGCTTTAACCCTGATACTATCCGTACTATTGTTATCGATTCATTGGTTGATATCCGCTCACATAAACTCAATGTGCAGGATTTCATAGATGCCGTATTGGCCGATACAGGCTTTTATAAAGCCTTCCAGAATATGAAAGGCTTTGGCTTCACTGCCGAAAACCGAATTTTTACTTACGACAGCAAGAACCGGGTAAACGGGCGCATCTACCGTAAAATACTCCACAGCAACGCAGCCGGTAAACATAAAATAGAATACGTTGCTAAAAAGGACAGTGGTGATGTTTACAAAAAGAACGGCAAGTACCAGTTGTATACGGTTGAGATGTTCGATTTTATTTTCATGAACGCCTATAACTCTGATTTTACTAAAGGTGATGCCCTGCCGGGATCGGGAGGTAAAAATGAATCATACAAAAGCAAACTCAAAACGCTGATCTTTACGCCGGGCCGTAAAGTAAGCGGGATCCCTTTCATCAGCAGCAAAACGGAAATTTTCTCTAATGATATGCGCCAGTATTATTATTACGAATTTGCGCGTGGTAAATACCTCGACACCATTCCTGTTTACCGCTTTAAGGTGAGGTGCAAGCCGAGCACATCCGACAGCGATACCATGATCAAGGAAATGACCACCATTTTTGATGAGCGTACCTTTCAGATCCTTGGCCGCTATATCGATATGAAATTCAGCAACATGTTCTTTGATTTTAATGTGCAGATGGACATCGAGCTTAATAATTTCCAGGGCGAACCGCTACCTACAAAAATTACCTACCAGGGTAATTGGAATATTCCTTTTCATAAGGAAGAGCGTGCAAGTTTCTTGATTGTACATAAGGAATATAAGAAGGAGTAAGCATTTTTATTTTAGCCCAACACCCGGCGGGAGCAGGGCATAGCAAGAGGTAAATCATGTAGTTTATAGGATAAAAAACTGATCTCTGACTGCCACCCTGGATCTTGGACTAAACTAAGCCATCAATCGGTGAAATCAAACAGGTTAAAACTTAATGATCTTTTCAATCTGCTCATTGACAAATTTTATGGTATCGGGCTTAAATAGGTGCCCTTCTTCATCAAACTCTTTGTGTATGGCCGCTATATGTAATTTAAGCGCCATAATGTTGAGGTGCAGGTAATGGCAAACGCCGGTAAAATGGTCAACCCCGCGGATATTACCATATTTGCCCGATGATAAGCCTACTAACGCCGCTTTTTTATCATAAAAACTTTCGGGGAAACTACAGGCATCAATGAAAACCTTAAGTACACCCGGGAAGCTGCCGTTATATTCGGGGATAAGGAATATGAATTTATCCGTATTGGCAACTATTTGTTGGATAGGCTCAAATGCCGCGCTGCGTTTGTTGTAGAGGTCGGTTTCAATAACGTTTGGGGGCAGCTGAGCAAGTGATAAGATGCCCGCTTCAACACCCTTTTCCTGCAGTTTTTGCTGATAAACCTTAGCAAGTTTGAGCGTTGAGCTTCCCGGTCTGTTGGTTGACGATATTATGGTTATCATTTATTATTAGTAAATTGCTGACTGATCTGATTAGTAATATCGTTGCTGGATAATTTGTAATGTTTTGTTAATGAATGCTTTAGTAATAAATATGATTAAGTAATAATATTTATTAATTGCCGCACTGATAATTCACTAATTTGATCAATATTGTTTGTAAATAGGCAAAAGCTGTGGAATTCTACATTATTTAATTCCGTATCTTTATCACCGGATAAAAACTTTACGAAAGTAGAAATTTCTGTTTCTATTTAACGTTGTTATAAATCACAGAACTATAAATTTTTTTAAACTATAGAATGAGTAAAATTATTGCTTTAGCCAACCAGAAAGGCGGCGTAGGGAAAACTACATCATCTATAAATCTGGCTGCAAGTTTAGCTGTATTAGATTATAAAACCTTGTTGGTTGACGCCGACCCGCAGGCTAATTCAACTTCGGGCATTGGTTTCGATCCCCGCAATATAAAAAACAGTATCTATGAATGTATCATCAATGAGGTTGACCCTCATGAGGCCATTCAGAAAACTGAAACTCCAAATCTTGATTTATTACCCGCACATATTGACCTGGTAGGTGCCGAAATTGAAATGATCAATTTAACCGGCCGTGAGTTTAAAATGAAACAGGTATTTGAAAAAGTGAGGGATGAATATGATTTTATTATTATCGATTGTTCGCCGTCATTAGGTTTGATCACCATTAACGCTTTAACCGCTGCCGATTCGGTAATTGTACCGGTACAGTGCGAGTATTTCGCGTTGGAAGGTTTGGGCAAATTGTTAAATACCATTAAAATAGTTCAATCGCGCCTTAACCCGCAACTGGAGATTGAAGGTATTTTGTTAACCATGTACGATGTGCGTTTGCGTTTGAGCAATCAGGTGGTTGATGAAGTTAGGACCCATTTTGAAGATATGGTTTTTGATACCATTATACAGCGTAATACCCGTTTAAGCGAGGCCCCGAGCTTTGGCGTATCGGTAATTATGCATGATGCTACCTGTAAGGGTGCAATAAATTATTTAAACCTTGCCCGCGAAATTCTGGAAAAAAACGGGTTGGTTAAGGGTGAACAGGCAACAGCTACAGCAACAGTATAGTAAATGAGTGGTGAAAAGAGAAATGCCCTGGGCAAGGGACTGAGTGCGCTATTAAACGACACGCCTAACGTACAACCATACCAAAACAGAAACAGGGAAACAGCAAGCCCGGCCGAGGTAAATGACCTTGGCTCGGTTAATGAAATAAAACTGGCCGAAATTGAGGTTAACCCGTTTCAGCCACGTACCGATTTTGATGAGCAGGCACTGGCCGAGCTTTCAGAGTCGATCAAACTGCAGGGTTTAATTCAGCCGATAACGCTCAGGAAAATAGGGGCACATAAATATCAGCTGATATCAGGCGAGCGTCGTTTTCGGGCGTCAAAGCTGGCTGGCCTAACCCAGATCCCGGCTTATGTGCGTACTGCCAATGATCAGCAAATGCTGGAAATGGCACTTATTGAAAACATTCAGCGCGAAAACCTGAATGCTATTGAGGTTGCCCTGAGTTTTCAGCGCATGATTGAGGAATGTAACCTGAAGCAGGAAGAACTGGGCGACAGGGTGAGCAAAAACCGCTCAACAGTAACCAACTACCTTCGCCTGTTAAGGTTGCCGCCGGTTATCCAGGCTTCTATTCGTGATGGCGAGCTTTCAATGGGGCATGCCAAAGCTATTTTAACGCTAACCGATCCTGCCAAACAATTATTTATACATCAGCATATTATAAAGGAAGGTTTATCCGTTCGTAAGGTTGAAGAACTGGTAAGAGAGATGCAAAAGTCGCCGGTAAAAAAGGAAGGCAAACAGCCCGAGCCGGTATCATATCAGTTGCAAAAGATCCAGGATGACCTGGCTTCAAAATTTAGTACAAGGGTAAAGCTAAAAGTTGGCAGCCGTGGAAGCGGTGTTATCGAGATCCCTTTCCTTTCGGAAGATGACCTTGGCCGCATCCTTGAAATGCTTGATTGGTAATTGTTAATTTAAGAAATGTATAAATTCCTGTTTTTTTTAGTTGTATCCGCTTTTTTTATTTCTGCTGCACAGGCTCAGGTAGTTGATAGTACGGGGAGTAAAAAAAGTGATACGCTGAAAGTAAAGCATCCTGTTAAAACCCCGTCGGGCTCATTTGCCCCAAAAATTGATCCCGCCAAAGAAAAGATCTATCATCCCGATAGTACCCATATTCCGCATAAAGCGGTAATACATTCTTTGATGATACCGGGCTGGGGACAGGTGTACAACCACAGATGGTGGAAAGTGCCGTTAATTTACGGAGGTTTAGGTTTGCTAACCTCGGCCATTATATATAACCAGCATTATTACAAGGAATATTTAACATTATCAAGATACCGCCAGGGTACTCCTCCTAATCCCGGCGACCCTTATTATACAGAATATAACCTTTATAAAGATGTGCCCGATGCCAACCTGAGCGATGCCCGTGAAAATTCAAGGCGTAACCGTGATTTGAGCATACTGGGCTTTTTAGCTGTATGGGGTATCCAGGCTATTGATGCTTATATCGATGCCAAGTTCATCCACTCATACACGGTGGATAATAATTTGTCGTTCAAAGTAGCTCCGGGTATAATTAATCAGCCGGTTTATGCGCAGGGCGCTAATAATGCTTATATTCCGGGTATAAAAGTTACCTTTACGTTTTAATAAGGAAAACCACTATACCTGAAATGAAGATAGCGTTACTTGGCTACGGAAAAATGGGCAAAATCATCGAAAAGATAGCCCTTAGCCGCAAGCATGAAATTGTACTTACCATTGATCATGAAACCCTTCATGACCTTACAACCGAAAACCTGCAAAAAGCAGATGTGGTAATTGAATTTACTACCCCGGCATCCGTATTATCAAATATCGAGCATTGCTTTAATGCCAATGTGCCTGTTGTTATTGGTACTACAGGCTGGTACGAGAAATTACCGGAAGTAAAACAGCAATGTATTGAGGGGAATAAGGCGCTATTATGGGCTTCAAACTTTAGCGTTGGCGTTAACGTGTTTTTTTACGTGAATAAGCTGTTGGCTAAAGTCATGAACAAGTACCCTTATTACGAAGTACAGGTTGAAGAGATCCACCATACCCAAAAAATGGATTCGCCAAGCGGTACGGCAATAACCATCGCCGAAGGCATCATTAACAACACCGATACCAAAAATGAGTGGATTAATGTATTAACTACCGACGACAGCGATGATGATGCGAATGTTGCTCCTAATCAATTGCTTATAGAATCATTAAGGATTGACAGTGTACCGGGCACACACACTGTTATTTATGATTCGGAAGTGGATAGCATCGAATTTAAGCATACCGCCCATAACCGCAATGGGTTTGCTTTGGGAGCTGTACTGGCTGCCGAGTGGCTGCACGATAAAAAGGGTTTTTACTCTGTGGAAGCCATGTTTGATTTTAACAGCTAATAGCTTTTTAATATAAATGGCAATAGCGGGCTATATAGGGTTTTATATCATTACAGGCCCGCTATTGATTTTAATACTGGCCGGATACTGGAAACTTTTTGAAAAAGCTGGTCGCCGGGGGTGGGAAGCGCTGATCCCGGTTTACCATCTTTATATTATGCTCAAGTTAAGCCAGCGACCGTTGTGGCTGCTTTTACTGCTTTTAATACCGGGCATAAACTTTATTATAAGTATCGGTATCCTCATTGATTTTATTAAATCGTTTGGCAAGGTGGGCATAGGGCAAATCACCATGTCGGTGCTGTTGCCTTTTATTTTTATCCCCAAGTGGGGCTTTGATAAAAACACCCGTTACGTTGGCCCGTCGGCAAGTGACGATTTCAGGGAAAAATACCGTGACCTTGATAAATCACCTGTGCGGGAATGGACGGAAGCTATCCTTTTCGCTATAATAGCGGCAACGGTTATTCGCGGGCTTTTCCTCGAGGCTTTCACCATCCCTTCGTCATCTATGGAGAGCTCACTAATGGTAGGCGATTTTTTATTTGTGAGCAAGATCAATTACGGTGCACGCCTGCCTATAACCCCCATAGCATTTCCATTTGCACACCACACTATGCCGCTCACCGGTACTAAAGCCTATTGGGATGGTATTAAGCTGCCCTACTATCGGCTGCCGGGTTTCAGCGAAGTGAAAAAGGGTGATGCAGTAGTATTTAACTATCCAATGGATGCCGATTCGCCGTTTTACCGCCCTGTAGATAAGCAGGAAAATTATATCAAACGGTGCCAGGGCACACCCGGCGATACCATAAGGCTTGAGTACGGCCAGGTATACGTAAATAACCGTTTGATAGCCGCCCCACCCAACGGAGAAATGGAATACCGGGTACGTACAAATGGCTCGGGAGGCGGGTTTGGTCCCCATACGCGATACAACCTTCATCTGTCGGATATTCAACAGTTTACCTCGGTTGATTTTACAGCGAATATGACTGCACAATCGGCCGAAAAGCTAAAAAAGTATCCCTATATCAAGGCGGTGAAGCCCGATATTAAGTTAAGAGGGGTGTATGATCATGAGGTTTTTCCGCATGATCCGCGCTTTAGATGGAATGAGGATAACCTGGGGCCAATTATTATTCCGCGAAGAGGCTGGACGGTAAAGCTGGATAGCATGACCATGCCTTTTTATCGCCGGGCCATTGAGGTGTATGAAAATAATAAAGTGCAGGTTAAAGGGAACGGAGTTCTTATTAATGGGAGCAAAGCCGATAGTTATACCTTTAAAATGGATTACTATTGGATGATGGGCGATAACCGGCATAACTCTGAAGATTCGCGTTTTTGGGGCTTTGTGCCCGAAGACCATATTGTAGGTAAAGCCGTATTGGTATGGATGAGCTGGGATGCCAATTCGCCTTCATTTTGTAAAATAAGATGGGACAGGGTATTTAGAAGGATTAATTAGAGAAATATGCAGATGTGCAAATTCCGGATGTGCAGGTGAGAGATTAAATAATTATCAATTTGTGCCCTAATAATAGGAATCTATAATTAATATGAGGGAGCGTAACATATAACGTGTAACATATATCTTATACATAAAATATAAACATTAAAAAATCTGCACATTTGCACATCTGAAATTTGCACATTCGATACATCATATGAACTGGAAATTCTGGAAAAAGAAAGATTCAACTAAAGTAAAAATGAAAAAAAGTGCGCTTCGTGAATGGGGCGACGCTATCATATTTGCAGTAATAGCCGCCACCCTTATCCGTACGCTGTTTATCGAAGCCTACGTTATCCCCAGCGGTTCGATGGAAAACTCACTTTTAATTGGTGATTACCTGTTTGTGAGCAAGGTTAACTATGGCGCAAGGATGCCAATAACGCCTGTTTCGTTTCCTTTTATGCACCACACCACTCCCTGGGGCACTCAGGCCTATTGGGGGGGAATAAAATTGCCTTATTACCGCCTGCCAGGACTAAGTGATATAAAGAAGCAGGATATCGTGGTTTTTAACGCGCCGATAGAGGCCGATTCTCCTTATTTCAGGCCGGTGGATAAGCGCGAAAACATTATCAAACGCTGCCAGGGTACTCCCGGGGATACCTTAAGCGTAGTTAACGCGCAGGTTTATATTAACGGTAAAGCCGCTCCAAATCCGGAAAGGGGAAAGGAAGGTTATTTTGTTGAAACCAATGGGCAGGAATTTAACCCGGCTATTTTGAACGAGCTTAAGATAGATATCAGGGGCAATACCGGCAACCGTTATGAAATGATGATGTCTAAGGAATCGGCAGCTACTTTGAAAACTTATTCAAATGTAAAATCAATTGTGCCGGCGGTAACACTAAGAGGCACCAGCGATCCGCTGAACCCGGTTTATCCTGCCAAGTACCCGCGTTATAAGATCACACCTAATTTTCCTGACTTTAAATGGAATGTTGACAACTACGGCCCAATCATTATCCCTAAAAAAGGCTGGACAGTTAAATTGGATAGCCTGACTTTCCCGGTTTATGGCCGCGCTATCGAGATTTATGAAAATAATAAAGTAAATGTTGTGGGTAAGGATATCATGATTAACGGAAAAAAAGCCGATACTTATACCTTTAAGCTTAACTACTATTTTATGATGGGTGATAATCGTCATAATTCGGAAGATTCGCGCTTTTGGGGTTTTGTTCCGGAAGATCACGTAGTAGGCAAAGCTTTATTTACCTGGATGAGTATTGACAGTACAGCCAGCTTCTTTAATAAAATAAGGTGGAACCGGTTGTTCAGGGGCATACATTAATTGAAAATATAAAAATACCAAAGTGAACGTTTTAGGATTTGTAATAACATTTATTGTTTTAATCATATTGCCTTATATAGGCTTATGGAAATTATTCGAAAAAGCCGGCCGGCCGGGTTGGGAAGCTATAGTGCCCTTGTACAATTTATACATCATGATCAAACTGAGCGGCAGGCCGGGCTGGTGGTTTATATTATTGCTGATACCCGGTTTGGGCTTTCTTGTTGCCTTGGGTATAACTATCGATTTTATTAAATCATACGGTAAGTTCACGTTTGCAGAGCATTGCGCCGGCATTGTGCTGCAGTTCATCTATTTCCCAAAATGGGGTTTTGATAAGGATACCAAATATTTGGGCCAATCTGCAAGCCCGGAATTCAGGGAGAAGTACAAGCGGGCACTTAAGAAAACCCAGGCACGTGAGTGGGCTGATGCCATCATTTTTGCGGTAATTGCTGCTACACTCATCCGTACGCTATTTATCGAGGCTTATGTGATCCCCAGTGCTTCCATGGAAAGTTCATTGCTTATTGGCGATTACCTGTTTGTAAGCAAAGTGAACTATGGAGCGCGTTTACCCATGACGCCAGTTGCATTTCCTTTCGCACATCATACCATGCCGCTTATCAATACCAAAGCCTATTGGGACGGTTTGGAATTACCATACTACCGCCTGCCGGGTTTAAGCGATGTTAAAAAAGGTGATGTGGTAGTGTTCAATTATCCTATGGATGCCGACTCGCCTTATTTCAGGCCGGTTGATAAACGCGAAAACTATATCAAACGCTGTCAGGGTACCCCGGGCGATACGCTGAGCGTAGTTAAGGCCCAGGTATTTATAAATGGGAAAGCTGCTGTTACCCCACCAAAAGGCGAGATTACTTATGATGTTAAAACAGATGGGAATGAGCTTAACCCGCAGATAGCAACAGATTTGCATTTGTCGGATATTTCATCGGTAAATAATACTGAGTTTATTACCAATACTACCGAGGAATCGGCAAAGGCACTGAGGGGATATTCAAACATCAGGTCAGTTACTCCGCGGTTAACTCCGCCGGGGGCGTCCGATCCGATGAACCCGGTTTATCCTGCCATTTTCTCCAACTACAAAATAGGAGCTAACACTCCCGACTATAAGTGGAATGTAGACAATTTCGGCCCTGTCATTGTACCTAAAAAGGGCTGGACAGTAAAGCTGGATAGTTTAACCTTCCCGATCTACGGTCGTGCGATTGCCGTATATGAAGGCAACAAGGTTGAAGTGAACGGTAAAGACATTCTCATCAATGGAAAAAAAGCTGATAGCTATACCTTTAAACTCAACTACTATTTTATGATGGGCGATAACCGTCATAACTCGGAAGATTCACGTTTCTGGGGCTTTGTTCCTGAAGATCATATTGTGGGTAAAGCACTGTTCATTTGGATGAGTGTTGACGACAATGCATCGTTTATCCACAAGATCCGCTGGAGCAGGCTGTTTAATCTGATCTATTAGCCCCCTAACCCCCTGAAGGGGGAATTAAAGTGAAAAGCCTGTTTTGAGGAGCAAAACAGGCTTTTCACTTTAATAAAATCACTGCCGCGGGCTTTCAGCCCGTGGTTTAGTATGGTTTCAGCTTTCGGCTGAAGCTCCGTAAGCTGAAAGCTGACTTTGTGGTTACCACGGGTTACGCTGCGCTAAACCCGCAGCAGCGGGCTAATATTGAACCTCTCCGCCAGTTTATTCAAATCTTCTAAAACCGCATCAACCAAAGGAATGCCGTTTGCCATCCTGTCGGCTTCTGCTTCAAGTTCCGGCTCACCAGGGATAATGACCTTTTGTGACGGATCAACTGTGCTTGAAGATTTAAACCGCTCCACCCAGTTATCTAAATGATCTTTAAACTCATCAACAGGACGGAAGCCATCCACGCGCATAGCACCTAAAAAGTGACCTATACCTGCGCCCACCGGGTCATTCGGCGGATCAAGAAAGGCCACGAACGGCGGTACCCATGGACCGTAATTGGCTCCCGATAGTACCGCGGATAATATATCAACTGTCGCACTTAAACCAAAACCTTTATGACTGCCATGGTCGCGGTCGCTGCCGAGAGGCAGGAGGGAACCGCCGGTCTTTAGCGCATGCGGATCGGTAGTATAGCTGCCTTCTTTATCCTGGATCCAGCCTTCGGGAACCTGCTTGCCTAAGCGCTGGGCTATTTCCAGTTTACCGTTGGCAGCTGCTGAAGTTGCCATATCAACAATTACCGGGGGATATTTTCCTGCCGGAAAAGCATAACACATTGGGTTGGTACCTAAAAGCCGTTCATTAGAAAAGGTAGGAGCAACCAGTGGACTGGCATTGGTCATGGCAAAGCCGATCATATTTTTCTCCACAGCCATTAACGCATGATAACCAGCAATACCAAAATGGTTGGAGTTACGTACTGATACCCAACCCGATCCGTATAGCTCAGCTTTTTTAATGGCCACCTCCATGGCAAACGGAGCTACTACTAAACCAAGGCCTGCATCGCCATCTACAGTGGCTGTTGTTGGCGTTTCATACACTACCCGGATGTTAGGCGTGGGATTAATGCGTTTCTTCTCCCACAGGCGTACATAGCCGCTCAGGCGGGCCACGCCATGCGAGTCGATACCACGGAGATCGGATTTAAGCAACACGTCGGCTGCTAAAACCGCATGTTCATGGCTGCAGCCAATAGCTTTGAATATGTTTTCGGTAAATGTGCGTAGAGTGGATGGCGATATCAGCATACGGCAAAGATAACCGTTGATTTTTAAAATGATTACGTTGATCTCGCTGATAAGGTACCTTTATACACTTGATTTGAGGCTCGCCTGATATCGGTTTCCTAATGGTAATATCTGATGTTAAATTTGCGTTAGGGATAGAAGCGGATACCGGCCAAGTGGCTAAGGCCCTGTGTAGTATGAGCGGATAGCCCGGGCCGAAGGTAACGCCATAATTAGTAAAAAAAACCTTTTGAGTTAGGCACAAGTGAGCCATATCCCATAGGCAGCCACGCAACACTTGCGCCAAAAGAAAGATATGAAACGAACTTCTTCTAATCTTCAATCACCAACCTCTAACTCTACCCTCAAGCCATCGCAAACTCGGGCTTTACTTCGCTCAGGTGTTTGTTGTACCAGTTGGTGCTGTTATATCGGGCGTTTATTTCGTAGATCTCGGGTTTTAGGTTCAGCAGATTAAGGATATCCTGGCATGAAAAACGGTTGCAAACCGGGTACAGCTCTTTAAATACGCGCTCGATGAAATAAAAATCCTCGGGGTGGTCAAGCGCAAAACGATGTGACATGGAATAATCCAGGCCGGTTTCCCAGGTTACGTTGCCGATGTTAAAGATAAGTGGGTTTTCATAGATGTATGGCGAGGTATGCTCCAGATCATGAGGGCGACCGGCATTTTCCCAGGCTTGTTTGAGGCAGGCCATGGTTATTACTTCTACATCGTTACCGTCGGGATAGGTGGCCGGGTACAGATTGCTCACATAATCAAACTTTTGCCTGTTGCTGAAAAAATATTCAAGCACTTTATCAATGATCCGCGGATCGATCAGCGGGCAGTCGGAAGGGATTTTTACTACTACATCGGCATTGAAAAATTTGGCCGCCTGGTAATGCCTGTCCAACAAGTTGCCAAGGCTGCCGCGATAGCAGGGAATGTTAAGGGTTTCGGCCTCTTGTGCTATAACATCATCTTCAATAGCTTCCGAGGTGGCAATGACAATGCTGGCCTGGTGCTGGATCATATCCAACCGCTCAACCATGCGGGCCAATAAACTTTTACCCAATATAGGCAGCATTACTTTGCCATATAAACGACTTGATGCCATGCGGGCCGGCACAATGATCACTACACGCTCATCCATCTTTTCCGGAAATTTGAGGTTTATCAAAAAAACATTAACCGGGTTAAATGTATAATGGTAAGGTTTAAATATGGCGAAGTTTATATTATGAAATTGTTAACCTGCAGGTTGATCTACAAAAAATAAAACCCGGCACAATGGCCGGGCCTTACAACACAGGTATAGGTTATTTAATAATAGTAAACGTTGGTTTGAATATCTGCACTTAGTTTTTTATCGTCGGTTGCTGCTTTAATACCCTGCAGCCACACGGTATATACAGAACCCGCCCGAAGGTTAACGTTAGTAAGGCTGGCTAATACCGTAGTAGTGCCTTTTTGACGAATGTTAAGCGTGTAGGTAACATTGCCTTTAATAGTCACAAAATCAGATACCTGCTTGTATGCTTTGTTTGATGCCAGAACCGAATCTTTTGAAGTAACCAGGTCAACCGTACCGGCATCGGCGCTGAGATTTGCCAAACGGATACTGGCCATCCCGGCAGCCGGCTGAATGATAGAATCGGCAACAAAAATTACATCGCGTTTACCTGCTGTGTTGGCAAGGTATACCGAGTAAAGTTTTTTAGCTACGAGGGTGATGGTATCGTCTGCAACTTTTTGCTTTGTGCCCGAAACATAAAAGGTTGCTGTTCTTTTACCTGGGTAGGCATTAATATAATCTATACCATGACCGTAACGAATTGGGAAATTATTGGCCCTGTTGGGCTCAAGATAAAAATCAACCGGATCAGAATCGGGTGAGGCATTGATGACTGAAACAAGTGCCACCGGAGGCTGAACGTAGTTGTTGTGATCTTTTAAACACGAGCTGAGTGTTGTTGCCAGCAAACACACCATCCCGATAATGCCTGCCCGCCTTGTTAATTTTTGCTGAACTGTTTTCATAAAATAAAATATTGGTAGTAAACTGATATTTTAACTTTACGTAACCAGCAGGCATTACGCTACTTTGGATTAAAAATTTTAACCCCGGTGTGATTAGCATAAATACGTTTGAGCTTAGGTTTTAGTATGCAAGGGATAGGGGTTTCAATTGTAAAAAAATAGCGGATAAAAATTATCCGCTATTGTAAATAAGTTAATGGATTATACAACAGGGATAGTGCCTCCATCTATAGTAAATTCGCTTCCGTTTAAATAAGCAGCACGGTCTGATACCAGGAAGGCTACCAGTTCGGCAACTTCTTCAGGCTCTGCCGGGCGGCCCATGGGGATGCCCCCTAACGAATCCATAATGGTTTTTAGTGCTGCTTCTTTGTCACCGCCGTTTTGTGAGGCCAGGTTGTCAATCATACCCTGTGCCCCGCCGGTATTGATAAAACCTGGCGCTACCGAATTAACCCGCACACCTCTTGGTGCAAGCTCCTTTGAAATGCCTTTGCTATAATTACTCAGGGCTGCTTTTGCTGCTGCGTATGGTAATGTTGCCTCGAAAAGCGGCATTTTACGTTGTATGGACGAAATGTGCACTATCACCCCTTGTTTTTGATTAAGCATGGTTGGCAGCAATCCTCTGTCTAACCTAACAGCCGCTAATAAATTGGTTTGCAGGGCTGCTTCCCAGTCTTCATCACTTAGCACCATAACTCCGCCTGCCGGCGATTCAGAACCTCCAAGGTTGTTGATCAGGATGTCTATACCTCCCAAGCGTTCAAGGGTTTCTTTAATCACTATATCAGTACCCGCTTTGGTGCTGAGATCGGCCTGGATAAACTGTTTAGGGTCAATATCTGTTGGCTGGGTACGGGCTGTGGTTACGATATTGGCGCCACCTTTAAGCAAGCGCTCAAAAATGGCTTTGCCTGCACCTTTTGTTCCGGCTGTAACCAGGATCTTTTTACCATTAAATTCATTTGGATCGATATTGAAATTTACCTTTGCAATCATTTTACTCTCTTTTTTGTTTATTTGACCGCACAAAGTTCAGGATGTATCATAGCCGGGTCAAGTACGGAAAAATGATTCAATACGGACAAATTTATCCCTGTAGCCGCCGAAATTGGCAGTTTAAATAATACCAAAACGGAATTGTTATGTATGAAAGGAAATTACCTATACAGGAAGAATGCGGGCTTGAGCTGATACGTGAGGTGGTATTTGGCAAATGGAAGATCCATTTGTTGCATTACATATCGCAGGGAATCAGCAGGCCGGGGCAATTACAAAAAAATATCCCGGAAGCATCCCGCCGGGTGTTGAATATCCAGCTAAATCAATTAGAGGATGACGAACTGGTGGCCAAAACAGTATATAATCAGCAGCCGCCTAAAGTAGAATATTATTTAACAGATTTAGGGAAATCAATAATGCCCATCATTAATGAGCTCGGCCAGTGGGGCGATACTCACAGCGAACACCTGAGGCGGGTGATCAAAAAGCGATTGATATTGCCTGAGGCATAGCAGGTGAGAAGCGGACTCTTATCGTTCATGCCTGCTTTTGAGATTTTGCTATATCGCCGGTTTTAAAGTATAGTTTTTATCTATAGGTTTTATTTTTCCAGTTGTTCATCGATCATGTGTTGCAATTCATCTTTAAATTTGTCATCAAGCTTGATGTTTCGGGCAACAGACTGATGGACCATGTTTTTGATCATCCGATTAATGGCGGTACTTTGTTGCTGAAATATCCTGCAAACGCGGCACCCTGCCAGGTGGATCTTTAATTCCAGTTTTTCGCGCAGGGTGATCTCTCCTATATGCTGCTTCTCGATCAGGTAAGTAGCCTTTTTGCAATTGTAGGCTATTTTGGTTAATTCGTCCATATTCTATAGTTTAAATCCAATTTTTTTGAAGGCACTCTCTCAGGTTTAATTTGGTGCGGTGAATAATTACCCAAAAGTGGGAAGGTGATATTCTAAGGTGGTTGCAGATGGTATCGGCGGGCTCATCATCGAGGTGTTTCATCGTAAAAACCGAGAGCCATAATGAGGGCAATTTTCTCATGCGTCTTTGCAGTATCAACTCAAATTCTTTGCTTTCGAGGTGATCGGGTTGTTCAATACCAAGCTCCGCTGGCCTGTGATCGGTTTTCCAGTTATGGGCATCAGGTTCAAAAAAATCGTCTGTTTCATATTCGGCAAATGTTACTGCAGGTTCCTTAACAAAAGCGGATGCTTTTTTGCGGTAAATATCAATAGTCTTGTTTTTTAGTATGGCGGTAAGCCATGTACGTTCGGTGCTTTTGCCCTCAAATTTTTGCAAGCGCTCGAGAGCGGCCAAAAAAGTTTCCTGTACAAGATCGCGGGCTAATTCTTCGTCGTTAATGCGGGTAAGTGCATACTTGTAAAGATAGTCGGCATGGCGCGTTACCCAGGCACGCGGATCGGTAATGTCATCAAGACTGGTGTAGTTGCTGTTTTGGCTTTGCATAAATCAATGTGGCGGTAATGGTTTGAGTAAAAGTTTATCGTTCATGCTATCTTCCTGTTGTTTTTAATTTGAGCGTTAGTCGGCAAGAAGAAGGTAACCTTACAGGATTTTTTATTTTTTTCTGAAACGGAAACAGCATAACATGGTCAGAATTCAAGTAATTCTTTAATTCCAGATCAACGCAGACCCGATCAATTTCAGACAATAAAATGACAGAAATGCGTTAGTTCCCCTGTAAGGTTTTCTGTTTTTCTACGACTAAAGGGCATGAAAAAGATAAATCTGTTTGTAATACCATTTATATTATTGGCCCTTAACGCGTGCAGTCAAAGCACGCATGCCGATAAAACTGTTGACACTAAAACATATCCGCAGGCTAAGCCGGCCAGCTATTGGAAACAGGTATTAACGCCCGAGGCGTATGAGATATTGGTAAATAGGGGGACGGAACAGCCCTTTCACAATCCTTATTGGAACAATCATGAAAAAGGAACATATGTGAGCGCGGCTACCGGCAAACCGTTATTTAGTTCGGATGCCAAGTTTGAATCGGGTACAGGCTGGCCGAGTTTCTTTAAACCTATAGATCCAAATGCGATCAAAATTGTTAAGGATACATCATATGGGATGGTGCGCGAAGAGGTAGTTGAAGCCAGGACCGGTTTGCACCTCGGCCATGTTTTTAATGATGGGCCTGCACCTACGGGCAAGCGCTATTGCATGGATTCATACGCTTTCAAGTTTGTTCCGGCTAAATAATAAACTATTAAATTAAAAATATCATGTTAACAAAAAAGTTAAATGTATGCCTGCTTGGCCTGCTGATATTGTTTGGCTGTGCCGATGCGCAGACCGGCGGAAACGGTTTTGCAAGCCTGCCTGCCCCAAAGGCGGGCGAAAAGGTTGCCACTTTTGCCGGTGGTTGTTTCTGGAGCCTTTCGGAAGGTTTGTATGAATTGAAGGGTGTTAATAAAGTAGTAGCCGGGTATGCCGGCGGCACAACTAAAAATCCATCGTACGAGGATGTTTGCGGTAAAAATACCGGTCATGCCGAATCAGTACAGGTATACTACAACCCTGCTGAAATAAGCTATGCTGCTTTAGCCGAAGCTTTTTTTTATGCACACGATCCTACCACTGTAGACAGGCAGGGCCCGGATGTGGGCGACGACTACCGCTCAGTAGCTTTTTACCGTACACCGGAAGAAAAGAAAACTTTAGAAAGTGTAATAGCTAAAGTTAACGCTACACATCATTACAGCAGTCCTATCGTTACACAGGTTGTTCCGTTTAAAGTATTATATCCTGCCGAAAACTATCACCAGGGATATTACCGGTTGCATATGAATAGCCCGTATATCAGCCATGTTTCAGTACCTAAGGTAATGAAGTTGCGTAAGGCCATGAATAGCTTGTTGAAACCCGAGTTTCAGCATAAAGATCTCAATTAAGTGTGAATGTTGTATTTGACTGTTCTGTTGTCTCTACACCACGTTATTGCGGGTAACCATCAGGGAAGTCTTTTCATCCGCCGGTTGTTTAAGAATAAAGCATTGGTCTCCAGCAAAAAAAGGCGAAAAGTAACAAAACCTTTCGCCTTTTCCCTTTAACCTTTCCCTATCTATTGATTACAGATCGTTTTTAATTTTTGATTATAATCAGGATTTAGCGGTTCATTGGTTTGAGCCAGGCGCTGCGAACCCACATTGGCCGGACAGGCAATGCCATTAGGCCCGTCGTAAACCAAACCGGGTTTTGTGCTGAGGAGTTCTTTCGGCACGTAGATCTGTACAGTGGTTTTTGAATAGCTATGCGGATAAAACCGGATGTAATATCCATCAGGGTGCAATGACCATATGCCTGACGGTACCGCCGGATCAGGCGCCGGAGCCAAACCGGCTAACATGGCATACTTTTCCATCTCTTCGTAAGATGAATTACCAGAGGCAGCTAATCGGCGGATATTGTTTTCGGCCTCAAAAACACTTTGAACCGCAGGCGGAAATTGGCTTTTGGCTTTATCCATTACACTGGCGGGCAATACACCCAGCGCACCGCCTTCCAGCATTAACAGTTCATTAGCTGATAGCAGCCTGGTCGCGGTAAGCTTAATATCGGATCCCATATCAACAAACCTGGTGCGTGCAATAATCGACCATAATAATATCTGGATGCTATGCTGGTCAACCTCGGGATGAGTTTCAGCATGTTTTAATATCAGTATCACCACATCGCGCTTTGGCCCCAGCACCGGGGCAAGCATATACCCGTCGCCTGTACTGGGGCCACGGGTACCCGCATGCAGACAATAGCTTTTGCTGGTCATTTCATAAAAACCGGCGCAAAGCTTAAAGCCGCCCCCGGGGGCTTTTGGCAAAAGGTATAAAGGCTCGGCTACCTGCCCTTCCATAAACGATGGTGGTTTGGAGCCTGTCTTGTTAACGTCATTAAAACTGGTGGTAATGGCCTGCGGCTGTTTCAGCAATTTATTAAGGCTACCGCCCGATACCATATCGGCTCCTTTACCCAATATGGCTTTCCCAAAACCGCCAAACTGGGCTTGTACAGTAGTGCTGCAAAATAGGCAGATACCCAGACAAATGATAAGATGTTTTTTGAAGTTTTTCAAAGATAATAGGTGTATTGGGGTAGGGAGCAGGAGTTTTTTATGTTTCATATAGATATAGTGTTTAAGTTTCAATTGCAAGAAACAAAAAATACTATAAACTGTTTGTTGAATTTATTCACAATTGTTATACAATAGTTAATATATCTATTGAGGGAAGTAATAAACCCGCTAACTGGCTTTTCATTTCAACGCAAGTTCCATCTGAATATTGGCCCGTTCGTATGGTGAAGGCCTGCCTGCTACCTTAACAAAGCCCAATTTATGATACAGGCTGATGGCCGGCTTTAAAATAGTGTTACTCTCCAGGTAAAGTTTATGGCTGCCAAGCGCTTTGGCCTTTTCAATAATAGCCTGTCCGAGCAAAAAGCCTATATTTTTTCCCTGCGCCTTTGGCGAAACGGCCATTTTAGCAAGCTCATAGTCATAATCAGGATCGTCCATTTTCAGTAAAGCACATACGCCAACGGGTTCGTTATTATAAAGCGCGACCAGGATATGGCCGCCGTTGTTAATAATGTAACTGTCGGCGTTATCAAGGGCCTTATAATCGGCCTCTTCCATCACAAAGTATTTGGAGATCCATTCTTCATTCAATGCTTTAAAAGCCCCGGCATATTTGGGTTCATAAGGCACGATGTGTACTTTGTTGCTCTCCCTTATTTTTTGATGTGCCTGTACCCTGCGCAGCAATGATTTTTGTTCCAGCAGGTATTCCCATTCTTCAATGGCTTTCCATAGGTCATGATTCGCCTGGGCTAAAAGTTCTTCAACGGCATTAGTCACATCTGCATACTGGTCCTGGATTTTTTTTCCAACCTCAAGTCCTTTAGCCGACAGGCTAACCATGTTGCGCCTGCCATCAGCCTTATCCTTTTTCTCAATAACAAAACCGTTCTTCACCATTTCGGCAATGATCTTACTTACAGAAGGATGCGAGTGGCCGATCTCTCTGGCAATAGCTGTAATGGTAAATTCGGCACCATCCTGCAATACATAAAAAACCGGGAACCATTTAGGCTGAAAGTCGATATCATATAACTTGTAAATGCGTGCCGCGTCTTCGCTGATAGTTTCGGTAAGCATCCTCAACCTGCTACCTATGGCCATCTTACCCACTTTATTAAAAAACTCCATATTAATAAGTAACTAATTATGTAACTGATTACGCAAATGTATAATGTTGTTTTAAAAAGTGCAATAATGGGTTACAAAATCAATGTCATCGGCAATTCATAAAACCGGAGCTACTGGCGATTAAAAGAAGTTTTATCTGAACCGTTTCTGAAAGATTGTTTAAATTTTTTTCGAATGTAGAGCCGCATAATTGCGTCTCCCGCTTGCAATTTACGGCGATTGGAGCACTTTTAAATCGACTTGTCCTCCGGGGAGACACAATTATGCGCCTCTACATTTTTTTATTTTTAACAGCTTTCAAGATCCAAAAAGAAATGGAAGGCTTAAAATGCAAAAAGCCAGACTGAGCAGTCTGGCTTTTTCACTTTTTAGTAAGTTTAAATATTATGCTAATGCTTTTCCCATTAACGGATCGCTGAAGCTTGATTTACCTGTTTCAACCCGGCCTGCAAAGCGTTTACCGAATTTATCAAAGCCGTCAACTTTTGTACTGAAATCATACCAGTTATGGCTTTTGCTTAAGTTTAATGTAATGGTTGCGCCTGAGCCTGCCTTTACAGCAACTTTATGATCGGGAGTTTTGTAGCCATGATCTGTTACCGTAATAGTTTGGGCCTTACTTGTATGATTTGTTATTTTCAGGGAGATGTTACCTGTTAACTTACCGGCAACCTGTTCGTATTCGCAAACAACATCAACCAGCGGATCGGCAGTATTACCCTGGTACTCGCGGAAAAAGCCGTTAGGGCCATAGGTACGCAAATGATATTCGCTGTTTTCAAATTCATGCAGCGGCCATACATCTGCCAGGGTATCGCCGGCTTTAACGGTATAGGCCCAGGTACGCAGGTCTTCCATTTTCTGCGGATCATTCATCGTAGCATATTTGCCGGGAGCATATACGTTAAATGGCGAACCTAATGCTTTAGAGCCAAATGCTTTGTTACTCGCAGTAAATTTGATCTCGAATGATTTTTTATCAGCGCTTAATTTACCATCGGCATAAAGCTGGTAAGGCAGGGCTGATGATGGCTTGATGCCTTTTTCCTGTTGGGGCATATATGGGGATGAATGCGGATCTTTATTGATCTGCGCAATTTCATCGGCGGTAAGCAACTTATAATCTGATGGCAGTTTCTTAAACTGGGCTTTGTGAATGCTCTCCAAAAATGTTTCCCTTGCAACAAACTCAGGGTTCTCGATCTTCTCGCCGTTATATGGGCGGAAAACGCTCGAAAGATCACCGCAAACTGTACGGCGCCATTGGCTGATATTAGGCTCGGTTACTTTTTTACCGGTTTTGTGGCTTAAAAAGTTCTCTAAAAATTGCAGGGTTGAAGTATGGTCAAACACTTCTGAATTTACCCAGCCGCCGCGGCTCCATGGTGAAGCAATTACCAACGGCACACGGAAGCCTAAACCGATCGGGCTTTCACGATCAAATACTTCCGGGAAGTTATTGCGCGCTTTTTCCTGTTCTAAAGTAACGAATTCAACGCTTGGGTCGATACCTGCTGATACCTTGCCGGTCCCCGGTTTATGCGGATTAGGCGCGGTGAAAGGAGGGATGTGGTCAAAGTAGCCATCATTTTCATCATAAGCTAAAATGAAAACAGTCTTTTTCCAAACTTCGGGATTTTGGGTAAGGATGTCCAGTACTTCAGATACGTACCATGCACCGTACCAGGCCGAGCTTGGATGGTCAGAAAAATGCTCGGGCGCCGATAGCCAGCTTACGGTAGGTAATTGACCTCCTTTTACATCGGCACGGAACTGGTGTAATACATCTCCTTTAGGTACTAAAACTTCGCGTTCGGTGCCTTCGTCATTATATTTCAGCGGACTTAAAGTACGATAGTGCGGATCATTGGTATTGGTTACGAAACCTTTCTGGTGAAGGTTTTTTTCGCGCTGCGACAGGCTTGCAAATTTCCCCGGATCAAGGTTTGCCATATCCTTTTTGATGTTGTCCAGGTCGCGTTGTTTTTGTTTAAGCTGCTTTTGTAAATGATCTATATGTGCATCGCCGGCAGGCAAAGCAGCAATTTGTTTTTCAAGGGCAGTTATCTCATCAGGCAAAACTGTTGATCTTTTTTGCAGGTGGGCGATATGTTTATCGTACAGTTTAATATTGTACTGACCAAAAAACTCCAGTGGATTATCCTGGAAGTTTGATAACCATGGATCTTCTTCACCCTGTAAGCCGGTATCAATGGCAATTTCATTTTGGTAATGTTTCCATGATATATTATGATCTTCCAATCGCTCGGGGAAGGTAGCCCAGTTCAGGGTACCATAATCCATATCATCGTTCCAAACGTGTGCAAGGGAGTTTTCATGCTGTTCGGCACGGATAGTACCACTCCAGAAATACAACCGGTTTGGGTTTGTACCTGTCAGGGATGAGCAAAAGTTTTGATCGCAAACGGTAAAGGCATCGGCAAGTGCATAGTAAAACGGGATATCCTCGCGGTTGTGGAAACCCATGGTTAAAGGCATGTTAGAATATTCCTTAATGCCGTTGCGTTTAACGTTAAGCCATTGATCAAACTTGCCATCGTTACGTGCATTAACCTGGTTGCTCCATGAATGCGGCAATGAGCTCATCCAGGTTGCTTTGGTATTTTTGATATCAAGGTGGAATGGAGCATAGGTTTCGCCTTTTTTATTTGATTGCAGCCAAACCTTGTTTTTGTTGGGCAGATCGATAGCGCGCGGGTCGTTGTAACCGCGTACCCCTTTAAGCATCCCGTAAGTATGATCGAACGAGCGGTTTTCCTGCATCAGGATCACGATGTGCTCAGCATCCAGGTAGGTGCTGCCCGGTGCCGGGTTAATGGCCATTGCTTTTTGAATAGATTCGGGTAAAATGCTGGCGAGGCCCGCTGCACTGGTTAATAAGGCTGCTTTTTTAAGAAAATCTCTTCTTGAATCAGACATGTGTATTTTTATTTAGTTCATGGCCTATAGATGATAGATCATGGTGTTTTTTAGTTTTTTGGCCTCCGGTATTAGTTCGACGGATCAGAGAATATTTTTGAGCTTTCAATATATAGCAAAGTTTTCAAAATCTATGATCCATGAACCATCAACTATAAACTAATTATCCTTCCGCCTGGCAATCTCCTGCTCGCATAGGCCAAATGACAGGGTCATGCCGTTACCGCCGAGGCCATTGATAAGGGTTACCCCAGGCTCAATGTCGATTATAAGTTCGTACGCGCCGTTGGTCATTTTAGGGTAGATGCCGTGCCATGACTGCAGCATTTTCCAATCTTTAAAATTGGCAAATGTATGTAAGTACTCAATTATCAAATTATTAATAAATTCTTTATCGAAGGGATCATGAACCAAACCATATTCGTGCGAATCGCCGATAGTAAGCTCGCCGCTGCCATTTTGGGATACCATTACGTGGATGCCCCATTTAAGGTGTGTGGCATACTGTTCTTCATAGCGTTTACGCAAAGCAGGCAATGAAGCTGCGGCCTGGAAACCCGGGTAATGGATCATAGACAAGCCACCACATAGCGATGGGCCGATGCGCCATTCATCGGGTTGGGTAACCAGGCGCATCATTTGGAGTTTGCATTTGGTGATCTGTGTTTGCGCGAATAGTTCAGGATATAAAGTTTCAAAATCGGCGCCGCTGCAAACATAGATCTCGTCGGCTTCCCAACTTTGGACGCCCGAACTAACTTTGGGATGTTGGATACGGCTGATAGCTGTATTCCAGTGAAACTCCACGCCAAATTTTTCGGCAAGATATGCTGCTACCTGCCCGATTGCTACCCGCGATTCAACAATCATTTCCTCACCGCTCCACAGGGCGCCTTTTAAGCCATCAGTATTAATGGCAGGTGATTTTGAAACAGCTTCACCAGGAGTTAGCACAGCGCAATCGCGGTATTGCTTGTTTACATCTACATATTCTTCAATCACCTGCAGCTCATCATCATGGTAAGCAAGGTGTAATGATCCAACCTCATTATGCCAGATCTTGGCCTCGGTGCAAACCGTTTTCCAGATGCTTTTTGATAGCATGGCGCGCTCAAACATTGGCCCTGTAGCCTGGCCTATCGGCCATACCATACCAAAGTTACGGATGGAAGCGCCCACCGCGCGTTCATTGCGCTCAAATACCGTTACCTTATAGCCGCGAATGGCCAAAGCGCGGGCCGTAGCCAAGCCTACAATGCCCGCGCCTATGATTATTGCACTTTTATTGTTGTTCATTAGTTCAATAGTTCATTAGTTCACTGGTTTGAATTGTTCAAACCTCAATTGATTTAATTGGCTGGATTGAAAGTTAGCGTTTGTTGCTCATCAGTTTCATCTGCAATTATCTTTTTTTTATCACGGGCAGCGCTTTGCAAAAAGTAAATGAGCGATAAAATACCGCAAATTCCACCAACAATGGCTACCGTCATTGCGCCTTCCCGGAAAAAGGCACCCCAGCTTATTGAGGGGCGACCAAGTTCTTTTACCAGCAAAACACTAACACTGCCAAGGTAGCCCATCGAATCGGCCATGTACATGATAAAGCCCACGTTGCTTTTATAGTGGAACGATGCTATCATCCGCTCAAAAAATATAGCATTGTAGGGAACGTAGCCCATGTATAAGCCAAGGCCTACCAAGGTCATCCATAAGGTTGGGCTTACCATTTTAAGGGTAAACAGGATGGTTGATATACCTACCAGCGCGCAACCGGCAATGATCATTAAATGGATGATACTAAAAGCACGAAGGTTTTTTCGTACAAGGATCAGTAAACTCATGGCGACTAAAACCACCAGCGAAATTTTAATATCGGTAGTAGTAAAGATGCTGTTATCCTTAATGCCCAGGCTGGCCCAGATCTCTACTTCAAAATTGTCGCGCACATCGCGCATAATGGTGAGTAATACATAAACAATGAGCGTGAGGATAATACCCGGCAAGAAACGGATGACGAATTGTTTACGCTCTGCTGCATTCATCGGTGTACGTTCCGAACGCAGACGTTTATCTTCGGCGGTAGGGGCAGGGATAAGCTCCATACAACCTACAAAAAATAAAAGCGGCAACACAAATACCGCCCCTGTTAAAAATGGCATATAGTATTCGTTTACATGGAAACCGGTTATTAAAGTTCGTCCGGTTGTTTTTACAAAACCCGACGCAAAAATGAGACTGATGGATAATACCGAGGCCATGAACTCTGTTGAGCGGCGGCCTTCCAAATAACCAAAAACCAGTCCCCAGATAAGGCCAAGCGGGAAACCGTTGATAAAAAGAAACACGATATTCCATGGGGCCGGTACAAAAGCAAAGGCCAGCAGCGCCGCCCAGGCAATCCCGATAAGGGTTAAAATATAACGGGCGCGGGTTTTGCTGTTAACTTCGGCTATAAATTTTATGCCGTAAAATTTGCTGCTCATATAGCCTATAACCTGAGCTATAACCAGCCAAACTTTATAATCAACATGAAAATACTCATGACCTGTGAAAGTTGCCGCTGCAAATGCCTTACGAAAGGCATACATGGATGTATACGTTCCGAAGGCTGAAACCGCTGCTAAAACTGATATCAGCGCATAAGGCCATCGGGCTACTCTTGCACGTAAACTTTCAATCAGCATCATATACTTATTGGTTTATGATATCAATTACCAGTGCAATATCATCAATAATATGGGTAGGATTATAAGTTTCGAGCTCGGCGCGGGTAAAAATGCCGGTAGTTACGCCTATGGAATATTTGCAGCCCGCGTTTTGACCTTCGCGTACGTCAACCTCGGTGTCGCCTACTTTAGCCACTTCAAGTGCATCTG
The DNA here is from genome assembly GCF_013376065.1 of Mucilaginibacter sp. SG538B. Lineage (NCBI taxonomy): Bacteria > Pseudomonadati > Bacteroidota > Sphingobacteriia > Sphingobacteriales > Sphingobacteriaceae > Mucilaginibacter > Mucilaginibacter sp. SG538B. The sequence continues at coordinate 206,867 of NZ_JABMJI010000004.1, forward strand.
TTATGCCGGCCTCAAGCATCATTTTTCGGATCATAAAAGGATGCGGGCGACCAAGTTCAACTTCGTCTGATCCAACAACGTAATCTATCAGCCCTTTTTCCTGCCATTGCAGGCGGTTTACAATGGTATCTGCAATATCGCGCGAGAAGCCGGTATTGATACCAACTTTAACGCCCTGCTCATGCAGTTTAGCAAACGTTTCCTCTACGTTTGGCAACGGCTCAATACCCGGCTCAAACTGGTAAAAGTTAATCATTTGCTGCACAAATTCTTTGTGGATAGTGGTTACCAGCTCGTCCGTAATAACTGATTGATCAGTCTCGTGTTCAGTAAGCATTTTGCGGATAGCGAGGGTTTTTTCATACCCCATCAGCGGATCTATTTTTTCCAGTCCAACTTCATAACCGGACTTTTGCATGGCAGCCCTGAAAGCTTTGCTAACTTCATGATCGTCTTTAACCGTGGTGCCGGCTATGTCAAATACCACTAATTTTATACTCATAACAACATTTATAATGTTTAGCAATACTAAACTTATTTTATTAAAATTAAACTAAGTTAGTGTTAAGGTTTGGTTAAGGTGGTAAATGGTCGATTTTGTTCCCATAGTTTGTGTGCGAGTTTTACAAAGAGTTATCGTAAAAATTTGAGCCATACAGACAAGTAAATTGAGCCGTGCAAGAAATTTACCCATGAACAAGATACCTGATCTTTGTTTTAAATTAAATATCAACTATGGAGAACATAACGAAAATAAACTTGGGCAAAAACGGTCCGCTGGTTTCAAAACTGGGCCTGGGTTGTATGCGCATGTCATCAGTTTGGGGCAGCAAGGCCAATGATGAAAATGAAAGTATCGCTACCATACGGGCAGCTTTAGATAGTGGCATTAACTTTTTAAACACCGGCGATTTTTATGGCGCCGGTCATAATGAGTTATTGGTAGGCAAGGCCATTAAAGGCCGCAGGGATGACGCGTTTATCAGCGTAAAATTTGGCGCTATCTTTTATAATGGGCAATGGCTTGGCTTAGACCTTCGCCCTATAGCTATTAAAAACTTCATCAATTATTCGTTAGTGCGATTAGGTATCGATACTATCGACCTGTATCAGCCATGCCGCCTGGATAACAGCGTACCGGTGGAGGATGTGATAGGTACCGTTGCAGATCTGATTAAGGAAGGTAAAGTACGCCACCTTGGTGTTTCTGAAATTACAGCCGATCAGTTACGCAAAGCCAACAGCATACACCCGGTAACCGCGCTGGAAATAGGCTACTCATTAGCTGACAGGCAAATTGAAAACGATCTGCTGCCTACTGCTAAAGAACTGGGCATTGGCGTAGTAGCATTTGCCAATACCGCCGAAGGTTTACTTACGGGCGATATGAAAGCGCCGCTTCCGGCAGATAGCTATCATAATCACTTTTCACGTTTCCAGGGAGAAAACCTGGTGAAGAACCTTGAAAAAGTTGAAGTACTAAAACAAATGGCCGGCGACAAAGGCTACACGCCTACCCAACTTGCCATTGCATGGGTAAACGCTCAGGGCGATAACATTATGCCGCTGGTAAGCATGAGCCGCAGATCGCGCCTGCCGGAAAATATACAGGCCATGCAAATTGAATTTAGTGCTGAGGAAATGAATACACTCAACACCGCTTTTGCCCAGGGGGCAATATTAGGTGGTACATACCTGCAACGATAAATGGACGGGGCTGCATAAGCCCCTCCTGTTTTATATATTTACATAGTGACCAATCCAACCGAAATAATTCCAGGCGTAATCTTTTATTCTTTTTTCTCGGGGATGAGAAAGGAAAAGGTAGGTTTTTTTGAGCATAGCACCCTGGTATTACAGGTTTCAGGGCAATTCAGCATCGAAACCGCAAATCAAAAAATTTCGATGAAGGGCGGCGAAATGATGCTGATCCGTAAAAATCAATTGGGCGAACTCGTCAAAATGCCCGTTGATGGCGGTGACTATCAAACTATCATCATTTGCCTGAAAGAAGATATGCTGCGGCAGCTTGCCCTGGAAGAACAGATAGAGCCGGGACGGAAATACACCGGTCAGCCCAATATCAAAATCCCCGAAAGTGAATTTCTGCGGGGCTTTTTTCAATCTGTGATTCCTTATGTGCACCATCCCAACGAAAAAATAACCAAACAACTGGGCATGCTGAAAGTAAGGGAAGCCGTACACTTATTACTACATACTATGCCCGAGCTTAAAGATTTCCTGTTCGATTTTTCGGAGCCTCATAAAATCGACCTGGAAAAATTTATGCTCAGCAATTTTCATTTTAACGTACCTGTCGAGAAATTCGCGCAACTTACCGGCCGGAGCCTTGCGGGATTTAAACGCGATTTCCAAAAAACTTTTGATACTTCGCCCCGACATTGGCTGCAAACCAGGCGACTTGCGGAGGCGCGCCACCTCATCGAAAACAAAAACCGTAAACCATCTGAAATTTACCTCGATTTAGGATTTGAAAGCCTGGCCCATTTTTCCCATTCGTTTAAAAAAGAATTTGGCAAAGCACCTACCGAGTGGACGCACTAACCGGAGTTTTTTCTGTTGATAAAAGTGTATTATTCTATATCCAATTCACCACTCACTTAATCAACCCAATCAACCATTCACTAAACTACTTCTTCTCTTCAAAAAAGTATACCACCAGCATGCTCGCCGTGGTATCGCCCATGTTTTTTGGAGTGTGGGGGATGCGCCCGTCAAAGAGCATGCTGTCGCCCTGGTTAAGGGTTACGGTATCGTCATTAAACCGGTAAGCAACCTGGCCGGATAGGATATACTTATATTCAAATGCTTCGGTTTCAACAAGCGGACGGGAGGCATCGGGTTCAAGCTCCAATATTACGATATCAACAGTACTTTGACTTATTGATTGTGTAAAGATGCGCTGGTAATGAAAACCATCGGCATGTTCTTTTTCAAAATGATCGTATTCGTGTTTGCGCTTTACCAAAACTGGGAGATGATCGCTTTTTGAACGCATATCTTTAAAAAACTCGTTCAAATCTATCTCCAGTGCTTTAATAATATCTATCAGTACGATAAGCGATGGAATGGTACGGCTGTTTTCAATTTGGGATATCAGGCCTTTGCTTACGTTAGCCCTTATAGCAAGTTCCTGTACGGTTATATTTTTTTCCCGGCGGCGTTCTTTTATCCGGTTACTGATCTGTATCAGTATGTCTTCTTCCATCTATAGCAGGTTATTTGGTGCGCAAAGTAATTAATCAGGCTATTTATCCAAAATGATTTTTTTGTTACGCTTTGAACAGTATAGTGTAAATGTTAACGGATATTTATATAATATTGTTGTATTAGTTAAGTTTCAATAACAATACGTGCGTTTTGAAATTGCCTATCTTTAGCAAGATAAGCGGCCCTGTTGTATTAAAATTTAATGTTAAATATGGGTTCTGATTGATATATTTCATGAATATTTAATAATTACCTAACCTGCATGCTGTTTATTTGCACCTAAAAATTTTAATTGCATGGCACCATCTCAATATAATCCGAAAGCTGTGGTTGATGAAGTGTTTTCTTTATACGAAAAATTTGGCGATGCCGATTATATAGGGGAGCCTGTTTCTCAACTGGAGCATATGTCGCAGGCAGCTTCGCTTGCGGAGGCTGAGGGCTATGACGATGAGGTTGTACTTGCCGCGTTTTTTCATGATATAGGGCATCTTTGTGCTGATGCTGAAGAAGCAGGAAGTATGGATGGCATGGGCAATGTTGACCATGAGCGCCTGGGTGCCGATTACCTGTTAGAGCGTGGGTTTTCTGAACGGGTTGCCAACCTGGTGCAGGGCCATGTAATTGCCAAAAGATATCTTACTTATAAATATCCCGAATACTATAATCGCCTGTCGGATGCCAGTAAAGCCACCCTCGAATTTCAGGGAGGCGTAATGACTGCGGCCGAAGCTGCAGAATTTGAATTAAACCAGGATGCTGAACTTATCATCAGACTGCGCTACTGGGACGACATGGCCAAGGAAATGTATGTACCCGTAAATAACCTTGATCATTTAAAAGCTATTGCCCTGGCGCATCTGCAGGTGGTAAACGAATAATATCATATTAAGTTTTTGTGATTAATATATAATCTGCCTGTTACAAAAATCACCTGCTTAACACAGGGTGAACATCAAGTTAAGTATAGCTTAATACTAAATTGGTTTACTAATAATAAACAAAGTTTAGTATTGCTGCATGAAAAATTTGACTGTTTCACCCTTAAACTTTAGCAGATGAACAAGATTTACCAGAGATTAAAAACCGTAATAACGGTTTTGTTATTTTGCGTAGCTCCATCTATTTTATTCGGACAAACCAAAATAAGCGGTACTGTTACCGATGACAAACACTTGCCCCTGCCGGGCGTAAGCGTAAGAATTAAAGAACAAAATAAAGGCACTGTTACCGATATTGATGGCCGTTACAGTATTACGGCAACTGCCGGTCAAACACTCATTTACTCATTTGTAGGTTACGCGCCGGTTTACGTTGTAGTTGATAACAAAACAACCATAAACATAACTATGATTGGCGATAGCAAGGCTTTAAATGAGGTTGTTGTGACAGCCCTTGGTGTAAAGAAAGAAACCAGGCGTATCGGTTACTCAACCCAATCAGTAAACGGTGCCGATGTTACCATGGCCCGCGACCCTAACCCTATTACAGGTTTAACAGGTAAAGTGGCCGGTTTATCAGTAGGCCCTTCGGCCGAACTTTTGGGTAACCCATCTGTATTGATCAGGGGTAACTCGGTTACATTATATGTTGTTGACGGTTTTCCTATTAATACTGATACCTATAACATCAGCCCTGATGATATCGAGACCTATACAGTGTTAAAAGGCCCGTCTGCAGCCGCACTATATGGTAGCCGTGCACAAAACGGTGCGATTTTAATTACCACTAAGAAAGGCGAGAAAAACAAAAAAGGCTTGACAGTTGATATTAACAGCAGTACGGTAATGAATACGGGCTTCCTTGCTTTCCCTCGTACCCAAAGCTTGTTTGGTCCGGGTGAAAACACTTTTTATACCTTTGTTGATGGTAAAGGTGGTGCACCAGGTGGTGTGGACAGCGATTACGACGTTTGGGGTCCTTACTTTGCAGGTCAGTTAATCCCGCAATATGACAGCCCGGTTGTTAACGGCGTGCGCCAGGGCACTCCATGGGTTGCACGTGGTAAAGACAACCTGAAAAACTTTTTGAAAACCGGTTACCAAACCAACAATAACATATCATTAGGTTCGGTTGGTGATACTTATGTAACCCGTTTTTCAGTTTCACAACAGCACCAGACAAGCTATATCCCTTCTCAATACCTTGATATAGCCAATGCTAACTTTTACGCTCAATTCACTCCTACAAAGCGTTGGAAATTTGAAGCGAACGTTGATTTTAACAGGCAATCAACTGATAACTTTCCAGATGTGCAATACGGCCCTAACAGTATTATCTATAACATTGCTGTATGGACAGGTGCCGACTGGAATATCAACGCACCGGATATCAAAGCCATTTGGCAGCCAGGTAAAGAAGGCGTACAATCGGTATTTGCCGAGTACACCCGTTACCATAACCCTTACCTGTTAACTCAAAAATGGACCCGCGGCCATTACAAAAACGACGTTTACGGTTACTTGTCAGGTAACTTCAAAATCAACGATAACTTAAATGTTACTTTGCGCTCACAAATTGATACGTATAACATCCTTCGTACTGAAGACCTTCCATTTTCGGCCCACCCTTATGGCCGTGAAGGTAATCAGGGCGATTACCGCGAAGACCGTCGTAACCTGTTTGATAACAACACCGAGTTATTTGTTAACTACAACTACACGATCAAAAACTTCGTGAACTTATCAGGTTTAGTTGGTTCAAACCTGCGTAGCTTCAACTACAACTCCAGCTGGACATCAACAGATTATTTGAACGTGCCGGAAGTTTACGCTTTCAGTAACTCAAAAAACGCTGTACAGTCAACCAACTTCTCATCAGCCGAACGTGTGTTAAGCGGTTACTACTCAATTGACGCTACATTTGGTAAATATGCTACCTTATCAAGCACCGGCCGTATTGATAAATCGTCGGCTTTTCAAAACGTAACTACTTATTACTATCCAAGTGTATCGGCAGCTACAGTGATCTCTGATTACGTTAAACTGCCCGAGGTTATCTCATTCTTAAAAGCAAGGGCATCTTACTCAACAGTAAAAGCCGATGCTTCAAGTTCAACAATTGGCCCTGCCCCATTTAACGCTATTTCGGTTTATGGCGGTTCAACAACTACCAGCAATCCAAATTCAAACCCGTTATTCTTAAATCCGCTTGGTTACGGCAGTACTTATAACTCGCCTTATAACGGCCCAAGTTATCAGCTTAACCCGTTCTACTTAACCAGTAAACCCTATAACAGCCAACCGGCAGCTTCTGCATCTGACTTTTTGTATCAGCCAAATATCAAAACTTCAACTCGCGTTAACTACGAAGAAGGTTTCGATATCAAATTCTTACAAAATCGTTTAGGTTTATCGGCTACTACTTTCCAATATATTGACGGTCCGCAAATTTTAGCTAACTCAATTTCAACGGCTACTGGTTACACCACTTTATATCTTAACGCTTTAAAAACCAGGAAAACCGGTTATGAGTTTTCATTAGAAGGCACCCCTATCAAAAATCTTGGCGGTTTTAGCTGGAATGTTTTAGTTAACGTAGCTACCTTTAAAGACGTTTATGAAGAGTTGCCTCCGGGTCAGGACGCTTATAAAACATTCTTCAAAAAAGGCGACCGTACCGATAAACTATATGGTACCGCTTTTGCAAGAACTCCTCAGGGCCAAATCATCAATGATGCTGCCGGTAAACCGTTAGCATTGCCGGTTCCGCAATATTTAGGCAACGAAAATGCCAAATACTCATGGAGCTTCAGTAACAAACTGCGTTACAAAAACTTCAATATGGGTTTCCAGTTTGACGGTTCGGTTGGTGGTGTGATCATCGATTACATGCACAATAAAACCATGCGTGGTGGTGCAAACATTGAAACCGCTACAGGTGCTTTGGGTGACGCCCGTTATAAAGACTGGCAAAACTTTGGTAAAAAGGGTTATAACGGCAGTTATGTAGGCGAAGGCGTAACCGTGTCAAATGGTGCCGCTATTAACTATGACCCGGCCACAGGTAAAATTATTAACTACGGTGCTTTGCAATACGCTCCTAACGGCAAAACAGTATTTGTGCAGGATTATGTAAGTAAATATTACAATGTCGACGAGTCAAACCTGATGAGCAAAACCTTCTCAAAACTTCGTGAAGTAACCCTTGGTTATGATTTCCCTAAAGCATGGCTTGATAAATCATTCATCAAAAAAGCATCGGTATCGGTTTATGGCCGTAACCTGCTATACTTCTACGGAGACAAACGCTTCAAGGATGTGGATTTAGATCAGTATAACTATGCTACTTCTTCAACTGTATTGCAGTCGCCTACAGTACGTAGCTATGGTTTTAACTTAAATGTATCATTCTAATAAAACATACGATGATTATGAAAAAGATATTTAGAATTTTAATACTGCCGGCGTTTGCTTTGCTAACAGTAACCGGATGTAAGAAAAGTTTTGAGGACCTTACCAAAAATAATAATGTGCCAAGCGTTGTGCCGGCATCATTATTATTCAACGGGATCCTTAATAAGATGGCTGATTTGCCACAATCAAGCAATGAGATCTATTCGCAATATTACCTTTATAACTACGATTATTATGGCAATAACCGTTATGATGCCTTTGCCGACGGTGGCGATAACTATTACAACACGTTAAAAAACGTAGTAGTAATGGAGCAGCGTGCTGCAGCAACCGGTGGCGCTGCCGTTAACCCGTATGAAGCTATGGGTAAATTTTTCAGGGCTTACTTCTTCAGCAAAATGAGCCTCGAAGAAGGTGATATTCCAATGACCGATGCGTTGAAAGGCCTGGATAACCTTACTCCCAAATATGATGCGCAGAAAGATGTAATGGTACAATGTTTAGCATGGCTTGAAGCCGCTAATGCCGACTTAACCAAACTGATTGCCGATCCAAATTCGGGCGGTACAGGGGTTGGTGCCGCTTTGTCAAACGATATCTACTTTGGTAATGATCTTACAAAGTGGCAAAAAACTGTAAACAGTTTCCACATCAGGTTATTACTTGCATTAAGTAAAAAAACAGCTGATATTGATGTAAAAGCACAATTTGCCGCTATTGTTGGTAATCCAACTAAATACCCGCTGATGACCAGCAATGACGATAACCTGCAATATAAATTTGTAGCGCCGAGTAACTACTATCCTCAAAACCCGGATAACTTTGGTCAAAACGGATCAAGGCAAAACTCATCGGCAACTTATATCGGTTTGCTTACTAAATTTAAAGATCCAAGGGTTTTTGTAACTGCAGAGCCTTCACGTTATTTGGTTGATACGCTGAAACAAAGCCCAACAAGTTTTGATTCATTTGTAGGTGCCGATCCGGGTCTTGACCTTGGTGTGATGTATAACAATGCAACCTTACAGCGCTACTCGTTCATTAACCGTAAACACTTTTATTCAACTTATATAGGCGAGCCAAGTATCCAGATAGGCTATCCTGAATTGATGTTCAATATTGCCGAAGGTATTAACCGCGGCTGGGCAACAGGCAATGCCGAAACCTATTATATTAATGGTATCCAGGCATCGTACCAGTATTATGGTATCCCAACAGTTGCCGGTTCAAGTATATTTTCGGCATACTTTTACAGACCGGGCGCAACCAAAGGTCCAGCCGATCAGTCGAGCTATGATGTGTTCCCAGTTACTGTTAACTGGACAACCTACTATGCGCAACCTGCTGTAAAATATGCCGACGGTGCAACAGGTCTTACACAAATATTACAGCAAAAATATCTCGCGTTGTTCCGTCACTCAGGCCTTGAGTCATATTTCACTTATCGTCGTACAGGTGTACCTGCATTCACTACCGGGCCGGGGACGGGTAATAGCAGCCGTATCCCTACACGTTTTGAATATCCGCAGTCAGAGCGTACTGTTAACGCTACAAATTACAAAGCGGCATTAACAAGCCAGTTTGGCGGCAGTGATGATATCAATGGCATCATGTGGTTGCTTAAATAACAAACCGTAAATAACACTATATAAAGGCCCCTTAGTTTGGGGCCTTTATTGATTAAACACAACCTATGAAAAAGCTGATCTTAGTGATGCTGTTTTCAGCATCTTTTACCCCCCTCTTTGCGCAAACGCGCAAAACTCAAAATGTAGTTATTGTCACCATCGATGGTTTACGCTGGCAGGAGGTTTTCCGTGGTGCCGATTCGGCCATCATCAATTCAAATGATACGCATGATAAAAATGAGGTGCGTAAAAATTTCTGGGCCGACGCACCCGCTGACCGTCGTAAACTGCTGATGCCCTTCTTTTGGAGTACTTTGGTTGAAAAAGGTCAGCTTTACGGAAACCGCGATCTGGGGAGTAAAGATGAAGTAGCCAACCCCTATCATTTTTCATACCCCGGATATAATGAAATATTTACTGGGTTCCCGGATAAGCGCATGAATACCAACGATGGGATCTATAACCCCAACGTGAACCTGCTTGAATTTCTGAATAAGCAAAAAGGTTTTGAAAACAAGGTAGCCGCATTTGCATCGTGGGAACGTTTTTCGCAGATCTTAAGCCCGAAACGTGCCGGTATTTTAGTTAACGCCGGTTTTATGCCTCTGGATGTTCCTGGTATGAACGACCGCCTGAAATACTTGAATGAACTGCAATTGGAAGCACCGCGTTATATCAGCGATTCAACCCGCATCGACTTCCTGACATTTGAGTTTGCCAAAAATTACATGATGCAATACAAGCCGCGTGCTTTATATGTATCGTTTGATGAACCGGATGATATGGCCCATGCAGGCAATTATAAATTTTACCTTGATCGCATTAAACAGGAAGATGGCTTTATAAAACAACTTTGGGATTATATCCAATCAGAACCGGCATATAAAAACAAAACTACCCTGATCATCACCTGTGACCACGGCAGGGGCGATGAGCCAATGAAGAAATGGCATGACCATGGGTCGGACGTGTTGCATTCAGAGCAAACCTGGTTTGCGGTAATCGGCCCGGATACCCCGGCATCAGGAGAAATGAAACAAGGTGAAACAACTTATCATAAGCAACTGGCCCAAACCATAGCCAATTTATTGGGCTTTGATTTTAAAGCCGCGGCAGGTCATGAGGTGGGGGATGCGATAAATAGTGTTACAGCTAAAAAATAAATAACGATGCGTTTTCAACTATTAACAATTTTGGGTTTACTATGGCTGCTGCCCGGTGATGGATGGCAGGCCAACCCGGCTCCTGTTTCAAGGCACAAGTTTATAGTCGCTGCCCACCGCGGCGATCACGTCATTTATCCGGAGAACACGCTTGAAGCGTATAAGGAGGCAATAAAAAATGAGGCGGATTATGTAGAGATAGACCTGCGTACCACCAAAGATGGCGAGCTGGTAAGCATGCATGATGGCAGCATTAACCGCATGACTGATGGCAAAGGCCAACTGAAGGATTTTACACTTGCGGAATTGCTGCAGTTAAAAGTTAAGAGTAAAGATACTGCAAGTAAACAGGTATTCCGGATCCCAACCTTTAAGCAGATCCTGCAATTGTGTAAAAACCGGATAGGGATCTACCTTGATTTTAAGGCTGCAGACCCCGAACAGGCTTACCAAATGATCAAAGAATATGGCATGGAAAAGCAGGTATTGGTTTATATCAACAGCGCCGCTCAATTTACAGGCTGGCGAAAAGCTTCCCCCAAAATGCCGCTGATGCTGAGCCTGCCCGATAGTGTTAAAAATACTGCCGGCATGAAAAGCTTCATTGATCAGTATCACCCCGATATTCTTGACGGATCTTATAACCAATACACTGCTGATATGGTGGCCTTGGCCGGAGAATACCACATCCCGGTTTGGCCTGATATCCAAAGTGTAGGTGAAGGCCCCGCGGATTGGAACAAAGCCCTTGTAGCAGGTTTAAAAGGTTTACAAACAGACCATCCTGCCGCTTTGGTGAAGTTTTTAAAAGAAAAGGGGTTGAGGTAAATTGTCTGAATCAGAATTTTCAGAATGTCCGGAATGTGATGTGTTTAATTCTGAAAATTCAAGCATTTTGAAAATTCTGATTCAGATAGTTTCTTAACTGTCATTTACCATAACAGAGCAACGTTTGCAAATGAAATAATATCCTATGACCTCGCGCCGCGACCTTTCGGTATATGCCCCGCTAACCAGTAAATGTTTGCGGGCAATATCAAAGCCCTCAAGTATATATCAACTAAAACGGCACCCCAATTACGTAAGAATATTTAGGGATTAGCGTAACTGAATAATTATAACTACTTTTATATCAATGAGGTAAGATATTAACAAGTTTCTTTTTATAAACCAATGTAAAACCGCTTTGCCATGAAAAGAAATAATTTCATTACTGCCATGTTAGCTTTTGCTGCAATGCCTTTAACGTCCTTTTCTATAGATGTAAAGAGATTTATGCGGGTAAACAAAGGATTTAAAATAGGTGCGGGAGAGGGCCGCATACATGGGCATATTAAATTAAAAGGGGTCAATTCAAATATAATGGATGTGAAAGTATCTGGCAGTGATACCGACGGCGACCTGGCTATTTTTGAACAAACAAGTTTATCGCAAGGCCGGGGTACTCCATTGCATGTGCATCCCTTGCAAGACGAAATATTTTATGTTTTAGATGGTACCTACTACTTCCAGGTTGGTGAAGATAAGTTCCATTTGAGTACAGGCGATAGTGTTTTTTTACCCCGAAATGTACCACATGCATGGACACAAGTATCTGAAAAAGGAAAAATGACGGTTACGTTTCAACCTGCTGGTAAGCTTGAAGATTTTTTTGTAACAATGCAAGCATTGGATCATGAACCAACAAAACAGGAACTCGCCAAAATTTTTAACGACCATGATATGCAAATAGTGGGTCCGCCGTTAAAACTGGAGTAAACTTCTTACGGTATATTACAATACACGTCAAATTCGATGTTTTCTTAATTTTCATTTAACACCCCAAGCCTACCTTTGCCGTAAACTAATAGCCTATGACCTCGCGCCGCGAATTTTTTGGCACTGCCTTAACAGGTGTTGCCGCTTTAAGTCTTTTACCTGCTGTTAACAGTTTTGCTGCCGAAAATAACCGGTATAGCCGTGCCACTAAAACCAAACTAAAATTAAGGTTTGCTTTAGCATCTGATATTCACTACGGGCAGCCGGAAACTGACTTTGCTTTACACACCGGCAACATGATTAAATGGCTAAACGAGGATCATAGCAAAAACCACCTTGATTTTGTTATCGTGAACGGCGACCTGGTACACAATCGCCCGGACCTGCTCCCGGAGATCAAAACAAAATACCTTGATAAATTAAATGTCCCCTACCATACCATCCCCGGCAATCATGATTTTGCGGATGCCACAGTTTGGAAGAATGCCTTTGGTTATGAGGATAAATACACGGTAGAGTTTGGCGATATAGGTTTTGTACTGGCTCACACCGCTGATACAAAAGGCGTTTATACATGCCCCAATAATGCTTTTCTGAAAGCTTCATTAGACAAACTTGCAGATAAAAAGATAGTTTTTGTGATACTGCACATCCCGCCTACCAAATGGGTTAAGAATGATGTATTTGTCGATTGCCCTGAAACTATCCAATTGCTGCATGCTTATCCCAACGTTAAAGCTGTTTTTCATGGGCATGATCATTTGTTAGATGGCGTACGTTATACCGATAAACTCCCACATTTTTTTGATTCGCATATAGGCGGTGACTGGGGTACTGACTACAAAGGCTATCGCATAGTTGAAGTTGATGAGCAAAATGCTATCTACACCTACCAGGTAAACGCAAGCCAAAACCCGGTGCTAAACTCAGCTAAACTGTAAATAGAATTTCGGATTTATTATGGAGTATTTTTAGCGAAAGTCTTGAGCCCTGGGTATGTGGGTGGCTGACTTGTGCTTTTCCTGCTTTGTCCCTTTGCATGACGTAGAAGGCACAAGTTAGCGTGCTCAGGCTATCGCACAAAACTTGCGCCAGCAAAGTTTATTATAGATTCTACTTTTCCACCGGATACTTTAACCCTATTTGCTCCCTTGCCTGATCTATCATGGCAATCATCTGCCTGGATAGATCATGAGGCAGTACCAAGCTTTCGGTTTTGCCTTGTTTTATAAGTTCACAAAAATGGATGATTTCATAATTAAGCCCTCCGCCAACAAATGGTTCATCCAGTTCTATCGTGCGGCCATCAAGATAACTAATAGTTGCCTTTGCCGGGTTCCACCAGTTTTTGTGGATGGTAATATGCCCCAGCGTACCTACTATCAATGCGTCGCCTTTACCATGCATATCAAAGCCGCAATACAATTGGGCGTAGCCATTTTGATGCAGGGTTTGAAAAATGGCAAACATGTCGATCCCGGTTTCACCAAACCTGCCCATGGCTTGGATGTCCTGCATGGGGCCGAGCCAGTCGAGTGCCAAAAAGGCTTCGTAAATGGCAATCCCCATGAGGCTACCACCGACAAGTTCAAGATTGTAATTTGGATGATCGGGCGGACAATCGGCCACGGCCGATCCGGCGCGTATATAGCCAACAGGACCTATAGGGTCATCAGTAATATATTCTTTTAATTTACTGTATAAAGGGTAGAAGGGCGGTTTCATTCCTTCCATAAAAAGCAAGCCGGTATGTTTGGCAACGGCAAGTACATTATCCAACTCGGCAAGGTTTACGGTAACCGGTTTTTCGCAAAGCACATGTTTACCTGCTTTAAGCGCGGCAATGCTATAGGCGGCATGGCTGTCAGGCAGCGTAGCTATATAAACTGCATCAATATCGCTCGCAAGTAATTCATCGATACTTCTACAAGCTATACCACCATATTGTGCAACAAAGGCATCAACAGTTTCGGCTCTACGCGAATAGGATGCTGAAAGTTCAACGCCATCAACAACTGCGAAACCCTGCATAAATCTGTGTGCAATACGCCCGCATCCAATAATGCCCCATTTAAACATAGTTCTAAGTCTTAAGTTCGGAGTTCTAAGTCAAAAATTGATTTTTCAAGTATATGGCTTTAAATGCAAAAGCCCTGAGTAAATAATATATTATTACCTACTCAGGACTTTTAACTTCCTACTTAGACTCTCGACTTAAGACTTCCAACTTATTGATACTGGATATAAATCGGGTATGGTTTGTATCTTGATAAAACCTCCTCAGGGGTTAACATGTGGTGAGGTGGTTTTTTGATATCGTTTTTGTAAAACAATTTAAAGCCTGTAAACTGTACCGGCTCCTGGTTAATGAAGTAGCGGTAAGTGCCGGTTTTTAGGTCAGGTTCGCCCCAGCCATCCATGTTCATTACCAGTTGAATTTCCGGGTGCAATTTGATACTCTTATAATTGGTCACCATCTTTTTAGTAAAGCGGTGAACTATCAGGATTTTTGGCGGCAGTCCATTTTTCTTAACAATTTTGGCAAGATAGTCTGATACGTAGTTGATGTCATCGGCATCATAAGTGCCAATCTTTTTACCTGGGTGAGTTCCGTCTTTCATTGAAAACTCAGGGTCCATACCAAAATGTACTTGTGGCAATTCCAGGTATTTTTCAAGTAGTGGTAATTCCGCGCGGATGTTGCTTAAAGCTACCTGTACATCTAAAAATACAATAGCATGGGCTTTTTTAGCCAGTACCAATACACTGTCGATCTGTTTAAATGGCATACGGTAACGGAATTTGCCATCTTTACCGCCATCGCCCTGGGCTACAACGGCAATGTAATGCAACGCAGGTTGAACAGGAGTTTTAGGATCTGCCTTTTCCCAGTGTTTTACTTCGCCTTTTAATTTGGCAAGCATTTCTTTTGGCGGCAATTCGCCCAAAATGCCCATTCTTTTTGAGTATAGGTTACCGTAATAAGCAACTACACGTTTGAATGGTAAAATAGCTCCACCAATTGGATAAGGCGTATTTTTTACTGGCCACCTGCCTGTAGTATCACCATGCGCGTTGAATTTCATCAACGAATCGTACAGCTTTTTATCAATAGGAGGGTAGGTGGATTTTTTAACGCTTAAGGTATCTGCTGTTTCAGCCTGGGCCGAATCACCTTTAACTGCAGCTGCGGTTTTTTTACCGTCGGTTTTGGCATTGCTGCCGTTTTGTGAGCAGCTGTTTAAAAGCAAAGCTGCCGATGCCACAAATGTAGCGGATAGTACAAGCGTTTTTAATTTCATTGTTTTAACTTTCAATATAATGCAGGTGTATGTAAGGCGTGTCTAATTAATTTAATTTCCAGCTACTTATAAAGCAGCAATTGTGTTGGTTTGGTCGCCGCCAAAGATAGATATTGGAAATTAATTACTTTTAATTTTATGAAACTTTCCAAAAACCCCCAAAGGTAGTTTCGGCCCGGCTGTTGCCTGCAGGTAAAGCTCACCAATTTCGAGGTTTTGCACCTGCGGGAACGAGCTTTTAATGAGGTTTTCAACTATTACAGATGAAAATCCAAGAGAGTAAGTGTTCAGGATCAGGAAATGCTCTTCAGGGTCGAGCAGTTGGGTTACATCACGCATCATTTCGGTGATATTATCTTCCAGTTTCCATTTTTCGCCGTTTGGCCCATTGCCGTAAGCTGGCGGATCGAGAATGATGCCATTGTATTTTTTACTGCGTTTCAATTCGCGTTTAACAAACTTCAGAGCATCCTCAACAACCCAGCGTATATCTTTAAGTCCTGAAATTTCCTGGTTTTCATTGGCCCAGGTAACTACTTGTTTAATGGAGTCAACGTGAGTGGTATCGGCACCTGCGGCGCGCGCAATTAATGAAGCACCGCCGGTATAGGCAAACAGGTTAAGTACTTTAGGATCTGGCGTTTTGAAGCGTTTAACGTTTTGGCTAATGTAATCCCAGTTTACGGCCTGTTCCGGGAAGATGCCCACATGTTTAAACGAGGTAAGGCCCAGCCTGAATTTAATGGCGGCTTCCTTGTTTTTATATTCGATATGCCAGCGGTCGGGAGTTTTAGGATCTTTTTTCAACCACTCGCCTGATGTTGCCGAACGGCCTTTAAACTTGATATGGTGTAGACGCTGCCACTCTGAAGCGGGCAGGGTTTTGTTCCAAACCGCCTGCGGTTCGGGACGGATGAGTATGATATTCCCAAAACGTTCCAGCTTTTCAAAGTCGCCGCAATCAATCAGTTCGTAATCTTTCCAGTGCGTTGGGGTAAGTAATTGGATCATTTTTTTGAAGTCCGAAAGTCCGTAAGTCGGATGTCCGAAAGATAGAGAAGTCTATTGCCGGAAATCTTGCGTTAATTAATTTAATTGCGCAAATCTAAGGTTTTTCCTACGGACTTTCGATCTCTCAATTTTCACACAAAAATGCTTTCTTTCGGACTTTCGGACCTCCCACTTCTGACTCGCTATAGCGTAGCCTTCGCTGCCCGCATAAACGGACTGGCAAATACAAATTCGTTGAGCTCTTTGTTGTCGGTTTTGGCTATCTCCTTATTCGATCCTTCCCACCATTTTTTACCCTGGTGAAGGAAAATGATGTGATCGCCAATCCCCATTACCGAGTTCATATCGTGGGTTACCACTACGGTAGTAATGCTGTACTCTGCTGTAAGTTCGGCAATCAGTTCATCTATCAGGATAGATGTTACCGGATCAAGGCCCGAGTTCGGTTCGTCAACAAACAAATATTTAGGTTGCATGGAAATGGCGCGGGCGATACCCACACGTTTTTTCATACCTCCTGATAGTTCGGATGGATATAATTTGTTTTTGCCGGCAAGGTTAACCCTTTCGAGACAAAAGTTGGCGCGGTCAAGTTTTTCGCTTTTTGATTGATCGGTGAACAGGTTAAGCGGAAACATAATGTTTTGCTCAACCGTCATGGAGTCAAAAAGGGCCGAGTTCTGAAAAAGCATCCCTATTTGAGTACGGATAGGCACGCGTTGCTCAAAATTCATATTGGTAAAATTCTCGCCATCAAAAATCACATCGCCCTTAGTAGGTTCATGCAGCCCAACAATGCATTTAAGCAAAGTGGTTTTACCAGAACCAGACCCACCGATGATCAGGTTGTTTTTTCCGGGATGGAAAATTGCAGTGATGCCCTTCAGTACTTCGTTTTCGCCGAAGCTTTTATATACGTCTTGTATTTCGATCATAGTAACAGGCGTGAAATGATAAGGTCACAAAACAGGATCATGATACAGCTCCACACCACTCCGCGTGTTGCAGATTGGCCAACCTCAAGTGATCCGCCGTTAACATAAAAGCCCTGGTATGAACATATGGAGGTAATTACGAAGCCGAATGATATCGCTTTAACGGCGCAAACAGTGACAATAACCGGGTTAAATCCGTCGGTCAGGCCTCTCAAATAATCATTGGTTGATACATCATTTGATGCCCAGCAGGCAATATAGCCGCCGGTTAATCCTAAACCTACAGAAACAATAACCAGTAAGGGGATCATGGTAACACCGGAAATGATTTTAGGCGATATCAAATAACCAGGGGCGTTTACACCCATAATTTCCAGGGCATCTATCTGTTCGGTAACGCGCATTGTGCCAATTTGCGATGCCATGGCCGAGCCTACACGGCCGGCCAATACCAGTGCCGATATGGTTGGGCTAAACTCCAGGATAGTTGAATCGCGGGTAATACCTCCTACCACTGTTTTGGGGATAAAATCGCTGATAAGCTGGAAAGCCGTTTGGATGGTAGCTACCGCGCCAATAAAAAGCGAAATAATAGCAACAATGCCTAAAGAGCCAATACCCACCGAAACCATCTCACGCATGATCTCGGCCCAGTATACACTGAATTTTTCGGGTTTCCTGAAACTTAAACGCAGTAAGAGTATATATTTTCCTAAGCTATGAAACATGTAGATGCATAAAAAATCGGTTAAAAATACGCTTTTTACCTTTAAGCCTAAATGGTCAGGTGTTAAAACCAGTCATTTAAATTCAATTTTATAAGCGTTTCAATTACTCTGCTTACGTAAATTGCGGGCATAAAGCTTCACTAACTATAAAAATTAATTTAAACAATATGAAAAACGTACTCATCACCGGTTCAACTAAAGGCATGGGCCGCTCAATTGCAATTGCTTTTGCTAATGAAGGATTAAACGTGGCAATTTGTTCGCGGAACGAGCAGGAATTATTGAATTTTAAAGATGAGCTTGAACAATTTGATGCCGGGGTAAAGGTTTTTGCTATGAAGGCCGATGGCAGTAATAAAGCCGAACTGCTGAAATTTGCAGCTGCAGCAGAAGCAGAATTTGGTTTTATTGATGTTGTAGTAAATAACCTGGGCACGTTCATCCCCGCAAGTATATTGGATGATAACGAGGATACCCTTCAGGTACAGATGAATACCAACCTGATGCCGGCCTATGAGTTGTACCGTTATTTTGGTAAAACCATGGCAAAGGCGCATAAAGGCCACTTTTTTAATATATGTTCGGTAGCCGCTATAAACCCGGTGCCACAAGCGGGTAGTTACAGTGTAACAAAGTATGCGTTGTTAGGTCTAACAAGAGTAATGAGGCTCGAGATGCAGGAGCATGGTGTAAAAGTTACGGCCGTAATTCCGGGATCAACGTTAACGGATTCATGGAAAGGCGCGGTGGTTGACCCAAATACCATGGTGCTGCCCGAAGACATAGCATCGGCAATCATCAATATTTACAGGATGAGCCCCGGCGCCAATGTCGACGAAATCATCATCAAACCTGCGCCGGGCCAGTTATGATAAATCAACTTAAAACATAAACGAACATAAATTATGGAAAAGAAACTTCATCGCGATGAACACCGAAAGGTAATAGGCGGTGTTTGCGCGGGCCTTGCCGAGCACTTTGGCACGGACGTGGCAGTTATCAGGGCGATATTTTTGGTAACCCTTATTTTAAAAGGCTTTAGCTTACCTATATATATAGTACTATGGATAGTATTGCCCAAGAAAGGCTTTGACTTTACCCCCGGCGTTGATTACAGGGTACCTCCGCAGGATAACCCGTTTACAGGTGCTCCACAATCAGGACCATTTTACGACCCGAAATTTGCCGGCCGGCCTTTTAATCCTCCGCCATTTGTAAATCCTCCTAAAAAGCAGGCTTCAACAGTTGGGTTAATATTTGGCGTGGCGATGATCTTTTTAGGGTCGATATTTCTGCTTAACGAGCTTGACCTGATGCCCGACTGGGATTTTGAAAGCCTTTGGCCCGTAATGCTGGTAGGCGCCGGTATTGCCCTGATAATTTCAGGAGTAAAAAAACAGCCATGGGAAAAACAAAACTGGCATGCTAACGAGGTAACAGACGCTCCGGAAGCCGAACCTGCAAAAGAAGAAACTGAAACAAAAGATACACCTCCAACTATATAATATTATGAGAAGCGATAAACTTGTTCCGGGCGCGATCCTGGTATTGTTGGGAGTGGTATTCCTGCTGGATAACTTCCACGTAATAAATTTCGACTGGATGAACCTCCTGTATCTATGGCCTATATTTTTAATAATGGGGGGTATCAGCCTGGTATTTGCAGGCAACCGGTCGCCATTAGCTACTATTCTCAAGCTGGCGGTTGTAGTAGGCTGCTTTGCATTGCTGGTATTTGGCAACTTTGGCAAACGCTACCATTTTTGGCCAAATGCATGGACCTTCCACAGCGATGATTATAACAATGACGATGACAGCGATACTACCAACACCGATCAGGGTGTGGTTAAAATAGGCGGCGATAAAACTTTTAAACAGGAGTATACTGCGGATATTAAACATGCCCGCCTTAACATCAGCGGCGGCGGTACCATATATAATTTAAGCGACAGCACTGCCGATTTGTTCAATGCCCAAACGCAGGAACTTTACGGTAAGTATACCTTTAACCATAGTAAGGATGATTCGGTATATGTGCTTAACCTTAATTTGAAAAATAATAAAGGTTTTCATTTTGACTCCGACGACCGCAAAAACAATAAGGCCGACATCAAATTAAACACCAATCCGGTTTGGGATATTGACGTAACTACAGGTGCAACAGATTTAAATTTTGATCTTTCAAAATTTAAAATAAAAAGCTTATCTTTAAAGGGCGGTGCAGCCTCGTTTGATGTTAAGCTTGGAGCCCCTCTTGCCAATACTAATATAGAGGTTTCAACCGGCGCGTCGGAGGTTACTATAAGGGTACCAAAGGGCGCTGCATGCCGTATCACCTCCAATACCGGCCTCTCATCAAACGAGTTTGAGGGCTTTAGTAAAAAGAGTGATAACGACTACGAAACCGATGGCTTTGATGCCGCAAAAAACAGGATCCTGATCCATATGAGTGGTGGGATCTCTGATTTTAAAGTTAACCGATATTAACCTAAATCCTGAGTAAAACGATACCGGGACATAATACAACAATAATGACTTGCCATCCGCTCCATCAATTTGATGGAGCGTTTTTTTTGCACCATATGGTAATGCTGGTTCAGGGTTTTGTCATTTAAGACAAGGGTGGGGTTAAAAAGTGTTAAATTGAAAACCTTTGGTACAAAAAATAAGTTTAATTTACAGCACAAATAATCTACTATGAAATACCGATACCTTGTATTATTCGCATTACTGTTTTTAGCCTGCACCGTAAATGCCCAAACCGTTGTAAAAGGCACTGTTTTTGAGTTTGGTAAAAACAATAAAATGGGGGATGTTTTTGTGCGCGATAACCAAAACCGGCAGATGACCATTACCGACAGCAAAGGTAATTTCAGTATCCGTACCGAAACAGGGCATACGCTTATTTTCAGTTCTCCGGGTTATGTATCGGATACCTTATATGTTACCGATTTTACCAACAAAAAAATAGAATTGGTTGCTCAAACCATAGCTTTAAAGCAGGTTAACATCAACGCCAAACGCGAAACTTTTGATGCTCATAAAGAATATCCCGAGGTATACACCCGGAGTAAAATTTATCCCCTGTCCCCAACCTCATGGTTTAGCAAGGAAGCAAAAGACGCCCGTCGTTTAAAAAAATACTTTAAGCACGAAGAAGAAGAGCGCCATGTAGACGAAGTGTTTACCATGAACTACGTGCAAAGCATTATTCCGTTGCGTGGCCGGGAGCTTGAAAATTTCATGACGCTTTACAGGCCGTCATACGCGTTCATCAAAAGTAACAGTGGTCCGTCGCTGGCGGTTTATATCAATGATTCGTACAAGAAGTATCTGGCACTGCCGGCTGATAAACGTACGCTGCCCGATTTGAAAGAGTAGTTTTTTTAGTAGCAGCGACAGTTGCAGTAGCAGTTTGGGTTAGATATGAGTTGGCGCAGTTAGCATTAATCAATCTGCCCAAACGCTGATATCGTTAGTAATGATCTTTTGATAGAGCAGTTCGATTTGGCTTTTCAGGATCCGGTCTTCCGATAGTGGGGGCAGATTGTTGATGTCAAAATACTGAACATCCAGCACATCAAAGCCTTTATTAATTTCTGTGGTTATGGCTTTACAGTAGAAAATCATTTTATACACATAAAAAGGCTGTGGCGGGTGCGGGTGCATTTTTTTATCAAATACGGCCAGCAGCCTGTCGGCGGTAACCTGGAAACCGGTTTCCTCCCAAAACTCTTTTACTATGGTTTCCTTAGGTGTATAGCCTATATCGCCCCATCCACCGGGTAACGACCATTTTCCATCCCCGCTCTCTTTAGCCAGCAGGATCTTATTATCCGGCGAAAGCAGGATGCCACGCAAGTCAACTTTGGCAGTAGGGTAATCCGTTGCCTGGGGAAATAGCATATTGATGGTCTCTGCACCATAGCCGCTTACCTCATCAAACATTTTAGTGCTCAGGTGTTGCAGTTCCTGGTAACGTTCAATATCGTATTCGTTTTTGGCGTATAGCAGACCTGTATCGGCAATGGAACGTAGTTGGGTTATAAGGGAAAGCAGGTTGGTGTTGGGCATAGTAGGTGTTAATATTTTGGCATGGTGAAGCATCTTCTTCGTCCTGTATAGCAGTTATGCAAGTGAAGAAGATCTTTCGCTATCGCTCAAGATGACAAATAAAATCAATAAATGTTCAGTTGCCGATAGAAAATCCGAAATCGAAAATCCCAATTCCGAAATCAAAGAGATTATCCTCTGCCTAACAGCTCGTCAAGCTTATTGCGTTCGGTTTGAAGCTCGCGGGCAAGTTTCTTTTCTTTTTCGTTGGCTTTGGCCTTGAAGGCTTTGTATTCCTCATCAAGCTCTTCGTAAAGTTTGATGCGGTATTTAGCCTCGCGGCTATGTGCACCTGAGCGGGCTATCACTATAACGGCAACTACACCAAAAACAATAACCAAGCCCCACATTACCAGGTTGTATGTTGCTTTGGTGAAGGGAATTCCCAGCAGGCTGATCTCGTCGCGTTTGGCGTTTGATTCGTTGAGGGCTTGTTCCTTATTGCTTGCGTCAGATTTAAGGCTTTCAACATTTTTACCCTGTTCGGCAAGTTTGGCCCGGGCCTCTTTAAGCTGGCGGCGCTCGGTGTTCAGGGTATCCTTCATGTTTTTCCACAGGGCGGCAACCAGCGGCTGCTGATAGTGGTATAGTTTGCTGAGCAGGTATTTGTACTGGCCATTAAGGCTTTTATCTTTTTGCAGGGCCGAATCGGCAGCAGCACTGATTTTGGGCAGGGTATAAGCAGATTTAGCAGGTTGTTGCGATGTTACAGCCGGATTTTTAAGCGCTGCCGGGCTCGATCTTACAATGGGCGGAATAGCATTAGGCTTTAAGGCAGCGGTTTTCTTCCTGGTGCTGTCCTGTGCAAAAGTTGCCGCAACACTGCCCGTTATCATCGCTATTAAAACCGTTATCGTAAGTAGTAAATGCTTGTTCATCAAATGTAAAATTAGGTATATGCTATTAACAAAACAGGATGTTTACGGTTTTTATTATATACACCCTGCGTTTTTGAGGCTAAAATAAGCTTTCGTACGTAATTAACCTACTCATAGTTATATTAGCGGCATGAATATAGGTATTATTGGGTTAGGTGATATGGGCCGCCTTTACGCAAAGGCTTTCGCAAAGGCCGGTTACACCGTTTCGGGCTGCGATCTGCCTGCCAACCGTGAAAAGCTTGAAGAAGAGCTTACGCCCCATGGCATCACCGTAATGGATCACGGCAGCGATGTTGCCCGCATCAACGACCTGATCATCTATTCGGTTGAGGCCGATAGCATGGAGCGTGTGGTTGCAGAGTATGGCCCTTCAACCAAGTACGGCGCTATAGTGGCCGGGCAAACTTCGGTTAAGTCCCCGGAGATTGCCACCTTTGAAAAGCACCTGCCTGCCGATGCCCAGATAGTTACCTTTCATGGGATGCACGGCCCGGGGTTTGAACCCGCCGGGCAAACCCTCATCCTGATCCCGCACCGCTCAACACCCGATGCCTACCAGCGCATGTACGACCTGTTTACGGCCATTGGCAGCAATATAGTTGAAATTGCCGACTACCACGAGCACGACCGCATCGTAGCCGATACCCAGGCCGTTACCCACGTTGGTTTTGAGAGCATGGGCACAGCCTGGAAATCGGCCGGGTTTTTCCCCTGGGAAAACGCTTCATATATTGGGGGGATAGATAATGTGAAGATCCTGACCACCCTCCGCATCTTCAGCTATAAGGCCCACGTTTATGCCGGGCTTGCTATCCTCAACCCGTATGCCCGCCAGCAGGTGAAGCGCTATGCCGAATCGGAGTCGGAGTTGTTTAAGCTGATGATCAAGGAAGAAGCCGATGCGTTTAAGCAGCGCCTTTACCGCGCGCGTGACTTTGTTTTTCACGAAAGCCGCAAGCCTATTATGCTCAATGATACGGTGATGAAGGAGTTCTCGCTGTCACAGCATGCCGATCATCAAAAGCCAAACTCGCACCTCAGTATCCTGAGCATGGTTGATGCCTGGTACCACCTCGGCGTTAATCCCTATGATAACCTCATTTGCCAAACCCCGCCCTTCCGTCTGCGCTTGGGTATTGCCGAATACCTGTTTAAGAACGAAGAGCTGCTGGAAGAATCACTGGAAACAGCCCTGTACGATAAAACCATCCGCGGCGACGACCTGGAATTTCACTCGGCGGTGAGGGAATGGTCGGCTATTATTGGATATGGGGATATGGAGGGTTATAAGAAACACTTTAACGATACGCAGGCATTCTTTAGCCACCGGCTTGAAGAGGGCAAAGCCCAGAGCGCGGAGCTGATCCGCAGGTTGATGATGGAATAGTTTGGTATTAGTGATTAGAGGTTGGAGATTAGAGGTTAGGGATTGACTGACAGGTGTTCAATTTTTTAAGGTGTGAACACTTGTTGTTTTTTGTAATCTGATTGTTGTTGATAATCAGTCGTTTATAAAAATATGTAAAATCATCTATTCGCTGTTTTGAACAGGTTGGTGTTGATAGTCAGTTAGTTGTAATTTTGGCTCGTAAAATGTTGAACACCCTGTTTTTGAAAAATTGAACACTGACATTGGTTGTAAGCTTTCAGAAAAGCTAAGGTCATTTCAAATATTCTGATATTATATCAAATTGTTGTTCAGAGACTGCGAAAACATCTCTTCTATCTTGGTTTTTGTCACGAAATGCATAGAATATCTCGATGCTTTCCTGATTCAAAATTTTTTTAAGATAGAGCATTTCAAATCTTCGTTTTGATTGATAGATCTTATTATCATTAACCGAAAAGTAATTCAAAGTAAAGAAGTTATCTGTTTTCCATTTTGAGGTACGGTGATATTTAACGAAATAAACTCTTTCAAAGGAAGGATGTTCTAAAATATTGTCGATAACACAATGGTCTGAAATTAAATGGTTTTCGAGGTATACAGAGCAAATCCATGGGCCGCCCATGTTAATGATCTGCTCTATATTCTCTATATTAAATTCTAAGCCACAAAGTTTTTTCTTCATTGTATCAAGGAATATATCAGCAAATGGCTAACTATAGGATTCAAGGAACTCATCTATAGTATATTCACTATCCATGTTCAGAATAGCATTTGCTAATTTTACTTGCCCTTTAGCTAATGCAATTGCTGTTAATGCTGTTGCTGCTAAATCTAAATCCCAATCTTGGTTCATAGCAAGTTTTGCAAGCTCTGCCAAATCTTCAATAGCTTTCTTATAATTTGGCTTTAATTTATTAGGTAAAAGTGGATTGTCTTTATGCCTTTGTATTTCGATCACCGAAACCAGCCCAAGTATATTATAATCTACAATTTGTTTCTGTTTAGCTATTCTGACCAAATGAGGAACTGAATAATATGAGGCTAAACCAACGTCTCCCTGATGGTGCAGCTCGTTCCATAGTTCTTGATAGATTTGGTTAACAGTTTGTTTATTGTCTGCAAGTTCAAGTTTCTTCAAGGCTATTGAAGCATCATATAATGTTCCTCTGTAACCGCCTTCTAAAGTTGACCATCTTGGGTCGTCAAGTTCCAATGCCGGCTCATCTACTGATTTCTTAGGGAAGAAGTCGCTTAACTTTATTGTCATAAGGTTATTTGTTTCTCAAATATATAATAAACTAATGTTGCTTCTCCCATCGGGATCAGTTATTGATACTCACAATGTTGTCGTATACATAGATCAGCAAGGCCGGTTAAGCTGAAAGCTTAACTTATTTTAGGACGATTTGTACTATCGCTAAACTTCAACCAGTGATGTATTTTGATAATCAACGCGTTACTGGTTGGTGCTTTTAAAGTGGAACACTGACAGGATGGTGTCAGTCTTAATAATTTCAATTATGCGCGACACCTATCTGACTGTCCTTATTTCCGGCGATAAATAGCTACATTTGTTGCCTAAACCAATCATAAATTATATATGCACAATTTTTATCCTCTAAAGGCAATTTTAAACCTCGTTGTTATATCCGTTTTTTCAATTTTGCTCATCTCCTGTTCAAAATCGCAACCCAAACCACCCATTAATCCCGAAATGCCGGTTACTATAACAGCATTTGCCCCTGTAAAAGGCTTACCCAATACCGTTGTAATTATAACAGGAACAAACTTTAACACTACTATAGCTAACAACACGGTTACGTTTAACGGTGTTGCCGCCAAAATTAATTCGGTAACAGCAACTCAAATTGTAGCAACGGTACCCGCAACGGCAGTCACCGGTAAAATAGAATTACTTAGTAACGGAAAAAAGGCGGCGTCGGCTACAGGTTTTACTGTTACAACAGGAGCAATGACTGATTTTGCATCTCTTGGAGCTATAAATATTGATCAAATTAAGTTTGATGGCACAGGACGTATGTTTGGTGCCGACGGTACTAACGTGTATGAAATAAAACCGGGTGCGCAAGAGGTATATTACACTAATACCTCTGTGAGTAATTTCACCGGTTTCGCTGCCGACGTACAGGGCAATTTATACATACCAGTTGCAGGCACGATATTGAAAGTATCGCCCGGAAAAAATGTATCTGTTTTAGCTGGTAGTGCTACCAGTACCGGATTAGCAGATGGTGCTGGAGCCGTTGCAAAATTAGGTTCTCAGTCAATTGATTTACCTATTGATGCTGCAGGGAATTTGTATTATCTAAGCAGTGGCGGTTGTGTGTTTAAGGTCACTCCCGCAGGAGTTGCTACAATTATTGCAGGTGGTAAAACCGGAGAGCAGGGATATGTTGACGGGAAAGGAAGTGCTGCGAGGTTTGGTGTTATGACCAGAGGAACTGCCGATCCAACAGGTAATGTTTATATAGTTGATGCCGATCATTTCCGAATCCGTAAAATTACTCCCGAGGGCGAAGTTAGTACTGTTATAGGTAATGGAGCATTTGGCCTTACCGATGGCGAGGGAACAAATGCACAAATATTCGGTCCTCAATCATTGGTATCAGACGCAGAAGGTAATATATTTTTTAGCGATGCTGATTTTGAAAACCATCTCTACAGGATAAGGATGCTCAATAAATTAGGCCAGGTGATAACCCTTATTTCTGGTAACACAACAAATGGCATTGCTAACGGTGCTCTTGGAACAGCCACTACCAATCGTCCTTTGGGGCTTGCCTTTGATTCTACCGGGAATCTTTATATAGTGAACTCCGGGGTACACAAAATAAGCAAGGTTACCTTTAATTAGGCTGGGGTGAAACGATTGGTTTTATATAGCCGTAATTGACTCTGCCAGAATGGTGGCCGATCAGTAAATATTCAATAAACAAAAGTAATGCTATGGACAAGATACGCATCCTGGTAATTGGCCTGGAAGAAGCCGAAGTAAATGCACTTAAACAAAGTTTAAATTTTAACTACCTGATGGTGCATTATGACCTGGTACCCCAGGTGAAACTTATTGAGGGGCAGCTATATGTTGAAAGTTCATCTATACCAGGAAAGTATTTGCTCGTTAACAAAGTGATATTTCATGGTATTTACAAGGATGATCTCGATTTCATTACGCTATTGGCCATGTGGAACGGGCCATGTCTGCCTAATGCGCTTGGCATGATGGATCTGCGCCAACGCATCCCCGGCCTGGTAAGGGCTTTGTCGGTATCGAAATTTTCGGACATCAAACGCGGAATGGTTATCGGCGAGCAGGAATACAATTCAGAAACAGAAGTTGTTGCCAAATGGGGTATATGGCATTGTGGTGAAGATAAAAATAAATTTAACGGCGACTGGACAAGTACAGAAACATCCGTTATTGAAGAATTTATTGATGGCGAAGCCGTACGCATCATGATAGTGGGTGATAAAAACTGGCAGATCAGGCTTACAGGCGACACCTGGCTAAAATCAATCCATAACGAAGGTTCATGGGAAATGGAGATAGATCAGGAACTATTGCTTGATAGCACGGCTATAGCCAAACACTTTAATCTCCAAACCGTGGGCGTTGATTACATTATTGGTAAAAACGGCGAAAGGTACCTGCTGGAAGTTAACCATATTCCAAACGTTACAGTTTTTCCTTTTGTAAATAAAGCGTTTATTGAGTATGCTGGTGAGTGGATGGTTTCATAATACAGAAGTAGAAATTTACTCACTGTATAAAAAAATATATCATTGGCTTGCCACATGTGCGAGCCAATGATATGAAAACAGATATACCAAATCACGCATTACTGCGCCGCTGACATTGTTTTGCTTGCCGTAGCTGTATTTATCCAGTTCAGCAACCGCTCCTGGATGTATTGTGTCCATGCCGGTGCGCAGGCGTGATAACATTCAAATTCTGGTACCAGTCCAACGTGGGTAAATACAATTTTTGTCGCATCGCCCTCTGCAAAAATTTCAAAGCAAAGTTTGGTGCCGGTCCACTCGGTTTGGTTTTGTGTAAAAGTTAGCTTGCTATCGGTAATCAGCCAGGCTATTTTCTTGTTGGGAACCAATTCAACAAGTTTTTGTTTGGTGTAGTGCGCCCCGTCGCCGGCAAAGAATGAAAACTCGTCGCCAAGTTTTTCCGACTCGCCTTCAAATATTTCCGAATGCAGGCCTGACCACCATCCCCGGACATTTTTTAACGCATCAAAAACTTCTTCAGGGCTGTGGTTTACCAATAAGGTTGTTGTGAAATCTGTAGTTGTCATTTTTTTGATCTTTAAGTTGAATAATTCGTTATTTAACAGGCCTTGTTAAAATGGGTAACTTTAAAGTTACGTAAATGTATAGGTAACTTTTGAGTTACGCAATTTTTTCTGGAAATTTTTTATTGCTTCATCTTGAGGGCGACGTGTGTTGCGTGTTTTTATCGGGGGGATTGGCACAGACACCCTGGCGGGGCAGCGACAGGCGTGAATGGGGGCGTAATAAGCACACAGGTTAAGCTGAAAGCTCAAACCATTTGCCGGAATAAAAGATCGTGAGTTTTGTGATGATGTAGAATAGCATTCGGGCCACATGCGCCAGCGAGGGGGATCGGGAGCTGGCCATCTTAATTGCGCCTCGTATATGGTAAACATAGCGCGATCAGAAAAAAATCGTTTCAAAAAGGCAAAGCCAGCAGATGCCGGCTTTACGTTATAAAGCGTTAATGCTTAATTCAATTTTATATCACTTAATTCAATGGAAATGAATAGCGGGGCAGGAACCAAAGCGGTATTATCTTCATTCCGCTTGTAAACATGCCTGTTTGTTGGAAACTTTATACCTTGAACTTCTGTATAATCGGCCGCATAATGCACGGAAGCCGCATTGTTAAGGATCTCGACATTGTAATCATGTCTCTTGAGAAGGCCTGTTTCATCAATATAGAATACCTGTTCCCTGCCATGAGTAGCAATGTCTTCGGGGAAGGTAACATGCAATCGTCTTAAAACCTCACCATTTTCAGTCCATGGTTCCAGTTCCTTTACCTCATACCCAGGCTCTGCAAGGCAAAATGGCGCATTTAAATAGGTCCACATTGCGTAACCGCTAAAATAAGTTACCTGGAGTTTTGACCAGGGGGTTTCTGTTACATATCCCTTAAAACTGTTTCGCGGAAAATAAAGCTGATCAACCAATAGGTCATTGTCGTCGATGATGGCAACTTTATGTGCTTCAAACGTATTGTGCCAATCTTCTTTTAAGAAAGGATAAAAAGAAACATGTTGCTTTGTTGTGCTTGACAAGACATTAATATCATCCATTATACCCGGTACCTGCTTAAATGCCCAGGTGACACCGCCAATCTTAAGGTGCGCGGATATGTTTTTAAATTTTTTCCAGTTATCTAAGCCGCCATGGGCGTCGATCGTAAATTTCAAGAGGTCGTTCATATATGAGTTATTTGCTTTGTTTGTCTAAAGAAACTAAACGTGCATTTGTAGTTGTTTTTTGCAAGTGCAAATATAGATATATTTACTTGTTATTTGCAAGTGCAAATTTCTTCGTTGATTTTTTTATCGCCCGTTTTATATTTAAATTTGCGCTTGTGATCAGCAAGCGCAATGGTTGTTGACGATTACGACGATATGATAAAAAAAATAAAGAAACGTTCGGCTTGTCCGATCAGCTTCAGCCTTGACTTTCTCGGTGATAAATGGACGCTGCTCATCATCCGTGACATTCTGCTTAACAATAAAAATACCTTTGGAGAGTTCATTCAGTCGGCTGAGGGTATCGCGACCAATGTGTTAACAGATCGGTTAAAAATGCTGGAAAACGAAGGGTTCATTATGAAATACCCGGTTCCCGGTAAACCGAGGGTGGCCTATTGTCTTACGGAGAGGGGTGTCGGGCTTATCCCGATCATTATGGAAATGGCCCTTTGGGGAGTCTCAGAAAATAACACCGAGATCAAAAAGGAATTGACGGCGGCACTCAAAAACGACAAGGCAGGTGTTATATCGGCATTGGCGACTAAACATTTGGAGATATACGGGCAAAGGAAGGAATCAAGGATAGAACCGGACCTTCCCAGCGCCTAATGATCAAACATCCTGTGCTGAAATTTCAAATTTTCCTTGCTCTGACATTGGCAGTTTAGTTTTCATTAAATTAGATGAACCAGGTGCAGGCAAGCTATTTTTAAGGGGAGGCCAAAGCCCGAACTCAACGGGGATGACCTGTCGGCCTAAATAATGATCCTGCTTAGGCACTGTACCACATCGTCC
The DNA here is from genome assembly GCF_013376065.1 of Mucilaginibacter sp. SG538B. Lineage (NCBI taxonomy): Bacteria > Pseudomonadati > Bacteroidota > Sphingobacteriia > Sphingobacteriales > Sphingobacteriaceae > Mucilaginibacter > Mucilaginibacter sp. SG538B. The sequence goes on from NZ_JABMJI010000004.1 coordinate 237,697, forward strand.
AGCTTCGCAGAAGCAAAGTAGTCGATCCTTAGGCTGGCGGAAGCGTGTCCTTATCCGACGTATTGTCTTTTTTATAGCTGAACTATTATCGGAAATGAAAGATTGTGAGTTGGTGATGACGTAAATTTAACGTGCGAGGCGCACGCGACACGTGTGCGCCGGCGAGGGTTTGGCTTATGATAATAATTTCTTATCAATCAATAAGGCACTCGTATGTTGCGGCATACATGACGTGCCTTTATTATGTAAGGAAAAAGGAATTTTTTGATTAAATGCAGAAAACGCCAGGCGGAGGTAAGCCTGGCGTTTGAAAACTGTATTACTACTTAACTTTTATTTCGATGTTATATGCGGTTCCTTTGTGTTTGTAAGCAACGCTAAACGTGCTATCTGTAAAGCTTGCTAATTGAAATACATTGTTATTACTTTCACCCTTCAATTGAGCAGTTACTAATACAATTCCGCTATCGAATGTAACATTAGATAGTGTGAAAGGCTTTTCGATATCATCTAATGATACATCTGTATCACTGGCGCCTAATTCATATTTTTTTACAGCAATGAAATCTGTTTTAGATCCGATCAGCTGTTTAAACTTTTCATAATCCGGTAAAACATTAGAGTAGCCTACGCCGGTTAGATTTGTTTCGGCTGTAGAACCGCTTTGAAAATAACCTCCGTATTTATTGCCTTCCGTACGTTGATTTGTAAGATAAACGATGTTCGCTCCAAACATGGCCGCTTGAATCTTCATTTTATGATATGCTCTGTCTTTTACTCTTTCCTGGCTGGAGAATACGGTTGTTCCTTTAGCTTTTGAACTTACATCGGTTAGTTTATAAAGGCCCCGAACTTCGCTTTCAACAGCAGTAATAGCAACTTTATCATAATCCATAACGCCGTTAATGGTTTTATACGACGTAGCTTCTGCAAAAGTCTGGACACGGCCGCTTTTGAAAACTATCTTTTGTATGGTGTTTTTATAAACGGAATTTAGTAAGTCTTCGCCGGGATAGGAATACTTAACTGCATCTGGTGTGATCTCTTTTACGTTGCAGGCTATTTTGGCGTTATTGGAAATAATTGTGTCAACTTGAGCTTTGCTTACCAGTGAAAAAGTACTGAAGAAAATTATTAAAGCTAATGTTTTAAATGAGAGCAGAAGGGACGGATTTCGGCCAGCTCCGAAACTTAAGATTTGGTTCATGATATGTTTAAGTTAATTAAGTCGTCAAATATAACAAAGCCTGCTTAAATAAGCTATCATGCACGCAATTAATTGATTGAAGGGCTTTGGTGGTTTCAACAGATCTGCTAAAGGTAGTTTAAATACCTGCAACTATTCCGTTTCGGGTTTTAAATAGGATTGAGAACCCGTGTAATAATATCCATTTGCTGACGCACGCGTGTGTGTGTTCTTATTGAGTCTCGCCAATCTATTGCAATCAACTTAGTTATCTATACATGGTATTGATATACGCGACACTCATGTATCAACGGGAAGGTGAGTGAGTCCGTGATCAGCAGCCTGGTAAGCTATGAAGCTGTTAAAATTGAATCGAATTATTTATGTATCCTAATAAAATCATTGCCGTTGGTTTTAGTGGCTGTTGCACAACATTAAAGCCAACGGTAATGAATGTTTCGCGTGTTGTAAAACGAATAAATAAATGTTTTTTGTAGAGACGCGTGTGATGCGTCCCCCGCTCCCGCAAGCGTCCTCGCTTGTGGGCACCATGCTAAGTTGTAAGAGGGCTTTTCACATTGTATACCTGAACGCGGGCCACAAGCGAGGACGCTTGCGGGAGCGATGATTTTAAACTTGAAAGCCACTGCTATTGACGGCCTTAGTGAGCAACAGTTTAAAGAAATTGCTGAAGGTGCAAAAGCAAATTGTATCATCTCCAAAGCCTTGAATGTGCCTATTTCACTGGATGTAATTTACGCTTAAGTAAATTTTGCTTTGGTATGCTATTCAGAGGACCGGTGAAGCCGGTCCTTTGTTTTTATGTTGAATGCTGTCATTTTTAATAACCGCCACGGGTTACGATTTAAGAATAATATAAATTTCACCGCTACCGCAAGGCAATGTCATTAAGTTATGGAACATTCCCAGAGGGGGAACCGGTTGTAGCAATATATTATACCGAACACAACCGTGCCAGAGGTACGGAACACCGGAGTTGTGTACCTCTGGCACACTAAAAACACTGTTTATTTGATTTCTACAAACCTTTTGCACCTCTGGTGCAACCTGTCAATCCCTGTCTTTACATTGAACCTAAACGCGGGCTACAAACGAGGACGCTTGCAGCAGCGATGGGACCAAACTTCCTGCCACGTTAGGGATTGCAGCGGAAAACCCACAGCTTGGGCAGGCATTAGTGATCGGGGCAAGGCGAGGATTTGCAGCGGAAAGCCCGGGCCGCAGGCAACGCCATTATCTGTTTTCATTAGAGGAAAGAATATCTTATCAAAACCTGAGTTCCTAAATAAACGATTCTACCCTTTCTTCTTATTTACATTTATCTGTCTTCAGCTCAACAAAATATACTATCCAGCCCAAATCAATTCCCTCATCCATTCCTGCCTATAATACCTTATATTAGTATAGGTTTTCGTAACCAGCCAATTGTATTCCGGTTTCTCATTTTAAAAAGTCGAACATGAAAAAGGTATCGCTGTTATTTGTGTTCCCTGTGGTGTTGTTCGCTACCTATTTGTTTGCGTTCCAGGGAAAAAAATTAAAAGTATCGGGCAAAACAAAACCGGCAATCCCGGTAATGTGCGGATCGGGTATAGTGCAGGATGCAGATACGGCGGGGAACGGCAAATTTATACAGCGCTTGCCCGGCTGGGGGCATCATAATTATGCCATAACTGCCCATAATGACAGCGCCCGGTTTTATTTTAACCAGGGCTTAACTATGTATTACAGCTATCACATGAAGGAGGCATTCGCGTCGTTCAAAGAAGCGTCGCGCTTTGACCCCTCGGCTGCCATGGCTTACTGGGGGCAGGCTTTAAGCCAGGGCCCTTACTATAACGCAGGCGGGCCGTATGTTGCGCCCGCCGGTTTGCCTGCTGTTTTGAAACAAATGAACGCTGTTGCCGGCAGTGCCCCCGAAAAGGAAAAAGCCTTGATAGCGGCGATGAACCTTCGTTACCCGCAGGGGGGCACCAACGCAAGCGACAATGAAGCTTATGCACAGGATCTGAAGAAACTGATGCAGGCTTACCCAACCGATGCCGACCTTAAGATGCTGTATATCGACGCGGTAATGCTCATTCACCCCTGGGATTTTTGGGCGCCCGACGGTACCGATAAACCCTGGACAGCCGAACTGGTTACCTTGTGTAAAGGCGTTTTAAATACCAATCCGGAGCACCCGGCGGCGCTGCATTATTATATCCATTTAACCGAGGCTTCGCGTAACCCCGGCGCCGCGCTGGCCAATGCAGGGGCTTTAAAAAGGTTGTTCCCCGGTATCGGGCATATGGTGCATATGGCCAGTCATGTTTATCAGCGCAATGGTTTGTATTTTCAGGGTGTTGACGCTAATGAAAAAGCAGCAAAATGTATTGTTACTTATGCCGCCCTGGCGCCCAATTTAAAGCTCACAAAAATAAACTCTCATTTTTACGCTGTCGAAACACTTTGTGCCTTTAACGGGGCTATGTACGAGCGGGGGATGGAAGCGGCCCAACGCTGCCGCAATGCGGTAAAACCTTCGGCAGGCGATACTTATTCGCAATATCTGTACATGATGCCCGTATTTACGATGATGCGCCTTGGCAAATGGCACGAACTGCTGAAAGACAGCGTTGGCCCCAATGGCGACTGGGCTTATGCGCAGGTGTTATACCATTTTGCCCGCGGAATGGCATTTCTGTATACGGGCGGGCAGGATTCGGCCGTGGCCCAGCTTGCTTTATTGCGTGGCAGGCTTGATGATGCCTCTTTAAAACAGCGGCATATTCCTTTTAATATCGCGCTGGATGGCGCCACTGTTGCCGAAAATATATTGGATGGTGCTATTTTACTTGGCCGCAATAAGTTTGATGATGGCATGGCAGCTTTAAAAAAAGCAGTGCAAACAGAAGATAACATGATTTACTCGGAGCCTGCCGAGTGGCCTATCCCGGCAAGGCAGTTTCTCGGGGCCTACCTGCTCAAAACCGATTATAACCCGCAGGCCGAAAAAGTTTTCCGCGAAGACCTGGAACGTAACCCGGGTAACGGCTGGTCGATGCTGGGAATGTACCAAAGTTTAAAGGCGCAAAACCGTACTGAAAAGTTGCCTTATTACAAGGCGGGCTTCACGCGCTCGTTTTCGCATGCCGATGAGGTGCCCGTAAGTTCGGTGGTTATGAATTAAGGTAATGTTCCGGGCGACAGGTGCGGTGCCGGTTTTTGTTGGTTAGCTTTCGGGGAAAAATCTAAATACTTTTGTAGTTTAGACTCAAATCTAAAAAGCCTTAAACGAAATTTAAGTGAACAGATACCTAACCCAAAGATTTGTTTTAAGTGCCCTTTTTATAATCGCAATAATATTAGCGGGGATTCAATTTTTAAGCGACCGGGGCGTATGGCTTGATGAAGCTGTATTAACCCTTAATTTAATACACCGTAATGCTGTTGGTCTGTTCCGGCCTCTTGATTATAATGGGGTTGCGCCTGTGTTGTTCCTGCTTATTCAAAAAGCATTTATATCGCTGGTGCCCAGATCTGATTATGCGCTTAAGGTATTTCCACTTATCTGCTATTTGGCGTTCCTGCCTCTGTTTGCCCGGATACTAAGCAGGCTTTTCAAAAGCATTTACAGCATTATTTTAGGATTGAGCCTGGTTGTTTTTAATCAAACCATAATTTATTACTCGAGCGAGGCCAAGCAGTATATTGTCGATCTTCTGGTAATTACCATATTCTATTATCTGTTGATTGAAGAGAAAGCATTAAAGGGGTTTTACTATAAGCTTTTGGTACTGGGCTTAATCTGCATATATCTCTCCAACATCACACCGATTATCCTGCTTACGGTTGATGTATACCTGTTTTATAAATCGAGATCGGAAAATAGGCCCCTGGGCAGGCATTTTATAATCACCAATTTGTGTTGGGGTGTTTTCTTTGCTTTATATTATTTTGTGTTTATCTACAGCCACCCAACACAACATAAAATGGTTGGTTACTGGTCAAACGCGGGTGCTTTTATGCCCCTTGATTCGTCGTTTTGGGGGTGGATAGCAGGTCGTTTTCACGGCATTTTTTATTTTCTTTTTTACTTCGGGCAACTTATCGGGAGCTGTATTATGGCATTATTCGGCTTGGGGGTCATACTGTTGGTTAGGTACAGAAGATACGATCTCATGATATTAACATTACTGCCGGTTTGCGTCCATCTTGTTTTATCCGGGCTTAAATTATATCCATTTGAAACCCGCTTATATTTGTACTTAACCCCTGGCCTGGTCATTACGTGTGTATTTAGCTGTGAGTTTTTAGTCACCGGGCTATCTCATCTGAGATTTGGAAAAGTTATCGGTTTTATCTTTTTACTGCTTCCGGCATTAATGGCCAGGGTTGTATTTATACATCAGCCACCGTACACGCAGCATGATGATATTAAAAGGGGGATTGAAACCATCAATAAAAAATTTGAAAAAGGCGATGCCCTTTATACCGGCAACTTAACAGGCTTACCGGTAAAATACTATAAAGATTTAGGTATTATAAATGAGGGGCTCGATGTAATCTATAGGGATGGCCTTTTAAATACGCATCCTCCTTATGCCGTTAAGCGTTTGTGGGTACTTACATATTCCGTTGAAGATCAACCCCGGAAACTTTCTGAACTATTGAAAAGCAGGCAATTAATAAAAAAAGACAGTTTTGAAACCCGCGGCGGTGTACGCTTTAGCTTGTTTGCGCAAGACAATGCACTTGTTCAAAAAAAATAGTTGCCATAGTAAAGAACTGAATATTTAGAAAGGCCTTAATAGAAACAGCAGGAGGATTTCATTTTTCGGAATGCTGGCTTATGGTGTCCGACTGTTAATTGTTTGCATTAGGGTACAAAAAACATTGTTTAGTTAATGTTGGAGGAACTAAAAGTGACAAAAAAACTGATTTTCTGAAATAGGAGTTAAACCGTCCATGGATTAGATACTATTAACCCTTTTATTTTTTTAAAGTCACCGGTATTGCGTGAAATCAGCGTAAATCCAAGCGATTTGGCGGTAGCTGCTATGATGGCGTCGGGAGTTTTTATCTTGTGTGCCTTTTTAAGTTGAATAGTCTGATCTATAATTTCATCCGATATGGAATCATTATACAAGCACCAATAAATTCATTTAATAATTGGTCAGTTTCAGGAGAATTTTTATAGCCTAATACTTCAATTTTTACAATTACAGAAACAACAGGAGTTTCATTGATTACATCATTCATCCAAAGCATACCTTTTTCAGGCAGATTGCCGCTCAGATAATCAATTATAGCGTTGCTATCAATCAAATATCCCATTCTTTACGGCTTTGTTTAATGTGTTCCTGGAGTTTCTCAGCATCAGCGATTGGTAATTTGCCAGCAAATTTATCTGATAACTTTATTTTAGGAGAGGAAGTGTTTTTGAGAACTTTGATCAAATGCAACTTTTCAAGCTCCCTGAGCAGGTTATATGCGTTTTGATTAGTTACTTCTATAAGTAAAGTATCCATTATTTGAAGTTTAAATTCAAATTTATGAAATTCCAATCATTAAATTTAAGCCCTGATCATTGGGATGGCAATTATTGTAGTTGGCATAGCGGATATGGGCTATAGTAACCTTCCCCTTAATCCCCCCAATCTTTAAAAATTTCCCCGGCCCATCTTCAGTTTTACGCCGTCAACCGGGTGATGCGGTAACATACCATCCAAAATGGCTGCGAAAAGTCAAAAAATCAAACCGGCTAATGCTTAGCCAAATACCTTTCAAACATATGTTAAAACGCGGATGCAAAAATTATAAAAAAATAACTTACTAACTATTTGATAATTAATACAAAGTTTCTATCTTTGCCGTCCCTTTCGGGGGAGAAATATGCCTTGAACGAAGCCCTACTGCTTCGATGGGCACAAAAACAATTAAAAAAATGTCAGGAATTATTGGTAAAAAAGTAGGAATGACCAGCATTTTCGACGAAACAGGGAAAAACATTCCCTGCACAGTAATCGAAGCTGGCCCTTGCGTGGTAACACAAGTTAAGTCTGTGGATACAGACGGATACGCTGCTGTTCAGTTAGCGTATGGCGACAAAAAGGAAAAAAACACTTCTGCCCCTCTAAAAGGACACTTCCAGAAAGCCGGTAGCGCTCCAAAGCGTAAACTGGTTGAATTCAAAACTTTCGAAGATCAAAAAGCATTAGGCGACACCGTTACTGTCGACATTTTTGCTGCGGGAGATTTTGTTGATGTGGTAGGTACCTCAAAAGGTAAGGGTTTTCAGGGTGTGGTAAAACGTCATGGTTTTGGCGGCGTGGGTATGCAAACTCACGGTCAGCACAACCGTTTACGTGCGCCAGGTTCTTTGGGTGCGTCATCATGGCCATCACGTGTATTTAAAGGTATGCGCATGGCAGGTCAAACCGGAAACGCCCGTGTTAAAATACAAAACCTTGAAGTAGTTAAGGTTTTCGCGGAGCAGAATCTGTTAGTAGTTAAAGGTTCCATCCCCGGAGCTAAGGGTTCATTCGTAATAGTGGATAAATAAGATGGAAGTTAACGTATTAAACGTATCAGGTAAAGAAACAGGTGCCAAGGTGCAGCTTCCTGAGTCGGTTTTCGGTATTGAGCCAAATGATCACGCTATCTATCTTGATGTTAAGCAATTTCTTGCTAACCAGCGTCAGGGTACACACAAATCAAAACAGCGTAATGAAATTGCAGGTTCAACCCGCAAATTATACAAACAAAAAGGTACAGGCGGTGCCCGTGCCGGTGGTATTAAATCACCATTATTTAACGGTGGTGGCCGTGTATTCGGTCCGCAGCCACGCGATTATAGCTTCAAATTAAACAAAAAGCTTAAATCACTGGCCCGTAAATCAGCTTTATCATACAAAGCAAAAGATAACAATATTTTAGTGTTAGAGGATTTTAGCTTTGATAGTATCAAAACTAAAAACTACATTAAATTGGAGGCCGATCTGAATGTTACTAATGAAAAAACATTATTAGTAGTAGCATCTGCCGAAAATAACAATGTGTATTTATCAAGCAGGAACCTGAAGAAAAGCAAAGTAATTTCAGTTGAGCAGCTTAACACTTATGATGTGTTAAACGCAGGCAAGCTGTTGTTAACTACAGGTGCTGTTAAAACTTTGGAGGAAGCATTAGCTAAGTAATTATGGAAATTTTAAAACAACCCCTACTTACTGAAAAAGTTACTCAGTTAACTGACAAGCTTAACCGTTATGCTTTCAAAGTTGATCACAGGGCTAACAAAATTCAGATCAAGAGTGCCATTGAGGCAATGTACGGTGTAAACGTTACGGCGGTAAACACCATGAAATACGTCGGCAAACTTAAAACTCGCAATACTAAGGCAGGCGCCGTTCAGGGCCGTTCAGCTACTTACAAAAAAGCGATCATTACGTTGAAGGACGGAGAAGTAATTGATTTTTACAGCAATATATAATTATAGAAATGGCAGTAAAGAGATTTAAACCGGTTACCCCGGGTACCCGCTTCAGAGTTGATGTATCTAATTCAGATATCACAACAAACGTTCCTGAAAAATCGTTGGTTGTAGCATCAAACAAAAGATCGGGCGGTCGTAACAACAGCGGTAAAATGACTATGCGCTACTTAGGTGGTGGTCATAAACAAGCATACAGGTTAATTGATTTTAAACGTAATAAGTTTGATATCCCGGCAAAAGTTGCAACTATCGAGTACGATCCTAACCGTTCGGCACGTATAGCCCTGCTACACTTTGCTGATGGCGAGAAAAGGTACATGATTGCTCCGGAAGGCTTAACAGTTGGTACAATTGTAACAGCAGGCGAAACAGCAGCTCCCGAAGTAGGTAATACCTTACCATTAAAGAATATCCCTCTTGGTTCGATCATTCACAACATTGAGTTAAACCCTGGCCAGGGTGGTGTAATTGCCCGCAGCGCCGGTACTTACGCTCAATTATCAGCACGTGATGGCAAATATGCTATCATCAAATTGCCTTCAGGCGAAACCCGCATGATCCTGTCAACTTGTTTGGCAACTATCGGTACCGTTTCAAATGGCGAAAGAGCAAACGCTGTGTTAGGTAAAGCCGGCCGCAAACGCTGGTTAGGCCGCAGGCCAAGGGTACGTGGTGTAGCTATGAACCCGGTAGATCACCCTATGGGTGGTGGTGAAGGCCGTGCCTCAGGTGGTCACCCACGTTCACGTAAAGGTTTATTGGCTAAAGGCTACAAAACCCGTGACAAGAAGAAAACATCGGATCGTTACATCATTGAAAGAAGGAAGAAATAATGGCTCGTTCAATAAAAAAAGGACCTTACATCGATCATAACTTAGATAAAAAAGTTATGGTGCTGAATGATGCAAATAAAAAATCAGTTGTAAAAACATGGTCACGTCGTTCCATGATCTCTCCTGATTTCGTTGGTCATACATTCGCAGTACACAACGGTAACAAGTTTATCCCTGTGTACGTAACAGAAAACATGGTTGGACACAAGCTGGGAGAGTTTGCCCCAACCCGTACATTCCGCGGACACGCAGAAAAGAAAAAATAACAGGCAATGGAAGCAACAACAAAAATTAAAAAGTCTGTACTGATCAGGCAACAAAAAGAAGCTGCGAAAGCTCTTGTAGGCGGCGCTTCTGTTGCTAAGTTACAGGACTGCCCAACTTCACCACGCAAAATGCGTTTGGTGGTTGACTTGATCCGCGGTGAAAACGTTGAGAAAGCGTTATACATATTGAAATTTACTAACAAAGAAGCTGCTATTCGTGTAGAGAAACTTTTGTTATCAGCTATCAAAAACTGGGAAGCAAAAAACGAAGGCAAACGTGTTGAAGACAGCAACCTTTTTGTTAAGGAAGTATCTGTAGGCGGTGGCCGTCAGTTAAAAAGGTTACGCCCTGCTCCGCAAGGAAGGGGATACCGTATCCGCAAACGCTCAAACCACGTAACACTTGTTGTGGATAGTAAAAACGATAACAATTAATTTGAAATGGGACAGAAAGCACATCCAATAGGTAACAGGTTAGGAATCATCAGAGGTTGGGATTCTAACTGGTTCGGTGGCAACAACTACTCCGATAAATTAGTTGAAGACGAAAAAATCCGCAAATACCTTTCAGCTCGTATTGCTAAAGGTGGTGTATCTAAAGTAGTTATCGAGCGTACTTTAAAACGCATTACCGTAACTATCCACACTGCCCGTCCGGGTATTGTGATCGGTAAAGGCGGTCAGGAAGTTGACAAGATCAAAGAAGAGTTGAAAAAACTTACCAAGAAAGAAGTTCAGATCAACATTTTCGAGATCAAACGTCCTGAGCTTGATGCACAATTAGTTGCAGAAGGCATTGCAAAACAATTAGAAGCACGTATCTCTTTCCGTCGTGCCATGAAAACCACAATCGCTGCAACCATGCGTATGGGTGCCGAAGGTATCAAGGTAATGACTTCAGGCCGTTTAGGCGGCGCTGAGATGGCACGTAGCGAGCAATATAAAGAAGGCAGGATTCCTTTGCACACTTTCCGTGCTGACATCGACTACGCATTAGCAGAAGCATTAACTACCTATGGTAAAATAGGTGTTAAAGTTTGGATCTGCAAAGGCGAGGTTTATGGCAAACGCGATCTTTCTCCAAACATTGGCGGTACCAGCAGCGCAAGCGGCAAAGGTGGCAGGCCAGAGGGCGGTGCACCAGGCTTTGGTGGCCGTGGTAACGAAAGAGGCGGCGAGCGCGGCGGTGAGCGTCGTGGCGACAGGAAACCAGGTGGCGATCGTCGTGGCGGTGGTAACCGTCCAGGCGGACAAGGTGGAAACCGTCCGGGTGGACAAGGTGGAAACCGTCCGGGTGGCCCAGGTAAGAGATAATAATTAAAGTACAAGACAAATATCGAATAACGATATAAAAGCTTAAGAAAATGCTACAGCCAAAAAGAACGAAGTTCAGAAAGATGCAAAAAGGCAGGATGAAAGGTTTAGCCACCCGTGGTGCTGAACTTTCATTCGGATCTTTTGGTGTTAAATCACTCGAAGCGGCATGGATTACCAGCCGTCAGATCGAGGCTGCACGTATCGCTGTAACACGTTTTATGAAACGTGAAGGACAGGTTTGGATCAGGATATTCCCTGACAAACCTGTAACCAAGAAACCTGCAGAGGTACGTATGGGTAAAGGTAAAGGTGCTCCTGAATACTGGGTTGCGGTAGTACGCCCCGGAAGGATCATTTTTGAAGCCGAAGGCGTGCCTTTGGAAGTTGCTAAAGAGGCTTTACGCCTTGCAGCACAGAAATTACCGGTGCAAACTAAATTTATTGTACGTAGGGATTACGTAGAAGCATAAATTGAGGAGTTAGTTGAAGAGTTGTAAAGTTTTAATGTTGTGAAGTTAGATGCCGAATTTCACCATTCAAATAAAAACAATACAACGTTTAAACTTACCAACAGACAACAAATAACAAAGAAAAATGAAGAACTCAGAAATTTTGGGCCTATCAACTGAAGAGATTGTTGCTAAGATCAGCGAGGAAAGGGCTACCCTTACCAAATTGAAATTTGCTCATGCAGTTTCAGCTATTGAGAACCCGTCCCGTATAACCAAAGTACGCAAAGGAATTGCTCAGTTAAATACTGAATTAACAAAACGTAAAGCGGCGGCCGCTTCTGAAAAGAATTAATTTTTTAAACATTAGTAAAAATGGAAAGAAATTTAAGAAAAACACGTACCGGCCTCGTAGTAAGCAACAAGATGGAAAAATCTATTGTTGTGGCCGTTGAGCGTAAGGTGAAACACCCTATCTATGGTAAATTCGTAAAGAAAACTACCAAATTCAAGGCTCATGATGAAAACAATACCTGTGGCGTAGGCGATACAGTATTGATCATGGAAACCCGCCCGCTGAGCAAAACCAAAAACTGGCGATTAGTTGAAATTTTAGAAAGGGCTAAATAAGATGGTACAACAGGAATCAAGATTAACAGTAGCCGACAATAGCGGCGCTAAAGAAGTTTTAGTGATCCGTGTATTGGGTGGTACCGGTAAAAGGTATGCATCAATCGGCGATAAAATTGTGGTTACCGTAAAAAGCGCTTTACCATCAGGTAACGTGAAAAAAGGTACCGTATCAAAAGCCGTAGTTGTGCGCACTAAAAAAGAGATCCGCAGAAAAGACGGTTCATATATCCGTTTCGACGATAACGCAGCTGTGTTGTTAAACAACCAGGACGAGCCAAGAGGTACACGTATCTTTGGCCCTGTTGCAAGGGAACTGCGCGAGAAACAATTTATGAAAATTGTATCATTAGCACCGGAGGTATTGTAACATGGAAAAGAAAGTAAAATTAAAGATCCGTAAAGGCGACCTGGTTAAAGTTATCGCCGGCGATTCAAAAGGATCACAAGGCAAAATCGTTGAGGTTTTGGTAGATAAGAACAGGGCTATTGTTGAAGGTGCCAATATGGTATCAAAACATACTAAACCTAATGCTGCTAACCCTAACGGCGGAATTGTTAAACAAGAAGCTGCTATACATATTTCAAACCTAATGCTGGTTGATCCTAAAACAGGTAATACAACCCGTGTTGGCCGTCAAAAAAATGACGCCGGCAAATTAGTAAGGGTAGCAAAAAAATCAGGGGAGGAAATTAAGTAATGACTTACGTACCAAGATTAAAATCAAAATACAAGGACGAAATCCGCACCGCACTGAAAGATAAATTTCAGTACAAAAGCGTAATGCAGGTTCCTAAATTGGAGAAAATTGCCATTAACCAGGGTGTAGGTGGTGCAACTACCGACAAGAAATTGATCGAAAACACCATCACCGAGTTAACTACCATCACTGGTCAGCAAGCAGTATCTTCAAAATCTAAAAAAGATATCTCAAACTTTAAATTGCGTAAAAATATGCCGGTTGGCGTACGTGTTACCCTGCGTGACAACACAATGTACGAGTTTTTGGATCGTTTAATCGCTGTAGCCCTGCCACGTATCCGTGACTTCAAAGGCATCAACGATAAAGGTTTTGATGGCCGCGGCAACTATACATTAGGTATTACTGAGCAAATTATCTTCCCTGAGATAAATATTGACAAAATCAATAAAATCCAAGGTATGGATATTACCTTTGTAACCTCCGCAACAAACGATGTTGAAGCATTGGAGTTGTTGAAACAATTTGGTTTACCATTTAAAAATCAAAATAGCAATGGCTAAAGAAGGTGTAAAAGCACGTGAAGTAAAGCGCGCAAAATTAGTAGCTAAATACGCTGAAAAAAGAGCTGCTTTAAAAGAAGCTGGCGATTACGCTGCTTTAGATAAATTACCAAAAGCATCATCACCGGTAAAACTGCACAACCGTTGCAAATTAACCGGCCGCCCTCGTGGTTATATGCGTCAGTTTGGCATTTCACGTGTTACATTCCGTGAAATGGCTCTTGAAGGCAAGATCCCGGGAGTAAAAAAAGCAAGCTGGTAAGCAAAAGCTGAAAGCAAAAGGCGAAAAGCGTAAGGCATAAAAGCTTTAGGCTTTTTGCTTTATGCATTGAGCTTAAAATGAATGAATTAACCGATGGAAGGTCGCCCGGGATGTTACCGGAAGGAAACCACCGTCATAACACAATAAAATGAATACAGATCCAATCGCAGATTATCTTACAAGAGTAAGGAATGCTATTAAAGCCAACCACCGGGTTGTTGAAATTCCTGCATCAAATCTGAAGAAGGAAATCACTAAGGTGCTTTTCGACAAAGGTTACATTGCAAATTATAAGTTTGAGGATAATGGTCCTCAGGGCACTATCAAAGTTGCTTTGAAATACCACCCGATAACTAAAATTTCTGCTATCCGCAGCATTTCGCGCATCAGCAAACCAGGTTTGAGGAAATACGCAGGTATGGAAAACATGCCACGTGTATTAAATGGTTTAGGTATCGCCATCCTGTCAACTTCTAAAGGCGTTATGTCTGATAAAGAAGCTCGTCAGCAAAATGTTGGTGGTGAGGTTTTATGCTACGTTTATTAACAGAAGAAATTTAAGCAATGTCAAGAGTAGGAAAAGCACCGATAGCACTGCCACAGGGAGTAACCATTACAGTTTCAGCAGATAATGTTGTTACCGTAAAAGGTCCTAAAGGCCAGTTGCAACAGGCAATTGATAGCGATATCACTATTGCACAGGAAGACGGTCAGTTACTGGTTCAACGCCCGTCTGATCAAAAACGTCACAAAGCGTTACATGGTTTATACCGCGCGCTTTTAAATAACATGGTAATTGGTGTAACCGAAGGTTACAAAGTAACCCAGGAATTAGTGGGTGTAGGTTACCGTGCCACCAATACCGGTAATACATTAGATTTAGTGTTGGGTTTCTCTCACCACTATGTATTTGAATTACCGCAAGAAATTAAAGTTACAACCACTGCTGATAAGGGTAAAAACCCAACCATCATCCTTGAATCAATTGACAAACAGTTAATTGGCCAGGTAGCAGCTAAAATCCGTTCATTACGCGCACCAGAGCCTTACAAAGGTAAAGGTATCAAGTTCCAGGGCGAGATTTTGAGAAGAAAAGCAGGTAAATCAGCATCTAAAAAATAATCGTCATGGGAGCTAAACTATCAAGAAGAGACAGGATTAAAAAAGGCATCAGGAAACGCCTTTCAGGGTCAACAGAACGTCCCCGCCTGTCAGTATTTAGAAGTAATAAAGGTATTTATGCGCAGATCATTGACGATGTAACCGGTAAAACTTTAGTTTCAGCATCATCTTTATCAAAAGATTTTGCCGCTGAAGGTACAAAATCAGATCAATCAGTAGCTGTAGGCAAACTGGTAGCTTCAAAAGCTATCGCTGCAGGTATTAAAGATGTGGTTTTCGACAGGAACGGTTACCTGTACCATGGCCGTGTTAAGTCATTGGCCGAAGGTGCACGTGAAGGTGGTTTAAACTTTTAATCGAAAAGAGAAATGTCAACAATCAACATAAAAAGAGTAAAAACAAGCGAGATCGAATTAAAAGACCGCTTGGTAAGCATACAGCGTGTTGCCAAAGTAACCAAAGGCGGCCGTACTTTCAGCTTCTCTGCTATCGTGGTAGTAGGTGATGAAAACGGTGTTGTAGGTTACGGTTTAGGTAAAGCTAAAGAGGTAACTGAAGCTATTGCTAAAGGCATTGATGATGCTAAAAAGAACCTGGTAAAAGTTCCAATCATTAACGGAACTGTACCTCATGAGCAAATTGGTAAATTTAGCGGTGGTTTTGTTTTCATTAAACCAGCTGCTAACGGTACCGGTGTAATTGCTGGTGGTGCTATGCGTGCCGTATTAGAATCGGCAGGTGTACACAACGTATTGGCAAAATCAAAAGGTTCATCAAACCCGCACAACGTGGTAAAAGCAACCGTATCGGCATTAGCCCAGTTACGTGATGCAAATACAGTAGCACAACAGCGCGGAATTAGTTTAGGTAAAGTATTTAACGGATAATCAGTCATGGCTAAGATCAAAATAACACAGATTAAGAGCGTGATCGACAGAACGGAACGCCAGAAAAAAACAATCGAGGCTTTAGGCTTGCGTAAAATTAACCACAGTGTGGAAGTTGAGGCTACACCTGCTATAGTTGGGATGGTTAGGAAAGTGAACCACCTGGTAGCGGTTGAAAATATTTAATATCATGAATTTAAGTAATTTAAAACCTGCAGAAGGTTCAACCAAAAATAGAAAAAGAATTGGCCGTGGTACAGGTTCTGGCCGTGGCGGTACGTCAACCCGTGGCCACAAAGGCGCCGGTTCACGTTCAGGTACCAGCACCAAGGTAGGCTTTGAAGGCGGTCAGATGCCTTTACAGCGCCGTGTGCCTAAAGTGGGCTTTAAAAACCCTAACCGTGTTGAGTACACAGGTGTAAACCTTGACGTACTTCAGGAATTAGTAACAAAGTTTTCGCTTACTGCTGTTGATTTTGATACTTTGAAAGAGCACGGTTTGGTATCACGTAACGACCTGGTTAAGATCCTGGGTCGTGGTGAGCTTACTGCCAAATTAGAAGTTAAAGCACATGCATTTACTGCTACAGCTCAAAAAGCTATTGAAGCTGCAGGTGGTACCATAGTTAAGTTATAATTTCGATGAAGAAATTTTTCACCACATTATCCAATATCTGGAAAATCGAAGATCTGAGAGTGCGTATTACTAACACACTCTTATTTCTTTTAATATATCGTGTAGGCTCATTCGTGGTTTTACCGGGCGTTAACGCCGCGGTAGCATCAACTCAAAAGGCAGAAGGATTAGTAGGATTGCTGAATATGTTTGCAGGAGGATCGTTTTCACGTTCCTCTATTTTCGCGTTAGGTGTTATGCCTTACATTTCGGCTTCAATTGTGGTGCAACTGCTGGGTATTGCCGTTCCGTATTTTACCAAATTGCAAAAAGAAGGTGAAAGCGGTCGCAACAAGCTTAACCAATGGACCCGCTACCTGACAATAGGTATTACCTTTTTACAGGCTATAGGTTACCTTAAGTCGCAGGTTGCTGCTGATGCAAGGACTATTGCCGATCCTTTTACCTTTATCTTCATTAACACGTTTGTGTTAACGGCAGGTACATTATTTGTAATGTGGTTAGGCGAAAAGATCACCGATAAAGGTATCGGTAATGGTATCTCACTTATTATTATGGTGGGTATCATTGCTCAGTTACCAATGGCGTTTACTACCGAGTTCGTTTCGCGTAATGGCGGTGCCGGTGGTTTAATTGCTTTCATTGTGGAGATCGTAGGTCTTATTGGTGTAGTAATGTTTACTATACTGATAGTACAGGGAACACGTAAAATTTCGGTACAATACGCTAAACGTATTGTGGGTAACAAACAATATGGCGGTGTACGCCAGTATATACCTTTAAAGGTTAATGCTGCAGGTGTAATGCCAATCATATTTGCTCAGGCATTGATGTTTATCCCGCAAACTGTATCGCAGTTTTTCCCTAACGTATCATCAAACGGTATATTGATAGCTTTAGCTAACTATAACTCATGGGAGCATAACCTGTTGTTTGGGATATTGATCATCCTGTTCACTTACTTCTATACCGCCATTACGGTTAATCCTAACCAAATGGCCGATGATATGAAGAAGAATGGTGGCTTTATCCCGGGCATTAAACCAGGCCGTACTACTGCAGAGTTTATTGATGGCGTAATTTCAAAGATCACTTTACCAGGATCAGTATTCCTGGCTATTATAGCAATCATCCCGGCATTGGCCAGTTTGGTTGGTGTATCTCCGGTATTCGCAAGGTTCTTCGGCGGTACATCGCTGATCATCCTGGTGGGTGTTGTTTTGGATACATTACAGCAAATAGAAAGTCACCTGTTGATGCGCCATTATGATGGTTTAATGAAAACCGGACGGATTAAGGGACGTACAGCTATGCCTGCCGCTGCCGGTACCAGTCCGACAGCGATTTAATTAGCAATGTCAAAAATCAATTATAAGTCTGTCGAAGAGATAGAACTCATAAGAGAAAGTTCTTTACTTGTTTCAAAAACACTCGGAGAGATAGCTAAGGTTATTGCTCCGGGTGTTAAAACAATTGAACTGGATAAGCTTGCCGAAACCTTTATACGGGACAACGGCGGGATTCCTGCCTTTTTAAACTATCACGGATTTCCTTATTCACTGTGTATCTCCCTGAATGACCAGGTTGTACACGGCTTCCCCGGATCGCATGTTTTAACTGAGGGCGACCTGGTATCAGTTGATTGCGGCGTTGTTTTAAATAAATACTACGGCGACTCGGCTTATACCTTTGCCATTGGTGAAGTTAACGACCAGGTTAAAAAGCTGATGCGTGTAACGCAGGAATGCTTAAAGCTGGGTGTTGAAAAGGCGGTTGTAGGGATGCGTATTGGTGATATAGGATACGCGGTACAGGAGCATGCCGAAAAGAACGGCTTTGGTGTAGTAAAGGAACTTGTTGGCCATGGTGTAGGATTAAAGCTGCACGAAAAGCCCGAAGTACCTAACTATGGCAAACGCGGTGCCGGTATCAAACTGGAAGAAGGCATGGTGATAGCCATTGAGCCCATGATCAATGCCGGCCGTGCCGGTGTTAAGTTTTGGGATGATGGCTGGACAGTTTCAACATCTGACAAGAAACCTTCGGCACATTATGAGCATACAGTAGCGGTACGAAAAGGTACTCCAGACATTTTATCGACGTTTGATTACGTAGAAAATGTTTTAAAAGAAAAAAATAATAATTAAATAATTTTTTATTAATTTTGCATCCCGGTTTTAGGGCGGATAATTAAGTAATAATCAACAAAATATGGCTAAACAATCTTCGATTGAGCAAGACGGTACAATTAGAGAGGCATTGTCAAATGCAATGTTCAGAGTTGAACTTGAAAATGGTCATGAGATTATAGCGCACATATCGGGCAAAATGCGTATGCACTACATCAAAATTCTTCCTGGCGACAGGGTGAAGCTGGAAATGAGTCCATACGATTTAACAAAGGGTAGAATAACCTATAGATATAAATAAAAAGATGAAAGTTAGAGCATCCATCAAAAAGCGCAGCGCTGATTGCAAGATCATCCGCCGTAACGGGAAACTTTACGTTATTAACAAGAAGAACCCGAAGTTTAAACAACGCCAGGGCTAAGAAAAATTAATTTTGAATTAGTGAATTAGTGAGTTGTTGAATTTATCAGCATTTAAAACTCACCCAATCACTAAGTCACTAAATCACTAAATAAACAATATGGCAAGGATATCAGGTATTGATTTACCAAAGAATAAAAGAGGAGAAATCGGACTTACTTACATTTTCGGTATTGGCCGCTCAACAGCTCAAAGAATTTTGACTGAGGCTGGTATTGATTTTAATATCAAAGTACAAGACTGGACCGATGAGCAATTATCTTCTATACGCGGAATTATTAACGACCAAATTAAGGTTGAAGGTGCGTTACGTTCAGAAGTGCAGCTTAACATTAAGCGTTTGATGGATATTGGTTGTTACCGCGGTACACGTCACCGTAAAGGTTTACCATTACGTGGTCAGCGTACTAAAAACAACTCACGTACCCGTAAAGGTAAACGTAAAACAGTTGCTAACAAGAAAAAAGCTACTAAATAGTGATTGGTGCTTAGAGGTTAGAGATTGGTTAATTACCGCTTGATAACCTTTAAATCATCAGGAATACCTCATTTTGACAGTATAATTAATGGGTCCGGATTATTCGCTAATTCAGTAATTCATTAATTCAAAAATTAAAAAAATGGCTAAAGCTAAAAAAGTAACCAAGAAACGCATTGTGATTGTTGAGCCTGTTGGCGAAGCACACATCAATGCTACTTTCAACAACATCATCATCACCCTTACCAACAAAACAGGCCAGGCAGTTTCTTGGTCATCAGCTGGTAAAATGGGTTTCAAAGGTTCAAAAAAGAATACTCCTTACGCTGCCTCACAAGCTGCTGCCGATTGCGGTAAAGTTGCTTATGACTTAGGCTTACGTAAAGTTGAAGTATTTGTAAAAGGCCCAGGTGCCGGTCGTGAGTCAGCTATCCGTACTTTGCAAACTGCAGGTATCGAAGTAACTACGATTAAAGATATTACACCGCTTCCACACAACGGTTGCCGTCCTTCAAAAAGAAGAAGAGTTTAATTAACATATTTTTTAAAGCTAAGATTCGGCAGCTGCAGGCTGCATGATACTTTAAGAACACACAAAAATGGCCAGATATACAGGACCAAAATCCAAAATTGCCCGTCGTTTCCGTGAGCCGATCTTCGGTCCGGACAAAGCGTTAGAACGTAAAAACTATCCTCCGGGCATGCACGGTGCTTCAAAACGCCGTGGAAAGCAATCAGAGTACTCTACTCAGTTGCAAGAGAAACAAAAAGTTAAATACACTTATGGTGTATTAGAGCGTCAGTTCGAAAACTTATTTCACCGCGCTTCTGCTAAAGAAGGTATCACAGGCGAAAACCTGTTGAAATTCCTGGAAGCACGTTTAGATAACGCTGTTTTCCGTTTAGGTATTGCTCCTACACGTTCGGCAGCTCGCCAATTGGTTAACCACAAACACATCACTGTTAACGGTGCTGTTGTAAACATCGCTTCATATGCATTGAAGGCTGGTGACGTGGTTGCGGTACGTGAAAAATCTAAATCATTAGAGGCTATCACTACTTCAGTAGCCGGTAGAAGAATCAACAAATACAGCTGGTTAGAGTGGGATGCGAACAACCTTACAGGTAAATTCCTTAACTATCCTAACCGCGATGAGATCCCTGAAAACATCAAGGAAAACCTGATCGTCGAGTTGTACTCTAAATAAGATATGAGATATCAGATGTGAGATTTGAGAGTTTTTTCAAATCTCATTTCTGGTTTTCGTATATATGCAAATCACAAACAAAAGATTTGAATAAGCGTTTGAACAGCAGAGTAAATCTCACATCTCAAATCCCATATCTCAAATCAATTATCAAGTAAACAATAAATAAAGGATATAAATGGCAATTTTAGCATTTCAAAAACCAGACAAGGTTATCATGCAAAAAGCAAATGATTTTGATGGTACGTTTGAATTTCGTCCGTTAGAACCAGGTTTTGGTGTAACCATTGGTAATGCTCTGCGTCGTATCTTACTTTCATCACTTGAAGGTTATGCAATTACTTCTGTTCGTTTTTCGGGAGTAACGCATGAATTTTCAACCATCAAAGGTGTTGTTGAAGACGTAACCGAGATCATCCTGAACCTTAAACAAGTTCGTTTTAAGAAAACAGGTGAATCTGGCGACAGCGAGAAAATATTTGTTATTGTAAATGGCCAGGATGCATTTAAAGCAGGAGATATCACCAAATTCTCTAACAACTTTACTGTATTAAATCCTGATTTGGTACTTTGCAATATGGACCCGGCTGTAACGCTTGAAGTTGAGCTTACTGTAGGCAAGGGCCGTGGTTACGTACCAAGCGAGGAAAATAAAAATCCTGATGCTAACGTAGGTGTGATCGCTATCGACTCGATCTATACGCCGATCAAAAACGTAAAATATACCATCGAAAACTATCGTGTTGAGCAAAAAACCGACTATGAGAAATTAGTATTGGATATTGCTACCGATGGTTCGATCCACCCTGAAGATGCTTTGAAAGAAGCAGCTAAAATCCTGATCCAGCACTTTATGCTGTTCAGTGATGAAAACATGATGCTTGAAGCACAAGCTAAAGAAGAAACCAAAGAAGTGGATGAAGAGATCCTGCACATGCGCAAGATCCTTAAAACCGAATTGGTTGATCTTGACCTTTCTGTACGTGCCCTTAACTGCCTTAAAGCTGCTGATATCCGCAGCCTGGCCGACCTGGTGTCGTACGATGTTGCTGACATGTTGAAATTCAGGAACTTTGGTAAAAAGTCATTAACTGAAATCCAGGACCTGGTTAAATCAAAAGGCTTATCTTTTGGCATGAACCTGTCTAAATTTAAGTTAGACGAAGAATAATAGAGGAGCAAGACTGCGAGAAGCAAGAGGCAAGATAGATTTTAGATCTTGCCTCTTGATTTCTTGACTCTTGATTCTTGTTGCAAACATTAAGCGAAAGCATAATTCCGAGGGCTTGAGCCTATCGCCCAACGGTATGCACGTGAAATATATAAAACAATGAGACACGGAAACAAAAACAATCACTTAGGCCGTACTACCAGCCACCGCAAAGCGATGCTGGCTAACATGGCATCTTCGCTTATTTTACACAAGCGTATCACTACAACATTAGCAAAAGCAAAAGTTTTACGCGGTTATGTTGAGCCACTTTTAACAAAATCAAAAAACGATACTACGCACTCACGTCGTACAGTATTCAGCTACCTGCAGGATAAAGATGCTACATCAATCGTTTTCCGCGAAATCGCTGAAAAAATTGCTAACCGTCCGGGTGGTTATACCCGTATCATCAAGTTAGAAAACCGTTTAGGTGATAACGCTGAAATGGCAATCATCGAGCTTGTTGATTACAACACTGTTTACGGTGCTGACGCTGCTGCTCCTGCTAAGAAATCAACCCGTCGTCGTGGTGGTTCTGGCGCAAAAGCTAAAACTGCTGCTCCAGTAGCTGCAGAAGAAGCTGTAGTAGTTGAAGACGTTAAAGAAGAGCCGGCTGCTGAAGCACCTGCACCTTCTGAAAACGAAGAAAACGCTGAAAAAGGCGAATAATTAATTATTCGGTTTAACAGATACAAAAAACGGCACTGATCTATGATCGGTGCCGTTTTTTTATGTAATTAACTACCGATTTAGGTTAAAGCATGGCAATTCCCTAATCTGTTACTCGCGATTTAGGCTATAAGTCAATAAGCATTCAACATCATTCATCAAAGTGAAACCACACTTTTCCAATATCCTTCGCGATGGCAGGTTATCTGCATAAGTGTGCACTATGATAACTTTCACAAATTCATGTGTAAATGCCCATTGCGAAAGCAACTGTAAAGCTTCTGTAGCATAGCCTTTGTTATGTTGGTTAGCGTCGATCATATAACCAATCTCGGCTTCTCCGGCATCATTAGGATAGCCGGCAAAACCCATGCCGCCAATGACAGTATTGGTGCTTTTAAGAACGATCTCCCAGCCAGTATACCATAGGTATTTATCCGGGAAGGCGAGCGTATTAGGCAGCCAGAAATTATCGAAGGCATCATCAATTTCTTTGATGTATAACGGATCGATCAGCATAGCTGAAGGAGTTAAGCCTAATGATAGCTCCAGCAGCTTACGGTTTTGTTTAAGCAATAATAATTGTGCGTGAGTTAACGGTATCATTTGTAACCGTTGTGATTGTATAGAAAACATTTTGTGTTTGGAATTAAATAACAATAAAAAACCAGTTCGCTTTTTTAAAGTGAAGGCACAGCCTTTAGATAAGGCTGTTTGTTATGCAATTCCAGGCACGGTAATTAGCCTGTTGGGTTTGTTGAATAACAGAGGCGTTTATTTAGTTGATATAAAGGTAAGGATTTTAATTAAAAGCCTTTAACAATTTATAAAACCGAAAAGTGCGTTAGGGATAGTAGCGGATACCGGCCTGTGGCTAATGCCTGTGCAGTATGAGTGCATAGCCCGGCCGCAGGCAACGCCCATATCAGTTGGCAAATTTGAGGTGGCAGTTTGCAGTTTGTTTCGCTGATTTTGTATGAACCCGAATTAAATGAATAAAAAAAATGATCGAATTTGATTAGTATTCTGTCAATTCTTTAATTCAATAAATTTCGGTTCAGACAATACTCACCATCACTCATCAATATAAAACTTGATATCATTAAAACGGCTACGACCTTCCCGAACAAAGTTGCCATCAATATTATACAGCACGTCGCCAAAAAGGGTCCGGCCTTTCCTGATCAGGTTGTCATCAATATTGCAAACCACATCGCCAAACATCCCTTGCCCCTTTTTTACTATTTTGCCATCTATGGTATATAAAATATCGCCAAACCTGCCCTGGCCTTTCCGCACATAACTGCCATCGATAGTATAAAGTACTGTTCCGAATTTATTGTTACCCTCCCTGATATATTTCATAACGGTGTTATAATTACGTGTTTTAAGTTAAACGATATCCTGCCAATTAGCAAACCACACAATAACTTTTGCCTTCAACCTTTCGCCTTTAACCTCAAACGGTCCTGCCAACCTGTCATCACAAAGTAAGCTATTCTGCCGCCTTGTTCATGAACTGACAATTACAGGCAATTTTTACTGCCATTGGCATATTGGCACAGGCATTGATAAACAGCAATGGTAAGTAAACAATAAATCAAAAAGAAAAAACAATCATATATGTCTAAAATAATTGGAATCGACTTAGGAACAACAAACTCCTGCGTTGCTGTAATGGAAGGTAACGAGCCTGTTGTTATAGCTAACAGCGAGGGTAAACGTACTACGCCGTCTGTAGTAGCTTTTATTGATAATGGCGAACGTAAAGTTGGTGATCCTGCAAAACGTCAGGCTATCACAAACCCTACAAAAACCATTTCGTCAATTAAACGCTTTATGGGTAACCAGTTTAGTGAAGTTACAAGTGAAGCGGCACGTGTACCTTATAAAGTAGTTAAAGGTGACAACAACACTCCTCGTGTTGAAATTGGCGACCGTAAATATACCCCGCAAGAAATTTCTGCAATGATTCTTCAGAAAATGAAGAAAACTGCCGAAGATTTCTTAGGTACCGAAGTAACCGAAGCGGTTATTACCGTTCCTGCTTACTTTAACGACGCTCAGCGCCAGGCAACTAAAGAAGCTGGTGAAATTGCCGGTTTAAAAGTACGCCGTATCATTAACGAACCTACTGCTGCTGCATTAGCTTACGGTTTTGATAAAGCTCATAAAGATATGAAGATAGTTGTGTTTGACTGCGGTGGCGGTACTCATGACGTATCCGTATTGGAATTAGGCGACGGTGTATTTGAAGTAAAAGCTACCGATGGTGATACTCACTTAGGTGGTGACGACTTTGACCAGGTAATTATTGACTGGTTAGCCGACGAGTTTAAAAACGACGAAGGCATTGACCTGCGTAAAGACCCAATGGCTTTACAACGTTTAAAAGAATCGGCTGAGAAAGCTAAAATTGAGTTATCAAGCTCTGCTCAAACTGAAGTTAACCTGCCATACATTACTGCAGTTGACGGTATGCCTAAGCACTTGGTTAAAACATTAACCCGTGCTAAATTTGAGCAATTAGCTGATAGCCTGATCAAACGTACTATTGAGCCTTGTAAATCAGCTTTGAAAAATGCCGGTTTAAGCACTTCTGATATCGACGAAGTGATTTTGGTAGGTGGTTCAACCCGTATCCCTGCTATCCAGGAAGCTGTACAAAAATTCTTTGGTAAAGCTCCTTCAAAAGGTGTTAACCCTGATGAAGTTGTTGCTATCGGTGCTGCTATCCAGGGTGGTGTATTAACCGGTGAGGTTAAGGATGTGTTATTGCTTGACGTTACCCCGCTTTCATTAGGTATCGAAACCATGGGTGGTGTAATGACTAAATTGATCGAGTCAAACACTACTATCCCTACTAAAAAATCTGAAACTTTCTCAACCGCCAGCGACAGCCAGCCTTCAGTTGAGATCCACATATTACAAGGTGAGCGCCCAATGGCTGCGGGTAACCGTACTATAGGTCGTTTCCACCTGGATGGCATTCCGCCAGCACCTCGTGGCGTACCACAAATCGAAGTTACTTTCGATATTGATGCTAACGGTATCCTGCACGTATCTGCAAAAGATAAAGCTACAGGTAAAGAGCAAAAAATCCGTATCGAAGCTTCTTCAGGTTTAACTGATGCCGAGATCAAAAAGATGAAGGACGAAGCTGAGGCTAATGCTGATGCTGACAAAAAGGCAAAAGAAGAAGTTGAAAAACTGAACGCTGCTGATGCCCTGATCTTCTCGACTGAAAAACAATTGAAAGAGTACGGCGATAAGATCCCTGCTGATAAAAAAGCACCTATCGAAGCTGGTTTAGCTAAATTGAAAGAGGCTTATTCAGCTAAAAACTTTGACGCTATCGAAGCTGCACAAACCGAGCTTAACACTGCCTGGACTGCTGCATCTGAAGATATGTACAAAGCTTCTGCCGAAGGTGCTCAAGGCGCACCAGGTGCCGGTGATAACGGTGCAGGCGCGCAAGACAACTCTGACACTGTAACAGATGTTGATTTTGAAGAAGTGAAATAATAAGTTTTTATATAATGAAAAGCCCGGTTTGGTTAATTCCATCCCGGGCTTTTTTTGTGGGGAGATATTGCCTGGTTGCAGAGTAGGAGGGACCTGCGGAGCCATAACTGATCATAATATAAAGCAACGTAAGCCCCAGCTGCGCTACGTATTTATGGCCTCCGTAAATACCTAAGAACACTACACTAAAATCTGTAAACTTTTTTAGGACGAGACATAAAGAGCGGTTTTAACTCCGGAGACTCATCCTGTTGAAATTTTAGATTGATTAATTTTGTGCGTTAACCTAAATATGCAAAAGCCCCTGAAAGGTTAAACTCCATAGCAAATTATTTAAAAAGACGCCATTAACCGTCAACTAATCCATTAATAACTACTAAACTAATAGGGAAATGCTTAATTTCGCAACCTCATACGCGTAAAACATAAAATGGACTACCAATTTAAAGAGATAGAGCAAAAATGGCAGCAGTTTTGGGCACAAAACCAAACCTTCAAAGCCGAAGACAAAAGCAGTAAGCCCAAATATTATGTGCTGGATATGTTCCCTTACCCGTCTGGGGCAGGCCTGCACGTTGGGCACCCGCTGGGCTATATCGCTTCTGATATTTTTGCACGCTACAAACGTTTAAAAGGCTTTAACGTATTGCACCCTATGGGCTATGATAGCTTTGGTCTGCCGGCCGAGCAATACGCCATACAAACCGGTCAGCACCCTGCTATAACTACCGAAGATAATATTGCAACCTATCGTCGCCAGTTGGACCAGATCGGCTTTTCGTTCGACTGGAGCCGCGAGGTGCGTACCAGCTCTCCCGATTATTATAAATGGACCCAATGGATCTTTATGCAGTTGTTTAACAGCTGGTATAATAAAGATGCCGACAAAGCCCAGTCAATTGATCAGTTGGTTGCACATTTTGAAACAAAAGGCTCTGCCGGTATCAATGCCGTTTGTGATGATGAAATTTTAAGTTTTACTGCCGATGAGTGGAAAGCGTTCAGCAATGAAGAACAGCAGTCCGAATTGTTAAAATACCGCCTTACCTACCTGCGCGAAAGTACCGTAAACTGGTGCCCCGCTCTTGGTACCGTATTGGCAAACGACGAAGTAAAAGACGGCTTTAGCGAGCGTGGCGGCTACCCCGTTGAACAAAAGAAAATGACCCAATGGAGCATGCGCATTACCGCATATGCCGAAAGGTTATTACAAGGCCTTGATAATATCGACTGGCCCGAGCCTTTGAAAGAAATGCAAAGGAACTGGATCGGTAAAAGTACTGGTGCTTCAGTTAAATTCCCGATAGATAAATCAGGTCATAACGCTGTTTTGGATACCGACTTCATCGAAGTGTTTACCACAAGGGTTGATACTATTTTCGGTGTTACCTTCTTGGTAATTGCTCCTGAGCATGAATTAGTTTCTGCATTAACTACACCTGAGCAAAAGGCAGAAATTGAAGCTTACATTACTCAAACCAAAAAGAAATCGGAGCTTGACAGGATGGCTGATGCCAAGACTGTATCAGGCGCATTTACCGGCAGCTATGTGCTTAACCCGTTAAATGGGCAGCAAATTCCAATCTGGATTGCCGATTATGTTTTGGCAGGATACGGAACGGGCGCGGTTATGGCCGTACCATCAGGCGATCAGCGAGATTACCTTTTCGCGAAGCATTTTAATTTGCCGATAGTGCCGATCATCGATATTCAAAATATCGAAACTGAAGCCGACCCAACTAAAGAAGGCACCTACATCAACTCTGATTTTATCAACGGCTTAGCTTACAAAGAAGCAACTGCCGCGGTGGTTGCCAAACTGGAAGAGATCAATGCCGGTAAAGCCAAAGTTAACTTCAGGATGCGTGACGCCATTTTCGGTCGTCAACGTTACTGGGGCGAGCCGGTGCCGGTTTACTTTAAAGAGGGTTTACCTCATTTAATTAATGAAAGCCACTTGCCATTACTATTGCCCGAAATTGATAAATATCTCCCCACCGAAACCGGCGAACCGCCGTTAGGTCGGGCAGAGGATTGGAAATATGAAGGTGGTTTGCCTTACGAGCTAAGCACCATGCCGGGCTGGGCTGGCTCAAGCTGGTACTGGTACCGTTATATGGATGCCCAAAACGATAAGGAGTTTGCATCGCGCGAGGCTATTGAATACTGGAAAGACGTTGATTTGTACATCGGTGGCAGTGAACATGCAACGGGTCACCTGTTGTACAGCCGTTTCTGGAATAAGTTTTTGAAAGACCTTGACCTGGTTGTTGAGGAAGAGCCTTTCAAAAAATTAATCAACCAGGGCATGATCCAGGGCCGTAGTAATTTTGTTTACAGGCTGATTGACGAGGAAGGCAAAGGTACCAACACCTATGTATCGCACGGATTGATCAAAGAACATAAAACTACGCCGATACACGTTGATGTTAACATTGTTGAAAACGAAGTATTAAACATTGCCAAGTTTAAACAATGGCGACCTGAATTTGCAGATGCTGAATTTATCCTGGAAAACGGCAAATACATCTGTGGCGTCGAAGTTGAAAAAATGTCGAAACGGTATTACAACGTTGTAAATCCGGATG
This sequence comes from Mucilaginibacter sp. SG538B, assembly GCF_013376065.1. NCBI lineage: Bacteria > Pseudomonadati > Bacteroidota > Sphingobacteriia > Sphingobacteriales > Sphingobacteriaceae > Mucilaginibacter > Mucilaginibacter sp. SG538B. The sequence continues at coordinate 266,279 of NZ_JABMJI010000004.1, forward strand.
ATATAGCAACCCGCTTTGGTGCCGATACCTTACGGATGTATGAGATGTTCTTAGGTCCGCTGGAGCAAAGCAAACCGTGGAATACCAATGGTATTGAGGGTGTTTTCAAATTCCTGCGTAAATTCTGGAGGTTGTTCCATAATGATGCATGGGAGTTTGGTGTAAACAATGCCGCTCCGTCAAAAGCCGAGCTGAAATCATTGCATAAGATCATTAAAAAGGTTGAAGAAGATATCGAGCGTTTCTCGTTTAACACTTCGGTATCCAGCTTCATGATCGCTGTTAATGAATTAACCGATTTGAAATGCAACAACCGTGCGATATTGCAGGATATGGTGATCATCCTGTCGCCTTATGCGCCGCACATTTGCGAGGAACTTTGGTCGTTATTGGGTAATGCTGATGGTACTTTATCATATGCACCTTTCCCTAAATTTAATGCCGAGTATTTGGTTGAAGATGAGTTTGCTTACCCAATCTCAATCAACGGTAAAATGAAAATGAACCTAAGCATCTCGTTAAGCCTTGATGTTGAAGAAATAGAAGCCTTTGTTTTGGCTAATGCCGATGTACAAAAATACCTGGATGGTAAAACCCCTAAAAAACTGATTGTAGTAAAAGGCAGGATTGTGAATATGGTGGTTTAAACCCGTCTGCTCCTTAAAGGGGGGCTTTTAGGATTTCCAGCCCTGGTTTTGCAACGCAAGGCCAGGGCTTTTTTTATTACCTGAAATAAAGATATCAAATCCGAAACACTTCGAAAGGCGGGAACGGGCGATGAAGGGGTAGGAAATCTTATCCGCCCTGTATAGCCCTTGGCAGGGTATATAGGATTTTTCTATCGCCCTAACGTACAAATTATCCCGATGACATCCTGAAAATTCTAATCACATTCTAATTTCTTTCTTAAACCGTTTTAATGCCCGGTACCGACTATTGTATCAACAAACAGTAGTAAACACAAAAAAGGTATCATCATGAAAACATTAAACATTATCATCCCGTCTGATTTCACCTTATCATCATTAAACATTATACCTGTTTTGGCAGAGCGCTATCCGGATCAAAAGCTCAATATATCGCTCGTTCATTTCCTCCAATTGTCCGACTCTATATCCGATCTGCTATTATTATCCCGCAGAAGCAGGGAATATCAGCTCATCAGCGATGAATTTTACGCCGGTTGTACTATGCTGAAGAATGACTATGCAGACCGGATAGAAAACATCACCCCCGATTTTTTTTATGGCAACACGGTGGCTGTATTTAAAAACTATCTCGAAGAAAAAGAGACAGGCCTGATTGCCATGCCCGAAAACCACAGCTATGCAAGGTTAACACCTAACAGTTTTGACCCTACCATATTGATGCAACGGAGCGGGTATAAAATAATTACCCTTAAAGCTGAGGTTAAACAGCCTTTAATCATAGTTAATGCCGAAGCAGAGCATGAGCTGCTGGAGGTTTAATATTTATTAAAATCATTTAAAACAACTATCTATGTTACTAAAAGAAAATATCCCGGTAAAATATGTGGTAGGCAAAATAAAGAATGAATTGTTACTGGTTGCCGTGTATGCTGTAGCTATAGCCTTATTCCATCGTTTTTTGCCTGAGTACCGCATTTCAATCCCAATTGCTGTGCCGGCCATATTGGCTACCATCATATCCTTGCTGCTGGCATTTCGTTCAAACCAGGCCTACGACCGCTGGTGGGAAGCCCGGAGCATTTGGGGAGCTATAGTGAACGATTCAAGATCGCTGGTGCGCGAGTTGATCACTTTTTTAGATGGCGATAATGCCACATGTGAAGAAATAGAAGGTTTCAAAAAACGGTTTGTTTACAGGCAGATAGCATGGTGCCATGGCTTAAGCCAATCATTACGCAAGCAAGATCCATATGCTAAAAACGGCCACCTGCTGGTTGACGAAGAAGTAAAATTCACTCATCGTTTTACAAACATGCCCAACAGCTTGCTAAAACTGCACGGACTTGACCTAAAACTGGCTTATAAAAATGGATGGCTTAATGATTACCAGCAAGTGCAGATAGATGGCACGCTTAACCGCCTGTGCGATGCTATGGGCAAATGCGAGCGGATCAAGAACACGGTATTCCCGGTTACATACAGCTTATACATCCATTTTTGCCTGTACCTGTTTATCATATTGCTGCCATTTGGCCTCATCGAATTCTTCGGCATGTTTGAAGTACCGCTGATCATAGCTATAGCGGCAGCATTTTTACTGGTAGAGAAAATGGCCATCCACCTGCAGGACCCGTTTGAAAACAAACCGACAGATACCCCAACAACTGCCATATCGCAAACTATTGAACGCGATTTAAAGCAGATGCTTAACGATAAACATGAGAGTGAAAAAGCAGCAGTATCAACTGCCGCTAAAGCAAACGTATATTATATACTGTAAGCTTTATACCCCTGTGCGGGAAGGCACAGGGGTTCACTTATTTTATTCCCTAAAGCCTAAACCTTCTTCTTTCATCTTCTCCTTCACTATCGGCACCGAACTTTTGCCGACACCGTGCAACTGCAAAAACTCTTTCTTGGTAAGTTTTGATAATTCAAGCAAGGATGTTATGCCCGCATTAGCCAACGCACGCTGAGCAGGGTTGCCCAATTTACCAAATGGGCTTTCTGATTTTTCAGTCTTCATGAGCAATGGTTTTATGGATGAGCAAATTTACCAATTAATTAATACTCTTGCGCTCGTTTGCAACGAGCGATTAACATGGTTTTGCGATTGTATCGCACGATCATTAATTTAGCTTAAACACTTATCATCAATGTCGCATCAATACAGAGTTAGAAACCATGAGGAAATTCACTTTGTAATATTTACAATAGTTGATTGGGTTGATATATTTATCAGGCCATCTTATAAACAACTCCTCATTGACTCTCTTATTTACTGCCAAAAAAGCAAAGGGTTAGAGATATATGCATTTTGCCTGATGACAAACCACCTCCATCTGTTGGTGTCGGCAAAGCATCCTGTAAGATTACCCGATATTATTCGGGACTTTAAAAAACATACCAACAAACAAATCATTAAACTAATAAAAGAAGAGAATGAAAGCCGGAGGGATTGGATGTTATATCGCTTTCAATATAATGCAAGGTTTGATGATCGGATACAAAATTATAAAGTGTGGCGGGATGGCTATCATTCAATTGAGTGCGACCGGGAAGACATACTTTTTCAAAAATTGGATTACATTCATGATAATCCCGTACGGGCAGAAATAGTAAGCTATCCTGAACATTACATATATAGCTCGGCGATTAACTATGCCGGGGAACGGGGACTATTGGAAGTGACTTTATTGGAGAGGGGATTTATCTCCGTGAAAGCTTAACATGGATTTACGTTACAAACGTAAACCCATGTTAAGCACTCGTTATAAACGAGCGCAAGGGTATTTTATTTAGTTCTTGCGCTCGTTTGCAACGAGCGCTTAATATGGTTTAGCGATTGCATCGCGATACCTTGTTATTATTCATTAACCACACCCATTGAGCAGAATTTATCAATACGCTCCGCTACAAGCTCATCAATATTGCGCTCTTTAAGGGTTTTCAGGTCTTTTAATAATTGTTTTTTCAGAATACCGGCCATAGCAACCGGGTCTTGATGGGCACCGCCAAGTGGTTCTTTGATCACCCCGTCAATCAACTTGTTCTTAAACATCTCTGTCGATGTTAGTTTAAGAACTTCAGCGGCACGCTCTTTATTTTCCCAGGTTTTCCAAAGAATGGTTGAGCAGTTTTCGGGAGAGATCACCGAATACCATGAGTTATCCAGCATCAGCACCCTATCGCCAATACCAATACCCAATGCGCCGCCCGATGCGCCTTCGCCAATAATAACACAGATCACCGGCACTTTCAGCACTGCCATTTCGAGCAGGTTACGGGCAATGGCTTCACCTTGCCCGCGCTCTTCGGCCTCTAAACCCGGATAAGCACCCGGAGTATCAATTAAAGTAACAACGGGCTTGTTAAATTTTTCGGCCATTTTCATCAGCCTTAAGGCTTTACGATAGCCCTCAGGATTAGCCATGCCGAAGTTACGGTACTGGCGCTCTTTAGTGTTACGGCCCTTTTGATGACCGATAAACATTACTGTTTGGCCATTCAAGGTACCAAAACCGCCAATTATAGCTTTATCATCACCTACGGTACGGTCGCCATGCAGCTCGATGAAATCATCGCACATCAGCTCGATGTACTGCAAGGTGTAAGGCCTTTCGGGGTGACGTGAAATTTGTACTTTTTGCCAGCCTGTGAGGTTGCTGTATATATCTTTTTTGGCTTCTTCCAGCTTTCCTTCCAGTTCGGCAACAGTTGCCGACATGTCGAGTTTGTTTTTTTCCTCAACCTGCTTTACCTTCTCTATTTGCTGCTGTAACTCAGCCAGTGGTTTTTCAAAATCAAACGTAATCTTCATACACTTTATTTGGAGGCGCTAAATTAAGCAAATCAAACGGGATATTTTCAATTATGAGCAGCGAGTGTTTCCAACTTCGTGATTTGCTGCGGTGCGAGGGCGCTTCCGGTGCTTAAACAAGCCTGTAAAATAGCGTTCCTGAGTTCGCCGTAATACAGTCCCGAGCGGTTAGCGTAAAAGATGATACTACCATTATCCGTGCCTTTTCTCATCAGTTTATCAAGCGTGGTTTCGTTGGTAACAATAAAATTGCCCATCTCTACACGTTTGCGGTGCAGTTCGGCAGCAATGGCCGTAATTTTGGTCAGCTGAATCGGGCTCAGGCTTAATTCTTTTTTAAACTTCAGCACTGCATCAGGCATGGGGTAATGGTTAAGCCGGGCAACCTGTTCAATATCGTCAAATAAATACTCACCGGTAATCAGTTGGGTAAACTTTTTGTCGCTCAGGGTTTTTATGGGCGATTTTTTCAGCGTACTGTCGGCTTGCTGGGCTTTGGCAGTGATGCTGAGCATTAGGGTTATGAGGAGGGGGAGGATGGTTTTTAGCATGCGTTGATTTAATTCTTACTTTTTTAAACATGGATCTATCTTTTTTAAGATAGCCAGGGCTTTTTCATATGGAATTTGAATACCTTCTATTTTAAAAGAGGCAATCATCGATCTCAAGATATCCTCCCTTGAAAATTTATCGCGTTTAATTTTTTGTCTTTGTATCGACTTCATTATTAAATATAACTCAAATTTCAACCAAAATCAAAGATTATATCTTTCTGATGACGTGATTGTAAATCATTGGTTATTAGGCATATTTTCGATTTGTTTTATAAATATGGGCGTTGCCTGCGGCCCGGGCTTTCCGTTACAAGTCCTCGCTTTTCCTGCCCGCAATCCCTATACACGCTGTGGGCTTTACACTGCAATCCCTAACGCACCCCACACACAACACCCCTAAAATATATTATACACACTATCACTATTTTTTCCGGGGCTTCCGTGGTGGATCCCAAAGACACTAAGGTTAATTGTGTTTTCAATTGCACCTTAGCGACTTTGCGTGAAACAATTTAACCAATCAATACAGATTTTTACTATTCCACCTTCACAACCTTTGTCCTTGCCGAAATTCCGTTTTCATTAAACGCTTCTATCTGAAAATAGTATGGCAGGCTTTTATCCATCCCATTAAAATAGTATTCGTTACGGCCGTAAACCATCATGTTGTTGTACAATTTATCGGGCGCTATGCCGAAGTAAATGGTGTAGCCGGTGGCATTATCGTTTGGCTTCCACTTAAGCCAGGCGTTGCGGCGTTCGCTGTCGCCACGCAGTATAATCAGGTTTTGCACGGTATCGGGTTTTGCACCTGCACCTTTACCAAACACCCTTAAGCCAGATATTGCAAATTTGCCTGTAGGCATGTGCAGGTTAACCATTTTTATGTAACGCGCTTTGACAGGATTTTTAAGCTCGATATAATCGTGCGGCACATCTTTACGGTTTTTGCTTTTGTCGATAAGGGGCTGCCATGTTTTGCCGTTAACCGACGAATAAACGATATACTGATGATACACACCTAATGATTTGCCCATAAACGTGGCATCCTGATCGGCATAGTTAATTTGGATGGCATTTACAGTGCTGATCCCGCCGAGATCAGTTTTAAGCCATTCGCCTTTATTGGCTGTTTTGGCGCTCCAATAAGTTTTAATGTCTTCATCAACAGCATTATTGGCGGCATAAGCGCCCAGGGTTGATGAAACCTCTACAGGTTTATTATAATTAAGGATCATCCAGCCGGTAAAATTACTTTTCAGATGGTCTTCGGGGCCGCGATAAATAATGCGGATAATCGCCATAAGCGGTATTGCTGTACAGTACGCCATCCTTATCAAACCCGGCAGGCCAGAAGCCAATGCGGCGCTCAAAGTTGTTTTTCACCGAGATGCCCATCGTGCTGATATGCCAGTAATTTCCATATTTATCGGCCCAGGTAGCGCCATGCCCTGCACCTTTGGCAAAGCCTCCCGGCTTGTATGAAAAAGGGTTATGCTTTTGATAGGTGAAAGGCCCCAGCGGGTGATCGCCCACAAAAACACCATCGCCATAGCCACTTTGCTCGGTACCCGGCGCGCCGAACTGCAAATAGTATTTGCCTTTATACTTGTTCATCCACGAGCCTTCTATAAATGGCAGCAGAAACACATTATCGTTATGCTCACCAAAACGTTCCCAGCCATGCTCTTCGGGGTTAAGCTTAACCATTTCTTTTTTTGGGCCGATGGGTTCGAAGGTGCGCCTGTCAATCTCCTGCCCGTAAAGCGGCAGTGTATTGCTGGAACCATGGTAAATATAAACCCGGCCGTCATCGTCGGCAAACATACCCGGGTCCCAGGCGCCAACTTTAAAATAGTCTTTAGCGGCTTTCCAGTCGTCGTGCGTTGGGTTGGTGCTCATCCATAGGGTAAAATCTTTATTATAGGTTGATCCGATCACCAGCAGGGTATCGCCCAAAACCAATGTAGCGGGTGCACAAAGTTCATCGTCTTTAACTTCATTGTACGGACGGACGAACTTGCGGTAAACAAAATTCCAGTTCAGCATGTCATCGCTCCACCAGTAACCGAATTGGTTGGTGGAGAACAGGTAATATTTACCTTTAAACAGGGTCATGGTTGGATCGGCGGTGGCACGGTGTTTACCCCAGCTTGCAAAAGTTTCGAAGGGGGTGTAACCATAATCGAGGTTAAGTGGGTTACAATAGGTAAGGCGTTTTTGTTGCGCTTGGGCGCTCATTGCGCAGCAACATATCAGGATGAGCAGATAACTGGTAACTGTTTTCATAAGGAAATACTAACAGGTTATAATGGTATTACAACAGGGGGCTAATATCAGTTTTTAAACAGCAATAAAAGTTTTGTGTACTACTACATCTGTTTCACAACGTAAAATATTTTAACATTGTGTGTTAAAAACACAATTAATTCGTACTTTCATCAGCACAAGCCAGTTATCCTAAATATCGCTTTTATGAACAAGAAATCCCTGCTGTTCTTCGTCATGCAATTACTTTTTATTGCATCTGCTTTCGCGCAATATCCCAAAATGGATAAGCTGCTTTACGGAGTAGCTTATTATGACGAGTACATGCCTTATGAAAGGCTGGATAAGGACGTGCAAATGATGAAAGCCTGTGGTATTAACGTAGTACGCATTGCCGAATCGACCTGGAGTACGGAAGAGCCACAGGATGGCGTTTTCGATTTTACTCATATCGACAGGGTTTTAAATGCTATGCAAAAAGCAGGGATCCATGTTATTATAGGTACGCCAACCTATGCTGTGCCTACCTGGATGGTAAAAAAGCATCCCGAGATCTTAGCTATTACCCCATCGGGCCAAAACCAGTACGGGCCACGGCAAAACATGGATATCACCAATAAAGATTACCGTTTTTATGCCGAGCGTGTTATCCGCAAGATCATGGAACACGTTAAGGACAATAAGGCGGTAATAGGATACCAGGTGGATAACGAAACCAAATCATACGGCACGGCCGGACCAAACGTGCAGGCGTTGTTTGTTAACTACATGAAGGCTAAGTATAAAACACTTGATAACATCAACCATATTTTCGGGCTCGATTACTGGAGCAACCGCATCAATAACTGGGACGATTTTCCGTCGATGGTTAATACCATTAATGGCAGCCTTTCATCGGAGTTTGCCAAATTTCAGCGGCAGCTGGTTACTGATTATTTAGCATGGCAGGCCGCCATAGTGCGCGAATATAAACGTCCCGATCAGTTCATCACCCAAAACTTCGACCTGGAATGGCACGGCTATTCGTTCGGCATTCAGCCCGATGTTGATCATTTTGCAGCAGCCAAAGCTTTGGATATTGCAGGCATTGATATTTACCACCCCAGCCAGGATAAGCTTACCGGTGTGGAGATCTCTTTTGGGGGCGATGTGGCCCGATCAATGAAAGGCGGCAAAAACTACCTTACTATCGAAACCGAAGCTCAGGGCTTTCCGCAATGGGTACCTTATCCCGGTCAGTTGAGGTTGCAGGCTTTTAGTCATTTAGCATCGGGGGCAAATATGGTGAGCTACTGGCCATGGCACTCCATCCATAACTCGGCCGAAACGTACTGGAAAGGCTTGTTAAGCCATGATTTTGAGCCCAACCCGGTTTATGACGAAGCCAAAACCATCGGCAAAGATTTCGACAGGCTAAGCAGCAAGCTCATTAACCTGAAAAAGAAAAACGACGTAGCCATCCTATTCAGTAACGAAGCCCTTACCGGCTTTAAAGCTTTTGGCTTTGGCTGGGGTATGCGTACCGGCTATAATGATGTATTGCGCCAGTTTTACGATGGACTGTACCATATGAACGTAGGCTGTGATTTTGTTGACCCAACAAGTAAAAATATTGAAGATTATAAACTGCTGATAGTTCCCCTGCTATACGCGGCACCGGATAGTTTGTTAAAGCGCTTAAACACGTATGTTAAAAACGGCGGGCACATCATTTATACCTTCAAAAGCGGTTTCGCCGATGAAAATGTGAAAGTACGTACCACCCATCAGCCGGGAATTATTGAAGAAGCCTGCGGAATTTACTACAGCCAGTTCACCGAACCCAGCAATGTGTCATTAAAAGCCGATGACTGGAACCTGAAACCCGAAGATAAAAAGCTGAATACCTGGATGGAGCTCATTACTCCTACTACCGCTAAAGTATTAGCTTATTATGATCACCCGGTTTGGGGCAAATACGCGGCCATTACCGAAAACACTTACGGCAAGGGCCTGGCAACATATATAGGCAGCTTAACCAACAGCGCCGTTACCGACAAATTATTGGCCGATGCCGTTAAAAAAGTTGGCCTCTGGGGTGCCGATCAGCAGATAGCCTGGCCGGTTATCACCAAACAAGGTGTAAACCAGGGCGGCAAAACGGTTCATTATTATTTTAATTATTCAGCTAATGAAACCAGTTTGACTTATCCTTATAATAATGGCAAAGAGTTGTTATCAGGCGATAATATCAGCAAAAACAGCGATTTAAAACTGGAGCCATGGGCAGTTAAGATCATTGAGGTTAATTAATTATCGTTGTCTAAAATGACAACATCTACGAAAAAATTATTTAATAGCGGTTTGCTTTATATTGCGCTATCTTTTTTACACCTTTAGCCTCCTAAAAATCGTGTAATAAAAAGACAGCTTATCACAAAGTCTGCATGCTAAAATTAAGATATATTGACGCCTTAAGGGGCTGGGCTATTTTAGGAGTTATAATGGTACACAGCTGGCAGGCAGGCTCGGCCAGTTACATACCACCCCAGCTCAATAACATTTTGGTGCGTGGGAGCGCCGGTGTTCAGCTATTCTTTTTTATTAGTGCGTTTACTCTTTTTCTTTCCGCAAATGCCAAGTATGGAACAGAGCAACATTTTACGGGTAATTTTTTTATCCGTCGCTTTTTCAGAATCGCGCCGATGTACTATCTCGCCATCATTTATTTTTTATGGCAGGATGGTTTTGGCCCCCGTCATTCGTTAGGTGATGCTCCTGGTATAACAGTTGAAAATATTATTGGCAACGTACTTTTTTTACACGGCTTCAATCCCACCTGGCTCAACAGCACTGTGCCGGGCGGCTGGTCGGTTGCTGTTGAAATGCTTTTTTATCTCTTCGTTCCCGTTTTATTTCATAAAATAAAAAACACACAGCAAGCCGCAGTATTTTTTATTTTATCACTTATTTTTCGTTTTATTCTTGATAATATTTTGCACCGCCATCCATTGATGCACAACGAAATTTTATGGAGTAATTACCTCTTCTTTTACTTTCCCTCACAATTACCGGCATTTGCACTGGGTATAATCTTTTATTTTATCATCAAGGATAATTATCAAATAAAGATTAAGCCATCTGTCATATTACTCGCTGCACTGATTCTGATGCTGCGAAATGCTCAAATAGACATTATTCCCGATTATCTATTATGCACAATAGCATTTTTATTGCTGGCCCTTGCCCTAAGCAAATTTGAATTTAAAATAATTGTTAACCAGGTCACAAGGTATATAGGTAAAATAAGTTTCAGCATATACTTAATCAATTTCGCTGTGATAGATTGGCTAAAGCATTTCCAACTGCTCAATTATTTTACTGTTCAAAGCCGAACCGAAGCTATAGCAAATTATACTACAAGGTTTTTATTAGTCTTGGTGGTTTGCATATTTATTGCTTCATTTCTATATTATTTTATTGAGTTGCCCGCTCAAAAAATCGGCTACCGAATCATAAAAAAGCGTGAGAGCAAACAATTGCTATAATCGTTAACGCGTATGCTTAGTTATTTGCTTGCTTCTTTCTCCGCAATATGATCAGCATGATCAAGCCAATGAGGCTAAATAGTCCCAAAATCCAGTAACCGCTTATCTGCGATGGGTTTACCGTTTTCTGATCGGTACTTTGCTTTACGCCGGCATCGCCGCTGGGTACGCTGGCTTTGTCACTGTCCTGCAATGTCCCCGTTCCGGTGCCTGATACGGTAGCTGTGCCCGGAGCACCCTGGCTCGACCCGTTCCCGGCGCCTGCCCCATTAGCCTTGGTAGTTGATGATGAAGTATCTTTAGATGATTGCGCCAGCAAAGGCGCTGTAGCGCCCAATGTTAATCCCAATAGCATAACGGCCAGTTTTATTTTAAATGCTTTCATGGTGTTTAGTTTTGATGCAGGTTGATTAAAACAATAGCTGTGCCAGTGATGGATTAATGTTAATAAATACAATGTTGAATGATAAACAAACGGTTGAGAGCTGGCGGGAAAAAGAAATCTCCTACGCCATGCTTAATTCGCTTTGCAAAGCCTATAAAACACACAATACCCTCAGGGGTACGTTCGTGGCAAAACGTGTTATTTGGTTTTATAAACCGGCAGCATTACCCTGATCTCGGTACCTTCGCCCTCTTTAGAAACGATACCGATATTGCCCTTATGCAACCTTACAATGTTTAGTGCAAGAGGGAGGCCTACGCCGTGCCCCTCATATTTGCCGGTATTTGATGCACGGAAAAATGGTTCGAATATGTGTTGGACATCACATTCGGGAATACCTATCCCCTGGTCCTTTACACTAAAAATGACGCTGTGATTTTCGGCATATACCTTAAGAATTACCGGTTTGTTTTCGGAATATTTACAGGCGTTAAGGCCAATATTACTGATGGCCAGTTTGAGCAGGTTGATGTTGCCCTGTGTAACCAGGCTATCCACATCATCAGGCAGTGATGAAAAATCAATGCTGAGGTTATTTGTCGGGATAATATGATCAACGGCTTCTTTAACCATAAACGCCAGCTCATCAGCCCTAATTTGCTCCCAGTTTTGTTTTTTACCGTCGAACCCGCTTTGTGCCAGCCCCAATAGGCTGGTAATGATATCCTGCAGGCTTTGTGTGCCGGTTAGGATCTCTTTGAGGTTTTTATGCAGATCGGCCCCTGGTTGATCCAGATTTTTAAGGGAAAGTTCGGCTTCGCCTTTAATGATGGCCAGGGGGGTGCGTAACTCGTGCGAGGCGTTGCTGATAAAGTTGTTTTGGGTTTCAAAGGCTGTTTCCAGCCTGTCGAGCATGTTGTTGAAAGTTTGGGTAAGCTCGGCTATTTCGTCTTTCCCGTTATAATCCTCCAAACGCAAATGCAGGTTGCTGGCGGTAATGGTATTTACCTTTTTAATGATGCTGCGTACCGGCTTAAAGGTATGGTATGAAAACCGGCGACCAATAATATACACGATCAATATCGAAATCAGGAAACTGACTATCAGCACCTGCTCAAGATCATTCAGCTCACTAAGGCCAGATGGATTGGTTGCCGAAACCACAATAATAGCATCCCCCTCCGGAAAGTGGAAGATATTGCCGGCGTAAAATACATTATCGGCTTTAAACCTCGATTTACCGTTGGCGATGATATTATTAATTAGTTGGCGCGGAACGCCTTTAACTGTTTTGCCTTTTGTGTAAATATCAGGTTTAATGATGTATTGCTTTTCGGCTATGAGGCGTTCCAGATAGCGCTGGCGTATTTCCCGGTACATGCCGAGGCTGTCGCGATCATTAAGGTGATGGATCTGGGAGGAGATGTTTACACGGGTCTCAAGCCGTTTATAAAAATCATCGAAGGTAAACTGGTGCACAAAATAAAAAATAGCACTGCTGAATATCAATATTACCGACACTGTTAGTACCAGGAACAACAGCGCAACTTTTTTCTGGATGCTCATGCCGCGTTGTTTTTTAAAATATAGCCCATGCCAATAACTGTATGGATGAGCTTGGGCTCAAAATCTTTATCCACCTTTTTGCGCAGGTAGTTAATGTATACATCAACCACGTTGGTACCCATATTGAAATCAATGTTCCAAACGTGCTCCAATATCTCAATGCGGCTGAGCATGTGGTTTTTATTTTTAGCCAGAAACTCCAGCAGGCGATATTCCGTAGCTGTCAGGTCGATGGTTTTATCACCGCGTTTAACTGATTTTTCGTCGCCGTTAATTACCAGATCAGCAATTTGGATCACGTTTGGCGGCTGTACAAGATTGGTATTGCGGCGGGCTAACGTCCGGATGCGGGCGTTAAGCTCGGCCAGGCTAAAGGGTTTAACCATATAATCATCGGCACCGCTGTCGAGGCCTACAACTACGTTTTCGGTAGTCCCCAGGGCAGTAAGCATTAATATGGCGGCATTTTGGTTGGCCTGCCGTAAGCGGCGACAAACCTCAATGCCATTAATACCCGGCAGCATGATATCAAGGATGATCAATTGAAAATCCATTTTCATAGCCATATCCAAGCCGGTTGTACCATCAAGGGCAACACTTATTTCGTGGCCTTCGGCGGTAAGATCGCGCTGGATAATGGATACCAGTTTAGCTTCATCTTCTATGAGCAGGATCTTCATTGTGGCAAATATATATTACGCTTAGTATAAACAATAAATAACCATGATGTTTTGGTTAAACTCACCAGGAATATCGTTAAATTAAAGCAATATTAATTGTAAGCCGGGTTATGCCTATCCCTTTCAACATCATTAATAAAATAATCTGTTTTATGCTTGTTTTAGCCGCGTTTGCCTGCAATCATGCGACTAAGAAACCTGATAAAAAAACTGTAAAAAAAGCGCAGAAAGTAAAGCCGAAAGAATATAAAGAGGTCAACTACACTGAGTCGCAGCTAATCGCTTTTTTTGATAGTGTTGGCAAATTGCCCGCTGAACCTTTAGCGAATAAGGCGGCTTACTATGCCGATTCTGTTTTTAAAACTTTTACAAAACCCACAAACCGGCAGCTTTCTATGGCCGACTTTAAATCGTTGAAGCAAGCCATAGCGGCCAAAAGAATAAATATAAGTGCGGCGAAAAGAATCTTCGGGGAGTTTACGGTGGATAGTAATTGCAATTTAAATGGCTTATTTGATTCGGTTAAGAGAGGATATGTTTATTTACAGGCCTATCATTTTATCCGTAATAAAAATAAGTTTGATGAATTTGCGGTTGGCGTAGGCGATCGCGGGCATTGTCCGGGTGCTATGATCTATTATTTCAGAGGAAATAAGATCATAGCGAAACAGGATGGATATTCGCGATTTGAAAGCGAACCGGAATATTTTACCAATGTAGATGGTGAAAATATTGTTTACAGGCAATATCAGTTTGCCGAAGGATCAGGCGTTGGATGGTTTAATTATTTTTTCTATAAATACGATGGTGATAAATTAATCCCGGTGTTAAATGAACTTGCCAATGGAAATGCCCAGGGGAGTTGGATAGGGCGTGTCATATGGTTAGATGCTACGGTGAAGCGAACAAATCCGTTAACGATAAAAATGGTCTATTATAATCAATTTGTTGATAAAGACAAAATAGAATTTGGACCTAATATTATCAACGATTCAACCATGGTTAGCTATAGATGGGATGAAAAATCAAAAACACTTATCGGGCAATACGAAAAATCTAAAATTAGTAAAGCACAGATTTTATCATATTATCTGGAGGATAATGATCTACTGTTTATTAATGTTTTTAACAGACCACTGAAGGCTGCTTTAAATAACAAAGAAAACAGGCCGTTAATATTGAGTTATCTCCGGAATGTGAAAGTTGATCAGGACACTGTTAACAAGTAGTCAGTTTTTTTGTCTAAAACTGGTCGAAGTTTAGCGACAGCGTAACTTCGACCTAAAATCGTGGAAGCATCCTGCTTCCGCGACTCAGGTTAAAATGCTCGCTTTGAATTCTATTTAGACAGGCACACTCAAGCTGAAAGCTTGAGCTGTTTTAGGTCGAAGTTACGCTGTCGCTAAACTTCGACCAGTTCTCGTGTAGATAAAAAAATGCCCTCCTCACCGGTGGGCATTTTACAAATATCGAAAAGGAGACTTATTTTTTCCCTGTCACTCCAAATTTCTTTTCAAAGCCATTTAGCTGTGCGCTGAATTTATTAAACAATTGCGACTGCTTGTATTGTTTGCTAAACTCAACCAATCCACCTAATATCTGCATGGAATATTGCAGGTCACGGTTTTCGAGGTTGGTTTCACCTTTTTGGAATAGTGCGTAGCTGTAATCAAGCTGATTGCTTACATAGTCATCAACCAGGTTAGCCAGTTTGTTGCCTAACTGAATATCGTTTAAGCGGTAAGCGTTTTCAATCATATAATATTTACGTACCGCTATTTCTAACGAGTTAATAGTTGTCGGCATTACCTCATCATATTTTTTAAGCACCTTACGGGCCGAATCAGGTTTACCTGCTTTGGCCAGGTCATCGGCCAGGGTTGAGTAAAGCCTGGTGATGAGTGGGTAAAACATGGTCATTGATTCGTGATCAAGATAGCTGGCGTTTTTCATGTTCCCCCATTTGTATTTGGTCATCATGTTTTCGTACATCTTACCGGTGTTGCTGGCTTCAAGTGGTCCGACAGCTGTATCTGGTTTTAATGGCAGTAAACGGTAAGCGAAGCCCTCGTTGTACATGTATTTGTCCAAACCGATCATATTACTGTTAGGTACGGTAACCGAAAAATAAATCGGCCGCTTCCAGTTGTTATGGCTCAGGATATCCATCATCGCCAGTACATCCTTGGTAACGTAACGACCGTTAAATGTCCAGTCCATTTCCGGGGCTATTTTATCTTTATCGGCAGTTGGTACAGTACCGGTTTTAATTACCTCGTCGGGGTTAACTGTCAATTTGAATTTATTGGTTGGCAGGTAATTGGCAACGTCTCCGTTGTTATACTCAACCATGGCTTCTTTTTTATCAGAGGTAATGAAATCGAAAACATCTTTCAGCTCGGTAGCCCCCGCAATTTTCTGATCGCTAAAATAGATCACATCACGTACGCCCGGTTTAAATTTATCATTCGGCATACTGATCGGCAATGGTTCCGATTCGTTCATCTTGTTTTTCATACCGCGGATGTACCAGTCGGTACCCAGCAGGCTCAGGTTCACGATACGCACATCCGGGCGTACATTTTCCACCTCCTGGATGTACCAGAGCGGGTAAGTATCATTATCGCCATAAGTAAACAAAATGGCATTTGGCGCGCATGAGTTCAGGTAGTTATAAGCCATATCATGCGGGGTAAGCTTGGTTGAGCGGTCATGATCGTCCCATTCCTGGTTGGCCATTAATAAAGGAGCGGCCAGTAAACAAACCACTGTAGAGATAATGGCGCTAACCTTTGCATTCAGCTTTTTGCTTAACACATCGGCAATGCCTATCACGCCCAAACCTATCCATATGGCAAAGGCATAAAAGGAGCCTGCATAAGCATAGTCACGTTCGCGGGGCTGCAGCGGGTCCTGGTTAAGGTAAAGTACAATGGCTAAACCGGTACAAACAAACAGGATGGCAACAACCCCGGCTTCGCGCTGGTTGCGCGCAAAATGAAATACAGCACCAAACAAGCCAATGATAAGCGGTAAAAAGAACAGGCGGTTATAGCTTTTGCTTTGGGTAACCGAATAGGGCAGGGGTTTACTGAAATTCCATCCGCTTATCCATTCGCCATCGGCGCCTGAATTTAAGCTTTGACCATCGAGGTCATTGGCACGCCCTGCAAAGTTCCACAGGAAATAGCGCGTATACATTTGGTTGATCTGCCATTTGGCAAAAAAGCTAATGTTTGAGCCAAAGGTTGGGTGTTCGCTTTCACCGAGACCCGTCCACTCACGGTAAAACTCCGGGTGACCGGGCTTATCGCTAAACATCCGCGGAAATATGGTATTACGGTCATAAACGGTATTCAATTTTTTACCGGCAACTTCGTATTTGGTTGCCCCGCGGCGGTAAATATTAGCACCTTCGGTTTGAGCCGTAGCTTCCGAATCAAAAAACTGCCCGAATAATAACGGGGTATCGCCGTACTGATCGCGGTTAAGGTAGCTGTTTAGGGCGAAGGCATTTTCAGGGTCGCTGTTGTTCAGGTTAGGATTAGCTTTTGCACGTACAACAATCATCACAAATGAACTGTAGCCAAACAGGATAAACAGCAGGCAAATTAAAAAGCTGTTAAGCGCGAAACGCTTTTCGCGGATCTTTACTACATACTCCAGCAGCGCTAAAATACCCGCGCTTACTATTAAACCAATAATACCACCGCTGATGCCTAATATCAATACAAAGCATACGGCCGCTAAAATAATGGCAGGTTTAACAGGATTTATAGTATAGTAAATGCCTGCAACAATGGTAATAATGAGCAGTACAAAAAACACCACCGCACCACTGCCAAAGCCCATTCCCAGGGTATTTACAAAGAGCAGATCGGAAAAAGCCGCGCCTTTTACGGTGTATTGTATAACGCCCCAAAGTACAAATGCCAGTGCCACAACACTTACCAAAAAAGTAAGCAGTGTGCCTTTTGTAGTAACATTTTTTACCCTGCGGAAATAGATCACCAAACCGATAGCCGGGATCACCAGTAAGTTTAATAAGTGAATACCGATGGAAAGGCCCATTACATAGGCGATAAAAACTATCCACCTGTCGGCATGAGGTTCATCGGCATGGGCATCCCATTTTAATATCGCCCAAAATACTACAGCGGTACAAAGGGATGATTGCGCATAAACCTCTGATTCGACGGCCGAAAACCAAAAGGTATCCGACCATGCATAGGCTAAAGCACCAACAAGGCCCGAACCAATGATGAGGATCAGGTTGGTTGAATTAAGTTGCTCTTCTGTTTTAATCAAAAGCTTTTTGGCGAGGGCCGTAATGGTCCAAAACAGGAACATGATGGTAGCGCCGCTGGCCAGGGCCGATGCCATATTGGCCCAATAAGCAACTTTGGTATTATCGCCCATAGATAACAGGGTAAATACCTTGCCAATGATGGTAAACAGGGGCGCGCCAGGCTGGTGCGCTACCTGCAGGCGATAAATACAGGCTATAAATTCGCCGCAATCCCAAAAGCTTGATGATGGCTCAAGGGTTAAAATGTAGGTTACTGTGGCAATAATAAAGGCTACCCAGCCAAATATATTGTTGAGTTTTTTATAATTCATGATCGAACACTATGTAAAAAAACAGGATTAATGCAGCCGAAAATAATAAAACTATTGGGATGTTGCCATCAAAAACGGGCTTTTGAGGCGTATTTGTATTTTATTTTGCTGTGTTTGAGTTAATAATGAACTTTTTTAAAATTCTATTTTGAGAATCAAATATTCGCGCTATATTTGCATTCCTTTTCGGGGAGTAAAACAAACCAAAGGAGATTGCCTGATAGTATAATGGTAGTACGACGGTTTTTGGTACCGTTTGTCTAGGTTCGAATCCTGGTCGGGCAACAATAAAATTCGGATTTCGGATTTTCAATTTCGGATTTATTCTGATTGGAAAACTTGAAATCCGAATTGTGTTTTATAACGGTTGTATTTGTAAAAGATCAACGGTGAAGGACAGGTAAGATCCGAAATCGAACATCCCAAATTCAAAATCAAAATGCCCTTACAATTTAACCCGGTTAAATTATTTTCAGGATCAGGTTCGCAGGAGCTTGCGCATCTTATAGCTGATGCTTATGGTCGTGAGTTAGGCGAAGTTGTGATATCGCGTTTTAGCGATGGCGAATACCAGCCGCATTTTAATGAATCTGTAAGGGGATGCGATGTTTTCCTGATCCAGTCTACCCACCAGCCTACCGATAATTTAATGGAGTTACTCATGATGATTGATGCCGCCCGCCGCGCTTCAGCACATTATGTAAACGCCGTTATACCTTACTTTGGTTTGGCCCGTCAGGACAGGAAAGATAAACCACGTGTTGCCATTGGCGCGAAACTGGTAGCCAACCTGTTAGTTGCAGCCGGTATTAACCGCATCATGACCATGGATTTGCACGCAGCGCAGATTCAGGGATTTTTTGATGTTCCGGTTGATCACCTGGATGCTTCTATTATTTTTGTACCTTATATTAAAAGCCTTGGTTTAGGTCACCTTACCATTGCATCGCCGGATATGGGCGGTTCATACAGGGCCCGCAGCTTTGCCAAGTTCTTTAATGCCGAAGTGGTAATTTGCGATAAACGCCGTAAACGTGCCAACGAAATTGAAGCCATGACGCTGATAGGTGATGTTACCGATCAGGACATAGTACTGATTGATGACATTTGCGATACCGCGGGTACATTGGCAAAAGCAGCCGGACTGATCATGGAGCGTGGTGCACGCAGCGTACGTGCCGTTTGTACACATCCGGTATTATCAGGTAAAGCTTATGAAACTATCGAAAACTCGGCATTAACCGAACTGATAGTTACAGATACGATCCCGCTTAAACACAGCAGCCCCAAAATAAGGGTGCTTTCAACCGCCGAACTGTTTGCTAAAGCGATAAGCAACGTAAACGAACACGGTTCGATTAGTACCTTGTTTAAGGTGGATTAAGAAGTTCATAGATCATGGTTGATGGTTCATAGTAATCATCTGCCTTGAGAGTGAGAACATAAATATAAAAATAGCGACTTGGGAATAGACCATGAACAATGATCTATGAACCATGAACTAAAAAGAGCTTGTGGGAGATAGAGCCATGAACAATGATCTATCAACCATGAACTAAATAATAAACAAATAAATAAAAATGAAATCAATTGCTATTAGCGGTTCTCCAAGAGAGAACGTAGGGAAAAGAGACGCGAAAGAGCTGCGTTACAATGGCCTGGTGCCTGCAGTGCTTTACGGTGGTGCTACCCAGACCCACTTTTCTGTGTCCGCAGCTGATTTGAGGGCCGTAGTTTACACTCCGGTTGTTCATTTCATCGATCTTGAAATTGCCGGTGTTAAATCACAAGCTATCATCCAGGACATTCAGTTCCACCCACTAACTGAAAAAATCACTCACGTTGACTTTTTATTGTTAGATGAGAAAAAACCTATCGCCATCGAAATCCCGGTAAAATTAACCGGCACTTCTCCAGGTGTTAAAGTAGGTGGTAAACTGGTTCAAAAATTAAGGAAACTGCGTATTAAAGGGCTTCCTAAAGATCATCTTGATGCTATTGAAGTAAGCATCGAATCTCTTGAAGTTGGTAAATCAGTAAAAGTATCTGATATTAAATTAGAAAACCTAACTATCACCAACGCTAAAGAAGATACCATTGTTTCTGTAACTACCTCACGTGCTTTACGTCAGGCAGAACAAGAAGCAGCTCAAGGTAAAAAATAAGCCCCCTAACCCCCTGAAGGGGGAACAAGAGGTGAAATTAAAAACAGCGGTAGAGTAATTTCTATCGCTGTTTTTGTTTGAGCAATAAATAATATCTTCGCATAAAAATTTAATTAATTACTCGGAGCATTTCTGAAAGATAACCATCACGTCATTGCGAGGTACGAAGCAATCCCCGATTAGGAGGTCCGCCCTGTACAGTTTGCGATTGCTTGGTACCTCGCAATGACGATTGTATTGTTGGTTTGGATAGCTTCATAATTCCCCCTTTAGGGGGCCAGGGGGCATGAAATATTTAATTGTAGGTTTAGGAAATATTGGTCCGGAGTATGCAGATACACGGCATAATATAGGTTTTATGGTGTTGGATGAACTGGCCAGGCAAGAGGGAGCGAGATTCCAAAACTCGCGGCTGGCTTATTATACCGAGGTATCCTTCAAGAGCCGTACGCTTTGCCTTATTAAACCTACTACCTACATGAACCTGAGCGGAAAAGCCCTGAGCTACTGGATGAAAGACCTGAAAATTCCGGTGGGGAATGTTTTAGTTATCGTGGATGACCTTGCCCTGCCGCTGGGTACCTTACGCTTAAAACCCAAAGGCAGTGCCGCCGGGCATAACGGCCTTAAAAACATTGAAGAGGTGCTTGGCAACAATAACTACGCCCGTTTGCGCTTTGGCATTGGTGATAATTACCCCAAAGGCCGCCAGGTTGATTTTGTGCTGAGCCCGTTTGATAAAGACGAACAGCCCGAACTGCCTGCATTGATCGATCGTTCGATAGAGATGTTAAAGAGTTTTGCCACCATTGGAACCGAACTTACCATGACCCGTTATAATAAGTAACAACGTCGTTACAAACTAATATTTTAGTTAAAATTCCGTTCAAATCGTAATTCGTGTTGTAACACACGGGTGTGTACTTACGTCTTGTAAACCTAAATAACCTTATGAAACAAATCCTGCTAACGGTACTTTGCTGTTGCTTTTCTACCTTCTTATTTGCTCAAACAAAAGCTCCCGTCGCTCCGGCAGTTCCTAATATTACTGTAAAAGGTATTATCATTGATTCGGCTAATAACAAACCTATGGGATATGTTACTGTTGCGCTCCTGGATGCCGCCACCAAAGCCCCGGTAAAAAGCACGCTGGCTAAAGACGATGGCAGTTTTGAACTAAAAGCACCCGAAGGTAAAACTTACCAGTTAGTTGCTGTTTTTATTGGTTACGCCACCAAAACTATCCCGGTAAAACTTACAAATAATACATTTAATGCAGGCCGGATCCTGCTTTCGGCATCGAGCAAACAATTGAAAGAAGTTACCGTTACCGCTGTAAGGCCGGTAATGAAACAAGAGGTAGACCGCCTGAGTTATGATGTGCAGGCCGACCCGGAAAGCAAGTCTATCACCGCGCTGGATATGATCCGGAAAGTACCTTTGTTATCTGTTGATGGCAACGACGCTATCAAACTACGGGGTAATGATAATTACAAGATCCTGATCAATGGAAAAGAATCGGCCATGATGGCCAAGAACCCATCGGATGTGCTGAAATCCATGCCCGCTGCCAATATTGAAAAGATAGAAGTAATCACCACGCCACCCGCAAAATATGATGCCGAAGGCCTTGCGGGGATCATCAATATCATCACCAAAAAAAATGCGGACCAGGGGTATAACGTAAGTATCAATACGGGCTATAATAGTGTTTATGGTGAACGGGGCAATGTTAACCTTACCTTGAAGCAAGGGAAGTTTGGTTTTAGCGGCTATGCTGGTTATAACTACAGGCCCTTGCGTACGTCATCGTTCGAGAACATGACCACTTTTTTTAAGCCACAGTCAACCGATCCGCAGTCAACACTTAGTCAAACAGGTACAAGGGGCAACACTGGCAAAAACCTGTATGGCAGCGGTGAGTTAAGTTATGAGGTAGATACCCTGAACCTGATTACCGGCATGTTTGATTTTTATCATGGCAAAAGCAATCAGCATAATTATCAGGTTACTACCCAACGCGATAGCGCCGATGCCGTTACGCAATTTTACCGTTTGTTTAACAATGGCACAGGCGAATTTAAAGGATCGGATGTGGGGCTGAATTACCAGTTAGGCTTTAAAAAAAACAAGGAGCAGCTGCTTACCGTATCCTACAAATACAATTATAATAACAATCTTCAAACCAGCGAAGCCACAAAAGGTAATGACTTTAGCGGCGAAGGTGTCCCTAAAGATTACAGGCAATACAATAACTCAGGTTCAAAGCAGCATGCTTTTCAGTTAGATTATATCCAACCTTCCAAAATTCTTACTGTTGAGGCCGGTGGTAAAGCAACGCTGCGCAATAACTATAGCCAGTTTAATACTGATGTAAAAAGTGACGTGGATAATGAGTACCACGCCGATACAGCGCAGGTGAATAATTTTACCTATAAACAAAATATTTACGGTGTGTACAACTCCTATTCGGTTAAGCTAACCAAATGGGCTTTTAAAGGCGGTATGCGGTTGGAACATACCACGGTTAACGCCGATTTCGCGGTAGGGAAACCAACCGTTAACCAAAACTATGATAATTTTGTGCCCTCGATATCGGTACAACGGAGCCTGAAAAGCAGCAGTCTCACACTTGGTTTTACCCAACGCATCCAACGCCCCGGTATTTACCAGCTTAACCCATATACCGACCAATCCAACCCGCAATACCGTAACGTTGGTAATCCTAACCTAAGGGCCGCGGTAACCAATAATTTTGAATTAGGCTACAGCAATTTTGCCAAAGGCTCCATCAACCTGAGCACCAATTACTCATTTGCCAATAACACGGTGCAAAATTTAGCCTCGGTTGATACAGCAGGAGTTACTACTACAACTTACGCTAACGTGGGCTCGAACAAAAACTGGGGTTTTGATTTGAATGTGAATTATCCAATCACCAAAAAACTGAACGTGAATATAAATGCCGAATTACTGTTTGTTTGGCTGAAGGGCTATTACAACGGCTCGCTTTTCAGCAACAGTGGTAACCAGGGACACATTTTTACTTATACCAGCTACAAATTTGATGGCGGCTACCGCGCCGGTTTAAACATTGGGTATGACAGCCGTTATGTATTGTTGCAGGGAAAGGATAATTATTTTTTCTTCAGCTCCATCAGCGGTACCAAAACCATGTTTAAGGAAAAGGCCACACTATCAGTAAATGTTAACAATCCTTTCAAAAAATTCAACAAGCTCGACTTTTATACCAAAGGTGATGGCTTTGAAACTTACACAGCCAATAACAACTTTTACCGCACCATTAACGTGAGCCTGAGCTACAAGTTCGGCAGGCTTAACAGTAACATAAAGAAAAATCAACGTGGTATTAATAATGATGATACCAGCAGCGGAAGCCGCAATTAACAACTTTAGTAACTAATCCGTTACCTGGCAGTGGCAAACGTTAAAAAGTGTTAAACGCATACTTTTTGGTGTCACGCCCGGGTATCTTAAACGTCTTATGACCAAAATCGCAATTATGAAACAATTTCTACTAACAGTGCTATGCTGTTTTGTCACGGGCATGGCTATGGCCCAGGCTGCCGCACCGGTTCCTGTTCAAAATATAACCGTTAAAGGTACCGTGATCGATTCGGCAACCAATAAGCCATTGGGTTATGGCACTGTTGCATTGCAGGATGCCGCTACCAAAACTCCGGTAAAAAGTACGCTTGCAAAAGATGATGGCAGCTTTGAGTTGAAAGCTCCCGAAGGTAAAACGTATCAGTTAGTAGTAGCTTCAGTAGGATATGCAACCAAAGTGCTCCCGGTAACAATAACTGGTAAAACGTTTGATGCGGGCCGGATCCTGGTAACTGTATCAAATAAACAACTAAATGAAGTAACCATTACCGCAGTAAAGCCGGTAATGAAACAAGAGGTTGACCGCCTCAGTTACGATGTAACTGCCGATCCGGAAAGTAAAGCGGTATCTGCATTGGACATGATGCGTAAAGTGCCGCTTTTAGCTGTGGACGGCGATGATAACATTAAATTAAAAGGCAGCGGTAAATACAAGATCCTGATCAACGGAAAAGAGTCGGCGCTGATGGCCAAAAACCCATCAGACGTGTTAAAAGCAATGCCGGCTACCAACATCGAAAAGATTGAGGTGATCACTACGCCGCCTGCAAAATATGATGCGGAGGGCTTGGCAGGTATAATTAACATCATCACTAAAAAGAACGCCGATCAGGGGTATAACGGCAGCGTCAACATGCGCTATAATAGTGTATGGGGCCCTGGCTATAACCTGAACATGACTGCCAAGCAAGGTAAGTTTGGAGTTTCGGGTTATGCGGGTTTTGGTAACCAGAAGCGTAATACTAATACATCAACCACCAAACAAACTTTTTTTGATCCTGAATCAAGCATCCTGCAAACAGGCAATAATTCATTTGGCGGTAAATATCGCTATGCTAATGCAGAGCTGAGCTATGAGGTTGATACGCTAAACCTGCTTACCGGTTCATTCGAGTTTTTCCATGGCGAATTTAATCAGGACGGCTCACAACGATCGGCCCAGACGAACGCGGCCGGTGATCTGACACAGGGTTATAGGCTGTCGAGCAACGGTTACAATCATGATCAGGGTCTCGACGCCTCTATCAACTACCAGTTAGGGTTTAAAGGGCATAAAGATGAATTGCTTACTTTATCCTACAAATACAGTTACGGGCCGAGCAAAAATTTTACAGATAACCAGTTTTCGGAAAGGGTTAATTATTACAATGCCCTTCAGCCCGATTTCAGGCAATATAATAATGCAGGTAATCGTGAGCATACTTTCCAGTTAGATTATGCTTATCCATTGAAGAAAATCAGTATTGAGGCCGGCGGTAAAGTGATCCTGCGGAACAATTTCAGCGACTACAGACGCGAAGACAAAGATTCAACCAGTTCGGTATATAACGTCAATGCAGGGCAAACCGGCGAGTTCGACTATCACCAGGACGTGTACAGTGCTTATAACTCGTATCAGTTAAAGATGAATAAATGGACAGGCAAGGCGGGTTTGCGTTTAGAGCATACGCAGGTAAATGCCGTGTTTACAGGCACGCCGCTTGATAAAAGCTATAATAACTTTATTCCATCGGTTTCTGTTCAGCGCTCTATGAAAAGCAGCAGCATCAGTTTGGGCTTTACCCAGCGCATTCAAAGGCCAGGCATTTACCAATTAAACCCATTTATCGATAAATCGAACCCCAAATTTATCAGCACAGGTAATCCCGATCTGAAGCCGGAGCTGAACAATACTTTTGAGTTGAACTATAGTAATTTCTCAAAAGGATCAATCAATGTTGGTTTGAGCTATGCATTCTCCAATAATGCTATCCAAAATGTGACCAGCCTGATTCAAAACAACATGGGCGATCATATCGACACGGTTACTTTTACCACCTATCAAAACCTGGGCAGTAACCGTTCGTTAGGGTTAAACCTTAATACCAATTATTCTATCACTAAGAAATTTACGGTTAACATCAACGGGCAAATTTCGCATGTATGGTTAAAAGGTACTTATAATGGTCAGTTTTACAAAAACGATGGTTACACCGGCAACGCTTTTGCCAATATTGGTTACAAGTTTGATGGTGGCTACCGTTTAGGGCTTGATGCCGGTTTCTTTAGCGGTGATGTTACCTTACAAGGTAAATCGAGCAATTTTATTTTTAACTCCTACGTACTATCTAAAGAGTTCCTGAACAAAAAGCTAACCATATCAGCGGTAGCCAACAACCCATACAGTAGATACCGTACATTCAGATCGACCACACATACAGTTGATTTTGACCAGGAATCATTATACCATAACCGCTACAGGAATTTTGCCGTGAGATTAAACTTTAAGTTTGGTAAATTGAATGGCGATATCAAAAAGAACCAGCGTGGCATTAATAACGATGATACCAAAGGCGGAGGAAAAAGCAATGGCGGCGGCAATGGTTAATTGCTGATAGATATTTGTTAGGAGAGGCGCGTAATGGCGCCTCTTTTTGTTTCGTATCGTCTCATTGTAAAAGAACAGGTGAGTTGCCATAGCATCTGCCTATGATACCTCTAAATCCGTAAATTTACCCCATGAAAGTTTACGGAATTACCAATTGCAATACAGTAAAAAAAGCCCTCGACTGGCTTAAAGAAAATAAAGTAGCTTACGATTTCCAGGATTTCAAAAAGCTGGGTGTAAGTACCGAAAAGCTGCAGGAATGGGACAGCAAAGCGGGCTATGAGAAATTTTTGAATAAACAGGGCCTCACCTGGAAACAGCTTGACCCGGCAGTTAAAGAAAGCATCAAAACCAATATCGATGCGCTGCAACTGTTACAGCAAAAAACCAGCATGATCAAACGCCCGGTTATTGAAGATAACGGCTTCATTTTCTTCGGCTTTGATGAAAAGGTTTATGCCGATCATTTTTTGGGGAAGTAAGGGAATTCGACGACTTACGAGGCTTAGGGCTTCGTAAGTTTTAGTTAGCTTTCGAATTCATCGGGGTTTCGTTTGGTATGAAAAATTGAGATAATAAAAGCAGTATCAAGGTCTTTATCATACCAATAAACTATTACGTATGGGAATTTCTGTAGCGGGGCGAAGTGAAGATCTATATCATATCTTTTTGAATACAGTTCGGGATGGAGTTTTATAATACCTAAAACCCCTTTGAGCTCTTTCCTAAGATATTTTGATAGGCCTTTTGTTGTTCCTCATACCAGTTACAGGCATCAATAAGTTCAAGCTCGGCCCTCTTTAAAAGCTTAATTGTAGCCACGGTTCAGGTCTTCCTCTATATCATCCCAATTTCGGGCCGTGGTTTTTCCTTCCAGAAAATCTTTTTTTGATTTTAGTAAGCCTTCGATATCTTTTTTTGAAAAAGAGAACTCATTTTCTATATCGATAGTATATGTTAAACCAAAACGATTTAATATCTCCTGTAATACAGGTAAATCGCTTTCATTAGTTATGTTCACAGTTAGCGTGGTCATATTCAAATTTACAAAAGAAATTTGGTTTATGAATATAAGCCTTTAAAGTTCCACCGTTGTTGGTATGACAACTCCCAACAATGGTGGAAATAAATATGTTATCGCGAGGAACGAAGCAATCGCACGGAGGTAGGCCGCCCTGTATAACATGCGATTGCCGCGCTACGCTCGCAATGACATGATATTTTCGAAATGCTTATTTCAATATTTATCCCAATCCACCTGATATATAGCTACTAAGCATGAATTTAATTATTTAATAAATCCGTAACAATCGTTTTACCGATCTTTTGCTTCTGCCTAATTTGTAGTATACTTGTTCCTTTACGCAATTTATTTGACTGAACATGAAACTAAAACTGATGGCAGGTTGCAGCCTTGCCTTTATGTTGGCCGCAGGGATGAGTTATGCCCAGCAGCCAGCGCCTACCACCACACTCCCCGCTGGTTCTGTTTACGATTATCACGAAACTTTCGGTCCCGGGTTTTACACTAAGAATGGTACTGAGTTCCGCGCGGCAAGCGGTGAGCCGGGATATAAATACTGGCAAAACCGTGCCGACTATCAGTTGGCTGCCAAGCTGAACGATCAAACCAACGAAATTACCGGCTCGGAAGTTTTAACGTATACCAATAACAGTCCGCAAACATTGGGCTTTATGTGGATGCAGCTTGATCAGAACCTGTTTAAGCTCGATTCAAGAGGCACAGCTATCGTTCCGCCTGCGGGTAGCCGTAACTGGGGCCGCGGTGAAGCATTTGATGCTGGTTATAAAATTAAATCGGTAAAAGTTGCCGGTACGAAAGGCGAATATGTCGACGTTAAATTCCTGATCACCGACACCAGGATGCAGGTTTTCCTTCCAAAGGAAATTGCCGCGAACGGCGGACAGGCTAAACTGAAAATTGAATACTCATTTGTGTCGCCAAATTATGGATCAGACCGTATGGGCTATCTGCAAACCAAAAATGGTAAAGTTTATACTATTGCACAGTGGTACCCGCGCGTATGTGTGTATGACGACGTAATGGGCTGGAACACCCTGCCGTATAGCGGCCCGGGTGAGTTTTACCTGGAATATGGTGATTTTGACCTGAGCATCACTGCTCCTGCAAACCATATCGTAGTAGCATCCGGCGAATTATTAAACCCGCAGGATGTATATACCCCTGAGCAATTGAAACGCTGGGCAGCCGCCGAAAAAAGCGAAAGCACAGTGATCATCCGTTCGGCTGCTGAGGTTACCGATCCAAAATCGCGCCCTGCCGGTAAAACCCAGTTAACCTGGCACTTTAAAATCAAGAATGCCCGCGATGCTTCATGGGCTTCATCTGCAGCCTTTATTATCGATGCAGCTAAAATGGACCTGCCAAGCGGTAAAAAATCAACTGCAATATCAGCTTACCCTGTTGAAAGCGATGGCAACGATGCATGGGGCCGTTCAACCGAGTATGTTAAAAAATCTATCGAGTATAACTCATCAAAATGGTTTGAGTACCCTTACCCTGCCGCTACTGCTGTTGCCGGGATAGTAGGTGGTATGGAATACCCCGGTATTGTTTTCTGCGGAGCTAAAGCGAAAAAAGCAAGCCTTTGGGGAGTTAACGATCACGAGTTTGGTCACACCTGGTTCCCGATGATCGTAGGCTCAAACGAGCGCATGTACGGCTGGATGGACGAGGGCTTTAATACGTTCATCAATACACTTTCTACCGCTAACTTTAATAACGGCGAATACAAAAATACCCGCGTGCCGGATATGCACACTATCGGCGCTTTCTTTACCAGGCCCGACCTTGAGCCTGTTATGAGCCAGCCGGCCAACCTGAAAGAAAGAAATACAGGTACCCTGCTTTACTCAAAACCAAGTGCCGGTTTAGTATTGCTACGCGAGCAGATCTTAGGCCCTGAACGTTTTGATTTCGCATTTAAAACCTACATCAACCGCTGGGCATTTAAACACCCAACTCCCGACGACTTTTTCCGCACGATGGAAAATGCAAGCGGCGAAAACCTGCAATGGTTTTGGAGAGGCTGGTTCCTGAACGACTGGCGTTTGGATGTTGCTGTAAGCGATGTGAAATATGTCGACAACGATCCAACTAAAGGCTCGCTGATCACTTTAGATAACCTGGGTAAAATGGCAATGCCGGTTATCCTGGAAGTTAAAACCAAAGGTGGTAAAGTTGACCGCGTAAAACTGCCGGTTGAAATTTGGGAGCGTTATGCATCATGGACATTTAAATATCCATCAACCGAAGAAATTGAATCGGTTACTTACGATCCTGATAAAGTATTACCGGATTACAATCCCGAAAATAACGTTTGGAAAAAATAATCTTATAAATCTCTCCTGAAGGGGAGATCGGTGAACGGCGACAAGATATCTTGTTGCCGTTTTTGCATTAAGCGTCCCTTGCCTGGTCTCCAATAGCGATAAGTGCCCCTGCTTACAATGCTAA
Source organism: Mucilaginibacter sp. SG538B (assembly GCF_013376065.1). NCBI lineage: Bacteria > Pseudomonadati > Bacteroidota > Sphingobacteriia > Sphingobacteriales > Sphingobacteriaceae > Mucilaginibacter > Mucilaginibacter sp. SG538B. The sequence continues at coordinate 296,008 of NZ_JABMJI010000004.1, forward strand.
ACACCATACCCGGGAACGACCAGTTTTAAACTTGTTTTTTAGTCTATAGCCTATGCAGTTTTTTGTAAATTGCATATTAATAAACTGAAACCCATGGGACAGATTGTAATTGTTGCTTATAAACCTAAACCGGGCAAACAGGAAGCACTAAAACAGTTAATGAAAACGCATCTGCCACGCCTTAAGCAAGAGAGGTTGGTAACCGATCGTGAATCCATCATTATGGAAGCTGCTGACGGCACTATCATAGAAGTTTTTGAATGGCTGAGTGCTGAAGCTATTGTAAGTGCTCATCATAATAAAGCAGTGCAGCAAATGTGGGGCGAATATGCAGAAGTTTGTGATTATGTGCCGTTGAATACTTTGAAGGAGGCAGGTGATATGTTTGCAGGCTTCAAGCCGGTTAATTAAAAGTATGGATGAGCTTATTTCTATCCCATCTGCAACCGTTCACTCTTCAGCTTTTTCTGTACATCCTGCTTATAGTTGCGACCGATAGGCAGCTCATGCCCGGCAACATCCATGCTATAGGCATAGAAAGAATCTATTTTGTTTAATGCCACTATAAATGACCGGTGGATGCGTACGAACCTGTTCTCAGGAAGCATTTCTTCGAGCAAGCTGATCTTTTGCCTGGTAATGTGGACGTGGTTATTTACGGCCACTACTTTAACATAATCGCGCAGGCTTTCTATCCATAAAATATCATTGATATTAACCTTAATTGTTTTGCGGTCTACTTTAAGATAAATGAACGTATGGGTATCACTTACAGGCTCTTCATGGGTAATCAGGAGTTTGCCCTTATGCTCGTTTAGCTGATAAATCTTGTCGACCGCCCGCAGGAAACGCTCAAAAGAGATAGGCTTTAAAAGGTAATCAACCGCGTTGAGCTCAAAACCATCAAGGGCGTATTCGCTGTAGGCGGTGGTGAAAATTACTTTAGGCGGGTTCTTGAGGCTTTTCAGCAGGTCGGTACCTTTTATTCCCGGCATCTGAATATCCAGGAACATCAAATCGATAGGTTTTTGTTGCAAGAGGCGAAAGGCTTCAATACCGTCATTACAGGTGGCGGTAACCTCCATCTCGCTGAAGCGCGCAAGATAGTTTTTCAATACCTCAATGGCATGTGGCTCATCGTCGACTATAAGTGTGCGGATTTTCATGCGGTTACCATTTGTTGTACAGCAGCGTGTTTTATGATTTTCAGGTCGAGGTCAAGCGCCACAAAAAAGGTATCTTCTTCGTTCACGATCTTCAGGCGTGAGGTATGAGGGTACAGCAGGTTGAGCCTTTTGGTTACGTTCTTTAGTCCGATATGCCCCGGTGTACAGCCTTCTTCAACAAGATGTTCGGGTTTGCTGTTGGCTACTTTTAACTTGAAGTGGTTTAGTGTAACACTTATATCAATATTGATCCAGGTAGCGCCTACCTGCTCGCTGGTGCCGTGTTTAAAAGCATTTTCGATAAAAGGTAAAATGAGCAGCGGGGCTATAGTTTTATCTTTCAAATTACCGGTAATGGTAAAGTTAATGTCGATGCGTTCTTCATAGCGTAGTTTTTCGAGCTTTACATATTGCTGCATCATAAATACTTCCTTCTCCAAAAGTACTTCGTTATCTGAGCATTCATAGAGCATATAGCGCAGCAGATCCGACAGGCCAATTATGGCCTGCGGCGATTTGGGCGAATTATTAAGACTTAACGAATAAAGGTTATTAAGTGTATTAAATAAAAAATGCGGATGTACCTGGGCTTTCAACGCGTTGAGTTCGGCTTCTAATGCCGCCTGCTTGCGCTCATACCACATTTTAAAAAGTTTAATAGCAAGTACAAACCCGGTAAACAGGTTAGTCCCTTTAAATGAATTTACCAGGCTTTGCCCATCTGTTAACTGCTCAAAAAACGGGCGTTGGGTTGAGGCGATATAACCGGCATCTGTTACGTGCATCACCCTGATCAGGTAGGGCGCAACAAAAAGGATTCCGATGGTACGGCTGATAAACATACATGCAAAAACAAGCGGTATCAGCATCATGAAAAACATCACATATCGTTTTTCAAAAACATATTTGGGCACCAACCAGTAAGCAATGGCATAGTAATACGCTATTTGTATGGGCATGTACAAAAGGTTATTGCGTAAGGATACCCAAAAATTGGTCTGGAACGAATAAAGCGTCGTGATGAAAAACGATACAATTACCCAAAATATCACGTGCTGCCAAAAGCGCGGCAGCTTTATATTATTGAGCAGGAGATCGAAGCCGGTATTCATATAGCTAATTTACTGTAAAACAGTTTAATTGGACGGCTTTTAGGATAAAAGTGCGACAAACTGCAATCATTTGATGACGAACTACCTGGAGTAAGGCTGCTTCGGTACGTTTTTCAGGTTGGATGTTTATTTGTCGTATTAAAATGCGGTTAATCGTAACTGGCGGGTTGTGTGCCTATGCTATTTTCAAGCCATTTTACGAGCCCTTAATTTTAGTTTATATTAAAAATAACACCATGAAAAAGTTGATTATCACAGTTTGTATACTGGCATTTGCAGCAGCTGCGGTGCAGGCTCAAAATAAAATAACAAACGTACGCGGTTTTTGGGTAGTTGAACACAATATTAATTTGCCCCGCGTGCAAACCATTAAGTTTTATAACGATAACAATAAGCTGATATACGAGGAAACAGTTTACAGCAAACTCAACATTAAAAAGAAAAAGACCCGCCTGGCGCTTGACCAGGTCCTTGACAGGTTGAACGAGCGCACCGCCTATGTTGAAAGTAAAAACCTGGTAATGCTGAGCCTTGATTTAAGGCATTAAGATCTTTTTTAAATATACGTTTAAAAACCGGTGGTCAACGCGAGGTATGGCGCCGGTTTATTTTTAAGAAAATTCTTTTCCTTCCCGTCAGCAGGTAAGCTTCGGGCGAAAGCGGGCAGAACAATGGTGGCCTGTGCTGCTGTTGGGGCATAGCAAGTTTTTGCAGAAGCGGGGACAACGAGCGAGCGAAGCAGGGCAAAATAATTGCAGCCCGTGGTTATGCCCGGTTTGCAGGGCAAAGGCCTTGAGCGCAAAGAAGCCTATCTGCTGACTTGATTTTTGGTTCTTTTTATCAAGAAAAAGAACAAAGCCAACCCGCGGCGAATGAGCGGGCCGATATCAGTTAACTACAACTAAATATCTTGCTTGCCTTGTAAGCCTAATCGTGGGATTAATACTCCAAATACTTCTCAACCCGTACTGCTACCAAATCTCCCTCGGCATACTTTCCGGTTTCCTCGCTCAAGACCCGTAGGGTTATATCTTCGTGCTGAAGGATCAGATCCTCATAAAAGCCTTTAAATAACACCTGCTTAACAACCCAGCTTTTGGTTGCCGCTATCAATTTAATTTTGATTTGCTCAGGATAAACAACCGCATATTCTTTGGTTATGTCAATGCCGCAAAAACGGGCCTCATGAGCGGTTAGTACATTGCAATTGGTGAGCAACTGGGCGGTGTAAAGAAATTTAGGGTGTTTGTACAGTGCCTTGGGATTGCCATGCTCAACAATTTCTCCTTTGTTTATAACAATGAGCTCATCTGCCATCGATAGTACTTCGGCCGGGTCATGGGATACCATGATCACCGTTAATCCGGTTTCTTTAACTATCTGCCTGATATCATGCTGCAGGCCTTCCCTGAACGAAGTATCAACCTGGTTAAAAGGTTCATCGAGCAATAATACCTGGGGATGGGTAACGATGGCGCGGGCGATGGCTACGCGTTGCTTTTCGCCACCGCTCAGGTCGGCCACCCGCTTATCAGCCATGTTGAACATATTGAGCTGTTTGAGCACGCTTTCGGTTTTCTCCTGTTTGGCTTTGAGATCTGTTGCCGGCAGCATAGCCGCCACGTTATCCCAAACTTTGGCAAACAGGTTAAGATCATCGGTATGCTGGGTTACCATTTTCATGGCATCATGACCGGGGATCAGCTTTTCTTCAGGGCCCCAAATGCGTTCACCTTTAAAGTAAACGGTGCCTTCATCGGGTGAGAGCAATCCATATAACAAGCGTAGTAAAGTGCTTTTACCGCTGCCACTTTCGCCAATAATGGCGGTGATTTTGCCCGGCTCAATAATGAGCCCGGTTTTTTTTACACCGGCCTGCTGCTTTCCCGGGTATATTTTACTTATGGCAACTGCCTGCAAAAAAGGAATCTCTGACATCAGGGGCAAAGATAAACGTTTGAGCCATGATTTTGAACCATGATTTGCCTGATTTAAAGATTATAGGATAGAGCAAGTCATCTATCTATCATGGTAATCCCAGAATCCTAAAAATCATGGTTCAGAATCATGGTTCTGTTTAGAAGCCAAAAGTCAATCCGAATGAGAAGTTCCTTAACCCTTTTTGATCCGGGCTGTTTTCAAACATGTCGTTAAAGTAATACTTGGCGTATAAGCCCATAATGCCGTAACCCATGCGTACGAATACGCCTTTGCGCAGTTTGGCAAAATGATAGTCGTCGTTAAATTTTTGCTTGCCATTTTCCTCACTGATTTGTTTTACGCGGCCGTTAAGCAAGATGCCAATCTCCGGACCGGCAACTAACCTGAAATAATTCCCCCGGTCATCTTCATGGCTGCGGTAATAGAACGATAGCGGTATGCGAAGGTAGGTTGATGAAAAACGGTTTTTACTGAAGTGGATACTGTCCTGAACGTAGGTGAGCACCGGCGCGTTACGCTGTATGGTGATATCATTACGTAAGCGGATATGGGTCCAGTCGAAACCGCCGGATACATAGATTTTGAAAGCACTGTTAAACCGGTAACCAAATTGCAGTACATCAAAACCAAAGTTGCTTGTTTTCCACTGGCGGTAGCTTAAAAATTTGTTTTTATCAGATAGGGTAAAGCTGCCATTGTCAATCAGCGTAGCAAAACCGAGGTCGATCCTTGAAAAGGTTACCCCAAAGGAAAATCCAGGTGCCTTGTGGGCATGGTAGGTAGTATCTGGCTCATCATTATTAATGTTAACCTGGGTTACGTCATCGCCAAAGCCAAGTTTTACTTTAACATGCTTTTTATGTGCAGTGGTATCTGACGTGTTTTGTGCAGAATCGGCAGGTGTGCTTTGAGCAAAACCAAAGCTTGCGGCAAGGCATATTGTGATGGTAAAAATAAGGCGTTTCATATGTTGTGGTATGTCTATCGTTCGCTAAGATATTATTTGTCTTTCTCTTTTTTTACTTTAATAAAGCCCAGGTTCAGGCCTGTAATGGTGGCATCGTCTTCATCGGTATTACTGAATTCAATTACTTTGTCTTTACGTTTATCAACAGCGGCTATCACCACGTTAAAAACATCGCCAAGGCTGCGGATGCGGTGCCTTTTTACAGATTTTGCTGTAGCAGGAACGGCATGCGGCGGTATCTGGGCTATCAATACCGGCTGTGTGTTGTCGCCGGCAATGATGGTTGATTTCGGGCTGATCCTGGCTGCTGTATCCGGGGCTGCGGCTTTAACAACAGGATAATCTGCGGCAGGGGCATTTGCTAATAATGGTTCATCTGTATGGGCATCTACAGGCGGTTGGGCAGTAACTATTGGCTGTTGTATGGATTGCGTCAAGTTAGTTTTTGTTTTGGTTTTATTAACGTGGGCCAAATTGTTAACAGGTGCTATAACCGGGTTAGCAGTAATTTTGTTTTGGGCAGGGGGCGGAGGTACCACAGGCTCAACTGTAACTGCAACGGGTTGTTTTACCGGTTGGTGGGTTTTAACTATTTCTGTTGGATGGTCATGATGTTTAGCCACTTGTTTAGGGATAAACAGGATACCTGCGGTGATCAGTAATATAACACCTGCTGCTGCGCTTAGCAAAGGCAATAATATTCCTTTACGCCTGCCGGCGTTTAATTCGGCGTTGATGCCCTGCCATACATGGGCCGACGGTTGTATCTCCAGGTCATCAAGCTTTTGTTGAAACAGCCTGTCCAGTTCCTTATCCTGCATATCCATAACTTTTGCCCTCCATTTTAGCAATTTGTTCTTTCAATATTGTACGAGCCCTTGACAGCTGTGATTTAGAGGCACCCTCGGTAATGCCTACAATCTCCGCTATCTCTTTGTGCGAATAGCCTTCCAGCGCATAAAGGTTAAATACTATCCGGTATCCTGGTGCAAGCTGCTGTATCATGCCCATCAGCACTTTTGCATCCAGGTTGGCCGCTGCTATTGGATTAACCGATGGCTCATGCCCTGCCTCATCAATATCAATTACCTGCATCATTTTATGATGTTTGCGATAGTATTCAATTGAACTGTGAACCATGATGCGCCTAATCCAGCCCTCAAATGAGCCATCGCCCCGGTAATCATCCATTTTGTGGAAAACCCTTATAAAGCCATTCTGCAACATGTCTTCGGCCTCCATGCGGTCGGTGGCATAGCGCATACACACCCCCAACATTTTTGAGGCAAACTGCTTATAAAGCAGTTCCTGCGCCTTGCGCTCACCGGCCCGGCAGCGGTCTATCAGTTGGTGAATGGTATATTTAGGTTCCAAAAACATCATTTATAAGTAAGATGGCAGAGTGATGCAAATGGTTGCATGGGGATGTAAATATTTTGATGAATAGTTTAAGAAGATGAATGATGATGATTTGTTGTAACTTCGGTTTACAGCTTTTTGAGAAGCGCCAATAGATAAAATCATGGAATTAATCCTAAAATCAGATAACAAGCAAAGCATCGCGAAGATAATCGCTTTGGCTAAAGAGCTTAATGTTATTATAGAAGAAAAAAGTGCAGAAACTGAGAGTATAAGCCGCGAAGCGCTCAAAGAGCGGATTTTGAATTTCAGGGCTGCTTCTGAATCTTCATTTGGGGATCCGGTAGAATGGCAAAGAGCTCAAAGGGGAGATCATGAATTAGATATATCTGCGATTTTAGAAAATCAAAAGAAGTTGCTTGAACTGGAGGGGAAAATAGAACTTGACGATGAGGCTTTTAGATAAATATTAAAATCAGCTGATTATTTCTTCTCCCTATATCTTTTATAAATCTTCACGGCTATCATCAATATCACTGCCAGCGATACCAAGCCAACAACACCAAAGATCCAATTCAAAGCGCTCTTAAGCACCACAAGGAAAACAATGGCGAACAGAAAAATGGTAGCAAGTTCATTCCACAAGCGGAGCTGAATGGATGTCCATCTGAATACGCCGTTACGCATCTGTTTTATTTTATTTTGGCAGATGAAATGATAGATCACTAAAGCCACAACAAAGGTTAGCTTGATATGCATCCATCCAAATTGAAGCCAAATTGGCTTGAGGATAAGCATCGTTGCGCCCGCTACTATAGTAATGTACATTGAGGGGATAGTTATGATATTCCATAACTTGCGTTCAATGATTTCGAATTGTTTAGACAATATAGTACGATCCGGCTCGGGCTTATCCTGGGCTTCGGTATGATAAATAAATAAACGTACGCTATAAAATAACCCCGCCATCCAGCAGACCACAAAAATGATATGTATAGCTTTTACGTAATCGTACATGTCAATTAATACATGTCATTGCGAGGAACGAAGCAATCGCGAACTTTACAGAGCGACTTGCATAGTTCGGGATTGCCACGCTATCGCTCGCAATGACATGTTGGCTTTATTATTAGTTTCTGTATTCTTTTATCACTTCTACCGCGTACTTCACATTATCAAACGGGATATCAGGCATAATGCCATGGCCCAGGTTAAAGATGAAGCCGTTTTCGCCTTTCATTCGGTCGAACAGGTGGTAGATGCGTTCTTTAATTACTTTTTTATCGGCATAAAGGATGTGCGGATCAAGGTTCCCCTGTACTGCAATACCTGCCGGTAAACGTTTTTTGATATCTAACAGATCGACATTCCAATCGATAGAAATTACATCCGGCTTAGCCTCTGCCATTAGCGGTGCAAAAACCGAGCTGCCTTTACAGAAAGAAATCACCGGGATATCTTTACGGTTTAGTTTGCTGATGATCTCAGCAATATAACGGTGACTAAATTCTTTATAATCATCCCATGCCAAAGCTTGCGCCCAACTGTCAAAGATCTGTACAGCATTTACGCCCGCAGCAATCTGCATGTTGAGATAGTCGGCCGTCACGGCAGCTATTTTTGATAACAACTGATGGGCCATTTCCGGCTCATTGTGCAGCATCAGTTTGGTAAGTTTAAAATCTTTTGATGATCCGCCTTCAACCAAATAGCTCATTACGGTAAACGGTGCACCGGCAAAACCTATCAACGGAATACGGCCGCCAAGGCGCTGTTGAATCACCTTAATAGCATCGGCAACATATTGCAGCTTATCAATAACATTAGTTTGCAGGTTATCGATATCGGCTTGTGTACGTACAGGGTTAGCAAACAGCGGACCAACACCTGCGTTGAAACTAAGGTCACCGCCCATGGCTTCACCCGTTACCAGGATATCTGAAAACAAAATTGCACCGTCAATTCCTAACAGATCAACCGGTAGCATGGTAACATCGGCGGCTATCTCCGGCGTTTTGCACATTTCAAGGAACGAGTATTTGTTTTTAATGTCCCAATACTCTTTCATAAAGCGGCCTGCCTGCCTCATCATCCAAACTGGTGGGCGTTCTGTTTGCTCCGAAAATGCCGCTTTTATTAATAACGAATCTCTCATACTTTAGTTAGATGCAAGAGGTCAAGAATCAAGAACCAAGAAGAGAACGTCTCCCTTCATAATTCTTGCTTCCTGACTCCTGCCGTCTTATTTCTTATTTTCTTGTCTCTTGACTCTTATAGTCTTGATTCTTTCTTCTTACTGTCTTGATTCTTTCTGAAGCTCCTGCTGAAGTCGGCTTATCACTTCCCTCATTTTGGCAGTTATTTTTTCTTTATGCTGCTCGGTTAACTGCAGGTAAGCTTTCGCTTTTTCAAAATTACCACGCCTGATGCTGATATTGGCTACACTAACCAAAGCGGCTACGTGGTCATTAACCGAACGCAAGGGGTATTGTGCCGCTATTTCATAGTGCATTTCTGCCCCTTCAAAATCCTGCCTTTGCAGGCATAAACCGCCGTATATAAACTCATAATATCCCCGGCGGTTTTTGCTGAGCCATTCGGGTTTCATGATCTCGTTTAACGAGGCAGCAGTTTTATCATAATCCTTTACATGAAAATGTTTGGATGCTACAACCAACGTACCCTGCCTGAAATAATCCCAGATAAGCAGGATGATCATCATAGCTGCAACTGCCGCAAGTTCATAAATTTGAAAGTATACCAATATACCTAACGACAGCAGAAATATAAACGCAATGAATATACGTGTCCTGTTACTGAACATTAATGCTGGTTATCGGTAAATTTATAGCCAACGCCACGAATGGAGTGGAAATAAACCGGGTTTTTAGGATCTGGTTCAAAGTACTTACGGAAGGTTAGGATAAAGTTGTCGATAGTACGGGTTGACGGATAAACGTCATAATTCCAAACGGTTTCCAGGATTTGCTCGCGCGATACGGCGTCATTACGGCGCTCAATCAACAATTTAAGCAGCATGGTTTCCTTTTTGGTAAGGGCGGTAATGGAGCCATCTTCGTTAACCAGCTCAAATGAGTTAAAATGGATGGTTTTATCACCTATTTTATAGCTGTTAAACTCTTTCAGGTCTTCGCCTTTTAAGCTGCGTTTTACCAGGTTGTTCACCCTTAAAATAAGCTCCTCGAGGTTAAACGGCTTGGTAAGATAATCATCAGCACCTTTTTTTAAGCCCGAAATCTTGTCCTCATTGGTGTTTTTAGCCGTAAGGAACATGATAGGTACTTCGGTATTTTCAAGCCTGATGGTTTCGGCGACAACAAAGCCGTCAATTTCGGGCATCATTACGTCCAGTATCACCAGGTTAAAACGTTCTTCCTTAAATAACTGTAAAGCTTTTTTGCCGTTTTTAGCCGGAGTTACCTTATAGCCTTCCAGCTCAAGGTTAAGCTTAATTGCTTCTAACAAATGCTCTTCGTCTTCGGCCAATAAAATCCTTTTTTTGTTTGGCATATTATTCATTGTCTTAATTTAGGTTAGTCCAAATGTAACTTCAAAAATACTACCAGCAGGGCGGTTATCTTTAACCCTGATGCTGGCCTGGTGTTTATCCAACACCTCCTTAACAATATAAAGGCCCAGTCCGGTGCCCTTTGTGTTACGGGTTTCTTCACTGCCTACACGGTAAAAACGGTCGAAAATGCGGGTTTTCTCCTCGTCGGCTATGCCGATACCATGATCAGATACCTGCAAATAAACTTTATCATCTTTCGAAAACAGCTTTACCCCAACAGATGAGCAGGGGCTTGAATATTTTACAGCGTTTTCTATCAAATTGGTCACTACCGATGTCAGGGCAAATTTATCGCCCACAATCTCCACCTTAGGCTCAATCTCGGCTTCTATGATCTGCTGGTTGCAATCGCATTTGGAGATCTGCAGACGGTTAACAATGCTGTCAACCAAAACCGAAAGGTTAAAGCTGGCCTTAGGGAAACTATATGAGCGGTTTTCGATCTTAGATGCAAGCAGCATATTCTCAACCATGTCATCCAAACGCTCAACATCGTTCAATGATTTTTCAATAAAATCAAGCAGCTGTTCTTTGGTTAGATGACGTTTCTGGATGGTTTGCAAGAGGATCTTGATTGATGCCAGCGGCGATTTCAGCTCATGCGTTACCGAAAGCAGGAAGTTCTTTTTTTGCTCCTGCAGACGGCGCTCTTTATTAAACGAGCGGTGCAGGTTAATGGCGCCAATTAAAAATACGGCTACAAACATAGCCCCTTCGCCCAGAATCATACCGGTACGGCGCGGTTGCAGCGTAACCAGCATATAGCCCCACCATACCAGTTCGGCAACGGCGTAGGTGATGAGCGCGTAAAAAATAACAAATGACTTCTTCATATCAGTTGGCAGTTATCAGTTTTCAGTTGGCAGTAGTTTGTCAGTTTGCAATGTTATATTAAGTGCAAACTGCCCGCCGGCAACTGCAAACTGGCTACTTAGAATTGAATACTAAATCCAAACTATCAAATATAGCACGTTTTGTTTTCTCCAGGTCTGTTTTGGTATGGGCTGATGATATAAAGCCAACCTCATAACCCGACGGACCTAAATAAATGCCCCTGTTCAACAATTCGCGGTGGAACTTTTTGAATTTTTCCATGCTTGACGAATCAATATCTTCGGCTTTACGAATATACTCTTTATCTGTAAAAGCAAACCAAAATATGGAGCCTATGCCAAACACCTTAAACTTATAATTGCGGGCGGTAGCAAAACGCTGAATGGCTTCTACGAACTCCTCTGTTTTATTGTTCAGGTCGCGGTAAAAGCCCATGCGTAAAAGCTCACTAAGCTGGGCGATACCGGCACCCATAGCAACTGGGTTACCCGATAGTGTGCCTGCCTGGTAAACCGAACCTTCCGGCGAGATATTGCTCATGATTGCTGCCGATGATCCATAAGCACCAACAGGCATACCGCCACCGATAATTTTACCGTAAGTAATAATATCAGGCTTGATCTGGTAGTAACCGGCAGCACCTTCAAAGCCAACGCGGAAACCGGAGATCACCTCATCAAATATCAGCATGGTGCCGTTTTGCGTACAGATGTCGCGCAGATATTGCAGGTATTCTTTTTCCTGTAGCAGCAAACCGTTATTTGCTGGTACCGGCTCAATGATCACCGCCGCAATCTGGTCTTTAAATTCTTCAAAAGCTTTAGCTAATGCTTCCTTATCGTTAAGTGCTACTACTATGGTTTCATCAGCGACTGATTTAGGCACGCCGGCTGATGAAGTTTCGCCGAAGGTAACCAGGCCCGAACCTGCTTTTACCAATAAAGCATCAGCATGGCCGTGATAGCAGCCTTCAAATTTCAGGATCTTATCGCGTTTGGTATATCCCCTGGCCAACCTGATGGCCGACATTACAGCCTCAGTACCTGAGCTTACAAAGCGGATTTTTTCAATAAACTTATTGTTTTTCAGGATCAGCTCGGCCAGTTCATTTTCCAATGCGGTAGGTGCACCGAAGCTCATGCCGTTTTGCATTACCTCAATAACTTTTTCCCTTACTTTAGCATTGTTGTGCCCCAGGATCAGTGGCCCCCATGAGCAGCAGTAATCGATAAATTCGTTACCGTCGGCATCCCAGATATGGCTCCCATCGCCTTTTTGAATAAACAGCGGCGTGCCATAAACAGACTTGAAAGCCCTTACCGGTGAATTAACCCCACCCGGAAAATAGGTTTGCGCCTTAGCATAAAGCTCGGCCGATTTTTCGCGACTGATATCGGGCTTGCCCGTAGTATTTACCGGTTCATCCTCTGCAGAAAACATCTTTTTTATTGAATCGAACATATATTGTTGAAATTCTAAACTCTGATTTTTGTTTAACCAGTACTACTTAATTCCTTGTAATTGGTTAATTGTAAGTAATCGGTATTAATTGTGCTTTTCGATTATGTTTATCACTGTGGGCGTTGCCTGCGGCCCGGGCTTTCCGTTGCAAGTCCTCGCTTTGCCATCCCTCAATCCCGCCCGCGCTGTGGGCTTTCCACTGCAATCCCTAACGCGGCCTGCGCACTAACCTCTAATCTCCAACCTCTAATCACTACCCTACAACCACTTATTCTCCAAAACCTCTTTGGCATGGTAGGTTAAAATAGCAGTTGCACCGGCACGACGGATACTGGTAAGTACCTCGGTAATGGCACGCTGCTCGTTTAACCAGCCGCGTTGTATGGCGGCTTTGATCATGGCATATTCGCCGCTTACGTTGTAGGCAGCGACAGGCAGTTCGGTATTATCTTTTATCAGTTTAATAACGTCAAGGTAGGGAAGGGCCGGTTTTACCATCAAAAAGTCGGCGCCTTCCAGTTCATCCAGTTCGGCCTCAATCAGGGCTTCGCGCTGGTTGGCGGGATTCATCTGGTAAGTTTTTTTATCGCCGAACTTTGGTGCCGAGTTCAATGCATCCCTGAACGGGCCATAAAATGCACTCGCATATTTAGCCGAGTATGACATGATCGATACGTTGGTAAAACCATTGTCGTCAAGCACATTACGAATATAACCTACACGGCCATCCATCATATCTGATGGCGCAATAATATCAGCGCCTGACTGTGCATGTGCCAAAGCCATTTTACCCAAAACATCAAGCGTTTCATCGTTCAGGATCACGCCATTTTCTACAATACCATCATGGCCATCACTGCTGTAGGGGTCCATGGCTACATCGGTAATTACGCAGGCTTCAGGAAAGTTCTTTTTTACCTCGCGGATAGCGCGCAGATACAAACTCTCGTCGCGGTAGCTTTCCGTAGCAAATTTGTCCTTCAACTCCTCGGCAATATTAGGGAACAGGTCGAAAGAGTTAAGGCCCAGTTTAAGGCAGCTTTCAATTTCGCGCAGCAGGTTATCGATAGAATTACGGAAGATGCCCGGCATCGATGCCACTTCACTTTTCTGGTTTACGCCGTCGATGATAAATAGCGGGAAAATCAGGTTAGCAGCGCTAACATGCGTTTCCTGCACCATCTGGCGGATCACTTCACTTTTTCGGTTCCTTCTTGGTCGTTGTAACATATTATGATCAATACTCAGGTTTCTATAGTTATCTTACCGCCTGCGAAGCACAAATTTATATAAACGTATACAATTATGTGGCTTTAAAAGACTTTAAAGGCAATTTATGGCGTAAGAATGATTTAAAGCGAGGTTTATATAGAATATATAATTATATTTGTATAGCCTAACTACTTGAGGAATAATGAAATACTTTAGATTATCACTGATAATTGCACCGCTGGTTTTTGCTATGCTGGGTTCATGTAAAAAAACGAGCGTCCCCCCTATATCCACAAAATCTGTATCCCAAAAGGTTTTGGCTCAGGCCGGAGCTGACGTAACCATTACTTTACCACAGGATTCGGTTCAACTGACCGGAAAAAGTGGTAATGCTGCTGATGGGATAGCCGGATATTTGTGGAGCCAAATATCAGGGCCTGCAGAAGCTTTCCTTATAAATGAGGCTTCTGCATCGGCTAAAGCAAGACATCTTGTCGAAGGGAAGTATCAGTTCCAATTTATGGTGATTAATAAGGATGGTCTTACGGGTGTTGATACTGTTGAGGTAACAGTAAAGCCTTCGGATGTAACAACACTTGATCTTTCGCCAACCAACAATCCTTATGAAACCAATATCGGTTTGTACAACGGTACGGATGCCAGTAACTGAACCGCGATAGAGGAACCGCTTGCTGCCTGGACTATCGGTGGCTTGCCCATCACCGTACGTAATTTATTAAAATTTGATTTAAGCAGCATTCCGGCCAATGCCACTGTCATATCCGCGGAGCTCCGCTTATATTCTGATACTATACCTAAAAACGGTGATTTGGTACACGCAAACTTCGGTGCTGATAATTCTTTTGTAATACAGCAGGTAGCTGCCGATTGGGATATAACAAATGTTAGCTGGTTTAATCAGCCTGCAGGTTTAACGGCCAACCAGATTGTGGTGCCAAGTACTAACCAGCCCTTTCTAAATATGAATATAAACGTAAAAGATATAGTAAGTGTGATGATAAGCAATAAATCAAATTATGGATTTAAGCTCTCTCTCCAAAATGAAGTATTATACACCAGCCGGATATTTTGCTCAAGCTATTATTATGACAACACAAGGCACCCCAGGTTGATTGTGAAATACGTTAAACATTGATTTTTTAATATTGTCCGTAGCCTTACCACCTACGGACAATATCTGTTTTTTAGCACCTGTTAGTTAGGCAGACTGTTCCAAAAACAGCTTCGGCTAAACCTACTTCGTCGGGCGAGTACGGTAAGGTATATCTGGTACCCATTTCATCAAATTTCTTACCGGTTGATTTACCTATAGCAATTACCTGTTGATTAGGTTCTAATAAATTATCCTGAAAATATGCCTCAACATTTGACGGGCTGGTAAACACAAGTATGTCTGCGCCTGTGGCTTCAACGTGCTGCTCTAACACCGTTTCGTAAACCGTGAGGTCAATTATTTTTGTATCTGCAGATAAACCTTGTTGTATGCTGCGTAAAGAACCTTCGGCACCAGGAAACAATACTTTTGAATGGTTGGCTATTGCCGCAAAATCAGCTGCTACATCGGTGGTATCGCCGCTTTCACCAACATAAGCAGCAAAATAGCCGTTTCGGCGCAAGGCATCTTCTGATCCTGTACCCATTACGCCAAATTTTATTTTAGATGGCAATTGCGGTTTCAGGGCGAAGAAATACTCAACAGCATTTTTGCTGCTAAAAAATATCCAGTTGATATCCCGTAAAATATATGGGTCAAGTTTGTTGATTACCGGCACGGTTCGAATTAACGAGCGGGCATCTATTGCTATGCCATGTTTTTTCATAGCTTTACGGAAATAACTCTGCTCTGAAAGATCACGGGTTATAAATACGCTTTGAGCCAGTTTACGATTGGCGTCAAACATAGATACTATTCTCTCGGCTAATCCATCAGTTGTATCTGATTTTACAAATAATCTGTCCGGAAATTCATCTCCATCGTTGGCTTTAGAGGTAAACACCTGGAAAAAGCCATCTTCCTTACGGCAATAACAACCTAAAGGTAAGTGGCAGCCACCGCCAAATAATTTTAATACGGTACGCTCAACGGCCAGTTCTTCGGCTACATCGGTATGATGTAAGGCCTGCAGGGCCTCAAAAAGTTCATGATCTGTTTCGCGGATCTGGATAGCCAATGCGCCCTGTGCAGGGGCCGGGATCATTTCAACCGGAGTTATTTCTTCCACATGAAACTCGCTCAGGTCGAGGCCTAAACGGCTAACGCCGGCTTTGGCCAGCATAATGGCATCATATTTTTCATCGCGCAGCTTACCGATACGGGTAGGCACGTTACCGCGAAGTTCTTCAATTTCAAGATCGGGACGGTGGGCCAGGAGCTGGGCTTTGCGCCGGTTTGACGAGGTGCCAACGATAGCACCATATTTAACAGATAGCTTTTGGTGCACATCAACGCAGTCTTTCAAGATCAACAACAGTTCAGCCGGGTCTTCCCGTTCTGAAACTGCTGCGATGATGAGTCCCGGAGGATTTTCGGTAGGCAGGTCCTTATGCGAATGGACCGCAATATCAATGGTGCCGGCTATTAATTCTTCTTCTAATTCTTTGGTAAAAAAGCCTTTACCTTCCAACTTATCAAAGCTGAGGTTAAGGATGCGGTCGCCCTGGGTTTTAATGATCTTTAACTCGGCGGTAATATTAATGGCAGCAAGGCTGTCTTTAACGAAATTGGCCTGCCATAAAGCCAATTCACTGCCACGGGTTCCTATAATCAGTTTTCTGTCCAAAAGAATGAATGTTTGCAGCTGCAAATTTAATTTTTTATGCCGATGATAAGGTACATCAATATAATGAATTATTGTTAATTGCAACAAAATGACGGTAATGTGTACGATTAGCGCCATGTAAAACCAGCCAGGCTGCAAGCCGGGAGGCTTGCGACGGCGACGATTTTATAATAGCAGCATTTGTGTAACAAACAGGCTGTCCCAATTTTTTGATTCCCGAGAAAAAATGAAAAAAGCCCCGTGTTTCTTTTTCTTAAAAAATGGATATGTTCCATTTTTTAAGAGTGAAACAGTGAAACGGTTTTTATAAGTTATCGATTGATAGTCAGCGCTTTAATGTTTTGTATGGAACATTGTTAAATTATTGATAATCAACGTTTAAAACTTTATGGAATGTTTATTGAGTGTTTCACGATTGTTGAAGATAAAGCTGATTTTTTAATCTTTTTTCCCATTTTTTTTCATTTTTTTAAGGTGAAACCGGTTGGTTGAATTTGATACTGACAAAGTATTGCCACCAGTAGTTAAAGAATGTAATATTAGCTTTGTGCCCTTCTCTCTATATCTGACGAAGCGTAGCTTCGTCAGATAGCTATTGCAGGCGCATATAACAGATTTTAACTTCGGCCGGCTAATGAAAAGTGGAACATAACGCCGCGGAATCACAAACCTGACTTTGTATCCTCAAACAATAATGGTGACCCATATCCGCACAACCAAACGTCCGTTTTTATTACAATAATTGCCTCTTGTAAAATTGTAATCGCTATATTTCAGTAAGTTATAAAGTTGGAATAACCTTTGACGCAATTGGGCAACTTGACTGCATTCATTTTCCATATTACCCCTTATGATTTTGCATTTTTAGCAACGATATTTATCGGGCTGACTTTTAGCCTGCTCTTATGGTTTACCCCCAATATTAATCGCGCTGCAAACCTTTTTCTGGCCCTGGCGATGCTAACCATAGTTTTATGGATGGTCCGGGTATTGGGACAAAGCATTGGATTGGGCACTTACTTTCCGCATTGGAGCCGGCTGCCGCTTCAATTTTCACTTGCGCCTGGTCCGCTCATTTATTTTTACGTACTTATGATAACCCGGCCAGAGTATAAATTACGCCGCGCGGATCTGCTGCACTTTATCCCCTTGTTGCTGCAACAGGGCATTTTTGTATTGGAGATTGGGCAAAGCGTCAGCACCGGCACGGCAACTTATGATACACCGATCTTTCGGCAAGCGAATCCGGTACTCAATATGGTGGCCTTCATTTCGGTGGTTGCCTACCTGTATATTTCTTTCAGGCTGATAGAAAGTTATGACCGGGAGTTAAAATTCAATAGCGTAAACGACCGCTACTGCAACCAAATGCGCTGGCTGCATCGGTTAATTAAGGCTTTGGGCCTTTTATGGTTATTATGGCTGCCGTTTGCCGCTGCGGATTATTTTTATTTCCACTACCGGTTGGGTATTAACGCGTATTACCCCTTGTACTTGCTGTTAGCAGGAATGATGATCTGGATAGCGGCGACAGTCCATTCAAAACCAGGAAGCACTATTATTGCGCAGGCTCCCGCGGTTTCGAGAACACCGGTTCCGGCAGTGCTGCGGCAAAAGGGGGCCTGGCTCAGGCGGGTTATGGAAGACAAGCGGTATTACGAGGACGCGGAGTTGAGTTTGACCTCGCTCGCTGACAAGCTTGGGCTCACAGTGCATGAATTATCCCGGATCATTAATATTGCTCTCAAAAAAAACTTTAACGATTTTATTAACGAATATCGCGTTGCGGAAGTAATCCGGAAAATGCGGGATCCCGCTTTTGATCATATAACCTTGCTTGGCATAGCACTGGAGTCGGGGTTCAATTCAAAATCCACCTTTAACCGCATTTTTAAACAAATGACGGGTAAAAGCCCGGCGGAATATAAAAATGAACCTCAAAAAGAGTTCCCAGGTTATAACTTAAGACGACACACCCAGTTTGCAGGGGTAATTTCGAAGCATGAAGCCACAATTATGTGGCCTTCCCGGAAATTAAACCGCAGCTATATGTTCAAAAATTATTTTAAGATCGCGTGGCGTAATATCACCCGTCACAAAAGTTACTCGGCCATTAATGTAGCCGGGCTGGCGGTTGGCATTGCGGCCTGCCTGCTGATATTTGTAGTTGTTCAATATGAGTTGAGCTTTGACACCTATCAACCCGGTTATAAAAGCACCTATCGCATCGTTACCAAAAAAGACAGGGAAGGCAATATCAGGTATAGTGCCGGGATTTCAACACCCGCGGTAGATGCTTTTCGCCTTTATTTTCCGCAGGCTGTTGTTGCTGGCATCAATGCCATTTACGGCAGCCAGATCGTGGCCCCTGCAGCCGATGGTAACCCCGTCGGCGATAAAAAATTTATTGAGAACACCGGCATCATGTTTGCCGAACCCCAGCTTTTCAATATTTTTTCAGCAACCTGGCTCGCCGGCAGCGCGTCGGCTTTAAAGGCCCCCAATATGGTGGTGATAGATAAAAGCAGCGCCATAAAATATTTTGGTAACTGGCAACTGGCAGTAGGAAAAACGCTTAGGATGGACAACCTGCTGACGCTAAAGGTTGCGGGTGTGATACAGGATGTTCCCCCCAATACCGACCTGCCGTTTAAAGTGCTAATTTCGTACATTACCTGGAAGCAGAATGCCAAAAGCTACCATTATTCATATACCTGGGATGAAACCAGCAGTGACTGCCAGGTGTATATAAAATTTCCGGCTAATGTGCTGCAAAGCACTATCGAAAGGCAAATGCTCAGTTTTTCCGAAAAACAATTTAATAGTGATAGTAAACGCGCTGCCAGGAAAAGATATGCTGTAGCGCAACCCCTATCGGCAATCCATTTTGACACCAGTTTTGGCGGCACGCTGGGCGATCATGTAACCAGCAAGTCCACGCTGCGTACCTTGTCGCTTATCGCGTTGCTGATCATCGTTATGGCATCCATCAATTTCATTAACCTTTCGACTGCGCAATCTGTAGGCCGCTCCAAAGAAGTAGGCATCCGCAAAGTGCTGGGCAGTAGCCGCGGGCAATTGGTAGGCCTGGTGCTATGCGAAACAGCCATCATTGTACTGTTTTCGGCCGGGCTTGCGGTTTGCGTGGCCGAAATAGCTTTACCGTTACTCAAACATATCGCCAGCGTTTCGGACAGCATTGGTTTGTTCAATCCCGGCATATTGCTTTGCCTGGCCTGCGTAGTACTTGCTGTGGTCCTGCTTTCGGGAGTATACCCGGCAATTATCGTATCAGGATTTAAACCGGTCCAGGCGCTGAAAAATAAGATTAATTCGGCAGCGGTAGGCGGCATATCACTCCGCCGTGTACTGGTAGTTACCCAGTTTGCCATTTCACAGCTGCTGATCATTGGAACGGCCATCGCCGTGAAGCAAATGGATTTTGTAAACAACGCCGACCTTGGATTTAATAAAGAAGCTGTATTGGCTATACCATGCCCTGCCGATAGCGTAGGTTTATCGCGATTAAACAGCTTTAAGCAACAGGTACTTACATTGCCGGGAGTAAAGGCAGCCAGCTTTTCGGCTGATGCACCATCATCGTCGCATAATAATTCAAGTAATTTCTTTTTCAACCACTCAGAAAAGGACCCAGGCTTTGATATTTTTATGAAAGTGGCCGATGCGGATTACTTTAAAACATTTGACCTCCGGTTTATAGCGGGTAAACCTTATCGCGCCAGCGATACCGCGCGCGAACTGGTGGTGAATGAAACCCTGGTGCGCAAACTTGGCATTAAACGTGCCGACGATGCTTTGGGTAAAACTATCACCTTCGACAGTTACGGAAACCTGCCTATAACAGGCGTTGTTGCTGATTTTAAAACAAACTCCATGCGCGAGGAAATTAAACCGCTGGTGATGTTCCCCTCAAAACAATCGGAACAGCAAATAGCCGTAAAAATTGAAAGCCGGAGACTTGCAAAAACGGCAGCATTGGTGCAAAGTGCCTGGGAAAAAAAATATCCCGAATATGCCTACACCGGTTTTTTTGTTGACGAAAGCATTGCCAAATTTTACGAACAGGAAAACCAGCTCGAACTGATTTATAAAGTATTTGCGCTCATCGCGATTTTTATCTCCTGTCTTGGCTTGTATGGCCTGGTATCATTTATGGCAGTACAGCGTACCAGGGAGGTTGGGATCCGGAAGATTTTAGGCGCATCAACAAGCAGCATTGTGTACCTGTTTTCGAAGGAGTTTTTAGTGCTTATCGTAGTGGCATTTGTGATTGGAGCGCCCCTTGCCTGGTACCTGATGAACGGATGGCTGCAAACTTTCGCCTATCGTATTTCGCCGGGCTTATGGGTTTTTATGGCAGCCATTACAACTTCGTTATTGATAGGCTGGTTCACGGTAGGTTACAAAGCGTTAAAAGCCGCGCTGGCGAACCCTGTAAAAAGTTTGAGGACAGAATAATCAGGAAGATGATTGTGAGACTACCTTCTCATCAGGGTCTCTTGTAGAGGACCCTGATGTTTCCACTATCAGCCTTGATCATCTTACGAGAAAAGGCGTACCTGCTTGGCGAAGACATCAGGGTCCTCTACGAGAGACCCTGATGGAACGTAATTTGATGGGCTCTATCGCAGGGTAGTAATGCCCGGCAAAAGCGCACACTTGTTGTAACGTTTCCGAACGGGTGTTATAAATAAATTGATATTAATGTTTTAATTATCAATGATTTATATTAATGGCATGGGTTTTAGATAATGCCTGTATATTAAATAATGTTTTAAGTTCAACAACTTCTACAATCAATATACCCATGTTCAAAACATATTTTAAACTGGCTTACCGGAATGTCATAAAGGATAAAGCTTACTCCATTATCAATATATCGGGTTTGGCGATAGGCCTTGCTTCAAGTATCCTGATTTTGCTTTGGGTGCAAAATGAATTGAGCTATGATAAGTTCCATAAAAATGCCGGGCAGATCTATCGAATCGACAGCGATTTTGGTGATTCTAAAACCGCGGCAAGTTCGGCCGGGATGCCTTTTGGATTAAAATCGGAGATCCCTGCGGTTAAAAATGTAGCCCGTTTATATCCCGGTTTTCCATCTGTTTTATTCGAAATAAGTAACCGGAAATTTCAGGAAGAACATGTGTTTTATGCCGATCCCAATTTTATGGACATGTTTTCATATCCATTAATAAAAGGCGACCGCGCTACTGCTTTAAATCAGGCAAATGGTGTTTTAATAACAGAAGATATCGCCACAAAATACTTCGGAAAAGAAGATCCCATAGGAAAAGTGATAAGGAAAGATAATAAGGAAAATCTGGTAGTAACAGGCGTTATGGCCAATATCCCGGCTAACTCCGATCTGCAATTTGACATCCTGCTTCCTATGGCTTTAATAGCACAAACCAATAATGATCTAAAAAATAATATCTGGGATAATTTTAATTTTTTTGGTTACGTACAGTTCGATAAAAGTTTTGACCCTTCCGCTGCTAACGTTGCCAAATTGGAAACGCAAATCGGGCAGATTTTTCACAAACACAGTCTCGATACCAAGGCTGCCTTCAAATTACAGCCTTTAACCAAAATACACCTTGACCCTGAAAGATTGGGAGATTCGCCGGGGCATGGGAATGCGCAGTATGTAAGCATCTTTTTTGCGATCGCCATATTGATATTGATTGTGGCCTGCATCAATTTCATGAACCTGGCTACTGCACGCTCGGCACGCAGGGCTAAAGAAATAGGCTTACGTAAGGTAGCGGGTGCTGTTCGCGGGCAATTGGTTATCCAGTTTTTAAGCGAGTCGGTATTTATCTCTTTCCTTTCCCTATTGCTTGCGCTTGTTATCGTTCGGATGTTTTTACCAGTGTTTAATGATCTGGCTAACAGGAAACTTGTTATTGATCTGTCGGATGCCAGGCTTTGGTTAAGTCTTACCGGTATTGCTTTAATAACTGGTCTTATCTCGGGAAGTTATCCTGCCTTATTTCTCTCTGGTTTTAACCCGGTTAAAGTGCTTAAGGGTAACGTGAAATCAATGGGAGGCAATTTGCTGTTCCGTAATGCTTTAGTTGTAGTTCAGTTTATGGTTTCCATTGTATTGTTAGTGGGTACGGTGGTGATCTATAATCAGCTTAAATTTATCAGGGACAGGAATCCCGGTTTCGAGAAAGCCAATCTTTTATACGTGCCAATGACGGGCGAGATCTGGCATAAGCAGGAGGCTTTGAAAAACATGTTAAGGCAAACCTCGCTGACGAGCGATTTTACAACGATTACAGATTTGCCAACTGAACTTGGCGGCTGGACACTTAATGTGCAGTGGAGCGGTAAGGACCCACGTTCGCAATTGTCTATCCCGGTAATGGCGGCTGACGAAGATTTTACGCGAACATTCAAAATGAAGTTAGCCGCCGGCCGTAGCTTTTCGACAGCTTTTAAAACCGACTCGAATAATTACATGATCAACGAAAAAATGGCCAGCGTAATGGGCCTTACCGCCAGTACTGCAATAGGCAAGCCATTAGCGGTTTGGGGTAACAAGGGTATTATTGTAGGGGTTATAAAAGACTTTAATTTTAAGCCCGTTCAGCAAAGCATTGAGCCGTTGGTTATACCTTTCAATAAAATAGGCGGTTATGTGGTGATCAGGACCTTGCCCGGAAAAATTAATGCTACAATAAAGGCACTGGCGGCTATGAGCCAGGCGCTCAATCCGGCTTATCCCTTCAAATTTGATTTTATTGACCAGGAGTTATCCAAACTTTACAAAGGCGAACAACAAATGGGCAATATTTTTAATCTTTTTGCCGCTTTGGGAATCTTTATTTCGTGCCTGGGTTTATATGGTTTATCAGCATTTATGGCCGAGCAGCGTACCAAGGAGATTGGCGTACGCAAAGTGTTAGGGGCGTCGGTAGTAAACCTGGTTTACTTACTGTCATCAGGTATCACCAGGCTCATTTTGATAGCTATAGTTATCGCTATCCCACTTTCATGGTATGCGGTTAACAGCTGGCTGTCGGGTTTTGCTTATCATATCAATGCTGGCTGGCTGGTGTTCTTTATTGCCTCTGTAGCTGCATTGGGAATAGCCTGGATTACGGTTAGTTATGAATCTGTAAAAGCCGCGACAGTTAACCCGATAAAGAGTTTGAGGACGGAATGATTGAATGTTTGTTTTATAAGGGAAATAAGCCCCAATAATAGCCAAATAGGTTTAACGAAAAATACCTGCGTTAGGGATGGGAGCGGATACCGGCCAGCGAGCGTAAAGCCTGCAGGCGTATGAGTATACAGCCCGGACCGGAGGTAACGCCCATATCCAGTTGGCAGTTATGAGTAAACAGTTTGCAGCATACATTTGATATTTTGCATGCTGATGATATGGTGTTCGGTTAAGCTGAAAGCTTAACTCATTTCAGGACGAAGTTACGCTCCGCTACACTTCGACTAGTATCAGATTTGCATTTGATCAATTCTTAAATTAAAGAAATTCGGTTTCAGACAAAAGCAAGCATTCTGTCAATCCTCAAATCCCGTAAATTCTGATTCAGAAAGTTTTAGTTTTCATTGATCAATATATCTTTCGCCATAACCATGGGTACGCTGATATATTTTTTCTCCATGTAGTTGATCACCTTTTCCAGGATCTCTCGCGATTGCTCGTCCAGGCCCTGTACTTCATCGGCAAAAACCGAGTTGATGGCGGTATTGCGGATCTCCTTGATTTTTTCGGGTACCTGGCGCATAGCTACCTCAATACGGCGCTGTTTAAGCTGCTGTACAAATTCGGCAATGTTTTGCTCAATGATAGCTTCGGCGTGTACCAGTTCGTGGTAACGTTCCTGCAGGTTCTTTTTGGCAACTTCGTTAAGCGAGTGCACTTCGATAAAGTTAACCGGGAATTGCTCCAGCACTTCGGGAGCGGTATCATTAGGGATGGCAAGATCGACAATGGTTTTCCTGCCGGTTTCGCCGTTGAGCAGCGATTGGTAAATTTCGGTAGTGATGATTGGCTCAACTGCCGATGTGCAGGTGATAATGGCATCAAAACCTTTTTTATAGCTTTTCAAAGCTTCGAGGTCAAACGCTTCTCCGCCCAAATCGGCAGCTAATTTTTCGGCATTGGCCACGGTACGGTTAAATACCGCGAAGTTTGAAAATTTATGTTTTTGAAGATATTTGGAAATGTTACGGTTAGTTTCGCCTGCGCCGATGATCAATACACGGGCATTTGAACAAAGATTAAGGTCTTTAAGCTTGCGGTAAGCCAGCGATACTACCGAGATTGGGTTTTTGGAGATGTTGGTATGCGTATAAACTTCCTTGGCTGTTTTTACCACGCAGTTCATGATCATGCGCATGGCATCGCCGGTTAGGCCGGCCTCTTTGCAATGTTCATATGCTTTGCGTAACTGGGCCAGGATCTCCTTTTCGCCCACGATCAAACTCTCCAGCGAACATGAAGTGCGCAATAAGTGCACCATGGCTTCCTGGTCTTCATAAATAGACGCGCTATCCATAAAAGTACTCAGTGAATCATGGCAAAGCTCTGTGTTAAAGGCTTCTATGAATTTTTTGGCAAAATCTTTGTCAACAGATTGTGGGGTTGTCATTACAAATTCCACACGGTTACAGGTAGCCAGGTAGAAGATCTCCGGGATATTGAACTGCTTTTTAACCTGTGCAAGTTTATCTGTCAGATTTTCCTGGCAAACCACCAATCTACCCAATTCCTTCAGTTCAATCTGTTTGTGCGTAAAAGCTATTACCTTTAGATACTTCAAAGCAGTTTTAAAATTTGACCGAACAAAAGTATCACTATTCGGCACATCCAATGTCAACACTTTGTCAAACAGGCTTATTTGGAATGGTTATAAATTGCAAAAACGGCTTGTTTTGCAGTATTTAAACTGTTTTGCAATGCGTATCACAAAATATTTGTAAATTAAAACATGGATAAGTATAAAAAAATAAGCCTGGTAATACTCGTGGCGTTTTACGTGCTTGCAGGCCTTAATCACTTCCGCGATCCGGGCTTTTACTACGCCGTAATGCCCAATAACCTGCTTTACCCAGAGACTGTTAACCTCCTTGCCGGGATTGCCGAAATTTCATTAGGGTTGTTACTTATACCATCCAAAACACGGTACTGGGCTGCCTGGGGAATTGTTTTAATGTTGATTGCCTTTTTGCAGATCCACGTGAGCATGGCATTTAAAGCGCCAATGAAGTTAAATTCCATAACGGTTACACCTTTTTTAGCATGGCTGCGCCTATTCCTGCAGTTTGTGCTGATCTACTGGGCCTGGTGGCACACAACCGATACTAAAAAAGCCTAAACCAAAACAGCGTTTGGCTGTTGCTATCGAAGCAAAATAAAAATATGGATCTGCAAAGTATTGAAATGCGCAACCTGGAAGTACAGGACTACCAAGAGCTAAAAAAATCAATGAAATCGGCCTATATGGATATGGACGAGGACTATTGGGATGCCAATTCTATTCGCCGGCTCATCAAAATATTCCCCGAAGGGCAGATCTGCATTACCGTTAACGATACGGTTGTTGGCTGTGCACTGGCTATTATAGTCGATTACCAAAAATTTGGCGATAACCACACCTACAAGCAAATTACCGGCGACAGTACCTTTAAAACCCATAATGACAAAGGGGATGTACTGTACGGTATTGATGTGTTTATCCATCCTAAATATCGCGGCTTGCGACTTGCACGGAGGTTGTACGATGCCCGCAAGGCCCTTTGCGAAAAGTTGAACCTGAAAAGTATTATTGCCGGCGGGCGTATCCCCAACTATCAAAAATTTCAGAACGAGCTTACGCCGCGTCAGTATATTGATAAGGTAAAGTATAAGGAGATCTATGATCCAACATTATCATTTCAGCTGTCAAATGATTTTCACGTGCGCAAGGTATTGCGTAACTACCTGCCCGAGGATAGCCGCTCAAAAGGTTTTGCTACACTTATTGAGTGGAACAACGTGTATTACGAGGAAGTAAGCGATGTTATCAATCATAAAACAGTAGTACGTATTGGCCTGGTACAATGGCAGATGCGTTCGTACAGTAATATCAGTGAGCTGATGAAGCATGCCGAATATTTTGTTGATGCGGTGAGCGATTACCAGGCCGATTTTATCCTGTTCCCCGAGCTGTTCAATACACCGCTCATGTCCGATTATAACCATATGGATTCGGCCAAGGCCATGCGCGAACTGGCCAAATATACCCAGCCCATTATCGAGGAGTTTTCAAAACTGGCGGTATCCTATAATGTAAACATCATTGCGGGCAGTATGCCTTATATTTTTGAGGAGTCGTTATATAACGTTTCCTATCTGTTCAGGCGGAACGGCAGCATGGAAGAGGTATACAAAATTCACCCAACCCCGGCCGAGATTAGCTCATGGGGAATGCGCGGCGGCGATGAGGTGAAAGTTTTTGATACCGATTGCGGCAAAGTTGGCATCCTGATTTGTTATGATGTAGAGTTTCCGGAACTGTCACGCATTTTGGCCGGTCAGGATATGCAGATCCTGTTTGTACCTTTCCTTACCGATACGCAAAACGGTTACAACCGGGTTAAGTTTTGCGCCCAGGCCCGTGCGGTGGAAAACGAATGCTATGTCGCTATAGCGGGTTGTGTAGGCAACCTGCCTAATGTAAATAATATGGGTATCAGCTATGCACAGTCGGCGGTGTTTACACCTTCAGATTTTGGTTTCCCGACTAACGGGATCCAATCTGAAGCTACGCCAAACACCGAAATGATTGTTATTGCCGATGTTGACCTGTCGTTGCTGGATGAGCTGCATGAGTACGGCAGCGTGCAAAATATCAAAGACAGGCGCACGGATTTGTATAACATTACTTTTAATGGGAAGAGGGTGTAGGGATTGTCCCCCTTAGTTGTTCCATCAATGCCTCTGCGAGTTTAAGTTTATCCACAAAATTGCTTGTCGTTTAAACAGCAAGTCGTCGTGTTTT
Organism: Mucilaginibacter sp. SG538B; assembly: GCF_013376065.1. Taxonomy (NCBI): domain Bacteria; kingdom Pseudomonadati; phylum Bacteroidota; class Sphingobacteriia; order Sphingobacteriales; family Sphingobacteriaceae; genus Mucilaginibacter; species Mucilaginibacter sp. SG538B. Next base: position 323,492 of record NZ_JABMJI010000004.1, read on the forward strand.
GCCCCTCTGGGGCAAAGGGTATTTTATAACTTTACGAGCTACAAACCTTTTGCACCTCTGGTGCATCTGTCCTTGGGCGATTAATACATGTTTATTAAATTGTAAAAATCCCCCAGAGGGGGAAAAGGTTTGTAGAAATAACATCACACCCTATACCCGAACCCCAGAGGGGTTCAACTTATCAAGATTACCCAATTTGACTATTGATTTTATGGATAAACTTAAACTGCGAGAGACCGTGATGGGACTGGAATGTTTTAAATTTTGTGGTTGCTGTTAAAAGAATCCCTGAATATTTTCCAGCCGGCTTTCGTGAGTTTCCACAATTTTAAATACTTCCCATCATCAAGAACTTTACCATTTGGGTCAAAAACCTGCCAGGTGCCTTCTTCGGTAATGTAAGCTTTACCATCGCCATAGATATTGCCCGTTTGGAATTTAACACCTTTCACTTTTCCTGCAACAAAGGTATCCTCGAAATCCTTTTTCAGTGCATTTTTGCCATTTATAGGCAGCATATTTGGCGCCAATAATATAGCATCATCAGTATACAGGTTTATGATTGAGGCGTCACTTTTTGCAAACAGCTCATAATAAAGTGTATTTATTTTTTGAATTGAGCTTTTGATCTGCTGTAAGCCGGGATTATTTGCCTGGGCGATGCTGCTTTTGTACGTTAAGAAAAGACACAGGCATATAATTGCTGCAGTTAAGGTTTTTTGTTTCATGATCCTTTAAATATTGAATGAATAACTAAAGCGAAACTATATCCTTAAAATGGACCAAAATTGTAAAAATCGGAACAGCTTAATTATTGAGCGCGGCAGAAAAATCGGTTGAACTTTCGGGCGAAAACCGGGAAGGGGGCGACCCAGTGAAGAATTTAAAATCCTTTATAAAATGCGACTGATCAAAGTACCCGCACTCATAAGCGATAGAGGTGAGCGATAGTTTGTTTTCGGCAACCCGGTAAAGGCTTTTTTGAAACCGTGCTATTTTAGTGTACAAGTTCGGGCTCAGCCCGGAATAGTTTAAAAATATTTTCTGAAGGTACCGGGAGGAAAGACCGTATTTAGCTGCCACTGTATTGATATTCTCCAGAAAATCCGCTCGGCTTAAGTCAAGCATGATGTTGTTAACCAGCTTTAGCCTGCTGAATTTAGGCCCTGATACTAACAACCTTTTCATCAGAAATTCCTCCACTAAATCTATTCTCCGGTCCGGCGTTTTGGCCTCCATTAATCTCAAATGTAACAAAGCAGCTTCCTTTCCCCCCAGCTCTTTGAAATCAATGACCCGGTCATTAAATTCTTCTATCTGCTCATTAAAAAAGCAGGCGGCGGTATGGGTGAAAAAACGCACTCCAAACATACAGTGCTTACCGTATGATGTAAATGTAAATGGCTGTATAGTTTGCCCCCACAATTGAATGTCGGGCTGAGTTACAAAATCGCCGTTTTTTATTTGTTGCGGGCCATCTGCCCCAAGGTTGAATAAGATTTCGACAGCGCCGGTAGCAAACACCTTGTCATCAGTCATAACAGGAATATCTGTTTCGCACACAAAATAACATTGTATGAAATCTTTTAGTATGCCATTAGGACGATATTCGGTATAGCGCATGTCAACTGCAATCTAATATAATCAAATTTAATATAACTGTTTGGATGATTTTGCTTTTCAGGTTTAAATAAAATCTACGAAAGGCCGGAAAGGGGACGGGAAGAGAAGGCTTCAGTTCAATTGCACTTACTTATTTCAATAATATTTTCGGCCTTTAATACTAAATTAGCCTCCATGATCAGGAAAGATAATTTTACCCTTCCCGGCGCTAAAGGGCGGCCAATGCTTATCGATGTTACCTACGACGATGTTTTTAAAAATACGCCACTGGTAATTTTTGCCCATGGTTTTAAAGGATTTAAAGATTGGGGCACGCATGATCTGTTAGCCCGGTACTTTGCCGAAAAGGGTTTTCGTTTCCTGAAATTTAACTTTTCGCACAATGGCACAACGCCTGCCAGCCCCTTAGATTTTGCCGATCTGACAGCCTTTGCCGATAATACCGTCTCTATTGAACTGGAAGATTTGGATACCATCATTGATTTTGCTTGCAGCGGGGCCAGTATGCCTATGGCTAATGGTGTATACCTCATTGGACATAGCATGGGCGGTGGTGTAAGTATTATCAAAACGGTCGAAGATAGCCGGATCAAAAAGCTGGTAACTATGGCCTCGATATCCGGTTTCCGGAACCTGTGGCCTAAACAAATAGAACAGCAGTGGCGTTTACAGAGCGTTTTTTACTTTGAAAATAAGCGTACCGGCCAGCAAATGCCTGTTAAATCATCCCTGTTAGATGATCTTGACAATCACCCGCTGAGGCTGGATATCATCAGGCAGGCAGGTTTAATAAAACAGCCATGGCTCATTGTTCATGGTGATGCCGATCCTACGGTACCTGTAAGCCATTCCCTGCAATTGCATGAAGCTAATCCTGCTGCGGAATACATAGTGCAAAAAGGCGCAGATCATACTTTTGGTGGCGAACACCCTTTTACCGGAGATGCTTTGCCGGCCCCGCTTGTTGAGTTTTGTAATACGGCAATATCATTCTTAAGTAAATAAAGGCTGAGCCGCTTCAACCATTCGTAACTTTTTTGCGTTAGTTATATCATACCTGATATAAGTACTATAATTGCTGTTATGAGTTTACCCGCATCGCGAAAAAGAGGACGAAAATATCTCAATACCATACCTACCGATGAAGCCGGCTTTGGTAAAATGATTCCCATTTTAAGGGAGTACATGAACAACAAGGCCGAAAATACGCCTAAGAAAACTTTAGGCCCTTTTAAAACAGATCTATCGGTTTACGGTACTCCGCCGGCATCGGGCTTGCGCATTACCTGGGTTGGCCATTCCAGCATCCTGATTGAAATTGATGGCAAACGCATCCTTACCGACCCGGTTTGGAGCGAGAGGGTTTCATTTTCGCAATCATTTGGGCCGAAGCGGTTTTTTCAGCCGCCGATAGCTTTGGATGATCTGCCTCCGCTGGATGCCGTGATCCAGTCGCACGATCATTACGACCATCTGGATAAGGCTACCATTAAGTTTTTTGCGGATAAGAACATCCCTTTTTTCTGTTCGATAGGGGTAGCGCAGTATTTAACCAACTGGGGCATGGCCGCCAACTTTATTACTGAAATGGATTGGGGCGACAGCGCCATGATTGGCAATGAAATTGTACTTACGGCAACACCCTCACGCCATTTTTCGGGCAGGGGAATTACCGGACGGAATGAAACACTCTGGTCATCATTCGTGATCAAAGGTCCGCAGCATAATATTTACTTTGGTGCCGATTCGGGTTACTCGCCCGAATTTAAGGCGATAGGAGAGGCTTTTGGTCCGTTTGATTTGACTATGCTGGAGATAGGTGCTTACGGAAAATTCTGGCCGGATATTCATATGGGGCCTGATAATGCTTCAAATGCGCATCTCGATCTGAAAGGCAAATTGATGATGCCCATCCATTACGGTACGTTTAACCTGGCCCCGCATGCCTGGTACGAGCCTATTGAATGGCTAACCGCTATGGCAAACCAAAAACACATCGATTTATTTGTACCCAAACCCGGTGAGCCAACCGAAGTAAAAGGTGCCTATAATTCTGATTGGTGGAAGGAATATTTATCTTAGAGGGCAAATCACAATCCTTTATTAATACTTCACCCCCGTCATTGCGAGGTACGAAGCAATCGCGAACTATACAGGGCCGATCTGCTAATTGGGGGATTGCTTCGTGCCTCGCAATGACGTTATAGTTTATAATCCATGTCCCAATCTTATATATTAGTCATTAATGGTAAACCCGAAGGTCCATTTACCATTCCCGAGCTCAAAACCCGCGGCATCAAACCCGGCGATTTTGTTAAAACCGACGATATGGTAGATTATAAAGAGGCTCAGGAAATTGCCGAATTAAGGGAACTGTTCGGCTTTGCCCGCCCTAAGTTGCTCATGCAATACTACGGCAGTTTTGACCAGCGCTGGCTGGCCTCGGCGCTCGACTGGTTTATCCTGTTCGGCGTATTTGTTTTACTGGCAGCCATGGCGGTGTTCCTGTTCATTACGGATAAGCAGGCGCGGATATATACCTCTATTAGCATTGTCGCTTTTACGCCCATAGGCAAATTTATTTATCATGTGGTAATGGAAAGCTCGGTTAAGCAGGCTACTTATGGTAAACAAATGCTCAAAATAAAAGTAGTTGATATGGACGGAAACAGGATCAGTGTTGGCAAAGCCATTGGCCGTAACCTGGCCAAAATATTTTCGGTACTAACCTTTTTTATAGGCTACCTGATGGCTTTTTTTAATAAACAGCAGCAATGTTTACATGATATGATAGCGGGGACACTGGTAATTAAGGATAGGTTGGTGTGAGCGTTTTGTTTACAGAATTCTGTATATTAGCTATATAATTAAAGTCAGATGAAAAAGACCACAGTACTTGAAACCCTTGATTCATTTGAAGATGAATTTGATACTGAAAAACTGATTGAGCGCCTTTTATTTGTTGAAAAAGTTGAGAAGGGTTTGCAGGACGTTAAAGAAGGCAAGGTAATGGACTATAAGGATGTAAAAAGGAAATTCGCAGATAAGTGGAGCAAGTAAACATTGTTATCACTGAATCTGCTTATGACGATTTATTAGATATAGAAACATATATATCGCAAGATTCTGAGTTAATTGCCAGAAATTTTATCAATAAAATATTTGACAAGATCGATCAGCTTTATAAATATCCTACATCAGGAAAGTTTGTACCAGAGATAGCAGATAGATCAATCAGGGAATTATTATTAAACAAGTATAGAATCATCTACCAAATAGTTGATGATAAAAATATTAATGTGCTTAGAATTGTACACGGAGCAAGATTGCTGGATATCGAGCTATGAAAAACGTTAGTTGATTATGAAATCATTAATTGCACATCCGGAAAATAAAGAGCAATTAGATGCTTTAAAAAAGCTGTTCAAAGCTTTTAACATTTCATTCGATATTAAAAAGTCACTAAAAAAACAAAAAGTTGATAAAGTAAAAGATGATTATAGCGAAAGGTCGTTGACCTAATCTTTCCCTCCTTTAAACATTACAACTTCCTCCCATCAAACAACTTTCGTATTTTTGTGATCTAATTTCCATCATTGATGAATACTGATGCTGTTAAAGTGCTGCCCGGCCGTTATTGTAACTCGTTAACCGAATATTCACGCTTTGTTACCCGCGAGGTTAATATTGGCGACGTGCCTATGGGTGGGAATAATCCAATCCGGATCCAAAGCATGACCACTACCGATACCATGGATACCATTGGTACGGTTGAGCAGTCCATCCGCATGGTTGATGCGGGTTGCGAGTATGTGCGCATCACCGCGCCCAGCATCAAAGAGGCCCAAAACCTGGCCGAAATTAAAAAGCAGCTTCGCGCCCGTGGCTACATGGTGCCTTTGGTTGCTGATATCCACTTTACCCCAAATGCTGCCGAGGTTGCTGCCCGCATAGTTGAAAAAGTGCGTGTAAACCCCGGCAACTACGCCGATAAAAAGAAATTCGACCAGATAGATTATACCGACCTGGAATACCAGGGCGAACTGGAACGCATCTTTCAGAAATTTACGCCGCTTGTAAAAGTTTGTAAAGAATATGGTACCGCTATGCGCATAGGTACCAACCATGGTTCACTGAGCGACAGGATCATGAGCCGTTATGGCGATACCCCGCAGGGCATGGTTGAATCGGCAATGGAATTTATGCGGATGTGCGAGCAGTTGAATTTTTATAACCTCGTGATCTCCATGAAATCGAGCAATCCACAGGTAATGGTACAAGCTTACCGCCTGTTGGTTGAAACCATGGTTGCCGAGGGCATGAACTATCCGCTGCACCTTGGCGTAACCGAGGCCGGTGATGGCGAAGACGGGCGTATCAAATCTGCCGTGGGCATAGGCACCTTGTTGGAAGATGGCCTTGGCGATACCGTACGTGTATCCCTTACCGAAGAGCCCGAAGCGGAAGCACCGGTTGCTATTGAGTTGGTTCGACGTTACACTATGAGGGAAAAGGCGAAAGGTGAAAGGCAAAAGGTAGCTACGGAAGTTAAAAACCTTTCGCCTTTAACCTTTGACCTTTTACCTTCAAAACACAACCCCTACGAATATAAAAAACGTGAAACCTACGAGGCCAACGCTTTCATAGGCGGGCATTTGGTGCCGCGGGTTGTTGTCGACCTATCTAAAAAGAACCTGAAAGACCCGGCGGTATTGAACGAGGCGGGCTACCTGTACTCGCCGCTGCTGGATAAATATAACATGGCCGAGCAATCGGTTGATTTTGTTTACCTGGCGGATGAATTACCTTCATTTACCTTACCGGGCAACTTAAAACAACTATATAATTATAATACCTGGCTTAAACTGGCCGATAAAACCAACTGCCACCCGGTATTTACTTTACAGGAATATATTGGCGATGTCGATCGTTCATCAAAACTGAACCTTGTACATTTAAAACCTGCTGATATTGATTCGGAAGATTTCGGATCAATTCAACTGGATAAGTCGCTGGTGTTGGTACTTGAAACAGATGCTTTACACGGCATGGCCGAGCAACGTTCGTTCTTCTTCAAGATGGAAGAACTGGGTCTGGATGTACCGGTGATAGTGAAGAGAAGCTATATTTTTGAGTCCGAAAGTCCGGAAGTCGAAAAGTCCGAAAGTGAGAAAGTCCATAGTCCATGGACCTTGGACCATGGACAAACTCTTCTCCAACTCTACGCCTCTACTGACCTCGGCGCTTTATTAGTTGATGGTTTTGGCGATGGTATCTGGATAGATGCACCTGAATTGCCTACAAGTGTAATTACTTCTACTTCTTTTGGTATTTTGCAGGCTACCCGGTCAAGGATTTCTAAAACGGAATATATCTCTTGCCCAAGCTGTGGGCGTACCTTGTTCGATCTGATGGTTACTACCCAAATGATCCGCAGTCGTACCAGTCACCTTAAAGGGTTAAAGATTGGCATCATGGGCTGTATTGTAAATGGTCCCGGTGAAATGGCTGATGCCGATTACGGTTACGTAGGCTCTGGTACTGATAAAATTACCCTTTACCGTGGTAAAGAAGCGGTAAAGAAAAACATCAGTTCGGCCAATGCGCTTGATGAGCTTATCAATATTATTAAAGGCGACGGCAATTGGATTGACGCGGTGCAAGAATAATTGTCTGAACCGGGATTAAACTGATTTGCCGGATTAGTCCCCTCAGGGTCTCTCGCAGAGGACCCTGAGGGGACGAGAAAAAATGACTTAATGACTAATGCCCCAATGACCTCTTAAAGAAGGTCAAAGCCAATATCTTTCCTAAAGTACATGCCATCATAATAAATCCGGCTTGCATCGGCAGTAGCCTGTTGCAGGGCGCTGAACATATTATCCTGTACGGTAGTAATAGCTAATACACGGCCGCCTGTGGTTATTACATCATTGCCATCCATTGAAGTGCCTGCGTGGAACACGATCGAGTCGCGCACGTTTTCGGTACCGGTAATCACCTTGTTTTTCAGGTATTCGCCTGGGTAACCGCCCGCAACCATGACTACGGTGGCCGCTGTTTTAGTGCTGATGATGATCTCTTTTTCGTTCAGGTTCCCTTCGGCAACGCCTAACAGCAAATCAACAAAGTCCGAATCTATACGGCGCATCACACTTTCCGTTTCCGGATCGCCCATACGGCAGTTGTATTCAATAACCCAGGGTTCACCATTGCTGTTCATCAAGCCAATAAAAATAAAACCTTTATAAGGGATGCCATCTTTCTTCAAACCTTCAATGGTAGGGGTGATCACGCGCTCCTCTACCTTTTTCATATAGGCAGCATCGGCAAATGGAACGGGAGAGATAGAGCCCATACCACCGGTATTTAAGCCGGTATCCCCTTCGCCAATACGTTTATAGTCTTTAGCCTCGGGTAAAATTTTATAGCTGTTACCATCGGTCATCACAAAAACCGAGAGCTCAATGCCTGTTAAAAATTGTTCAACAACCACACGTGAGCTCGCTTCGCCAAATTTAGCATCGGCCAGCATAGCAGTAAGTTCGGTTTGGGCTTCCTCTAAAGTAAGGCAAATCAGTACTCCTTTACCGGCTGCAAGTCCATCGGCTTTCAATACCACAGGTAAACCGGCAGTAGCCAAATAAGTAAGACCATCCTGCAGGGTATCTTTGGTGAAAGTTCTGTAAGCAGCAGTAGGGATGTTATGTCTTTCCATAAACTGCTTGGAGAAATCTTTACTGCCTTCCAATTGTGCGCCTTCCTGCTGCGGACCAACAACCGGGATGTTTTTCAATTGCTCATCGGCCAGGAAAAAATCATGAACGCCTTTTACCAGGGGCTCTTCGGGGCCAACCAATACCAGGTTGATATCCTCTTTTAAAACAAGTGCTTTAATGCCTTCAAAGTCGGTAACTTTAATATTTACGTTTGTACCGTATTGGGTGGTGCCGGCATTGCCGGGAGCAATAAAAAGTTTGTCGCAATGAGCGCTTTGGGCTACTTTCCAGGCGAAGGCACTTTCCCTTCCGCCCGAACCAAGGATCAGAATGTTCATGCGGCAAAGATAGTTTTTTTAATAAGCCTTTAATACTATATATGAGGCTACTTGTGTTATAAGTAGTAAATTTACCCCATGGCCCGTAGACTCGAAAAGTTTGAAAAGCTCCCGGTATACCAAAAATCGCAGGAATTATTTGACCTGGCGGATGTAATTGCCGAATCATTAAAGGAAGACAGCATGAAAGAACATCTGGCCATACAGATGTGCAGTAATGCCGCTCTTATCCAGGCAAAAATTGCCGGCGCCGAAGGTGGTAGCCTGTATTCGCTGCGGATGCAAAATGCTGTGCTCATTAAACTTGCGGTACAGGATATGTTTAATGCCGTATCTTTTGCATCAATGGTAAAAATTAATGAAGAGGACTATGTACAGTTGATGAGGGAAAAGGTAGAGGAGTTTCGCCTGGTTTTTGTAGAATGGATCAGGGGATTTGATAAAAGCTATGATATCCCCGACAATTGGGCCATCCGCTTTGACACCAGTACGCCCGAACAGGAAAAGATGGAAGAGTTGATGTTTGATGAAGACCGCTTTTTTGGCGAATTTAATGAGGATGACGAAGACATGGGCAGCTTCGATGATTTTGACGATGATGAAGAGGATGAGGACAAAAACGACGACGATAAATAAAGCAGAACGACATCGATTTGATTTAGGATATCGAATTTTTGATTCCGGATTTTGAACCAAACGAAAAGAGCTGAAGGATTTTCCCTCAGCTCTTTTATGTTTTTTAGCTTTCTGCTTTAAGCCTTCGGCCTTCAGCTCAATTAGCAGTATTGTTCAAATGCGTCAATCAGGTTATCGGCAATCATTTGTGCCGGGCGGCCTTCTATCTGGTAGCGCTCAATCATATGCACCAGCTTGCCATCTTTAAACAGCGCCATGGCAGGTGACGATGGCGGGTAAGGCAGCATATAGTTACGCGCGGTATCAACAGCTTCTTTTTCCATGCCTGCAAAAACGGTTACCAGTTTATCAGGATGTTTGCCGTTTGTGGCGGCAATTTTAGCAGCCGGGCGCGCGTTTGCCGCAGCACAGCCACATACCGAGTTAACCATTACAAATACTGTACCTTCGCTTTCAATAGCGTTTTTTACAGCATCGGCATCTTTTAATTCTTCAAAACCAACCCTGGTCAGATCTTCCCGCATCGGGGCTACTAAATATTCCGGATACATCATTTTTTTTTGCTTTACAATAAAATCAGTGTTACAAAAATAAGAAATGATACTTGGTTTACGTTTATAAAAACTCAATAATAACAATTGGTTGACGATTAACGTAGAAGGCTATTTCATTGATAACCTGTTTACATACATTTAATATTGTTTTATTAACAGTAATTTTTAACTTGCATACCCCTAATTTATTTTGAATTTGATGAAACTTAAAACACCTGATATTAGCACTGTTGTTATCATCAACAAAAATCAACAGCATACAAAATCATTACAAATAAAAACCAAGCACCTTAACAGGCTTAAACACTACGCGTGGAGCATAGCTGCTGTTGTTGCCGTACTTGGTGGCTTGGTGTTTTACCTGCATCACAAAAGCGCTGTGCAGGAGGCCGAAAACCAACAGTTACAGGCGCAGATAGCTAAACTTAAAGGCACCATGCCGGTTGTTAAAGCAGAGGTAAATACGCAGGGTACTGCCCAGTCGTACATTCAATCTATCGAGGTTAAACTTAAAACTATAAATGAGTATTTAAAAAGGCGCGGCCTTAAAGGTTTTACTGTAAAGGGTACCGGGGGCGATGGCAACAGGGAAGGGGTAAAGCTACCCGATACCGAAGCTTACAGCCTGTATGACGATTATCTTAAACATTTAACAAGCACCATTGCATTTACCCCTATGGGCTATCCGAGGATCAGCTCGTTTACCTCATTTTTTGGTTACAGGAGCGACCCTTTTGATTCGGAGCATGCCGAGTTTCACCCTGGTATTGATTTTAAAGGTAACCGTGGCGATGCAGTAAAATGTACGGCGAGCGGCAAAGTTGTTTTTGCGGGATGGGCCGGTGGTTATGGTAAATGTGTCCGGATTCAGCATATTAACAACCTGGAAACCTTGTACGGTCATCTTTCGAAAATTGAAGTGAAGGTAGGGCAGCAGGTTACGGTTGGCGATAATATTGGCAAGGTAGGTTCAACCGGGCACTCAACAGGTGCGCACTTGCATTATGAAGTACGTAAAAACGGGAAGCCGGTTAACCCGGTAAATTTTTTAACCCTGAATAAATAAGTTCTAAGTACGAAGTCTTAAGTTCAAAGTATTAAGTCGGGAGTGGATAGTTGGTCAGTGTATTTTTTGCCTTCAGACTTTTGACTATAGACTTATGACTTTAACTCACAAAAACATGGCTATTTTTTCTAAAAAAGATAAGGTTGCGCTTGATTTACAGGCAATCTCTACCCTCATTAGCGAAGGCAGTGTATTAGAAGGTAACCTGAAAGCCCCGGCTTTTGTACGGATCGACGGATTGGTTAACGGCGATGTAATGGTTGATGAGGGCCTGATCCTGGGCGAAAAGGGAGAGGTTAAGGGAAATATAAGTACTAAAGAGATCTTTGTTTATGGCACGGTAAGGGGCGATATTAATACCTCCTCGCTTGAAATAAAAGCTACAGGCCGTATAACCGGCGACATCAAAACACAGAACCTGGCCGTTGAAAATGGCGGAGTTTATAACGGCAACCTGACCATGCAGCAGGGAGAGGTGCAAAAGCAGTTGCAGGCATAAGCCCCTTGTTTTTGTTTTGATATAGAAATGCTTATCTTTATATTATGACTACGATGACATTAAATGTGCCTGATGCGCTTGAAAAAGAGCATGATGAAACTGTGCGTTTTCTTGCCGCCAAGTTATATGAAGCCGGTAAATTATCGTTAGGGCAGGCTGCTGAAATGTGCGGAATGGAGAAGGTTGATTTTCCGGCAGTGTTAGCTGAATTTAACGTTAACTATATACAATACAACTACGAAGATATATTGGCGGATGTAGCCCGGATCAATGGTTGAATACGCCGTTATCACCGATACCAGTTGTTTGATTTTATTAGATAATATCCAGGCGCTGCATATTCTCCAATCCGTTTATAATCATATCATAACCACGCCTGAAGTTGCAGCTGAATTTAAAAAACCCCTACCCGAATGGATACAGGTAATGACTGTAAGAAATTCGCAATTAATTGCTGTTTACTGTTTGCAGGTTGATATAGGTGAAGCAAGCGCTATAGCTTTAGCACAAGAAATACCAGATACTTTACTTATTGTAGATGATTTTAAAGGCAGGCGACTCGCAAGTCAGCTTAATATCAAATTCACTGGTACCCTGGGTGTTTTGATAGCCGCTAAACAACAAAATAAAATTCCGTCACTGAGGCCCTATTTTGAATTGATTAAGTCAACCAATTTTCGAATTGACCCGTTATTGTTAGAACGGATATTGAAAGACTTGGAAAATTAATATCAGTTAGCTTTTTAAGCCGCAGGCTCATTTATCGAACATCCTCGAAGCGCGTGAACCAAACATTTCATTTTCACAAGGATATCAGTTAACTTTGCACTCTCAAAAATAAAATCGATATGTCATCAGTAGAAACTGCATTCGTTAAATACAAAGTAAAAGATCTGTCGCTGGCAGAGTGGGGCCGGAAGGAAATTGAACTGGCTGAGGCTGAGATGCCCGGCTTAATGGCTTTACGTAAAGAGTACGGCCCAAGCCAGCCGCTTAAAGGCGCAAGGATTGCCGGTTGTTTGCACATGACGATCCAAACCGCTGTTTTAATTGAAACCCTGATTGCCCTTGGTGCCGAAGTTACCTGGTCGTCATGTAATATATTCTCAACCCAGGACCATGCCGCTGCTGCTATTGCTGCCGCCGGCATTTCTGTTTACGCCTGGAAAGGCATGAATGCCGAAGAATTTGACTGGTGCATTGAACAAACTTTATTTTTTGGCGAAGACCGCCAGCCGCTTAACATGATCCTTGATGATGGCGGTGATTTAACCAACATGGTATTGGATAAATACCCTGAGCTGGTTGCTGCTATCAAAGGCTTATCAGAAGAAACAACCACCGGCGTACACCGCTTATATGAGCGCATGAAAGCAGGAACCCTGCCAATGCCTGCTATTAACGTTAATGATTCGGTTACCAAATCAAAATTTGATAACAAATACGGTTGCCGCGAATCATTGGTTGACGCTATCCGTCGCGCTACCGATGTGATGATGGCCGGTAAAGTGGCCGTTGTTTGCGGTTATGGCGATGTTGGTAAAGGTTCGGCCGATTCTTTACGCAATTCCGGCGTACGTGTTATCGTTACCGAGATCGACCCGATCTGTGCTTTACAGGCTGCAATGGAAGGTTTTGAAGTTAAAAAACTAAGCACTGCTATCACTGAAGCTGATATCGTGGTTACTGCTACAGGCAACAAGAACATTGTTCGCGAGCAGCACTTCCGCGCGTTGAAAGATAAAGCAATCGTTTGTAACATCGGTCACTTTGATAACGAGATTGATATGGCCTGGTTAAACGGTGCTTATGGCAATACCAAAGTGGAAATTAAGCCACAGGTTGATAAATATACCATTGAAGGCAAAGATGTTATTGTGTTAGCCGAAGGCCGTTTAGTTAACTTAGGTTGTGCTACCGGTCACCCAAGCTTTGTAATGAGTAACTCGTTCACCAACCAAACTTTAGCGCAGTTAGAGCTTTGGACAAACGGTGGCGCCTATGAAAACAAAGTTTACACCCTGCCAAAACATCTTGACGAAAAAGTAGCCCGCCTGCACCTTGCAAAAATTGGTGTTGAGCTGGAAGTACTTGACCAGGACCAGGCCGAGTATATCGGCGTAACGGTTGAAGGTCCGTTTAAACCGGAATATTACCGTTATTAATCTTTTTAAGGTTAAAGTATAAAGGCGAAAGCTGAAAGGTTTTTGCTTTGAAAATATGAGAGGCTGTATCACAAATTGCGATGCGGCCTTTTTTGATTTATATGATTGAATGTATTTTATGGGATAAGTTCGATGAACTATCCCGGGCATAATATAATCAGCCGTTTTAGAAGTCGCGGTTGAGACGTGATTTACACTTGAATAACCGCGCAAGCGTAACTACAATTACACAATATATTTTTTACATAATTAAGTAATATTTATGTGTCTGTAACTGTTAATTGTTTGTCATTTGCTAATATTGACAATCGATTACAATGTGTGATCTGTACACATTTATACCTGTCTTATGCGTAAATTATTTACTTTATTACTCGTTGTTATTGCACTATCGGCCCGGAGCCAAACCAGGGGCGATTTTTCGGGCGCCGTTACCGATAATAAGAGCCAGCCTATCGCGGGCGCTACGGTGTATTTGCTCAATACCAATTACCAAACCAGTGCCGACAGAAGCGGAAAATTTATTTTAAAAAGCATAACTGCCGGGAAATATACCCTGCATATCAGCGCTGTTGGTTATGCGGCTAAAAATATCCCGGTAATTATAATCGGTACCAGTCGCCCAATAACAATTCAGTTGAATGATGCCAGCAACCAGTTGGATGAGGTTACAGTATCGGCGCAAAAAACAGAAGAACAGGCCCAACGTGTACCATTCAGTATTTCAACGCTCTCGGCCAAACAAATCCAGGATTACAGGCTTTGGGACCTGAAAGACCTTACCGCCATTGTGCCTAACTTAAATTCAGGAGCACCCGGCGATGGCCGTACTGTTACCGGCATCCGCGGCATTGTTACCACATCATATGACCCCGCCGTTGCAACTTATGTTGATGGTGTAAACCAATACGGGCTGGATACCTATATTCCTCAATTGCTGGATGTGGATAGGATAGAAGTACTTCGCGGCCCGCAGGGAACGCTTTACGGCCGTAATGCTACAGGCGGCGTTATCAATGTGATCACCAGGCAGCCATCAAATACCCTGAGCGGTTTTGCCGGTGTTGATGTGGGTAATTACAATCAACAGCGCTATACACTGGGCATCAAGGCTCCATTAGTAAAAGATAAATTGTATTTAGGCGTGGCCGGAATTTATTCAGGTTTTAATGGTTTTTACACCAATACGTTTAACAATACGCATTTCGATAAGCAACATTACTTTTTGGGTAACTATTACCTAAAGTTTTTGGCTACTTCAAAGCTCGCTTTCACTCTGAATGTAAAAAACTACAACAACCGCAACAACGGCGCATTCACTTTAGCCGGTTCGCCTGATGATGCTCTAAGTCATCCTTTTGAGGTTAACCAGAACGCTACGACTAAAATGGTTGATAATACTTTCCAATCGTCATTAACGGCTAACTACAGCGGTAGTGATTTTAATTTTACTTCGCAAACATCTTACCAGGTAAACAACCGCTATTATACCACACCTATCGATGGCGATTTTTCCCCTATCGACGCCGTATCTATCGTAAACAACTATGGCGGCAAATGGAATAAAGTAAAAACCACCATCCAGGAGTTCCGCTTTACTTCGCCGGCTTCATCTGCCTCAAAATTGAAATGGGCAGCCGGGACTTATGGCTTTTATCACTATGCGCCAAACAGGCAGGGCACTTACTTTGGTGACGATGCCGGCGCTGTTGGCTCGCCGATGACTGATTTTACCAGTATCAATACCAATACCGACAGGAACTATGGCATAGCTGTTTACGGGCAGGCTACTTATGCCGTGAATGAGCAGTTTGACATCACCGCGGGTTTGCGTTATGACTACGAGCATAAAAAAGAAAACGTAATGGGCGAGTTTCTGCCAAATGGCGGCGAGCCGGTGGTTACCCGTTCGGATACTTCGTCAACGGCACATTACAAAGCCTTTACGCCTAAAGTGAGTTTGGCTTACCATGTATCGGCACACAGTAATTTGTTTGCTACGTACAGCCGCGGTTTCCGCGCGGGAGGCATTACCGAGTTGGGTTCTGATCCGTCATCTCCACCGCTTTATTCTTTCAAACCTGAGTACAGCAACAACTTTGAAATAGGCTCAAAAAACGACTTTTTAGATAACCGCCTCCGTGTAAACGTAACCGCATTTTATACCCGCGTTACCGATGCCCAGGTACCAACACTGGTATTGCCTGATGCTATTACCATTACCAAAAACGCAGGCAAGTTAAGCAGCAAAGGTATAGAGGCCGAAATTAACGCTACCCCAATTAAAGGCCTGGAGTTTGATTACAACTTTGGTTATACCCACGCCCGTTATACTACGTTGGTTGTAGGCAGCAATGGCGAAGAGGTGAATTTGAAGGGCAACAAGCAAATTTATACACCGAACATTACCAGTATGCTGGCCTTACAATATGGCTATGATTTGGGCGGTGCGCTGAAAACCAAATTGATTGCCCGCGGCGAGTGGCGCTATCTTGGCGATCAGTATTTTGACCTCGCTAACCAGATAGAACAAAAAGGCTACAGCAAGTTCAACGCGAGGGTAGGTGTAAGCACCAAAAGGTTTGGGTTGTTCTTTTGGGAAAGCAATATCGCCAACAAAAAATACATTGATTATGCCTATGATTTCGGCGCGACACACTTAGGCAACCCGCGCACGTATGGAGTGTCGCTGAATACTACTTTTTAATTGAAAAAGCAGGTTCAAACGTCCATGTTTGAATGATGCTTTTTTATAGCATTGGGGTGTGCGATTCCCCTCTCGAGAGGGGTGGAGGGGTGTGTCTCTGCTTTGATAAACTTACAATAGAAACACACCCCTGCTACCGCTCGACCCATCGCGCCCCCTCTCCAGAGGGGATTTTAAAATGCTTCTTCTAAGCCATGCCCGGGTAAGTCGACGCATTAGGTTATTTTACCTTATAATATTCCGGATATTTTTTGTTAATTCATTTAAAATCTGATTTATACAAAATTGCCATCCGCATGAAAAAGAATATCCTGCCGCTGCTTATCGCTATAATTACCATTGCTATCACTTTTCCTGCGCACTCGCAGGTTATTACCAAATACGGAGATAATGTAAGTACTCTTGACGGTATCATGAAAGCCTATTATGGTGTAGTTACTGTTAAGAAAGGCGAAAAGGTAAGGTATGAGCGCGATAGCTTGCTGCATATTGCCAATGCCCATGTTGGTGCAGGCTATACCGATAAACAAGGCAAACAGCAGTTCAGCTATATGACGTTGAAGGAATACCACAAACTGGCCGACCCATCATTGTCAAAAAATGGTTTTGACGAGCGGGAGATAGCCCGGCGGGTTGAAAAATTTGGCAGTATTTACCATGTATGGAGCACCTACGAATCGCGCAACACAGCTGATGGGCCGGTAACCGAGCGCGGCATCAACAGCATTGAACTATTTAACGATGGCACCCGTTTCTGGATTCTCGCCTGGTTTTATGATGGCGAGCGCAAGGATAACCCGATACCAGCGGAGTATTTGAAATGATTTTTAGTTGATGGCCCATAGTCGATAGACCATAGCCAAAATTAAGTGCCATGGACTATGGACCATCGACCATGGACTTTTTCAACTTTCCAACTAAATACCTAACTTCACCGCCCTGAAATCATATACTTTAATTATGAAATTATTAGAAGGAAAAACCGCGTTGGTTACCGGCGCGTCAAAAGGAATAGGCCGCAAGATTGCCGAAAAATTTGCCGAGCATGGCGCTAATGTAGCTTTCACTTATTTGTCGTCTGTTGAAAAAGGCCAGGCCCTTGAGCAGGAGCTGCAAAGTTTCGGCACTAAAGTAAAAGGTTACCGTTCTGATGCTTCCAAATTTGATGAAGCTGATAAATTGATTACCGATATTGTTGCTGATTTCGGTACGCTTGATATTGTTGTCAACAATGCCGGTATCACTAAAGACGGTTTGCTGATGCGCATGACCGAAGAAAACTGGGACGAAGTGCTTGACGTAAACCTGAAATCGATATTTAATGTTACCAAGGCTGCCTCAAAAATCATGATGAAAAACCGCAAAGGTGTATTCATTAACATGAGCTCGGTTGTTGGTGTGCAGGGCAATGCCGGCCAGGCCAACTATGCTGCCTCAAAAGCAGGGATCATTGGTTTCTCTAAATCAGTAGCTAAAGAACTGGGCTCACGTAACATCCGTACCAACGTGGTTGCACCAGGTTTTATCCGTACCGAAATGACCGAAGTGCTCGACCCTAAAGTTGTTGAAGGCTGGGCAGCAGGTATTCCGCTTAAACGCGCCGGTGAAACTGAGGACGTAGCCAATGCCTGTGTATTCCTTGCATCTGATATGGCGGCCTACATTACCGGACAGGTTATCCCTGTTGATGGTGGTATGTTGTAAGAATGCACCTCCTCTAAATCTCCCCCAAAAGGGGAGACTTGAAAAAGCTTTTAAGCCCTCTCCTTTGGAGAGGGTTGGGTGAGGTTTAAAACTTATTCCCCTCCTTTCACAATAATTTCGCATTTTGCAGGTAATGTTTATTGGGCCGGATGATCTGCGCCCTGACGATACTATAGCTACAAATGTTTTCACTTACATGGGGTTCTGTTTCGGGATGGTGGTTGCCTGCCGGCTTATTACTGGGTTTGGCATATGCCTGGCTCATGTACCGCAAGCCGGTTGATCTTGGTAAAAACTTACGCTATGTGCTTGCCGCTATCCGGGCGGTAACTGTGTTTTTTATAACGGTGCTGCTCATATCTCCCCTGGTAAAAACGGTTAAATATGAGCCGCAAAAGCCTTTAGTGCTTATCGTCCAGGATAATTCGTCGTCTGTTAACACCTTTAAACCGGCTGGTTTTAAACCATCTGCCTTTGTCGATGATCTGGCTAAACTAAAACAGGAACTTGGCGACAAGTATGATGTGCAGGAATTTAACTTTGATAAAGGCCTGCATTCCGGCCTTTCAAAAAAAATTAATGGTAAGCAAACCGATATAGCAGGTGCGTTGCACCAACTTAACGACAGGTTCACTAATCAAAACATCGGCGCGCTGATATTGGCAACTGACGGTTTATACAACCAGGGTAATGATCCGCAGTATGAGGCCAGGAATATCAAAACCAGCATCTACACCATAGCCCTTGGCGATACCACAGCCAAGCGCGACCTGCTCATCGGCAACGTGAATTATAACAAAACGGCCTTTTTAGGGAACGATTTTGTGATAGAAGTGCTTGCCACGGCTTACCAAAGCAAGGGCGAAAGTATGAACCTGTCGGTTACCGAAGATGGTAAACAGGTGTACGCCCAAAGCATTGCGGTAACCGCGAACGATTTTAAAAAGATCGTCCCCATAAAGCTGAACGCTGCTAAAAAAGGCATCAGAAAATATACTATCAGCATTGCTCCTGTTAAGAACGAGCTGTCCATCCAAAACAATACCGAAACTATTTATGTGGAGGTGCTTGATGCCCGGCAAAAGGTGCTGCTGTTATACAACGGTCCGCATCCCGATTTAACGGTGATTAAACAGGCTATCGAAACCAATAAGAACTTTGAGGTAAAGGCAAGTTCGCTTGCTGATGCTTCAAGCATTAAACCGGCAGATTATAGCCTGGTGGTCCTGTACCAGCTTTCGGCAGGCGAATATCCGCCGGTGAAAAGTTTTATTGCTAAGAGCAAAACACCGGTTTGGTATATCATTGGTTCACAAAGTAACCTGCAGGCCGTTAACAGCGAGCAAAACACGGTACGCATAAGCGCAGGCCGTGCTGAAACGCAGGAAGTGATGCCCCTGCCAACCAATGATTTTACGGCTTTCACCCTCTCCGATTCGGCGCAAAAAAAGATTGCCGCCTTTCCGCCATTAGTAGCGCCGTTCGGCAGTTACGGAACCGCTACCGGTGCTTCAGTTTTATTGAAACAAAAGATTGGGACTGTAGCTACTACCTATCCTTTACTGGCCTTTGGCGATGAGGCCGGCCGGCGTATCGCCGTATTAACCGGTGAAGGTCTGTGGCGTTGGCAACTGGCCGAATATCAAAACTATGGTAACCGCAACGCTATTGACGAATTGCTGAGCCAAACTGTACAGTATTTAACTGCCAATGCAAACCGTCAGCGTTTTCGTGTTTATCCGGCCCGTAATGTATTTGATGAAGGGGAAAACGTGATCCTTAATGCCGAATTATATAATGAAGCCCTTGAGTTGATCAATACCTCTGATGTAAAGATAGAGCTGAAAAGCACGGCCGGAAAAAACTATAGCTTCCTGTTTACACGTACCGGGCAAAGCTATCAACTTGATGCAGGCACCCTCCCCATAGGCGAATACACCTACAACGCATCAACCCAAAACGGCAAACAGGAGTTTAAAGCTACCGGGCAATTCACCATAAAACCACTTAACCTCGAAACCCGTCAAAGCGCTGCTAATCATACCTTGCTTAATACCCTGGCCAAACAAAGCGGCGGGCAAATGATCAAACCATCGCAGCTAAGCCAGCTTGCCGACCTGATCCGCAAAAATGAGAATATCAAAACGGTGGTTTATGAAGATAAGCATTACAGCGATTTGATAGATCTGAAATGGCTGTTTGTATTGATCCTGCTGCTGTTATCAACTGAGTGGTTTTTGAGGAGGCGGGAAGGAGAAGTTTAGAGGAGAGAGAGTCAAGACGGTAAGAAGTAAGAGGCAGGGAAGGGAAGGAAAAAAAGCGGGGACCCGTGCGATTCCCTCCCTTGGGAGGGTGTAGGGAGGGGTTTCATCGATATACTTACCCGTTTGGAATAGCGTATAACCTCTCCCTGCCAATGCGCAATCCCACCGCACCCCTCCCAAGGGAGGGAATTAAAAAGACTCGAATAATTATCATAAAACGATAAAAAAATGGTTAAAATCATCCCATACAACCCCAAACTAAAAGCAATCGCCAGAAAACTTCGTAAAGAGATGACTTTTGGCGAGGTTCTCCTACGGAATGAATTAAAAGAAAATAAGCTACTGGGTTTCGACTTTGATCGTCAGCGTTGTATGGATAATTATATAGTCGACTTTTATTGCAAGGAACTAATGCTGGCAATTGAAGTAGATGGGCGGTATCATAATTATGAAGATGTTTTGATTAAGGATGATGTCAGGCAAGCGAAATTAGAAAGCTTCGGTGTTAAATTTTTAAGGTTCGCCGAGGCGGATGTAAAAGATGATCTGCCTAATGTATTACGGGCTATTGAAGGGATGATAATTGAGATTGTGAAAGACGACTCTTCGATTGAACTGCCGAAAGATTTTGATAGAACATTGTTGGATTGATGTAGAAACCCCTCCCTACACCCTCCGAGGGGAGGGAATCGCACAGTCCGGCGCTCTTTAAAGCTCCGTATTTCGTCATTTACTTATCCTTACTTTCAGGCACCACCACGTAAACATCCTCATTGGCTTTTTTCATGAGGTACTTTTCGCGGGCAAATTTCTCCATTTGCTGGGGGTTGGTGGTCAATTCTTTAAGCTCTTTGGTCACCTGGTCGGTTTGGGCTTTGTAGAAATCGCGCTCGAGCCTTAGTTTTTTAACCTGCTGGTGGTATTGGTATTGCGAAAAAAGATCGTTCCTGTCAAAAAATATCATCCACACCACAAAAGCAATGGTAACCAGGAAAAACTTATTCTTGAAAAGATCTATAAGGCGTTTCATTGATACCGGCTGGATAATTTTCATTTAAAGCTATTTAATTTTTTCGACCGTTACAAATATGCTTATTAACTTATTAACAGGAAAGTTTTTTGCGGTGAATGGTTGATTGAGTTGATTAGGTGAGTGGTTGGTTTTCGGAGATTATAACTACTCACTTAATCAACCATTCACTTAATCAACTTAATATTTATCCTCTTTTAGCTCCACTCATACCGCTGGCGCCACCGCGACCAGCCTCTGAACGGCTGCCGCCTGATCTTTTATTGCCGCCGGAGCGGCTGTTGCCTGCCGAACGATTATTGCCGCCCCCTCCAGACCTGCGGTTACCGCCGCGACCACCACCACCGCGTTGACCACCGCCTGAGCCACCTTTTTTAGGCGCTTCGTTTATTTTGGCTGCCATAGCTGCTGGACTAAGCGGGTACGGATGCCCTTCCTCAATCGGGATCTGTTTGGCTATCAGCTTGTGGATATCTTTCAAAAATTCCAGCTCTTCAGCATCGCAAAATGAAAATGCTATGCCATTGGCACCAGCCCGGCCTGTACGGCCAATACGGTGTACATAAGTTTCGGGTACGTTTGGCAACTCATAGTTGATAACATGGGTAAGGTCATCGATATCAATACCACGGGCCGCGATATCTGTAGCTATTAATACTCGGGTTGTGCGGTTTTTAAAGTTAGTTAAAGCACGCTGCCTTGCATTTTGTGATTTATTACCGTGGATGGCTTCGGCAGTGATACCTACACGGTTCAGGTCTTTAACCACTTTATCTGCACCGTGTTTGGTACGGGTAAATACCAAAACGGTTTTAATGTCCTTATCTTTCAGGATGTGGATCAGCAACGATTTCTTATCTCCCTTATCCACATAATAAACTGCTTGCTGAATGGTATCCGCAGTTGATGAAACCGGGGTAACTTCAACTTTTTCGGGGTTATTCAGGATACTATCTGCCAGGCTTTGGATCTCTTTTGGCATGGTGGCCGAAAAGAACAGTGTTTGCCTTTTTGCCGGTACTTTAGCTATGATCTTTTTAACATCGTTAACAAAGCCCATATCTAACATACGGTCGGCTTCATCCAGTATCAGGAATTTAACATGCTCCAGGTGAACATAACGCTGGTTCATTAAATCCAGCAAACGCCCCGGGGTTGCCACTAAAATATCAACACCGCGACGCAAAGCATCAACCTGAGGGTTTTGTGATACGCCGCCAAATATTACGAGGTTTTTAAGGCCTGTATGTTTGCCATAATTGGTAAAACTTTCACCAATTTGAAGGGCAAGCTCGCGGGTTGGGGTTAAAACCAATGCTTTAATGGTTTTTTGCTCTTTGTGGGCTATCCTGTCCTGGTGTAATAATTGCAGGGTAGGGATAGCAAAAGCCGCGGTTTTGCCGGTGCCTGTTTGGGCACAGCCCAATAAATCCTGGTGTTGTAATATAATAGGAATGGCTTGTGCCTGTATTGGAGTAGGTGTGGTATATCCCTCTGTTTTTAAAGCCTTGAGGATTGGCTCAATTAAATTTAAATTTTCGAATGACATTCTTGATTGTTTGTAATATATAATGTGCTAACGCGAAAGCATAAGCGGATCTGAAGAGTTTGCTGGGCTCAAAACCGTAAGCGAACGGGTAATTAGCTGCAAAGATACGCTTTTTATTGTTAAGAAATTTTTAAGAGCAAGAACTACACTGGATTAGGCTGCCAGCGTTTCGGTATCAGGAGTTCCTTGTTCCTTTTTGGCCTTACGGTCCTTTTGCCATGATTCCAGCAGGATTAAGCCCATACCTATCATAATGGATACGTCGGCCACATTAAATACGCCTGTTTGGAAGATTCCGAAGTTCATGTGCATAAAATCTGTTACGCTGCCATAAAGCATCCTGTCGTAGAGGTTACCTGCGCCACCGGCAATAACCAAAACGATACCTGTGGTGGTTAATTTACCTATTGATGGTTTTAGCATGACATAAAAAACGCCAAAGGCAAGGGCCAGTAAGGGCAGCAATGATAGCAGGATGAATTTCCATGGGTTTTGCAGCGAATCGCCAAGACTTAAAAAAGCTCCCGTGTTTTCGGCATGCAGAATGGTGAAAAAGTTTTTGATAACAAAAATGTTATCGCTGATGTGAATATGCTCCCTAACGTAAATTTTAGTAACCCTGTCAAGCCCGATGCTTAAAACTAATACCAGCACTATACCCAATATCCTCAAAATCCCTTTTTTGTTCATTAGTTTATTTTAACAAGTTATTATAACGTGGTTGCCTTAGTTTAATTATATGGCTTTAGTTGCAGGAGGCAAAGGTATAAAAAAATAGGTGATTGAGATAGATAACTATAACAATGCACATCTATCAGGGTGTCATGGGTAGGTCCTCGAAGCATGTGGGCAGGCCTCTGCGCGCGACCCTTCGACGGGCTCAGGGTGACGGCCCTCTTTTTTTAGCTAAAACAAAAAAAGCCACCTGCTTTACACAGATGGCCTTTCACATCGTCAAAAAATTACTTTTTAAAGTATTTGAAATCTTTACCGATGAATTTGGCGTTAGCGCCTAATTCTTCTTCGATACGTAACAACTGGTTGTATTTAGCGATCCTGTCTGAACGTGAAGCCGAACCGGTTTTGATCTGGCCGCAATTTAATGCAACAGCAAGGTCAGCAATGGTCGAATCTTCAGTTTCGCCAGAGCGGTGGCTCATTACTGAGGTGAAGCCGTTGGTTTGAGCTAAAGTAACCGCATTGATAGTTTCGGTTAATGAACCAATTTGGTTTACTTTTACCAGGATTGAGTTTGCAATGCCTTCGCTAACACCTCTTTGTAAACGTTTAGTGTTGGTTACAAATAAATCGTCACCTACTAACTGTACTTTTTTACCAATTTTGTCGGTTAAGATTTTCCATCCTTCCCAATCGTCTTCGGCCATACCGTCTTCGATAGAGATAACAGGGTATTTTGCAACTAATTCGGCAAGGTAATCAGCTTGCTCAGCGCTGGTGCGGATAGCACCTTTTTCGCCTTCAAATTTAGTATAGTCGTATTTACCGTCTTTGTAAAATTCAGAAGCAGCACAGTCAAACGCGATGAAGATATCTTCACCAGCTTTGTAACCTGCTTTTTCAATAGCTTTCAAAATGGTTTCAACACCATCTTCAGTACCTTCAAAAGTTGGAGCAAAACCACCTTCGTCACCTACTGCAGTTGAAAGACCGCGATCGTGAAGGATCTTTTTCAGGTTGTGGAATACTTCGGTACCCCAACGTAAAGCTTCAGAGAATGAAGGAGCGCCAACCGGCATGATCATAAATTCCTGGAAAGCGATAGGCGCATCAGAGTGTGAACCACCGTTAACGATGTTCATCATCGGGATTGGCAGCGTGTTAGCATTTACACCACCAATGTAGCGGTATAAAGGCTGGCGGCTTTCCTGGGCAGCAGCTTTAGCTACAGCTAATGAAACACCTAAAATAGCATTGGCACCAATTTTACCTTTGTTTTCGGTACCGTCAATCTCAATCATCAAAGCGTCGATAGCATTTTGTTCAAACACATCGATACCTTTTAATTCAGGAGCTAAAACTTCGTTTACATTTTCAACGGCTTTTAAAACGCCTTTGCCCATGTATTTTGATTTGTCGTTATCGCGAAGCTCAACAGCTTCGTGAACGCCGGTTGATGCACCTGAAGGTACAGCAGCGCGACCAAATGCGCCGTTTTCGGTTAAAACTTCTACCTCAATAGTAGGGTTACCGCGCGAATCTAAGATCTGGCGGGCATGCACATCAATTATTATGCTCATAGTGAATTGTCAGAGTGTGGTTTGAATGAATACTATTAATAACGGCGGCTAAGTTAATGCGTAAATAAGGAAAACGCAATTGAAATTTTGTATTTGTAACGATTATAGGCAATTAATGATGCGATTTAACATGAAATTAATATAGAATGAGTGGTTTTTTCATGAAAACGGATGTCTGAACCGGGATTTGGGTGGATTTTTATGATTTATAGGATTTTTCTTTCCTTGCTTCCCCGGTTGCTGTGTCTCCACGGCAACATGTAAGGTTTGAAATTTGGTTGCCGTGGAGACACGGCAACGTGGGGAGGTTTTTTAATTCAGTTTAAAAAAAATCGGTGTAATCAGAAAAAGAATCAGTGTAATCCCAGAAATAAAATCAACATAATCATCCCACTCAACAGTGATTAATCGCTCGTAGTAGGGACGTGCTCACGCTGCACGGCATTTTTGCGCTGGATGCGATACATCAGGATGAGCATGATATTGTCCTTATCGCTTTTAGCAGCAGCCGAATAATTATATTGGTTGATCCAGCCAGCCTGTAAGATCCACGATTTATCAAACTGGTAACCTAATGCGGCTGATATCCGATTACGTTCAAAGTTAGGTACCTTATTATTAAGAAATACTTCGTCGAAAACAGAAATGAACCAGGTTTTGGCTTCAATTTTGGTTTTGTTCAATGGCACAAACACATTTAGCCTGTAACGGAAACGGTTACGGTAATCGCCGTTAACCCAGCGCTGCTCTACCCGGTAGCGGTGTTCCAATTTTAAGCGGTACAGGAACTGGTTGCTGGTGATCTGTTCCCAAAAACGGGTTTCGGTAGTTGTAGGCCCTTTGCCAATATCCATATAATCAAAAGTAGTGTAGCGGCCGGTACCTAAAAGCGCGGTAAAGTTCCTGTCTATATCATAACTTACACCAGCCTTTACCTCGTAATACTGAAACTGGCTGAATACATTATTGGTACGGGTTTGAAACTCGGTGTAACCACCCCATTTGTGGGAACTATCGCCCGGCAAAACTACGGTTACTATGCCCCAGGTGCCTACTTTTGAATCCTGTGCCTTAACAGTAATTGAACATATAGTTAATAAAAAGAGCACTAAAGCGATGGAATTGACGGGCTTGATTGTCATTGCAGAGATTATTTCTGCAAATATATTTCCTAAATGTTATCTTAATGTTAATATTAACACCGTTAATGTTAACATAATGTTAAGTATTTGAGTTTGGATTATGTTGGTAATATGGTTGAGACTTACGAAGTTTCTAAAACTTCGTAAGTCTGGATTTTAAAATTGGGGGTAGTACGAAGCAAAAAGGCATCAAGCGCGGTTATTCGGAAATCTCAAATTCCTGCATCTTTCCTGCTATTCCCACTTAAATGTTTTTACCGCTACCGCATAAATTCCGATAAACCAGGCAAAAAGAATCAGTAATTGGTGTGTAACGTCACCTAAGCCAGCGCCTTCAAAAGCCACTTTACGCATAGCATCGTTTAAATGGGTTAGCGGTAACACCTTGCTGATATATTGCAGCCAGTTGGGGAAGGCGGTGATTGAAAAAAAAGTACCCGAAAGCAGGAACTGCGGCAGCGTGATAATATTGGAAAGCGGTGGCACCGAACTTTCGTTTTTGGCGATGCCAGATACAGTAAAGCCGAATCCCATGAAAATGATCAACCCGATGGCCGAAAGTACCAGCATATTTAATACAGTTGTTACACCGTGGATCAGCGTAAAACCAAACATGTAATGCCCGACCAGTATAATAAATAACGAACCTAACAGGGAAAAGGCCAGCCTCGCAATAGCCTCGCCCAAAACAATGCTGTAACGTTTAACCGGGGTTGCAAAAAAGCGTTTGATAACCAATGTTAACCGTAAGCTCAGAAATACAAAAGCTGTACCAAAAACACCACTGCTTAGCAACGAAAAACCCAACTGTCCGGGTAAAATAAAATCGATGTATTTATATGGGCGGCCGCTTATGGTTTCTTCTTTAAGGTCGATCAGGTTGGGGACTTTAACTGTGGTGTACGACTGAATGCGTTTCAATTCTTCCGACTGAATACGATAAAAAATGTTGTTCAGGGCTGATTTTAATACACTTCCTTTATCGCCCGATGCCTGGCTGTACTGTACATGAACGGTCATTGACGCTGGTGGAGCAAAAGGTTTAAGATCAAGTATTGCATCAAGGTTACCTTTTGCCAGGTTTTTGCTCATTTCATCAGCTGTTTGATCATGGATAAGGTGCATGATCTTGTTTTTTTTAAGCGCAGTGTAAACCGGGTTATTGGCGGATGTATCGCTGCCTTTGGCTACGCCCACATCTATCGACATACCGCCACCCCCAATATTGGCAAAAACAATGATAAATATCAAGGGGAAAGCCAGTGTAAACACCACCGCCGAAGGGCTGCGTAATATCGACCGGAAACTGGCTTTGGCAATGGCCAGGGTTGCTTTTGTATTGCTGTATTTATTGTTCATCCTTTTATGTCATTTGCCATTAGGCGTCATTAGGTCATTGAGTCATTTTGCCTGTCAGCGTCATTGGGGCATGGAGCATTTTAGAGTGCTAACTGCAAACTCAAAACTGCATACTGGCTCCCCCCTTCAGGGGGCTGGGGGCTATCCTTCCCGCCATTCCTTGCCGGTTAAATTAATGAATACATCCTCCAGATTGGCCAGTTTTACCTGCTTTTTGCGTTCAAAGCCTGTGGCTACAAGCTCGTCGATAAAATGGTCGGGGGTATCAATGCCAATGATGTAGCCGCCGTCGACAAAGGCAACACGGTCGCATAGTACTTCGGCTTCATCCATATAGTGGGTAGTGATCACCACGGTGGTTCCCTGGTCGCGGATTTCGCGGATCAGATCCCAAAGGTTACGGCGGGCCTGCGGGTCGAGGCCGGTTGTGGGCTCATCCAGAAATATGATCCTTGGGTTATTGATTAATGTAGTGGCGATAGAAAAACGCTGTTTTTGCCCCCCGGAAAGGTCTTTATATTTAGCCTTTGCCTTATCGGTAAGAGCAACTTTTTCCAGCATCTCCATAGGTGTTTTGTCGATACCGTACAGGCCTGAAAACAGTACGATCAACTCCGACAGGTTGAGGTTGGGGTAATAAC
The DNA here is from genome assembly GCF_013376065.1 of Mucilaginibacter sp. SG538B. Lineage (NCBI taxonomy): Bacteria > Pseudomonadati > Bacteroidota > Sphingobacteriia > Sphingobacteriales > Sphingobacteriaceae > Mucilaginibacter > Mucilaginibacter sp. SG538B. The sequence continues at coordinate 351,746 of NZ_JABMJI010000004.1, forward strand.
CGGCGGCTTGTAACTGTACGCCTATACGTTTTTTGATGCTATCGGCGTCGGTTTCAATATCAAAGCCATCAACAATAATGCTGCCGGATGTTTTTTCGCGAAGGGTTTCAATGATTTCGAGAGTAGTTGTTTTACCGGCGCCGTTGGGGCCAAGCAGGCCGAAGATTTCGCCTTCATAAACTTCAAAACTAATGCCTTTAACGGCTGCAAAATCGCCATAGTTTTTTACCAGGTTGTTTACAGTGATGATAGGTTGTTTTGTCATAGGGTAAAAATGCATCTCATTCATGAAATAACCATGAGTTTTTCGGCGAACTACGGAATTTTTACGGTGAAAGAGAATTTTGCGATGGGTAATTGATATTATTTATCATCTTCGAAAACCCTGTACCGGCCCCCGGATGTCTTAAAATGAAAAGCCCGGATGATCATCATCCAGGCTTGTAATACTCTCCGCAAAAGTTCGCCTATCAGGGTTAGGGGGCCTTATTTCACTTTTGCACTTTTTATAGTTTTGCTTACCGGCCTTTCGTATTTTTAATGATATAGCCTTCAGCTTGTGATTTTCCCCATTTCCAGGTTACTTCATCTCCTTTTTTCATACGCTCACCCTTTTAAAGGATAACATGTATGGTTAATTATTGATTATCAAAGATGAAATAACCGTCCCTCGGGGTGCCGGGAATTATTTTATTAAATGACCGATAGAGTGAACGATAACAACGGCATGTTCCGCGGCTTTCATAACTAAATGGATCAATTGAATTGCAAGTAAAGTTTTCATGGCATTATTTGTTGTTGTTTAGTGATCCAAAATTGCACACAAAAGGCACCCTGCCGTTAGGTTTATTAGGCGAAGCAAGTGCGGTTATCGGTGAACGGCAGTAAAACATCGGAGAAATACCGGTAAAAAAGTGATATCGTCGGTAAAACTTTGGAGAGTAAAAAGCAAAAACCTCAGAAGGGATATTAACTTTGAGAGTAGGTGTTAACAATCTAACTTATATGGATTACTATTTAGATGAGCTTGTAATAAATTTAAACGGTATAAATACTGCCGGCTTAATGGATACCTGGTTATGGTTGATAAAAGATTTTAAGGAAATTTTAATGATATCAAAGCCCGGCGATCTGTTCTTTATAGGATATGATGATTGTATTTACTGGCTTGCAACGGATATGTGTGATTTATCGAAAGTTGCTGATAATAAACAAGAGTTTTACAGTTTTTTAAATGACGATGAAAAAGTGGATAACTGGTTCATGCCTCAATTGTTAAAGGAACTTGAAGATGCCTGTATTTATTTAGGTGATCACCAGGTTTACAGCTATAAGAAAATGCCGGTTTTAGGAGGAGAATACACAATTGACAATCTTAAGCCTGTTGATATTAAAGGTCATTTCGAATTAACCGGCATTATTGGTGAGCAAATAAAAGATCTACCCAATGGAACAAACGTCAAAATTAAAATAGTCGACTAATTGAGGTTTCAAATAAATTTTCAATATTAAAAAGCCGCTTTGCAAGATCGCAACGCGGCTTTGTTTTTCATAGGCAGATGAATATATTAACTGATCAGGTTAGCCAACGCCTGGATAACGGTTACCGTATGCTCCTGCAGGGAGATCATCACAGCTATAAGTGGATTGTAGAATGTTTTCATGATAATGTTATTTGCCGCAAAGATGTGCCGTTAGCTCATTGTTGAACAGTTATTTTAGGTGAAACGGCATAAAATGTCGGTGAACGAGTTTCAGGTAAGGGAGAAGCGCTTTTAAACAAGCTTCTACGACCAAAAACCCTGTATCCTAATCTGGCTTGACGGGTACCCCTGCAGTTTTAATAATTTACGTAATTCGCCTACCATGGTATGGTTGCCGGCAATGTAAAATACCGAGTGTTCCAGGTTATACTGTTGTTCCATTACCCACTGGATAAGGCTGTGGTGGCCGTATACATCATTACGTTCAATAGGCTTTAATGGCGATTTGAAATACTCGCTAAATAAACCCCTGTGATTTTCATCGGCCATAACTATAGCGCCCGAAAAACGCGTTGCGGGTAATACCATTTGCTGTAAGGCCAGCATATGCCCCATGCTGCTTTCATCGCCAAGGCCTATTATGGCCGGGGTGCCGGCCGGTGCGTGGCGGGTAGAACGGATTTTTAAATAGCGTACGGTATCGTTTTTTTGAAGTTGTTTAGCCCATTTACTGCCGGGACCGCTATGGGCTGCATCAATATACAGGGTGCAGGTGCTGGTTTCGGCATCCCAGCCGGCAGGGGTATAATCGCGGTAGGTAAGGTTATCAACTTTTATTTTTATGTAGGGTATTTCGTGCCAGCTTTGCATATCGGCCTGTGGTAAGTGCAAGTCGATCTCAATCATGGTCGACGGCTCCCAGTGCCTTACTTCAAGCACCCTGCCGCTTTGTAAAAGTTGGTTTTCAAACAAGCTGCCAGCCTTTCTTTTTAATTTATGAAGAGTGGATGTTTCCATGGTGTAGTGTTTTGATACTACAAAGAAACATTGAATTTTAGCCTCCTGAAATAGTAATTTCGGGGTAAATATTGGATTATTTACGGTGTTTGTCCCTGAACTCAAGTGGCGTAATGCATGCTGCTTTTTTAAACAACCGGGAAAAATAGGTATGATCATCATAGCCCAGTGCATGCGCAATTTCCTTTACGTTGAGGCCGCTGTAATACAGTAATCTTTTTGCTTCCAGCATCACTTCCTGAGTTATCCAGTAACTTACCGGGAAACCGGTGGTTTTCTTTAAAACCTCGTTAAGATATGATTCGGAAACATTAAGCATACCCGCGTATGCCGAAGGGCCTTTAATTGTGCGCACATGCCTCAATAACAACTTTTTAAACTGATGTGAAATTTGTGCCGGCCTTGAAAGCTGCTTTTCGGGCGTATAAACGTTACTGAAAGTGGCTGCTGCCATGCCGGCAAATGATTGTATGAGCGATTGCAAAACAGGTAGAAAGAAAGCGCTGTTATCATCCTCGCTATTTTTTTCGCGCAACAGGCAAAGGAGCTGCTGGTATTGTTTTAATTCAATATCGTTGAGCTGATAAGGCTGTTGCAAAAAAAGCTGGTTTTCAAATATATTCCGAAAGTCGGCCGGAATATGCTGTGAATCGATGGCTACATACCAGCCACCGGCAAGTGCATTATTTATCCGGTGATGTACCTGTCCCGGCAAAATATAATAAAATGTGTTTTCGCAAAAATGAACCTCGTTAAAATCTATCATCAGTGATGCTGATCCATTTTCAATCAAAAAAAACAGGTAATGATCGTCGCGATGGGCGCCCATCGGCACTTTTTTTGAATCTTCGCCGCTTTCAAAGTGCCTGATTTCAAAGCCTATGTTTGATCGTTCATGTAGCTGGTGTACAGGGATATCTTTCATTTTGCAGGGTAGTTATTGTATTATGGTAACGCAATCTTTAACCGTGAGGTACATTTTCTCCAGGCTAAGGAATTTATTTTATATGGAATTTGTTAAATATTTAGCTAAATTAACTTTTGGCTTTGTGCATTCTGCTTTCAGCTATATAATTACAATAATTCGGGGATTTATTTACCGCCATCAACCAGTGCATAAATCTCCTGCATGTAAATAGCTTCATCCATAGCAACATGAAAGTCTTCCCATTCATCAACAGTAAAGGTAAGCTGGATATCATTGACCGGCGTACGCATCACCACGCGCTCCTGTCCGTCGGGAAATGGGAAAGAATGATCACCGAAATCAAGATCGATAGCGAAATTTTTAAACTGGATAAATTGATCGGGTGTAAAGCTAAGGATCAGGTTATGGTGCCATATAAATAGGCATTGGCATTCGGAGCAACGGCTTACTACCGATGTTCCCTTTTGGCTGAGTATTTTAGCATCGCACATAAATTCCGGTAATTAAAAATGAATTGGTGCCTGCTCTGCTGATTAAATGTTTGATATAAACAATTAAACTACAGAACAGGACTTTATATTTTAAGCATTAATAATCAAATAATTGTTAATGGGCTTGCGGCTTACTATTTTGCGCATAGCGTATTAACAGCAACAAAGAAATATGTTATTTAGAATAAATCCAAATAAAAATAAAGAAAACTCCAAAATGTGTTCAGAATTTAAGAGAATGGGCTTAATTAAGTATTTGTATATCAACGATATTTATTCAAAATCTTCTCCTTAGAGGATTGTAGTTTTTAACAAAACGGCCCTTCAAATTAATGGAGGGCCGTTTTATTTATACTGATAAGGGTTGATTACTTGATATGCTTTTTTACGATCTCTGAAAGTGATGTCAGATCAAATGGCTTGGCAAGGTACCCATCGGCGTTACCGGCTTTGGCAATTTCTTTGATATTGCTCACGGCCGAAATAATGATCACGGGGATGTGGCTGGTAGCCGGATTGTCTTTTATGCTTTTACTTAGCTGCTGCCCGTTTGCGTCACTGCTCCAATCGGTGAGCCAGTTATCAAGCAAAATCAGGCCGGGGTTAATAGTAGTCAGGGTACGCAGGATTCGGGCATTGTCGGATTGTACTACTTCGTAACCTTCTTCCTCCAATACATACACCACGGTATCGCGGATATCTTTATCGTCCTCTATAACTAAAACCTTTTTGGCCATAAGCTTGATTGCTTTATACTTTATTAAAATTAAAGCACCTTCTTTTTGAAGCTGCTGTGTTTAAGTACATAACAATCAAATACCCGGTATTTGTTTTAGCTATAGTATTAAATAAAAAATATATTATTTAATTAAATGTTAACCTGCAACGGTATTATAGCAGGCCCGGCAGCGGGGCTCATAGCTTTCCTTTTCGCCTAATAATATTTTTGAATTATCATGTACCAGGCGGTACGAGTATTGGGCCGGGTTGCCACACCTTACGCAAACGGCCTGTAGTTTGGTTACCGATTCGGCAATGGCCATAATGTTGGGCATAGAGCCAAATGGCCGGCCCTTAAAATCCATATCCAAACCGGCTACAATCACGCGTACGCCGCGGTTGGCCAGTACGGTACATACCTCGGGGAGCTCATCGTCAAAAAATTGCGCTTCATCTACACCTATTACATGGGCATCACTGGCCAGCAGTAAGATAGCCGAAGCGCTATCAACCGGGGTAGAGGTTATTTTGCTGGCATTGTGCGAAATGATGGCATCTTCGCCATAACGGGTATCGGCTTTAGGGCTAAAAATCTCAACCTTAAGCTTGGCAATGCGGGCACGGTTAAGCCTCCTGATCAGCTCTTCGGTTTTGCCCGAAAACATTGATCCGCAGATAACCTCAATACTGCCGCCTACTTCGCTTTTACGCCTGAAAACCTCTTCGTGATATACCATTTATGACTTTTATAGTCGGCAAATATCAGAATTTAATCCTATTTTTGGTAAGCATTTTCCTAACATTGAGGCCATGAAGCAAATGGATGTATTTAAAAAGATAGGTGGGATTTTAAAGGAGCTTAATGATCAATACGACTACCTCGCAGCTGATCCCAGCGAACTTAACGAGCTTGAATTAGAACTTTTTGTAGCCAATGCCCATTTTTTAAAAGACCATGCCGAAATACTGCGCCGCATCAACGAGCGCTCGGCTGCTCCTGCACTGCTTGCAGAAAAAAACCAGCCGGCAGCTGAAGAACACACACCGGTGACACTGGTGTTACCTCCCGCTCCGGTGCCGGCAACACCTCCGCCTGCAAAGGAGGAAGCTTTGCATGAGCAGCGCTTTTTTGAACCGGTAGTACAACAGCATGTCCCTGTGCCGGTTGATAAGATAGAACTTACCAGCGATGCCGAACCGCCGGCCCCGGTGCCGTTTAACCCGGTAAAAATAGAGGTGATCAATCCCGCTCCCGAAATAAAAGAAACACCCGAACCGCAAATAAATATTGCTGCCGAAAAAGAGGCAGATACTTATTCTTTTCAACAGGAAATTCCTGAAGGAAGCGGTTTTGAGCTAAATTTAAACGAGGCTGATACGTGGGATGATGAGGCTGACAGGTTTGAGCAGGAAGAACTGATTGGTGAACTTCCCGAAAAGCCGGTTGAGATAGTACCCATAGCCGAACAGCCCGTGCCGGTAATTGAGCCCGTAAAACCCGCAGCAGAACCTGTTGTTGCTACAGCTCCTTCAGCAGATACAAGCGACAACCAGCAGGTACTGACCTTTAATCAAAGGATCATGGCCCAAAAGGCCGAGAAAGCGAACAACGGGGCAAGCACCACTGCTGAGCTACCGGTTACCGATCTTAAATCGGCCATAAACCTGAATGATAAGCTGCTTTATATAAAAGATCTGTTTAATGGTTACAGCCTGGCCTATAGTGAAGCTATCGAGATAGTAAATCGCTTTAACACTTTTGAAGAAGCCGAACGTTTCCTGAAAACAAACTACGTAGTTAAAAACAACTGGGAAAGTAAAGCATCAACAGCCGATAAGTTTTACGCTTTGTTACGACGGAGATATCCTGCTTCGTAGCGGTTTAGTTCATAGTCGATGGTTCATGGTGAAGACAATTTTAGAGGTGCCCCAACTTTCTGACTTACGGACTTCTGACTAAATTATCAAACATTTGATTTCCTGTTTGAATCGAGTTTGATAAGCGTGAACAGGAGCATGGTGAAACTTAGTAATGACGAGCCTCCATAGCTGATGAACGGTAAAGGGATCCCAATAACGGGTACTACCCCGATGGTCATACCGATATTGATCACTACGTGAAAAAACAACACTGAAGCTACACCGTAACCGTAAATACGCGTAAAAGGCGATCGCTGCCGTTCGGCAATAAGAATTACCCGCAATATCAGGAACATGAAAAGGCTTATTACCGTTAATGAACCTGCAAAGCCCCATTCTTCGCCGACGGTGCAGAAAATAAAGTCGGTACTTTGCTCGGGTACAAACGAGTATTGGGTTTGTGTGCCATGTAAATAGCCTTTACCCCACATTTTTCCGGAGCCTATAGCTATTTTCGACTGGTTTACATTATAGCCTTTTCCCTTTAAATCGGTAGTGATACCCAGGAGTATGTTAATACGCTCTGTTTGATGTTTCTTTAAAACGTGGGTATAAATAAACTTTACACTAAATATAAACGCTATCGAGATTGCAAGGCCGATGATCACGGTTTTGATGAGCTGCCTGTTACGCTTAAATAAAAAGATAATGAAAGCGGTTATTACAGCCAGGATCAGGATAATATACAGCGGATTGTATAATAGCGACGTAACGAAAAGGGTGATGAACAACCCAGCTATCACCAGGAAATAAGGAGAAAGCCCTTCGCGGTATAAAACAAATATCAAAGAGCAAAATACCAGTGTCGAACCGGTATCGGGCTGTAGCATGATCAGCAACATCGGGAACCCGATAATCACGGCGGCCGTTAAAAATGATTTGGGTTCGGTAACCCGGATGTTGGTGCCGCTTAAATATCGCGCAAGCAATAAACAGGTTGCAAACTTGGCAAACTCCGAAGGCTGCAGCCGGAAGCCGCCGCCCATGTTGATCCAGGCCTGATTACCGCCTACGTTTCGGCCTATCACCAGCACCAGTATCAATAATAGCACAATCACCACGTAAAATGCCGGGGCTAAGGCTGCAATAAACCGGCTTTCGAGCAGGAGGATCACAATACCGACCACAATGGATACGCAGATGTAAATAAACTGCTTGCCGTAATTGGTAGAGGCATCGACTAAGCTTTGATGATTTGGGTCAAAAACTGCAGCATGAATATTAAACCAACCAATGGTGCAAAGTACCAGGTACAAAAAAACTGTAAGCCAATCTACATTGAAGAAGAAGCTCCGCTGCTGAGTGCTCATGATCTTGCCCTCCCGCCCGTTAATGATTTAATCCAGTTCGCAGGCCTATTGTTATAAGCTGATTCGCGCCTTTCTTTTTTTATCGAATCGGCCTTGAATTTTTTAATTGAATCGGCTTTGAGCTTTTTGATGGAATCAACCTTTGCCGCCCTGATACTGTCACGCCTGCGTTCTTTTTGCAGGTCTTGAGCATAAAGGCTAAGATCGGGCAGGCGATTAGCATTTGCATAATAATCAACTGTAATTCCCGATTCGCGCGGGGTAATCTTACCTTTTAGATATTTTTCAACTATGAAGCTTGCAATAGGAGCGGCCCAATGCGCACCCTCGCCCGAGTTTTCAACTACAACAGCAATCGCTATCTTAGGATTATCGCGTGGGGCGAAGGCCACGAATACCGAGTTGTCCTCACCATGCGGGTTTTGCGCGGTACCGGTTTTACCGCACATAATAATATCAGGTATCTTTGACCTGCGGGCTGTACCGTTTTCAACTACCGCCTGCATCCCGTTAATAACAGGTTCAAAATATCCCGAATCTATCCCAACATAGTTTTTTTCAACGTATTCTTTTTTAATTACGTTTTTAGTACCGATTGCCTTGATAAGGTGAGGCTTATAGTAAAACCCGCGATTGGCAATAGTACACTCCAGGTTAGCCATTTGCAAAGGTGTTGCTAATAACTCGCCCTGGCCTATGGCCAGCGGAACGATGGTGCTTGAACGCCAGCCGCCTTTATGATAAACATTATCATAATGTAAAGGCGTTGGAACGTTACCACGGCTTTCGGCAGGCATATCCAGGTCCAGCCTTGCACCAAGGCCAAATTTCATTACATTATTTCGCCATGCGGTGAAATTGGCTTCTGTATTTTTTACCCCGTACCGGTCAACAATACGTTGAAACACCATTGAGAAGTAGCCGTTACATGACTCGGCCACGGCCCGGGCCATATTTACCGTGCCGTGTGCTTCGCCATGGTTACAGTGTACAATGCGGTTGCCTGCCCGGTAATTACCAGTACAATAAAAAGTTTCGCTCGGGTTAATGATGCCCTCCTGCAGCGCGATAAGGGCACTTAATGGTTTAAATGATGAACCGGGAGGATATTGTGCCTGGATAGGCCTGATGAAAAATGGCTTATATGGGTTATTGTACATTTTGGCGAGGTTGTTGCCTCGCTGACGGCCCACCATGAGGTTAGGATCGTAAGTAGGGCTGCTCACATAACATAAGATCTCGCCCGATGATGGCTCTATGGCCACAATACTGCCCAGTTTGTTTTGCATTAGTTTTTCACCAAGCCTTTGCAGGTCAACGTCTAACGACGAGGTCAGACGTTCGCCCGAACGGGGTACGGTATCAAGCGCGCCATTGGCAAATGAACCCTTGGGTACACCGTGCGAATCAACCATTTGTACCTGTACGCCGCGCTGACCGCGCAATACATTTTCGTATGCCTTTTCAACGCCGGTAACGCCGATATAATCGCCAAGGCGGTAATATCCGTTTGAGCGTTTGATATCCCTGTCGGTGACCTCGCCAATAAAACCTAAAAACTGTGCGGCTACCGAGTCGGGATAAGTGCGTATGGTGCGGGGCACTATAGCGAAGCCCGGAAACTCAAACAGCTTTTCCTGCAATGAAGCATACAACTGAACAGAAAGTTGTTTTTCAAATACGGATGCTGTATTGGGCGATTGTTTTTTAGCCTTGGTAAAGCGTTTGTCGAAACCCTCTTTGTCGATACCTATCATTTTGCAAAATAACATGGTATCAAAAGGTTTTACTTCCTTGGGGTTAACGGTAACATCATAAATGGGTTCGTTTTGTACAAGGATTTTGCCGTTACGGTCAAGTATAGGCCCGCGGGCAGGGTAAAGTATGGTAGTACGCCTTACGTTACTGTTGGCATAGATCTCGTACTTATCATCAACTATCTGGATATAGTACAGCCTTCCCAGCAGGGCTAATATGATAGCTATAAAAATACCGGTAACAACGTAGCGGCGTTCAAAAAACTTATTCATTTACGTTCTTTCCTTCTGAAAAATAGCAGGCCCGAAATTAGTATTAAAAATACGGTAAACAATGAACTCAAAACAACACGGCTTAGTGTGTATTGTATTTCAGAAAAACTAAAAACCTCTAAATTAAGCAGGAAAAAGTGGTGGAATAAAGTAAGTATCAACACATAAGTAAAAAACCACCTGAAACCCATGATACTCAAAGTAGGTTCGGGCTCGTTATCAAAGCCATCCTTTTGTACCGTGATGCTGATGAATAAAACACGTACAAGCGCCAGTACAATACAAGCCGCGGCGTGCAGGCCGGGTGTATCATAAAAGGCATCAATACTTAGCCCGGTAACAAAAGCAAGTACAAACAACAGCACGTTTGGAACTTCAAACGGAAGCAGCAAGATGAACAGTATATAAAAATATGGTGTAGCAAGGTTATAAAACGTTATGTTTTTTAACAGGAAAACCTGCATAAAAACCAGTATAATAAATCTGGCAAGGTTAATAAGGATAGTCCTACTCATTTTTGTTTTGTACGGCCTCCAGTACCGTTTGTTCACCGGCAAATTTGTTATTTACCACGTAAACGTATTGAAGCTTTGTAAAATCAACAGCTAAGGCTACCTCAACGTTGATGAGTAAACCGCCGCCTTTGGCATGCAGGTTGGTAACTTTGCCAAACGGTATACCGGTAGGGAAGAGCGAATAGCCCGAGGTAACCACCGTATCACCAATTTTGGGCTGAGCATTATTCTGTATATCTATCAATACACCCCTGTGCGGATCAAGATCGTTACCCCATACAAACGAGCCTATATCTTTAGTACCTGCAAGCATGGCGCTAAACCGCGTGTTTTTATGCAAAACTGATTGGATAATAGCTAAATGCTCGGTTACTGCAATAACCTGGCCCACAACACCTGCACTTGTTATTACACCCATATCTTTTTGGATGCCGTCCCTGCTACCCCGGTTAATAGTAATATAGTTGCTGCGTTTATTGAATGAGTTATTGATTACTTTGGCTACAATATAACTGTACTGCTGCTTGTAAACGGTATCATTAACCTTGTGCTTTTCAACAGTATCGACATACATGGAAGCTTTGAGCTGGCCGCGAAGTTTAGCATTTTCGCGGGCAAGGCTATCGTTGGTTTCTTTTAATGACAGGTATTCTTTTAAGGCGTCAACCTGGCTATACAACGAGCCTGTTATTTTATTGGTTGAGTTAATAAAAGACGCTTTTTGAAACGAGTTGTATTTAATATAAATAAGCAGCGAGCTAATCTCAAAAATCAGGAATAAAAAAAACGCGTTATACTTAGTTATAAATATCCAAAGGTTACGCATTGCTTTTCAGATTTGAAATTGGAATCAAGATAACAAGAACCAAGAGACAAGAAAAGGAGAACAACATTCAACTTATTTCCTTCTTGTCTCTTAATTCTTAAATTCTTGTTTCTAATTTACTGCATTAAAAATTTAAAGTTGCCAATGTTTTTAAGGGCGGTGCCGGTTCCGCGTACTACGGCGCGAAGAGGGTCTTCGGCAACGTGAACGGGTAGTTTGGTTTTGGCAGCCACACGCTTATCCAAACCGCGCAATAAAGCACCCCCACCGGTTAAGTAGATACCGGTTTGATAAATATCGGCCGAAAGCTCGGGAGGGGTAATTTCCAACGCTTTTAATATCGCTTCCTCAATTTTTGAAATTGATTTATCAAGGCAATGTGCAATCTCGGTATATGATACCATAATTTGTTTTGGCACACCGGTCATCAGGTCACGGCCTTGTACGGCAAAATCACCCGGTGGCTCGCTTAGTTCAGGAAGCGCGGCGCCAACCTCAATTTTAATTTTTTCGGCAGTACGGTCACCAATCATGATGTTATGTTGGCGACGGATATATTGAACAATGTCCGAATCAAAGTTGTCTCCTGCAACACGGATTGACTGGTCGCAAACAATACCTGATAAAGCAATAACGGCAATTTCGGTAGTACCACCACCAATATCGATGATCATGTTGCCCATCGGCTCTTCCACGTCGATGCCGATACCTACAGCGGCAGCCATAGGCTCATGGATGAGGTAAACCTCTTTAGCGCCGGCAATCTCGGCCGAGTCGCGCACGGCACGTTTCTCTACCTCGGTAATACCTGATGGGATACAGATCACCATACGCAGCGATGGAAAGAACCATCCCTTGCCCTGGTTAATCATTTTGATCATCCCACGGATCATGTGCTCGGCGGCGTTAAAGTCGGCAATTACACCGTCTTTAAGCGGGCGCACGGTACGGATATTATCGTGCGTTTTACCTTCCATTTGCATAGCCTGCCTGCCTATGGCAATCACTTTATTGGTTGTTCTGTCAAACGCCACAATCGAGGGTTCGTCAACAACAACTTTGTCGTTATGTATAATGAGGGTATTTGCTGTACCTAAATCGATAGCAATTTCTTGTGTAAAAAAGTTAAATAAACCCATCTGGTATTTCTTTCAGTATGTTATGCAAAGTTTATAAAAATACGCTTAAATAAATTAGCATTTTGCAAACTTAAGCGTTAAAAAATCACATTTATTGTGTTGGGGTTGGGTTGATAGAGCTTATTTATTAGATGGTTGACCGGATTTACAGGTAAATTAAGTTAAAACAGGTTAAAAACATTTTTCCTTTTCACCAAATCAATCCCTACTCTTCAATCAAACGTTTTTAACCTAATAAACTACTCACCAAATCAACCCGGTCAACCTTAAATGTTAGTGTTTAAAGTGACGTACGCCGGTAGTAACCATAGCCAAACCTTTTTCATTGCACATGGCAACCGAAAGCTTGTCATTAATCGATCCGCCCGGTTGTAAAATGGCGGTGATCCCAGCTTCGGCAGCCAGTTCGGCACAATCAGGGAAGGGGAAGAAAGCGTCGGACGCCATTACCGCACCGTTCAGGTCGAAACCAAAGCTTTGAGCTTTAATAATGGCTTGCTTAAGTGCATCAACCCTTGAGGTTTGACCAACGCCACTTGCCATTAGCTGGTTATTTTTAGCAAATACAATGGTGTTCGATTTGGTATGCTTTACAATTTTATTAGCGAAGAACAGGTCTTTCAATTCAGCCTCAGTCGGTGCTTTTTCAGTAACAGTAGTCATTTGGGCCGGACCTTCAATGACGGCGTCTTTATCCTGCTCAATTACACCATTCAATAAAGTTTTGAAATGCTTAACAGGCAGTTCAACCGGCTGGCGAACCAACAGGATGCGGTTCTTTTTGCCTGATAGGATCCGTACTGCTTCGTCTGTAAATGCCGGAGCGATCAGCACCTCATAAAATATCTTGTCGATCTCAGTTGCAGTTTCTGCGTCGATCTCGGCATTGGCAATAATAACACCACCAAAGGCCGATACAGGGTCACAAGCCAGGGCATCGATCCATGCTTCTTTAATAAATGAACGCGAAGCTACACCGCAGGCATTGGTATGCTTAAGGATAGCGATAGTAGGCTCAGTAAACTCATCAATAATAGCAACGGCAGCGTCAACATCTACCAGGTTGTTGTATGAAAGCTCTTTACCATTCAGTTTGTTGAACATGGCATCAAGGTTACCATAAAAAGTTCCTTTTTGGTGAGGGTTTTCGCCGTAACGCAGAACCTGGCTGGTTTGGATACTTTGTTTAAATACCGGGAGTGGTTCTGCCTCGTTAAAGTAGTTGAAAATATGTGTATCGTAGTTTGACGAGATGTTGAATGCTTTTTGAGCGAATGAACGGCGCTGATCAATTGTGGTAGCACCTTCCTGCGTTTTCAGGATATTTTCAAGGCCTGCGTAGTCATCTTTTGAAGCTACGATCACTACATCTTTAAAGTTTTTTGCAGCTGCACGGATCAAAGAAATACCACCGATATCGATCTTTTCGATCACATCTTCGGCACCGGCACCTGATTGTACAGTTTCCTCGAACGGGTACAGGTCAACAATTACCAAATCAATTTCAGGAATTTCATATTGCTCTAATTGTTGTTTATCTCCATCAAAGCTCCTGCGGGCCAAAATACCACCGAAAACCTTAGGGTGCAGGGTTTTAACACGGCCACCCAGTATCGAAGGGTATGAAGTAAGGTCCTCAACCGGGATCACATTTACACCTAAATTGCGGATAAAAGTTTCGGTACCTCCGGTTGAATAGATATTTACACCAAGGCGGTTTAACTCATGAATGATGGGCTCTAAGTTATCTTTGTAATAAACAGAAATTAAAGCATTTTTTATTTGAACTGACTGGCTCATGTACACACTGTTTTTTGAGCCGCAAAGGTAGTGATATTTAGTTAATTGGAGGTTAGTTAATTAGAGATTAGTTATTAGCATAGGATCGATATTTATCCACATCGAAATTTTATAGCAGGCGATATTTAATGTGTATTACCGTGCGTTCGATAGGCTAATTGTTGAGGTATTCATAAATAATTGGTAACTTAGTATATGACTACGGTGATTATTCAATCAAATTCGGAAAAAAAGACCCGCTTGTTGATGCAGCTTGCTGAAGAGCTTGGTCTTTCTGCGCAAACACAAGAAGTTAAGGATTTGAATACAATTGACGTCGCGAGGGGGATTGGAAGAAAAGCAACAAACGAAGAGCTGATTAATTATTTAAATAAAGATCTTGATGAAGAAGCTATCCCGTTAGATAAAGCTTTTTCTAAATATACTCAATAAGCCCATTCTGTATTTTGAACGTTACTATTAAGCCTAAGGCCTTAAAGGTTATTGATGCGATTGTTGATTTTGTAGAATCGAAAAATACGCCGGGAAGCGGTGCAAGATTTGCTTTGAAATTCAAGACAGCTATCAAAAGATTAGCTGTACCCGGAGTACAGCATTCCATTTGTAACCATGAGGTTTTAGCCGCGTTCAAATATTCTTGCAGTCATTTCAATGACTGGGTTATAGCCTTTAAAATTGTTGATGGTGAATTGACTGTTTACGAAATTATACATGGGTCATTGTTGTTTTAATAACCCATAAAAGAACTTAGATACCCCCCTAATCACTAAAAAACTCAGCTTTTCATCTTTTTCAACAACGCCTCAACAACTTTCGGGAAATGATTATGCTCTAACTGCTGGCCTTTAAATTTTACGATCTCAAGCGTATCGCCCGGTTCAATTTTAAATTTCGACTGGTGGATGATCTCGCCTTCGTCAAAGTTTTCGTTAACGAAGTGAATGGTGATGCCACTTTCCTCTTCTTTGTCTTCCAATATTTTGCGGTGTACGTTATCGCCGTACATGCCTTTGCCGCCATATTTGGGTAACAGGGCAGGATGCAGATTAATAATCTTATTGGGAAATGCTTTTAATAATGATTGGGGCACAAGCCATAAAAAACCGGCTAATACAATCAGATCAACCTGTAAATTTTTAAGCAAGCGGATAACACCGTCTGTTTCATAAAACTCATGGCGACTGAAAATATGCGAGGGTACCTCAAAGTTATCGGCACGCTGTAAAACGTAAGCTTGAGGATTATTGGTAAGTATTAGCACAACTTCGGCATCGGCATTGCGTTTAAAATGCTCCATTAACTTTTGGGCGTTTGAGCCGGAACCTGAAGCGAAAATGGCAATTCTTTTTTTCATCGATAATTTGTTTTTCAACGAAGATGAAGCTACAATAGTTTCATCGGGCTGACTGTTTACTTGGCATTGAAACTATTAAAACCATTTTACAATTAAAAATATTAAAACTATTGGGTGGCAGTTACTTTTTGCCTGATAAACCCATAACGCATAATGCGTCGTTTTTTTGTTGCCGAATAGTTTGGTTCAACATCCCCTGTTTCTAATACCAGCGAATAATTACCCAAGGTAACTATTTTAGTGTTTTCAAATGGCTTTGAGGTACCGCCCGATGCTTTGGTGGTATCGTTACAAACCATATCCGAAATTAAAAATAATTTATTTGCAGTAAGCGACCAGCGGCCCTTCGCGGTATCTGATTTGCATTGAAAATTAGTGTAGCTGCAGGAATTGTCGGCATTGAAGGTAAAAAGTTGGGTATCCTGGCAAGTTTGGTTTAAGGTATCTAAAGATACCTGGGCATCACCCACATAATTGGTAACGGTTATAGAAGCCAATTGCCAGTTACCTGCTAATAATCCGGGTATGTGGCTTAAGTTATCTTTCTTGCATGAATTAACAATCAGCGCAATACTTATTAAAAACAGGAAAAACAACAGCGGGGTTCTTTTCATTTATTAAAGGCAAAATTATAAAATATGGTTGATTACCTTGCATCAGTACACTGTAATAAACGCTATAAATTAAATTTATTTCAAAACCAATGCGCGTTCCATACCAAAAACTTGAAGCCGAATTTGAAAGAGTACTATTAAGTATTGATCTGCCGCTTGCAAAAGCCCGGCAATGCGCCGCCATTTTCGCCGCCAACAGCAGGGATGGTGTTTACAGTCATGGCCTTAACCGGTTTCCTGCTTTTGTACAAACTGTAAAGGAAGGCTTGTTTAAACCGGATGCGGAAGCTGTAATGGTAGACAATCTGGGTGCAATTGAGCAATGGAACGGTAATTTTGGTCTTGGCATGTTAAACGCAAGCACATGTATGAGCCGGGCTGTTGAACTGGCCGGAGAGTACGGCATAGGCTGTGTGGCTATCAAAAATACCAACCACTGGATGCGTGGTGGCACTTATGGATTACAGGCGGCTGATGCCGGATTTATAGGCATTTGTTTTACAAACACCATTGCTAACCTGCCGCCCTGGGGCGGGCTCGACCCGCGGCTTGGTAATAATCCCCTGGTTATTGCGGTGCCGCGTAAAGGCGGACATGTCTTATTGGACATGGCTATTTCGCAATACTCGGTAGGTAAGCTGATGGAGAGCAAATCGCAAAATAAACCTTTGCCATTGCCCGGTGGCTATGATCATGAAGGGAATTTAAGTACTGATGCCGATGCCATTTTGCAGTCAAAACGGATGTTGCCTATTGGTTTTTGGAAAGGGTCGGGTTTATCGCTGATGCTTGATCTGCTGGCGACATTACTAAGCGGAGGAAAATCTACCTCAAAAATCAGCGAACACGAAAAGGAGTGGGGCGTATCGCAAGTGTTTATCTGCCTGAAAACAGACACTGAGCAAAATGAGCGTTTAATAAATGAAATCCTGGGCTACACCAAAAGCAGCAATCCTGTTGATGGTGAGCAGGTTTCATACCCTGGCGAAAATATGCTCAAAACAAGAGAGCGGAATTTACGGGATGGGATACCTGTTAATGAGGAGATCTGGGAAAGGGTTTTGGCGATGTGAACCGATGGATTGACTACTGACAAATTTACCCTACCATCATTCCCTCAAATTTTTCCCAAAAGCCATCGCGCGGTACGGGAGCGATAATAGCAACCGGTTCGTTTTTTACCGGGTGTACAAACGTAAGCTTGCGTGCATGCAGGCAAATGCTTTTGCGCAGGCTGCCGCGGGGATAGCCATATTTATTATCGCCTACGATGGGGCAGCCGAGGGTTGAAAGCTGTACCCTGATCTGGTGCGGGCGACCGGTTATCGGGTCAACCTCAATTAAATAGTATCCGTTTAGCTCGCCCACCAATTTATAGCTTAGCTCCGAGCGTAAGCTGCCCTGTACTTCTCGGTCATGGGCTTTGGTTACATTTTTCTGTGAGTTTTTTACCAGCCAATGTACCAGGGTGCCTTCTTCGGGAAATGGTTTTTTGCGCACTACTGCATAATAGGTTTTATGCATTTCGCGGGCTTTAAACATTTTGTTGATCCGGTCGAGCGCTTTACTGGTTTTGGCAAACAGGATCACGCCGCTTACCGGTCTGTCAAGGCGGTGTACCACGCCTAAAAAAGCGCCGTTAGGCTTGCTGTATTTTTTGGCGATGTATTTTTTTACCTTTTCGTCCAGCGGCTCATCGCCGGTTTCGTCAACCTGTACAATATCTCCCGCACGTTTATTTATGGCAATAAGGTGGTTGTCCTCATAAAGAACATCCTTATCGGTAATATCGGCATTGCTATAATTAAATTCAGGACGGGCCATTTGTGTTAGTTCATGGTTCATGGTTAATAGTTCATGGCCATCATCTTTACTATGATCTATAAACTATCAACTATAGGCTAATTAATACTGCTCTTTCTCGTTAGGGAAACTGTTACTTTTTACGTCGGTATTGTAATTTTTGATCGCATCGTGCATGATATCATACAGGTTGGAGTATTGGCGTAAAAAGCGGGGCTTAAAGCCTTTGTTAATCCCCAGCATATCATGGATTACCAGTACCTGGCCGTCGCAATGCTGACCAGCGCCGATACCTATTGTAGGGATTTGCAGACTTTCAGATACTTCCTGCGCCAGTTTGGCCGGGATTTTTTCCAATACAATACCAAAGCAGCCAAGTTCCTGGAGTTTAAGGGCATCATCACGCAGTTTTTGTGCCTCGGCTTCATGTTTGGCGCGTACGGTGTACGTTCCAAATTTATATATGGATTGCGGTGTAAGGCCAAGGTGCCCCATTACCGGGATGCCGGCGGTTAAGATCCGGCTAACTGATTCGGCTATTTCAACGCCGCCTTCAATTTTAACGGCGTGTGCCCCGGCTTCCTTCATAATGCGGATGGCTGAGTTCAGCGCTTCCTTTGAGTTGCCCTGGTATGATCCAAAAGGCAGATCGACAACCACCAATGCACGTTTAGCCGCACGTACCACAGATGATGCATGATAGATCATCTGGTCGAGCGTTATAGGCAGCGTAGTTTCGTGACCCGCCATCACATTGGAGGCCGAATCACCAACAAGGATGATATCAGTCCCGGCATCGTCGACTATGGTAGCCATCGAATAGTCATATGCGGTAAGCATAGAGATCTTTTCGCCACGAACCTTCATCTCCTGGATGGTATTGGTGGTGATACGCTTTATTTCTTTATTTACAGACATTGATAAATGTGTTATCGCAGTGCAAAGGTACTTTTTGATTTTGGATTAATTGGATTTCGGATTTCGAAATTTCGATTTCGGATTTTTCTGTTTTTGATTTGTTATTTTATCGGCAGAAAGCCTAATAAATCCGAAATCAAAATAATTCCAAAATCTCACACCCGAAATCCGAAATTATTTTCTACTTTTGCGCCGTGAATCCGGAAGTTCCTTACTTCAATATTTCTATCAGTTTTCACGGGGCTTTGAACCAGGCGATCCGATCATTTAACCCTTTCAATTTTTTTAAGCGATGAATTATTTCACCAAATTACCGGCTATATTGCTGCTTGCCGACGGTACCGTTTTTTACGGTAAAGCTGCGGGCAAAATGGGTACTACCACCGGCGAGATTTGTTTTAATACCGGCATGACCGGCTACCAGGAAATTTTTACCGACCCTTCATACTTTGGGCAAATTATGGTAACCACCAATGCGCACATTGGTAACTACGGTATTGCTAACGAAGAAGTTGAATCGGGCAGGATCCAGATTGCAGGCCTGGTTTGCAAAAACTATAACATCGCCTACAGCCGTAAACAGGCCGATGAATCGATACAGGATTATTTCCAGGAGCAAAACATAGTTGGTATATCTGATATAGATACCCGTCAGCTTGTTCGCCACATTCGTGATAAAGGCGCTATGAACGCCATCATTTCATCAGAAATATTAGACCTGGATGAACTGAAAGCAAAACTTGACCTGGTGCCTTCTATGGATGGCCTGGAGCTTTCATCGCAGGTATCAACTACCGAAACCTATACTTTTGGCAGCGAGGATGCTCCTTATCGTGTAGCGGTGCTTGACCTTGGTGTAAAGAAAAACATCCTTCGCAATTTTGATTCGCGCGAGGTTTATGCCAAAGTATTCCCTGCAAAAACTACTTATGCCGAAATGGAGAAAGATTTTGCCCCTACAGGCTATTTCATTTCAAACGGTCCCGGCGATCCATCAGCGATGCCTTATGCGGTTGAAACTGTAAAGGAGATTTTAGCTGCTGATAAGCCGATGTTCGGTATTTGCTTAGGCCACCAGTTGCTGGCTTTGGCTAACGATATCCCAACTCAAAAAATGTTTAACGGTCACCGTGGTTTAAACCACCCGGTAAAAAATATCATCATTAACCATTGCGAGGTTACTTCTCAAAACCATGGGTTTGGTGTAGTGCCGGAAGCCGTACGTGCTTCGGATAAGGTAGAGATCACCCACGTTAACCTGAACGACCAATCTATCGAAGGCATTCGCGTAAAAGGTAAAAAAGCCTTCTCGGTGCAATATCACCCTGAGTCTTCACCTGGTCCGCATGATTCAAGGTATTTGTTTGATGACTTTATCAAATTGATGAAATAAATTTTGATTGCACCTGTACAGATTTTAAATGTGCGGATGTTCGAAAGCCTTTCAATTTAGTTTGGAAGGCTTTTTTATTTCTCAGGATTCCTTTTTAACTTAGTTATATACCTGCCTGAATTATGAAGAAATCAATTAACCTGCTTTTAACGGCAGAAGAGAAAGCTATTCTCCGGGCTCAAAAAACAAAAATAGCCGATCTCACTACTTTCGCCCCGGATGAAGTTGCAATGATATTGAATGCGGATACCGAACGTGCCAGGGAGATCAACGCGTTGATTGAGTTCCAAAGTATTCCGTCATTAGGGATCAATTTTGCAACTGAACTGATACAGCAAGGGTATTACTCATTACAACAACTGGAAGGAAAAGACCCGGTTGAACTATTCAATGCATTTGAACGGCATGTGGGTGCCTGGGCCGATCCATGCGTGGAGGATTCATACCGATTATTGGCAGATTATATTAAACATGGTAACACTGGCAAAAGCTGGTGGCATTTCACTGCCGAGCGAAAAGCTTACCGGGCCGAGCATGGCTTCCCTGCAAGCCGACCTGCAAAGGCGTGGTACGAGTTGCCGCAGTATCGTAAGGGGAAAGGGTTTGCGGGGAGTAAATAAAAAAGTACGGGATTGTGCGATTCCCTCCCTTGGGAGGGTGTAGGGAGGGGTTTCTTCAATTGGGCAATGTTGTATAAACCCCTCCCTGTCATTACACATTCCAACACATCCCTCCCAAGGGAGGGAATTAAAAACATCATCCCACAAAAAAAAACGCGAATGAAATCTCATTCGCGGTTTTGGTATAAAAACTCAGGCGGATATCCTGGATTAGTTTAAGTATGATTGTAACAGGTTTGATTTTGAATTGTGGCGTAAACGCATCAAAGCCTTGTCTTTCAACTGGCGGACACGCTCGCGGGTTAAATCAAATTTTTCACCTATTTCCTCTAATGAGTGAGGTGCATGGCCACCAAGGCCAAAAAATAACATCAGCACTTCACGGTCGCGCTCGGCAAGGATGCCTAATGAGCGTTTAATTTCCTGTGATAATGAATCGGCCATTACTTCGGTATCGGTTGCTGCATCAGAGCTGGCCAATACGTCAAGCAAGGTGTTTTCTTCACCCTGGATAAAAGGTGCGTCCATTGAAATCTGCCTGCCGGCGTTATTCATCGAATCGGCAATTTTATCAACCGAAATTTCCAGGTTGTCTGCAAGTTCTTCGGGTGTTGGCTGTCTTTCAAATTCCTGCTCCAGTTTTGAAGCTGCTTTGTGTATTTTGCTCAATGAACCAATTTGGTTCAGTGGTAAACGCACAATACGCGATTGCTCGGCAATGGCCGACAGGATTGACTGACGGATCCACCATACGGCATATGAAATAAATTTAAAGCCTTTGGTTTCGTCAAAGCGTTTTGCCGCTTTAATTAAACCAAGGTTTCCTTCGTTTATTAAGTCGCCCAGGGTAAGGCCCTGGTTTTGGTACTGCTTAGCAACCGATACCACAAAGCGAAGGTTTGTTTTTGTCAAACGTTCTAACGCTACCTGGTCGCCCTCACGGATCTTTTGCGCCAGGATCACTTCCTCCTCAGCTGTGATCAAATCTACCTTGCCAATATCATGCAGGTATTTTTCGAGCGATGCCGATTCGCGGTTAGTGATTGATTGGGATATTTTAAGTTGTCTCATTTTTTAATACAGATTATTAAGCTAAAAACGGTTCAATAAGATACATGTGCCGGGTTAAACAACCGGAGTTAAAACAGACTACATTAAACTTTGCTTCCTTCTTTATTTGTGAACCCGGGATAAGTATTTAATATTTAAAACGAGGGTTTTCTTCTGATATTATTGCTGTAAGGAACGAGCGGTTTAAAAGTTTTAAAATAATGTGCTAACCAATAAATGTTTAATCAACATATTACCCTATAATGAACAGCACAAAGATAAACATTTATTTGCTATTATAGTGTCATTTAAACACCATGAAACAACGGTTAAAGTAACGATTGTATGCAATTAAGCTAATCTTGTTTAGGTTCAGGCGCTTGTTGGGTGTCATCTGTCTTCTGCTCATCATCATCTGCTTTTGTTTTTTTATGGTTTTTGTTCCACTTAATTTTTATTTTACCTTCATCGCCATCGGTGGCAAGTATGTGTAAAACAATGCCTTTCATACGTTTTTTATTACGTTCGGTTTCATCTGCTATTTTGCTGTCATTCTTCGGGTTTCGTATCGGTACATCAAGTGCAATGTTAGTACCCCGCGATAGCGAATAAGTACCCTCAATGTCCATATTGAGCACGCTGGAGTTAATTTGCATGGGCGCAATTTTGATTTTATCGCCATTGATATCAAATTGGGCTTTCAGGTCACTAAAAGTAATGTTATCCAGATCGCGGAAGGGAAAAGCAAACTTACCCACACTTTTTATCGGCGAAAAATTGACCAGGGCACCCTCTTTCAGGTTTACCATAGCGGTTCCCCTTATTGATTTAGGTACCAGGTTACCCGCATTATTGATCCCCCCCTTAATATCGGCCCTTGCCGAAAGGAAGCCCCTGAGGTTATCACTCGTAAAATCCTTTAACCCAAAATTGTTAAACGATGCAAAGAATGTATTAGTATTAACATGGTTAATGGTAGTACTGATAGCAAAATTATTGATTGGTCCCTGCTGTACCAGGCCGCTTAAGTTTAATGACCCGCCCGAGCTTTTAAGGCTTACATTGCGCATTTTCATGGTGTTGTCGGCTAAAAGGATATCGGCATTAACATCTGTCGCCAAAAACTTTTTATAATATACTTTGGCTAAGCGCAGATGAAGTTCGGCCTGCCCTTTATCAAAGGCGGTATTAAGCTGGCTGGTAATTTTAGCATTGGACATCCTTTTGCCCGTTCCTGCACTGCTTTTACTGCGTTCGTATCCGCGGTTGTTCAGGAAGCCTAAAAACTCGCCAAGATATATCTGCGGACTGGTGATCTGCCATACAATCAAAATCTTTTGTGGATCGGTATAATACAGGTTGAGGAAATTGCTCACCTTACCCTGCATGTACACTACGCTACCGCCATTTTGCAGGCGGATATTATTTATGTAGAGATCTTTATCGGTAAATTTTAAGGCAATGGAGTTGTTTTTAAATACCAGGTTGCGGGGCAGGTAACTTACATCTGCATTTTTTATATCTACATTACCGGTAACGAAGGGTTTGGTGAATTTGAAATTCACGATATCAGCCTTATAAGCCAGTTTCAGATCGGCAATCCCCTTAGTAAATTTAAGGCTTTCATCTCCTATGATGGCGTTGAGTTTGCTAACCGGAAAGCGTGACCTGAAAATCCCTGTGGCGACAGGTGTATTCAGGTTGTTGATAAACGCAGTATCGATAGTAAAAGGGATTTCTTTATAGTTGCCGTTAAAATGATAAAGCCTGATTACCGAATTTTCATCGCCCAGACCCCTGCCATTAATATAGTTGTTGCTGAACGTTCCGTTAAAGCTGCAATTTTCGATTGTACCGCCCTGGGTTTTCAAAACGTTATTCTTTGCCTTGGCAGTAACGTAAATAGATGGATCGCCCTTAACGCCGAAAGCCCCTCTCAGATCGCAGGTTACATCAATGGGCTTTTTCAGGTCGAACATTTTGAGGCTTTTGGTGATGTTGGCCGCAAGCAGATTGGCAGCGCTGGTCCATAAAATGTCATTAACCTTTAAGTTAATTGTAAAAGGGGTTTCAGGTTTTTTAAGCTCAAACCTGGCAGTAACGTTGAATGTGTCATCACCTATATTTAAGTTATTAGGTGCTACGTTAATAACCTGCGAGTCATAATTATAGCTAATATCAAAATGCCCCTTGAGCAGCCTGTTTTTCATGAAGCTCCCCTTTTTGGTATTAAAGGAAAAGCTGTTTACCATGGTATTCAGGTCGATATCGGCGTTCCACCCTTTAGCAGGATACTCCATCCGGCCCTGGATATCGTTAACCGCAAATTTGAACAGTTTGGAAGCATGACGATCGTCAACAACAAAGTTTACCTTGTTTAAAGAAAATCTGCCAATTTGTGTGGAAGAGCTGGTTTGTTTTTCTTTCGGGTCTTTTTCAACTGTAGGTTTTGTTTTAAATATAGATGTATTGCTATAACCGGTGCTGTCGGTAAACAGGTCGATATCAGCATTGCTGATATCGACTTTATTGATTACCACTTCGCCCTTTAAAAGGGCCGAGGCATTTACGGATACTTCAAGCTCTTTGGCGGTAAGCAATGTATGATGATGTTGCGCCCAGCGGTTATCTTTCAGTACTACATCTTTCAGTTCGACAGACACTCCCGGAAAACCTTTAAATAATGTTGGATCAATAGTGCCAATGGTTAGTGTGCCGTTCAGGTTTTTATTAAGCTCGGAGGTGATCATAGCAAGCACCTTCTGTTTATTATTATTAACATAAACAGTAAAGGCAGTAAACATAATTATAATTAAACCAACAAGCGCTCCGGCGATCTTTAAGGTTACCTTTAACCATTTCGGCATCTTCAACTAATTTATTGTTAAAGCGTTATGGTTATATAATTGTTTGTATTGTAACATATAATTAACACACGGTATAGGAATAGGTAAATAAATCTGCTATAAGATACAATATTTTAAAGGTATAATCGGCTACATCAGTATCATGGAAACAACCAATAAAGTAAGGGCTATTATAACAGGAGCCACCGGCATGGTAGGCGAGGGTGCATTGCACCAATGCTTATTGAGCGATAAGGTTGAAGCAGTATTAGTTATTAACCGTAAACCCTGCGGTGTAACACATCCTAAACTAAAGGAAATTATACATACTGATTTTTTTAACCTTACACCCATTCAGGATCAGTTAGAAGGTTACAATGCCTGCTTTTTTTGTTTAGGCGTTTCGTCGGTAGGGATGAGCGAAGAAGCTTATTATAAAGTGACTTACCTGCTCACTATGCACGTGGCCGAAATTTTGAGCCGAATTAATCCGGATATGACTTTTTGTTATGTATCTGGTGCCGGTACAGACAGTACAGAAAAAGGCCGCAGTATGTGGGCCCGGGTAAAAGGCAAAACCGAAAATGATTTGATGAAGCTGCCCTTCAAACAGGTATTCAACTTCAGGCCGGGATTTATGAAAAGCTTTAAGGGGGCAAAAAACACATTGCCGTTTTATAAATACATCAGTTGGATGTACCCCATAGGCCGCCTTATTTACCCAAAAGGTTTTATTACGCTTGAGGAAGTTGGGAAAGCCATGATCAATACCGCGAACCGCAGCGCCGGCCGCTGGATATTAGATGGAAAAGATATTGTTGCCATGGCGAATAGCTAACAATGGGTAATGATATATGGAGAAAGCTATCGTGTAAAACCCGATATATCGTAAATGTTGGGTAGCTGTATTTTAATTAATGCATTGATTAATAGTATTTTGTGTTTTTGGAGCAAGCTTTGAAATGGTGCTGTCAACAGTATTATTTATGAAACTTAAACTCTAGTAAAAAATGAACACAAAATTCATGAAAGGCCGCTTAAAAGCACATTTAGTTGCGGCGACTATCTTATTAGGCAGCTTGTTTGCCTTTACTTTTAAGGCCGCTGCCCAGGCACAGCCTGTTAAAAACATTGTATTAGTGCATGGGGCCTTTGCCGATGGCTCGGGCTTTAAGGCCGTGTACAATATCCTTACAAAAAAAGGTTATAATGTTACCGTGGTGCAAAACCCGCTTACTTCTTTAAAGGACGATGTTGACGCTGCCAACCGGATCCTGGATAAACAGGATGGCCCGACGGTATTGGTAGGCCACTCTTATGGTGGTACGGTAATTACCGAAGCCGGGAATAATTCAAAAGTAGTAGCGTTGGTTTATATAGCCGCTTTTATGCCCGATAAAGGGGAAAATACGATAAAATGGGTACAGTCGGCTCCTCCGGCTCCCGAAAACGGTATTTTGCCGCCGGATGATAAAGGTTTTGTTTACTATGATAAAGCCAAATTTCATGGCGGTTTTGCCGGCGACCTAAGTAAAGCCGAAGCCGACTTCATGTTTGCATCGCAGGGGCCAACTTCGGTTCAATGTTTTGTTACGCCTGTTGCCGAAGCGGCATGGAAAACCAAACCAAGCTATGCTATAGTGGCCACCGAAGATAAAAGCATTGTGCCCGATGTTGAGCGTACCATGTACAAACGTGCCGGTGCAAAAGTAACAGAGGTAAAAGGCAGCCACGTGATCTTCATTTCGCAGCCTGAGGCCGTTGCCAAAGTCATCATGGACGCGGCAAATGGCGTTAAATAATCAGATAGTTTTTGTTACAGTTTTAAGCGGAATTGGTCGTGATTGACTGTTCCGCTTTTTTATTGGTTTGCCGGAAAAGTGTTGTCACAAGGGCAAAGATGTTATTTGATTTTCCCAGTGCGCCGGATTCATTTTTAGTAACGGCAACGCTATATACTGTATGAGTAAATTAAACGTTTTACCACCCCAAAACAGCCAATCCGTTTTGTAAAGCTTATTTTATATTGTTAAAAGAACACTAATTATTGCCGGGCTGAATAGACGTACCGGCGATTTTTTCGACAGGTACTTGAACTATGTAATGACTTTTTTACAGGCCAAAAGGTTCCTTTAAGTAAATAATGCATTTTATCTGAATAAAATTTTAAATAAAATTTTTCTTTGTCAAAAATTAAGTGTTATTTCGACAATAATTATAAATCTTTATATGAGCAATAACCAATTAGTGATCGGGGTTGATTACGGGTCTGACTCCGTGCGCTCCGTGATAGTAAACGCGGCCAACGGAGAAGAAATAGCATCATCAGTATTTAATTACCCCCGTTGGCGCGATGGCAAGTATTGTGTACCTGCCGAAAACCAGTTCCGCCAGCATCCGCAGGATTATATCGACGGACTTAAAGCCACTATTAAAGATTGTATTGCACAGGCCGGCGGTGAAGCCATCGCAAAAAATATAAAAGGCATTTCTGTTGATACCACCGGCTCAACCCCCGTTGCGGTTGATGCTGCCGGTACTCCGCTTGCCTTAACCCCCGGTTTTGAAACTAACCCCAATGCCATGTTTGTATTGTGGAAAGATCATACTTCGGTTAAAGAAGCAGCGCAGATCAATGAACATGCTGCAAAATTTGATACCAATTATTTGAAATATGTTGGCGGTATCTACTCGTCAGAGTGGTTTTGGGCTAAACTGCTGCATGTACTAAGGGTTGATAAAAGTGTACGTGATGCTGCTGCCTCATGGGTCGAGCATTGCGACTGGGTCCCCTTCCTGTTAACCGGTGGTACCGATGTTAAGGCCATTAAACGCGGCCGTTGCTCTGCTGGTCACAAAGCCCTTTGGGCCGAAGAATTTAATGGCCTGCCTCCTGAAGAATTTTTTGTTTCTCTTGATCCGGTGCTGGCTGGTTTCAGGGATAAATTATATGAAGATACATACACGGCCGATGAAGCAGCCGGAAACCTTAGCGCGGAGTGGGCGGAGATATTGGGACTCTCAACCGATGTGATTGTAGGTACCGGCGCTTTTGACGCGCACATGGGCGCTGTTGGCGGTCAGATTGAGCCTTATCACCTGAGCAAGGTAATGGGCACATCAACCTGCGATATCCTGGTTGCCCCAACATCAGAGATGGAAGGCAAACTGGTACGCGGTATCTGCGGACAGGTGAATGGCTCGGTTATTCCGGGAATGGCAGGTTTAGAGGCTGGTCAATCGGCTTTTGGTGATACTTATGCCTGGTTCAAAAACATCCTGGCCTGGCCATTAAATAACCTGCTTTCACAATCGCAGGTAATTGACGCGGCCACTGCCGAAGCGTTGAAGGAAGAAATTTCAGAAATGATCATCCCTGAATTGAGCAGGCAGGCAGCATTGTTACCCATCGAAGAAAGCAATGAGCTGGCTATTGATTGGTTTAACGGCAGGCGTACACCGGATGCCAACCAGGAATTAAAAGGAGCTATTACCGGTTTGGGTTTAGGCAGCGATGCACCACGGGTATTCCGTGCGCTGGCCGAGGCCACCTGCTTTGGTGCCAAGAGCATTGTTGACCGCTTTATCAGCGAGGGTATCCCGGTTAAAGGGATCATCGGTATCGGCGGCGTAGCAAAAAAATCACCTTTCGTGATGCAAATGATGGCTGATGTTTTGGGAATGCCTATCCGCATTCACCAGTTTAAACATACCTGTGCTTTGGGCGCTGCGATGTTTGCTGCGGTGGTTGCCGGTATCTACCCAACTATCGAAGAGGCTATGACAGCCATGGGCCGCGGCTTTGACGTGGTTTATGAGCCAAACATCGCGTTGAAGGAAGTTTATCAGCAACGCTATAACCAATACAGCATATTGGGCAAGTTTGTAGCTGCCGAAGTTGCTTTGAAAAATAATCCTGAACTGCAAAACGCTTAATAAAGACATGAGTAAATATGATCATATAAGGCTTAGTGCCTATAATGCCAATATGCAGCTGCCCAAATTGGGCCTGGTGCTGTTCACTTTTGGTAACGTAAGCGCCGCCGACAGGGAATTAGGTGTATTTGCGATAAAACCAAGCGGCGTGCCTTATGAAGACTTGTCACCGGAAAAAATGGTAATCGTTGATTTTGATGGCAACACCATCGAAGGCGATCTGCGCCCATCAAGCGATACCAAAACACATGCCGTACTTTATAAACACTGGGAAGGCATCAATGGTATTGTGCATACACACTCCACCTACGGAACAGCCTGGGCACAGTCGCAACGTGATATCCCGATCTTCGGTACTACCCATGCAGATCATTTAACGGTTGATATCCCTTGCGCCCCACCCATGAATGACGAAATGATTAAAGGTAACTACGAGTATCAAACCGGTTTCCAGATCATGGAATGCTTTGAAGAAAAAGGCCTGGATTATAAAGAGGTTGAAATGGTGTTGGTTGGTAACCACGCGCCGTTTACCTGGGGTAAAACCGCCGAAAAAGCGGTGTATAACAGCGCCGTACTGGAAGCTGTAGCCCAGATGGCTTACCTTACCGAGCAAATTGATAAAAGCGCCCCCCGCTTAAAAGATGCACTAATTAAAAAGCATTACGAACGTAAACACGGACCCGATTCATATTACGGACAATAAGCCTGATGAAAAAAATAAACCTGTTTTTCCTGCTGCTTTGTTTTTTTGCCTGCACCCGTTTATCGGCACAGGTGGCAGCTACACCGCCTATGGGCTGGAACAGTTATAACTGTTTTGGTTCGGCAGTACATGAAGATGAAGTTAAGGCCAATGCCGATTACATGGCAGAGCATCTGAAACGACATGGCTGGGAGTATGTGGTAGTCGACTTTTTATGGTCGTACGATAACCCGCCGGGCAGCAATATCGGCAACCCCTTCCAATTGCGTTTACAGGATGGTTCATATGTTCCATGGTTAACTATGGATAAATGGGGAAGGTTAACTCCGCAACCCACTAAATTTCCATCAGCGTTTGGCGGTAACGGTTTTAAACCGCTGGGCGATTATATTCACAGCAAAGGCTTAAAATTTGGGATCCACGTTATGCGCGGCATCCCGAGACAAGCTGTTTGGTCAAAATCGCCGGTTAAAGGTACCAATGGCATTACTGCCGATATGGTGGCTGACACCAACTCAAAATGCCCATGGATGAACCACATGTACGGGCTGGATATGAAAAAGCCCGGCGCGCAGGAATACCTGAACTCGCTGCTGGAGCTTTATGCTTCGTGGGGAGTTGATTTTATTAAGGTAGATGACCTTTCACGCCCATATAGTAATGCCGAGGTTGAAGGTTATCAGAAAGCCATTCAGCAATGCGGCAGGCCTGTTGTATTAAGCTTATCGCCCGGTGAAACCCCGGTTGCGCAAGCGGCTCATGCTACCAAATATGCCAATATGTGGCGCATGGCTGATGATTTTTGGGATAACTGGAAAGAGATCCTGCACATGTTTGATTATGCTAAAAGCTGGGAAGGCGTAAGCGGCCCCGGTCACTGGCCCGATTGCGACATGATCCAGATTGGCAAGCTGAGTAAACGTGGACCTGTAGGCCAGGAGCGCTTTAGCCGTTTTACTGAAGATGAGGAATATACCCATATGACGTTTTGGAGTATCTTCCGTTCACCACTGATGATAGGAGGCAACCTGCCCGAGAACCGCGATTTTGAGTTGAAGCTTTTTACCAATGATGAGGTAATTGCGGTAAACCAAAAAGGATCGAATCCCAAGCAGTTATACAAAAAAGGTGGCGCCATGATCTGGTATTCGCAGATCCCCGGCAGCAAGGATATTTATGCCGCCTTTTTCAATATCGGCGATGATGATAAATCCGTATCCCTGAACTTCAAAGACCTGGGCCTGAAAGGCAAGGTAACTGTACGCGACCTGTGGAAAAAACAGGATGTTGGCCAGTACAAAACAAGCTATCAGCAAAAAATAAACAAACACGGCGCAGCATTATTCAGGCTGTCGCCAAAAAACTAAACCAATTCACTAAATCACTCATTCGCTAAATCAATAATTAATTATAATGATCGATCTGAAAACATTTGAAGTATGGTTCATAACCGGGAGCCAGAATTTATACGGAGAAGAAACACTGAAAAAAGTTGCCGAGCACTCGCAGGAAATTGCTAAAGGTATTGATGGCGCTGCCAATATTCCTGTGCGGGTAGTGTACAAACCAGTTGTTAAATCAACCGAAGAAATCTATAACACTTTACAGCAGGCTAACGTTGCTGAAAACTGTATCGGTGTTATTGCCTGGATGCATACTTTTTCGCCTGCTAAAATGTGGATTCGTGGGTTAAGCATCCTTAAAAAACCGATGCTGCACCTGCATACCCAATATAACCGCGATATTCCATGGAGTTCAATTGATATGGATTTCATGAACCTGAACCAAAGCGCCCACGGCGACAGGGAATTCGGTTTCATGGTATCACGTATGCGCTTGAACCGTAAAGTAGTTGTTGGCCACTGGCAGGATAGCGAAGTATTGAAAGACATTGAAAGCTGGAGCCGTGCGGCAGCAGGCTGGTACGACTGGCAAGGCGCTAAATTTGTTCGCTTTGGCGATAACATGCGCTTTGTAGCTGTTACCGATGGTGATAAAGTTGAGGCCGAATTGAAATTTGGGTTCGCGGTAAATACTTATGGTATCGGCGATCTGGTTGCCGTTGTTGACAGCATCAGCGATGCTGAGGTTAAAGCCCTTACAGATGAGTACGAGGCTACTTACACTATGGCCGATGACCTTAAGCAAGGCGGTGCGAGGTATCAGTCGGTTTATGACGCTGCTAAAATTGAACTTGGCTTACGTAAATTTTTACAAGATGGCGGCTTCAAAGGTTTCAGCGATACGTTTGAAGACCTGCACGGCATGATCCAGTTACCGGGTATTGCTTCGCAGCGCTTAATGGCCGATGGTTACGGTTTTGCTGGTGAAGGCGACTGGAAAACTGCTGCCCTGGTACGTGCATTCAAAGTAATGGGTGCTGGTTTACCAGGCGGTAACGCTTTCATGGAAGATTATACTTACCACTTTGATCCGAACAATGCCTTGGTTTTAGGCTCACACATGCTTGAGGTTGACAGCAGCTTAGCTAATGGCAAAGCAGCGTTAGAAGTACATGCTTTAGGCATTGGCGGTAAGGCCGATCCGGCACGTTTGGTATTTAACGTGGCTGGCGGTGCTGCGTTGAACGCTTCTATCGTGGATATGGGTAACCGTTTCCGTTTAATTGTTAACGAGGTTGAAGCCATTGAGCCTATTGAAGACCTGCCGAAATTGCCAGTTGCAAGGGTGCTTTGGAAGCCACTGCCCGATATGAAAACCGGTTGCGCGGCCTGGATCTACGCCGGTGGTGCACACCACACCGCATACAGCCAAAACCTGTCGGCCGAGTTGATCAATGATTTCGCTGATATGGCTGGTATCGAGTTTTTGCGTATAGGCAAAGACACCAAGCTTGATCAGTTCAGGAACGAGATCAGGTGGAATGACGCGGCTTATAAATAGCCCCCTCTAAATCTCCCCCTGAAAGGGGGACTTTAAAAAATATAAAAAGCCGCCGCCCGACTCCGGCCGAGTGGCGGCAGACGAGGATGACGTAAAAAATAAAATGTCATTGCGAGGAGCGGTAAGGGATTGTGCAAACGGGGCGACGTGGCAATCTCGTAGCAATGCATAGCCGCCTTACAGAGCATGGCTACGAGATTGCCGCGCTACGCTCGCAATGACATAAGTAATAAAACGCGTTAGGGATAGCAGCGGATACCGGCCAGTGAATAAGGCCTTGTGCAGTATGAGCGGATAGCCCGGCCGCAGGTAACGCCCTGATGATGATGTTTAATAATTGATATTAAAAATTGAAAAGAAATACTCGGTTAGCATAAATAACACACAACTATTAATAATGGGTATCTGTAGTTGTAACAGTACTAATAAGGAAATAAAACTAAATGCAAATCGCAAGTAAGCCATAAACTAATAAACTCCCAATAAAACTAAATTTTAAACCAAATAATGAACAAATTTTCCACTATCGATTACGTGATCTTCGTAATCTATTTTATTGTAGTTACGAGCTACGGGTACTGGGTATACAGCCGTAAAAAGATCAAAGGCGTATCTGATAGTCACGACTTTTTCCTGGCCGAGGGGTCGCTTACATGGTGGGCCATTGGTGCTTCGCTAATCGCGTCGAATATATCTGCCGAGCAATTTATAGGCACCAGCGGACAGGGTTTTGCCGTGGGTTTGGCCGTTGCAGCTTACGAATGGGTTGCTGCCATAGCGCTGATCATTGTGGCTGTATGGTTTATACCGGTATACCTCAAAAATAAGATTTTCACCATGCCGCAATTTCTGCATACGCGGTATAATGAAACGGTAAGTTTTATCATGGCCATTTTCTGGCTATTGTTGTATGTGTTAGTTAACCTAACTTCTATACTTTACCTGGGTGCATTGGCCATTAACAACTTAATGGGTGGCGGATACCTGCACGAGATCATTATCGCGCTGTCTATTTTTGCCTTGTTCATTACCCTTGGCGGTATGAAGGTGATCGGTTTTACCGATGTTATACAGGTATTGGTGCTGGTTGTTGGCGGTTTGGCTACCACTTATATAGCGCTTACTTTGGTTAGCGAGCATTTTGGTTTGGGCAAAGACGCCATGGCGGGTCTAAATAAAATGATGAGCGATGCACCAGATCACTTTAAAATGATGATGGCTAAACCTAAACCGGGCGCTCCGCAGGCAGAGATCAACAAATACCTTGCGCTGCCTGGTATTGCTATGTATTTTGCCGGTCAGTGGATAGTGAACCTGAACTACTGGGGCTGTAACCAATACATCACACAAAGGGCTTTGGGTGCTAACCTGAAAACTGCCCGTACAGGGATCCTTTTTGCAGGTTTAATGAAACTGGCTATGCCTGTTATAGTGGTATTACCGGGTATTGCTGCTTACGTATTGTACAAAAACGGTGGCTTGCAACAAGAAATGGCATCGGGTGGTCACTTTAATTCGGATAATGCTTACTCGGCTATATTGGGCTTTTTGCCAACCGGTTTGAAAGGTCTTTCTGTTGCGGCTTTGACGGCTGCTATTGTGGCTTCGCTTGCGGGTAAGGCTAACAGTATCAGTACTATTTTTACGCTTGATATTTACAAAAAACACATCATTAAAG
This sequence comes from Mucilaginibacter sp. SG538B, assembly GCF_013376065.1. Classification (NCBI taxonomy): domain Bacteria; kingdom Pseudomonadati; phylum Bacteroidota; class Sphingobacteriia; order Sphingobacteriales; family Sphingobacteriaceae; genus Mucilaginibacter; species Mucilaginibacter sp. SG538B. The sequence continues at coordinate 385,748 of NZ_JABMJI010000004.1, forward strand.
AGGCCAGTGAAAAAAGTATGGTTAATGTAGGCAGGCTTACTATTTTGGCTGCATTAGTGTTCTCTATCATGCTTACCTGGAAAGATCTTTTAGGCATAGGCGGCGAAGGCGGCTTCACCTTTATCCAGAAATACACCGGCTTTATCAGCCCGGGGATCTTCGCCATTTTTATTTTAGGTTTCTTCTGGAAACGTACCACAGGCGCAGCCGCTATTGCAGGTATTTTGACAGGCTTTGGCATGTCGGTATTGTTCAATAACTATGCACCAAAATTGTTTGGTAACGAAACCCTGCTTTATACAGCTTTCCCTAATGGAAAAGGCGGCTATGAGATTCCGTTCCTGATTTGTATGGGGCTATCTTTCATGTTTACCATTATTGTGATGGTGGCCATAAGCCTTGCCGGACCGAAAGTTAATCCGAAAGCATTTGAAATTCCGCGTAGTATGTTCAAGGTTGAGAAATCAACCATGGCATTAATTGTAGTTACACTTATCCTGCTTACCATGCTTTATGCTAAATTCTGGTAAGTACAATAATTTATAAAATGAAGTTTTTTATTGACACAGCCAACCTGGCACAAATTAAAGAAGCCCACGACCTGGGCGTATTAGACGGCGTTACCACCAACCCATCATTGATGGCTAAAGAAGGTATTACCGGCCATGAAAATATCATTAACCACTACAAAGCCATTTGTGAAATTACCGATGGCGATGTAAGTGCCGAAGTTATATCAACCACTTTTGACGAGATGGTTGCCGAAGGCGAAGCGCTGGCTGCTCTTCACGAGCGCATTGTGGTAAAGCTGCCCATGATAAAAGATGGCGTGAAAGCTTTAAAGTATTTTAAGCAAAAAGGAATTAAAACCAATTGTACGCTGGTGTTTTCGGCAGGTCAGGCCCTTTTGGCGGCTAAGGCTGGTGCTACTTACGTATCACCGTTTATTGGTCGTTTAGATGATATCTCAACTGATGGTTTGCAACTGATTGAAGATATCAGGCTGATTTATGATAACTACGGTTATGAAACACAGATCCTGGCAGCTTCGGTACGCCATGCTATGCACATCGTTAACTGCGCTAAGCTGGGTGCCGATGTGATAACCGGTCCGCTGAGTGCTATTACCGCTTTGCTAAAACATCCGCTTACAGATAACGGACTTGCGCAGTTCCTGGCCGACCATGCCAAGGCTGCAGGTGTTTAGTTGAAATATTTGATTTTTGAATAAGAAAGTCCCGCGCGAGGCGGGCTTTTTTAAATTAAATATTTTAAGTGTTTTTTTAACAATTATAAATTAATTTTTATACATTGGTCTCACTGATTCCCAAACCATTAGTTAAACCAATTTATTTGTTCCGGAAATTATAATAGTTAAACGGAAAATGCTTTAAAAAGCAAGCTAACAACCTCAAATTATGAAGAATAACAAGAATTTATTAATGATGTTAAGCTGTTCGGCAGCGCTTTTTGCGGCTTGTAACGGTAATCCAAAAGCAACTGATTCAACCGTGAAAGATTCGACCTCGGTAACTACCCAGTCAATACCCGATTCGGCCAATTTTGAGGCCGATGTACAGGGGAAGAAAGTAAAACTCTTTACCCTGAAAAATAACAGCGGCGCAACAGTGGCCGTTACCAATTATGGCGGCAGGCTGGTAAGCTTACTGGTACCTGATAAAGACGGTAAGGCTACCGATGTTATTTTAGGTTACGATTCATTGAAAAGCTATCAAAAACCAAAGGAGCCGTATTTCGGCGCCATTATAGGCCGCTATGGTAACCGTATTGCCAAAGGTAAATTTACCTTGGATGGCAAAGCTTATCAGCTGGATATTAACGATGGTGTAAACACCCTGCATGGCGGCTTCAACGGCTTTTACGGAAAGGTGTTTGCGGCTAAGCAACTGAGCGCTTCGCAGCTGGAATTTACTTATATTTCAAAAGACGGCGAAGGCGGTTATCCGGGCAATTTAACTGCAACAGTGGTTTATACTTTGGGTGATGACAACGCGCTTAAGATTGAATATAAAGCAACTACCGATAAAACTACCATCGTTAATTTAACCAATCACGCATACTTTAACCTGAATGGCGCGGGCAACCCAACTATTACCGACAATGTACTGCAAATAAATGCGGATGCATTTTTGCCGGTAGATACCACGTTGATCCCGACAGGCAAGCTGCAGCCGGTTAAAGGTACCCCATTTGATTTTACCACTTCAAAAACCATTGGTAAAGACATTGGCATTGCTGATGAGCAACTGAAAAACGGCAAAGGTTATGATCATAACTTTGTATTGAACAAGCATGACCTTAGCACTCCAATTGCTACTGTTAAGAGTACAGTTACCGGCATTACTATGGAGGTATTCACCGAAGAGCCCGGCTTGCAATTTTACTCAGGCAATTTTTTAACCGGCGAAACCAAAGATGGTAAAGGCGGCAAAGCCTATCCTTACCGTTCGGCGTTTTGTTTGGAAACCCAGCATTTTCCGGATGCGCCAAACCAGCCGGCGTTTGCTTCAACCGTGTTAAAGCCAGGCCAAACTTACCATACGGTAACCATTTACAAATTCTCCAAATAAATAAGCGATGCTAAAGAGAGCTTTTTTAATGCTGTGTGCTGCCGGTACTTTTACCGCGCTGCATGCGCAAACACAATATACCATAGCGGCTGATAAGGTAAAGGCACACATTCAGCCAACCATGTATGGGATATTTTTTGAGGATATTAACCTTGCTGCCGATGGCGGTGTTTATGCAGAACTGGTAAAAAACCGTTCGTTTGAGTTCAACATGCCTTTGATGGGATGGAAGGAACATAAAAAGGACGGCGGCGATGGCCGTACAGAAGTAATAAACCGTGCCGTTGAACGGCCGGAGAATGCGCACTTTATAAAAAGCTACATCACAACTGATGCCGGTTTTTACGGTTTCTCGAACGAGGGTTTCCGCGGGATGGGGGTTAAGGAAGGCGAGGAATACAGCTTTTCGGTGATAGCCAAACAGGAAGGTGATACCAATGTAAAACTGAATATTGAGCTGCACGGCGATAACGATGCCGTTATAGGTAAAGCCGAACTTACGCCAACTGATAAAGAATGGAACCGTTACAGCGTGAAGTTTAAATCGGATGCTACAACGCAGAAAGCCCAATTGTATGTTTGGATGAGCGGTAAGGGCGTAATCGACCTGGATATGATCTCCCTATTCCCCGAGCACACCTGGAAAAACCGCCCGGCTGGCCTGCGTGCCGACCTGGTACAGCGATTGGCTGATCTTAAGCCCGGCTTTTTACGTTTCCCCGGTGGATGTATTGTTGAAGGCCGCGAGTTGAGCAACCGCTATCAGTGGAAAAAAACTATCGGCGCGGTTGATAAACGCGAGAATATCATTAACCGCTGGAATACCGAGTTTAAACACCGTCCAACGCCTGATTATTACCAAACTTTCGGTCTGGGCTTTATGGAGTATTTCATGACTGCCGAGGATATTGGCGCTTCGCCTCTGCCTATCCTGAATTGCGGTATGGCCTGCGAATTCAACACCGGTGAGCTGGTGCCTTTGGATAAACTTGATCCTTACGTACAGGACGCGCTCGACCTGATTGAGTTTGCTAATGGCGATGCCAGCACCAAATGGGGTAAGCTGCGTACCGATCTCGGTCACCCGGCACCGTTTAATTTAAAAATGATCGGTGTAGGTAACGAGCAATGGGGCCCGCAATATATCGACCGTTGGAAAATCTTTACCAAAGCCATCAAAACTAAATACCCGGATATCAAGATCGTATCGGCTTTAGGCCCATCACCTGATGGTAAAGAGTTTGAACTGTTAAATAAAACCTTCCGCGGTTTAGGTGCCGATATTTTGGATGAGCATTATTATGCGCCTGCAAAATGGTTTAGGGATAATGCCCGCCGTTATGATAACTACGACCGTAAAGGCCCTAAGATCTTCGCCGGTGAATATGCTGCGCAAAGCAAATCAACCGTAAACCCCGATAACAAAAACAATTGGGAATGTGCATTGTCTGAAGCGGCCTTCATGACCGGTTTGGAGCGTAATGCCGATGTAGTGAACATGGCTTCATACGCCCCTCTTTTCGCACACGTAGAAGGCTGGCAGTGGACACCAAACCTGATCTGGTTTGATAACCTGAAAAGTTATGCTACGCCGAATTATTATGTGCAGCAACTGTTTTCCATTAATAAAGGAACAGATGTAGTGCCGCTTACGTTAAACAACGAAGCCGTAGCCGGCCAAAATGATAGCTATGCTACTGCCAGTTTAGATAAGAATACCAATGAACTGGTGATCAAATTTGTGAATACCAGCACTTCGGCACAAAATGTAAGCTTTAAGATTACCGGCTCAAAAGGTTATCAAAAACAGGCCACGGTTACTACACTAAAAGCCGATGACAAGGATGCTGAAAACTCTTTGACGGCGCCAACAGCAGTTAGCCCTGTTGAAAGCAAGATTGATATTTCGGGCAATACCCTAAAACTGGCAGTTGAACCTTACTCGTTTAAAGTAGTAAGGCTTAAAAATAAATAGCCTTGAAAAAGATCCTATTGATCATATCCTTATTGTTCCCGGGCATTTTCTGCAATGCCCAGGAACTAAGGACTGATATATCGGTACACGATCCGGTAATGACCCGGCAGGATAGTACGTATTACATCTTTTGTACGGGCAACGGCATTGCCATGTGGTCGTCGGCAGATAGGATACACTGGAAAGCCGAGAAACCAGTATTTGCCACACCTCCGCAATGGGCTCTTGACGCTATTGCTGGTTTTAAGGGACATATTTGGGCGCCGGATATTTCTTTTTACAACGGACAATATTTCCTTTTTTACTCGGTATCGGCATTTGGTAAAAATACTTCGGCTATTGGGGTAGCAACCAATACCACGCTTCATACTAATAATCCCAACTATAAATGGGTCGACCATGGTAAGGTGATCCAGTCTATCCCCGGCAAAACCAATTGGAATGCCATCGACCCCAATTTAATTACGGACAAAGACGGCACGCCATATTTGGTTTTTGGCTCATTTTGGGATGGTCTTAAACTGGTGAAACTGAATAAAGACAGGTTGAGCGTGGCAGAGGACCCTAATAACATCCCAACCATTGCTACACGTCGAAAAACAGCGTCAGAAAATCTCCCAGCTGTTGATGGTAACCCGGTTGATGCCGGCGGCAACGCCATTGAAGCGCCCTTTATATTTAAGCACGATAAATATTTCTACCTATTTGCTTCGATAGATTATTGCTGTAAAGGGCCGAAGAGCACTTACAAAATGATTATCGGGCGTTCAAAAACACTGAAAGGGCCATACCTGGATAAAGAAGGCATAGCCATGAACAAGGGCGGCGGCAGTATCCTGCTGGCAGGTGACACTAACTGGTATGGCGTGGGCCATAATGGCGTAAGTACTTTTGACGGTGTCGATTACATCATCTTCCATGGCTATGATGCGGCGGATAGGGGGATCTCGAAACTGAGGATAGAGAAGCTGGATTGGGTTGATGGATGGCCGGTAGTGGGGAAATGAATTAATTAACCTGAAAAACAAGGTAGAGCCGTGCGATTCCCCCTGGGAGCATAGCCGTCAACTTAAGGAATAAAAAGCGGGGAAGGTGCGATTCCCCTCTTGAGAGGGGCGGAGGGGTGTGTCTCTGCTTTGATAAGCCTACAGCAGAAACACACCCCTGCACCGCTCGTCCCTCCGCGCCCCCTCTCGAGAGGGGATTTTGTTCAATAGCTGCTTAAGTTGACGGCTATGCCCATGTGTAGAGAAGGATTTCGTCAATATAAAAAGCGTAGAAACCCCTCCCTGCCACCGCACTTATCGGCCGCACCCCTCCCAAGGGAGGGAATTGGAAAAGGAGCACAGGCCTGTTGGCCGGTGAATTTAAATCGATTACAATATGAAAATATCACAATACCTGATCGCATTAGGCCTGGCATTTGGCAGCCTGACATACGCCAATGCCACAACCCGCGATACCACTTTCCATTCGGGTGGTAATCCCATTATCAGGCACAAGTATACCGCCGATCCGGCGGCTATGGTTTATAAGGATAAGGTATACCTGTACACCGGACATGATGAAGCTGCTCCCGGTCATAACGGCTATACTATGCACGACTGGACCTGCTTCACTACAACCGATATGGTGAACTGGACAGAGCATCCTTCGCCTATGAATGTTAAGGAGTTTAAATGGGCTAAGGATGATGCATGGGCTTCACAGGTGATAGAACGGAATGGCAAGTTTTACTGGTATGTGGCTGTTGAACATGGTACTATCCACGGTAAAGCTATCGGTGTAGCGGTGTCCGATAGTCCGCTGGGGCCGTTTAAGGATGCGCGCGGCAGTGCTTTGGTTACCAATGATATGACGAAAGCCGTTAAGCATTCCTGGGATGATATTGACCCAACAGTTATTATTGGTAAAGACGGGCAGGCCTACCTGTTTTGGGGTAACGGCATTTGCTATTATGCTAAACTTAAAAGCAACATGACCGAGCTTGACGGCGAGATTAAAACGATTACCCTGCCGCATTATACAGAAGCGCCGTGGATCCACGAGCGTAACGGCTGGTATTATTTATCTTATGCTTATGAGTTCCCCGAAAAAATAGCGTATGCTATGAGCCGGAATATCAACGGGCCATGGGAATATAAAGGGATTATCAACGAGATAGCTGGAAACTCCAATACCAATCACCAGGCTATTATTGAGTTTAAGGGCAAATGGTATTTTATATATCATAATGGGGCGTTAGTGCCTGATGCGGGCAGTTTCCACCGTTCCGTTTGCATCGATTATTTGTATTACAATAAAGATGGAAGCATTAAGCGGGTGGTAATGACCAGCGAAGGGGTTAAGCCGGCCAAATAATTAGTCCCACTGAAGCCTTCCCTCGGTAGGGAGGGCTTTGATGTTTTCCTTACAGATAGTCCAAGGGGCGAATTATTCCGGTTGATAAATACATAATTTGATGAAAAGTAATTTTACCAATTATTTTACTGATATTGCGTTGCTGAAGCAATATGGCCTGTAACCAGTTGACTATGATTGCTTTGGTAAGAAACCAATTATAACAAAATATGATCATTAAAAATGTTTACTTATTACTTGCCGGACTTTTATTGGCCGGTTTTACTTCATGCAAAAAGAAGGAAGTTTTGCCGGGCGATTCCGGGAACGTTCCCGGCGATACGGTGGTAAACACCGGAAAGGCGTTGCCGGCGGGTGCAAAAGACGGGGTTACCTTTATCAATTCGGGTAAATCGGTAATTTTTAACCTGTATGCGCCGGGCAAAAAATCCGTATCAGTAACAGGTGATTTTAACGGTTGGGATGTAAATGACACCAAGGCCGTGATGAACAACACACCCGATGGCAAACGCTGGTGGGTACAAATAGATAACATCGATCCCGCTGCTGAATATGGTTATCAGTTTTATATTGATAAATCATTGAAGGTAGCTGATCCATATACCGAAAAGGTGCTTGACCCTGATAACGATTCATACATTTCTTCAGATACCTATCCCAACTTAAAAAAGTATCCAACCGGGAAAACTACCGGTAATGTAAGCGTTTTTCAGGCCAATCAGCCTGCGTATAGCTGGAAAAACACCAGCTTTACCCGCCCCGATAAAAAGAACCTGGTTATTTATGAATTATTATTACGAGATTTTATTGATGCCCATAACTATCAAACCCTTACAGATACTTTGAAGTATCTCTCAAACCTGGGAGTTAATGCTATTGAACTGATGCCTTTTAATGAGTTTGAAGGTAATCTTTCATGGGGGTATAATCCGTCTTTTTATTTTGCGCCTGATAAATACTACGGTACCAAAAACGCCTTGAAAGCTTTTATTGATGAGTGCCACTCGCGGGGTATAGCGGTGATCCAGGATATGGTGCTTAATCATTCCTTTGGCCAATCACCAATGGTACAGATGTATTTTAACATAACAGCGGGCAAACCTGCGGCCAACAATCCCTGGTATAATGTGGATCCAACGCATCCTTACAATGTAGGTTACCAGTTTAACCATGAAAGCGCCGACACTAAATATTTTGTAAAAAACGTGCTCAAATTCTGGATGACGGAGTATAAGATAGATGGTTTCCGCTTTGACCTTTCAAAAGGTTTTACCCAGGTTAACTATGGCACGTCTGATGCAGCCGTGAACGCATGGAGCCAATATGATGCCAGTCGTGTAGCCATCTGGAAAGATTATAACAACTACATCAAAAGCATCGATAATAATAATTTCTACGTAATACTGGAACATTTTGCGGCTAACCAGGAAGAAAAAGAACTGGCCGGCGAAGGCATGATGCTTTGGAACAACCTGAACTATAATGCCAACGAAGCTACTATGGGCTGGCTAACCAACTCCAATTTTCAGGGTTTGTTTTATGATCAGCATACGTTTACGCAGCCGTATAACCTGGTAGGCTATTTTGAAAGCCATGATGAGGAACGCTTGCAGTTTAAAAATGAAAGTTATGGCAATGCGGTTGGCAGCTACAATGTAAAAGATAAAAACACAGGTTTGGCGCGCGAAGAAATGGCAGCCGCGTTCCTGTTCTCGGTTCCGGGACCTAAGATGCTGTGGCAGTTTGGCGAGCTTGGTTACGATGTAAGTATTAACCAGGGAGGCCGCACCAGCAATAAACCTATCTACTGGAACTATAACACCGATCCTAACAGGAGGCATTTATATGGTGTTTATGCAAAGATGATTAAGATGAAGGAAAAGAACGCTGTATTTGCCTCAACCAATTATACTTATGATCTTGCCGGTCCCATTAAAACAATCCAACTAAAAGATGCCGGCGCGAATGTTGAGGTGGTAGGCAATTTTGACGTGGTGCCGCAAACCGGCAATATCAGCTTCCCGGCTACCGGAATCTGGTACGATAACATTACCAAAACCAGTATAAGTGTAACATCATTGCAATATTCCATGACGCTGAAACCCGGCGAATATCATGTTTACAGCAGTGTTCCTTTACAGCAATAACGAGGTTAAAACACTAAGTGTTAAGGCTTCAGGGAGTTGATAAATGCTGTTTTTACGACGTAGTTTTCAACAGGGAATTACACTTCCGAAAACTTTAAACGTGTAATGGCCTTATTTTTAATTGATTGTTAATAATTAATGTTACCTTTGTAGTAATTAAATAAAAATATAATGCAAGGAACAGTAAAATTCTTTAATGAAACCAAAGGTTTCGGATTTATTACGCCAACTAATGGTGGTGCCGAAGTTTTTGTACACGTATCAGGCCTGATCGACACTATCCGTGAAAACGATAGCGTTACCTACGATGTAGAGCAAGGCAAAAAAGGCTTAAATGCGGTAAATGTAAAAGTAGGTTAAACTATCAATTATATAAAAATCGTACAGCATCTGTTCAGCAATGGGCAGATGCTTTTTTTATACAATAAAAAAAGCCTAACGTATGCTATAAAACAGCTCCGTTAGGCAATAATTATATTCAACAGGGGAGTTTTCCTAAAAAGGCTTTACCATCTGCACTAAGGCATCAATAAATTTAGGTGCATCATTCAAACTCTCAACCAGTTGCACATGCTCACCGCCGAGGGCTTTAAATTCGTCACCATATTCGGTAGTTACTTCATATACGGTTTCAAGGCAGTCGGCTACAAAGGCGGGACAAAATACCAGGAGACGTTTTTTACCTTCGCCGGCCAGTTTGGCTACAATTTCGCTGGTGTAAGGCTGCACCCATGGGTCGTTGCCCAGGCGCGATTGAAAGCAGATGGTATATTTCTCTTTCGGAATGCCCATTTTTTCAGCTATCAGTTTCGCGGTATGGTGCGATTGTGCCGAATAGCAAAACCTGTTGGCATCAGTAAGCGTTTCACAGCAGCCTGCAGATTTAAGGCAGGTATTATGAGTATGATCGGCTTTAATCAGTTGCCTTTGCGGCAGTCCGTGAAAGCTAAATAAAACATGATCGTACGTTTCAGGATTATATTTTTGAGCGTTATCAGCAAAAGTTTCAATCATCAGCTCATTATCATGGAAAGAGTTGATGAACGTAATATTTGGCGATGTTGGCCATTTGCCAACAATGTCCATCACCTTTTCATAAACAGACCCGGTACTGGCCGAGGCATATTGCGGAAACAAAGGGATTACCTGGATACTTTCAACGAGGGCTGCCTTCAGTTTCTCCAAAGCCGATTCGATAGAAGGGTTTTGGTAACGCATAGCCAGCTCAACCATATAGTCATCGCCAAGGCGCTGTTGCAAGGCCCGCTGTTGTAAAATGCTGTAGTGTAACAGCGGTGAGCCTGTTTTAGGATCCCAGATGGCCTGGTACAATTTGGCCGATTTAGGCGCCCTGAACGGAACAATAAGGCCTTTAACTAAAAGGGTACGTGAAATGGCCCCGATATCAATAACCCGCGGATCCATCAAAAATTCATTTAAATAACGCTTTACATCTGCTGTGCTGGGGCTATCCGGGGTGCCCAGGTTAATCAGTAAAATTCCTTTTTTAGCCATAACTGTAGGCGCAAAAATAGCAAAAAATGCCCCGTAAGTTATGACGGTGGTCACAATTTACAAATAAATGAGGTGTAAGGTTTATTTATTCCCTGTCACAGTATACTCCCGTTATTATAGGGGACGAAGCAATTTCCAGCTTTGCAGGGAGATTTGCACGATTACCTGTCTGTTTGTGGGGATTGTTTCGTTTTTTTATTATGATGTGATTGTAATGTGTTGATTATTAAGGCTTTTTTGAATGGGTTTCATGATGTGGGCGTTGCCTGCGGCCCGGGCTTTACGCTGCAAATCCTCGCCTTGTCTGTACGCACTGAGGCTTGCACAAGGCTGTGGGTTTTCCGCTGCAATCCCTAACGCTGCCCCGCGCAACATCCCTAAATATATTTTATGTGTCATTACGATTTTTTCCGAGCTTAATAGTGGATACGATGACGAGCAGCGGATTATGGATTGGTTAATCTCTGCTTTTCGGCAACGGAGCTTTCCACAATCTCCACCACGGTACACCAGGCGATTCATGGTGCTCATAATGATAACCAAAAAAATAGCAGCTAAAAAATGCAGCCAAATGATTACGGCGTTGGCTCCGGGCAAAGTGCCGGTTATCGTGTTCGCCTTTATGCGGTTGGTACGTACCAAAGTAAAATAACTGTAATGTGCTCAGTAATGATGGTACAACCCAAAACATGATCAGGTTTGGCTGTGGGATCCAGATCTTCAGGATATTAAATACAACAGCCATCACCACAATTTGCCATATGGACAGGTAATTGCGGATAAATTGTGCATACCATGCAAAAAAGCTGCCCTGATGATAATCCGGATCTTCATGGGTATGTACGTGGCTATGGTGCCTGTGGTGTTTAGTGTACAATTGCGGGTACCAGAACGAGGCATATAGGAACGTGCTGAGGTAACCCACAAAGTTATTTAAGCCCTTATCAGGCGAAACTGTACCATGCATAGCATCATGTGCGGTGATGAACAGCCCGGTATAAAGGTGCATTTGCACCAGCATCAGTACATAAACAAGAGGATTGCTGAAACTGAAATGCCATTGCATCAGTAATGTAATGCTTGTTACCCAACAGCCAATTACCAGCGCGGCTACAAATAAACCAGTATTTGACGGACTTTTTTGCATGTTACCTATTACAGCAAAAAGCGTGCTGTTAAAAGCTTTCTATAGTGGCTTTTACTTTCTGCATCAGCCACATGGGGGTTGATGTTGCACCGGCAATACCAATGGTATCATTTGGTGCAAACATGTTTTTATCCAGTTCGTCGGTTGAGGATATGAAGTAAGTATTGGGATTGTGCTTGCGGCATACTTCATACAATACCTTACCGTTTGATGATTTTTTGCCCGATACAAAAACAATCTTATCAAAGCGCGTTGCAAATTTGGGCAGGTCTTTATCCCGGTTACTTACCTGGCGGCAAATAGTATCATTAGCCTTAAGGGCGTAGCCGCGTGAAATAAGCTCATCTTTAACCGAGTAGAATTTATCCATACTCTTGGTGGTTTGGCTATACAACGTAATGTTGTGCGGTAATTCTACATTGTCAAGCTCGGCAATATCCTGGAAAACTATCGCCTCATTATTGGTTTGTCCCTGCAGGCCAACCACTTCTGCATGACCGTGCTTGCCAAAAATCAGGATCTTCTCGTTCGAGTCATATGAGGTTTTGATGCGGTTTTGTAGTTTAAGCACTACCGGACATGAGGCATCAATAAGGGTGATGTTATTCTCTAAAGCCGTACGGTAGGTGTCGGGAGCTTCACCATGGGCACGGATGAGCACCTTTTCATTACGGAGATCTTTAAGCTGGTCGTGTTCAATGATACGCAGGCCTTTTGCTTTAAGGCGTTCAACTTCCTCGTCATTATGCACAATATCGCCAAGGCAGTACAGGTAGCCATCTTCTTCTAAAATCTCCTCGGCCATATCAATGGCATAAACCACCCCAAAGCAAAAGCCCGAATCCTGATCAATAGTAACCTTTAACTGATAATCTCCCATGGTGTTGCAAATTTACGGCAAAAATAACCGTTGATGGTAATGATTGCGTTGATTTTGATGATTATTATATCACTAAATAGTTGATCCCTTAGCTCAATACATCAAATTCAAGACAGCAAAAAATACAAATTGTGCAATCAGTAATGCCGGACCAACAATAGCTTGCCGCTTAAATTTAAACTGCTCAAATATAAAAAGCAGCAATGCACTCAGCGCAAACCAACAAACATAGTTTTTAAACGGAACGCCGGCATCCAGCCAATGCCAGTAATCAAAATGTATGGCAATAGGCTCAATCAGTACATCGAGCAAGGTAAGGATCGTAGCTCCTGAAAGTATCCTTACTAATGTGCTTTTTAGGCGGCTTCGCTGCAGGGTAATGCCCGCGGCATAGACCAGCAGGAACCAATTTACCCCTATCATCAGGGGAATTTCAAATAGTTTAATGCCAAGTGTTCTGCCATATTGATAATGCCCGAAGAGCCAACCGGTATGTACACCGATGTATTCGGCCAGGAAGCCGATGCCGAAGGCGGTCAATGCAAACAGCAGAAACCTGCTGTCAAAATTGTCATAACTATAAACGATAATCCCGAGCATCAATAGTAAATGCCATGGTACCAGGGTTATAAATAATACGGTTAATGAGGGGATAATAAAGCCTGCCAACCCTACCAAATGAAACAGGAAAATAACTATGATACAGATCTTGTTTTTTGGCCAGTCAGAATTATCGGATGCTATGGGTCTCAAATTTTTCGCCCTTTCCACATCGTGGTTTTGGTGAGATACCTTTGGATGGATAAAACAGCTACGACAAGCAGGCTAAACATTTGGGCAGGATGTAAAAGGATGTTATACTCCGCTTTTTGACCGGCCGAAAGGGAGATCATGATCCGCGTAAGAAAAATCAGCCCTGCGGTAAAAAATATCAGCGGCATGTTCAGGGTTGTCAGGATAATCAGCGGACCGGCAATAGTGATGGTAATGTACACCAAAAAACCAATGATGCTATAGTTAAAAGCCGCCAGGAAATTTTTACTGAACCCGTTTATAGCTTCGCCATATCCCCGGTACATACGGCAGCTGATCATGCCGTTGGCCAGCAGGGCCTCGCCATTATAACGCTCCGCTTTTATGAGGCGCATGATCTCCACATCTTCCACCACCTTGTTTTTTACTGCTTTGTGCCATTGGTGTTTGTGATAAATAGCAGCATCAAACAACATAAACTGCCCGCTGGCGGCTGCTACTGAGGCGTTTTTTAATATATATACCAGGCGTAAAGGCAGCAGGTTTAGCAATATGAAATGCATGAGAGGTACTACCAGGTTCTCGCCAAAGGTAAGCATGGTTTGATTGCTGAACAGGCTTAGTAAACCCAGCTGGTGCAAATGCATACGGTGTACCGCGCTGTTGATAAGGCGGTTACTAACTTGTTCGTCAGCATCCAAAAACAGCAGGTATTTACCATCGGCCTGTTTAGCCATTTGATGGCAGGCGTAATTTTTTCCCATCCAGCCATCCGGTAATTTACCTCCCTTTAACACCCTGAAATGAGGGTGACCGGCGGCAAATTCAGTACAAACATGATAAGTATCATCGCTTGAATCATCGTCATAAATAATAACCTCGTAGTTGTTATAATCCTGCTGATGAATGGAATTTAACAGGGTTAATATGTTTTCGGCCTCGTTGCGTGCAGGGATCAGGATAGAAACTTTATCCGAATAATACCGCCCTATATGGGGCAGCTTAGGGTTGGAGATATAATTGAATAGCGTTACTGCAAACCTGAGTATGATAAAAAAGAGGGTTATTAATATAGCTATGGTCACTTTTTATATATCAAATTCGGTTTGCAGCGCTTTGGAGGCTTCATAATGCCTTTGGTAAGCCTCTTGTAATTTACTTATGCTTTTACCGGTGTAATTTTCTGGTTCGTTTTTTAAATAAACGGTTGCCGTTGCCTTTTTATGTTTAAAGTACTGAATAAAAGTTGAAGCAAAAACGAGCTGGAAATTCCCGTTTGCTTTTTCAATGATTCTCATAACCCCTTTTTCAAAGTTTATGCTGGTAACAAAGTTAGCGTACAGTTTGCCCTGCGGAAACATCAAAACCAAATTTGCGGGATCGGTAAGCAATCCGGCAGCATAGTCAAGTGATTGGATGATACTTTTTGAATCTTTTTTTACCGAAAAAGCACCCACATATTTCAGGAAGCGCTCGTTACGGGCAGTCTCTTCCAGGATCATGACATGTAACTTTTTCTTCAGCAATTTATCGTTTACGCAGTATAATATCAACCCATCCCAAAAACTAAAATGGTTGCCTATCAGCAGCACCGACTTGTTTTCATCAATCACAATATCGTTAAACAATAGCTCATGAAACGTTTTGCTAACTATCCATTTAATATAATAATGGACAATACGGCTCATGAAAAGGTTTTCTTTATTGCGGATCATATTTTGACACGAATGTATTGCATGTTGCCGACAATTTTATCGAATTACACGAATTTTGCTGATGGCTTATCAAATGGAATTAGCACCAATTCGAAACAATTCAGGAAATTAGTGTCAATTAATTAGTGCTCCATATTGATCTGGTTCTTCAACGCTTGCTGATGCGCGTTATTAATGTTCTCCTTCAACTGCTCAAAACTAAGTTCGCCGGCAACACCTAAATCAAACAAATGAACATAGGCACGGGGCTTCAGGCTTTCAAAGTAATCGATCAGGGTACAATGATAAACCACCTGACAGGGGCCTTTTATCTGTCGCATCAGTTTATAAACACCGGTTTCAACACGGATATGCGTTTCATGGTTTGAATAGAGCTCGCCCTGTGGAAATATCACGATGAGGTTATCAGGATCATTTAATATCCCGGCCGAGTAACTGAGCGAGTCGAGTATTGCCCTCGACCCTTTTTGAATAGAGTAAGCACCAATGTACCGAAAATAACGATGCTGATCGAACTGGTCCTGCTGCATCATGATGTAGAATTGCTTTTTGAGATCATAAACAGCTGTCCGGTTAGCAATGAAACCATCCCACCAGCTAAAATGATTGGTCAAAAGCAATATTGAATGGCCCGGGCGTGGCTCAAAGGGCTGTACATTAACCTCTTTAAAATTACGACCGATCCACCATTTTACGCAACGGATGAATAGTTTACTCCAAAATTTCTTTTTACGCGAAGGTACCATGTTTATTTAACTAAATACTCGTCAAGTGCCTTTGTAACCAACCAGTGCCCAAGTTCAATTTCATGCACTTCGGCATTATGGAGCATTCCTAAAAATGGCATTGCCGCCGATTTAGGGAAAAGCTTATCATGCCTGCCAAATATCAGCAAACATTTAATTTTATGCTGATTGATTAGTTGTGCTACTTTCTGCACATCAGGCTTTAACTGCCTGATCAAATTTAGGGTATAATAGGTGTCAAGCCGTTTTTGTTCGGTATCAATTTCATTATAAGCTATGCGGTAAAGGCTTTCGTCAATAGCGCCAACGGTTTTCATGCTTTTAACTAAAAAAGGCGCCAGCCATTTGCTTTTTGTGGCCGTACGGAAAATTGCGCGTCCAAGCTTATTATGCAATATAAAATGAAAGCCTTTAAATACAGCCAGGCCATCAGGGGCCATTAAAATGATATCATCGATCATATCGGCATATTCTTCAACCAATATCAGGGCCAGGTTGGCGCCTATAGAATAACCCATTACCGAAAAACGTTGTCGGCCGTAAAGCTTAAACCATTCTTCCATGTAGCTGCGTACCATGGTTTTGGGCATCCCGGCCACGATCTGTTGTTCTGTCCAGCCATCCAGCCTGCTTTCGCCATGAAAAAAGTGATCGAAACCATAGATATGATATTGGGGTAGGATAGATTGATCAAGTACATGAAACTGCTTCCCTGTCATGCCATAGCCATGAAAGGCCAGCAGCGGCTTTTGACCGGTACCATACTCGTGAAAATGTGCTTTGCCCAAGCCGGGCAGATGTAAAAACCCCATTAAGGCAATATTAAGAATTTATGGCTTTTGTACAGTAAACAACCATGTTTTGTTTTGAATGATGGAATAGTCTTTTTATAAAATTGTCATTTCGATGAACGGCGGAGGGGGTGAAGCGGGGCGTGAAGAGAAATCTTCTGCTTCCTGCAAATCCACCATACATGGTTTACTTACCGGGTGTACAAGATTTCTCACCCGTTCCTCATATGATAAACGACATTTTTTTATTTATCGATATACTTCATGATCATGTCCGTAGCCCCTACGTTTTCCTTCACATAATTAAATACCTTTTTACGGGTAATATTATAAAACGCCTCGTCATTAACCAGTGTGTCAACAATATCTTTTAATTCTGTTTCATTGCTGATGCTAAAACCAGCTTTAATGGCTATAAGTTCCTTGGCTTCGTTAAATTTCTGATAATTAGGGCCAAAAATAACCGGCAGACCGAACGCGGCTGCCTCCAGGGTATTATGAATTCCCACACCAAAGCCGCCACCTATGTAAGCAACGTCGGCATAAGCATAAAGCGATGAAAGCATGCCAATATTATCTATCACCAGCGATTGAAGATTATTAGATGTAAGCGATTGGTTAATAAAATCTCCCGACTTCAGACCTTCGGCTTCGGTTTTTAGCTGTGAAAACGTGATGGCTTTTCCTTCCGGAAGCAACTCTATCAAGTTATTGATCTTTTCTTCCGGTATTTCATGCGGAGCGAAGATGAATTTCCAGTTGGGATATTGGATTACCAGTTTAGCCAGGAAGGCTTCATCTTGCGGCCAGGTGCTGCCCGCGATAAACAGTTTATGCCCGTTTTTAAATTCTTCAATCAGGGACAATTGTTTAGGATTTTGTGCATTGGCCCAAACACGGTCAAAACGGGTATCACCGCTTACCGATGTATTGGTAATCCCTATGTTTTGCAATAGCTGCTTAGATTTGTTATCCTGTAAAAAAAAGTGGCTTACCAGGCTTAATATTTTGCGGTTAAAACCGCCATACCATTTAAAAAACACCTGTTCGGGTCTGAAGATGCCCGATACGATATACAGAGGGATGTTACGCTTGTTTGCTTCATTAAAAAAATGGAACCAGTACTCGTATTTAGTAAAAATGACAATTTTGGGGTTAATGGCATCAATAAACCTGCGGGCGTTTCGGGCGGTATCCAAAGGCAAGTAGTAAACATAGTCGGCCAATGGGGTGTTTTTCCTGATCTCATATCCCGAAGGAGAAAAAAAAGTGATTACTATTTTCTTTACGGGATGTAAATTTCTCATAGCTTCCAGTATGGGCCTTCCTTGCTCAAATTCGCCAAGTGAAGCAAAATGAAACCAAACACTGCTATCTATACGTACAAAAACAATGTTTTTACGTCCTGCAATCCAAAGTTTTGCCTTGTTGTTAAATAGCGAGGCAAAACGGATAAAAAGGGAATATAATTTGATACCTATATTATATAATAACATCAATTTTAACGCTGAATGATTATCTTAGCCGGGCATAAAAGTAATAACAATAATTACAATATTAGTTTTATGGCCCGCCCGGTGCTATAATAAGCTGGTTATATGGTTGATCATACAAATATTGCTAACCTTAATTTAAAACACATTTAACACTATGAAAATTGCAGTAATTGGCACAGGTTATGTAGGCCTGGTAACGGGAACTTGTTTAGCTGAAACGGGAAATGAAGTAACCTGTGTGGATATCGTGGAAGAAAAAGTAAACAAGATGCGGAATGGCGAGATGCCGATCTATGAACCGGGTCTTGATATTTTATTTCTGCGCAACATTAAACAGGAAAGGTTAACCTTTACCACCAACCTTGCCGAAGCAATAGCCCCGGCCAAAGTGATCTTTTTGGCGTTACCAACGCCTCCGGGCGCCGATGGGGCAGCCGATTTGAGCTATGTACTCGGCGCGGCCAAAGATATAGCCAAACTGATTACCGAGTATAAAGTGATCGTAACCAAATCAACCGTACCGGTAGGTACGGCTGATAAGGTAACCGCAGTGATGAAAGCCAATACCGATGTTCCGTTTGCGGTGGTATCCAACCCCGAGTTTTTACGCGAAGGTGTAGCCGTAGAAGATTTCATGAAACCGGATAGGGTAGTGATCGGCACAACGGATGAAAAAGCCCGCCAGGTAATGGGCGATTTATATGCACCCTATGTGCGCCAGGGCAACCCTATATTATACATGGACGAACGCTCATCCGAGCTAACCAAATATGCAGCCAACTCATTTTTAGCCACCAAGATCACGTTCATGAACGAGATTGCCAACATGTGCGAGCTGGTAGGGGCGGACGTAGATATGGTACGCAAGGGGGTAGGGGCAGATGGCCGCATTGGCAAACGTTTCCTGTTCCCGGGGGTTGGTTATGGGGGCAGCTGTTTTCCTAAAGATGTGCAGGCCCTGTCCAAAGCAGCCGAAGAAAATAAATACGACTTCAAGATCCTCAACTCGGTGATGGAAGTGAACGAAACTCAAAAGAAACGGCTGGTAGTTAAAATGCGTGAATATTATGGTGAAGGCGGACTGAAAGGCAAACATTTTGCCTTGTGGGGACTGGCTTTTAAACCGGAGACCGACGATATCCGCGAAGCACCGGCGCTGTACATCATCGATGAGCTGTTAGCAGCCGGGGCAACAGTTACCGCCTACGACCCGGAAGGCATGCCAAACGTTAAAAAACTACTTGGCGATAAGATAAGCTATGCCACCAACCGGTACAATGCCCTTGATGATGCAGATGCCCTGCTGATTGTGACCGAATGGCCGGTATTCCGTACGCCGGATTTTGACTTTATGAAGGAAAAGCTGAAATCGCCGGTGATCTTTGACGGGCGTAACTTGTATGACCTGGACAGGATGAAAGAATATGGGTTTTATTATAACAGTATAGGCCGTAAAATAGTAGCAATATGACAGCGAGAAAAAGGATCCTGATTACGGGAGCGGCCGGTTTTTTAGGCTCGCACCTGTGCGACAGGTTTATTAAGGAAGATTATCATGTGATTGGGATGGATAACCTGATCACCGGCGATTTAAGGAATATCGAACATTTGTTCAAACTGGAGAACTTTGAGTTTTATAACCATGATGTATCCAAGTTTGTATATGTACCAGGTGAACTGCACTATATCCTGCATTTTGCCTCACCGGCCAGCCCGATTGATTACCTGAAAATTCCGATCCAGACATTGAAAGTGGGCTCACTGGGAACCCATAACCTACTGGGACTGGCCCGGAACAAGAAGGCACGGATGCTGATTGCCTCCACCTCGGAAGTATACGGCGATCCGAACATCAATCCTCAGCCAGAGGAATACTGGGGTAATGTAAACCCGGTAGGCCCGAGAGGGGTGTATGATGAAGCCAAAAGGTTTCAGGAAGCTATTACCATGGCATATCATACCTTCCACGGATTGGAAACGAGGATTGTCAGGATTTTCAATACCTATGGTCCAAGAATGCGACTGAACGATGGAAGGGTATTACCGGCTTTTATAGGGCAGGCACTGCGGGGCGAACCGCTGACGATGTTTGGCGACGGCTCACAAACGCGGTCGTTTTGCTATGTAGATGACCTGATAGAAGGAATCTACAGGTTGCTGCACAGCGATTACGCCCAGCCGGTGAACATCGGTAACCCGGATGAAATCACGATAAAACAATTTGGCGAGGAGATCATTAAGCTGACAGGCACCAACCAGGAGCTGATCAGCCTGCCTTTGCCAACGGACGATCCGAAACAACGCCGCCCGGATATTACTAAGGCTAAAGCCATATTAGGCTGGGAGCCAAAAGTATCCAGGAGTGAAGGTTTGAAGATCACCTTAGAGTACTTCAAGTCATTGCCCGAACATGAAATAAATCATAAAGACTTTACGTATTACAATAAGTAAGGGTAACGAGGCCGGAAATTAATTTTTTTGGCCTTTTTTATAATATAAAAGCGGATGAATTGTCACAATCTGCTTACTTTGCCAAACATTCAAACATACTCTCTATTTAAACCATGAAAATATTAGTAACAGGCGGTTTGGGTTTTATTGGTTCGCATACCGTTGTTGAACTGGTTAACGCGGGATATACCCCCATTATCGTTGACGACCTGTCGAACTCGGACCCTAAAATATTAGATCAGCTTACAAAGATCTTAGGCTTTACCCCGGTATTTCATAAGCTTGACCTTTGCGATGAAGCCGCCGTTAGATCACTTGCTCTTGCCGAACCCGAAATAGGTGGTATCATCCACTTCGCAGCTTTTAAAGCGGTGGGCGAATCGGTAAAAAAACCAATGAAATACTATCGGAATAATTTTTATTCGCTTATCAATCTGCTCGAAGCTTATTACGGTAAGGCTATCAATTTTGTATTTTCATCAAGCTGTACAGTTTACGGGCAGCCCGAAAAATTACCCGTTACAGAGGATGCCCCGGTACAGCCCGCACAGTCGCCATATGGTAATACCAAGCAAATAGCCGAAGAAATTTTAGTTGATATGGTGAATTCCGGCACCAATTATAAAGTGATCTCGCTACGTTATTTTAATCCTGTGGGTGCCCATGAGTCTGCTTTGATTGGGGAGTTGCCAATAGGCGTGCCGCAAAACCTGGTGCCTTTTATTACACAAACTGCCATAGGCAAACGCGAAAAAATAACCGTTTTTGGCAATGATTATAACACGCCTGATGGCAGCTGCATCCGCGATTATATTCACGTAGTTGATTTAGCGAAAGCCCACGTAGCCGCGTTAAGACTTGCCGAAAAAGACGAATTTAAAGGTTATGATGTGTTTAACCTGGGCACAGGCAACGGCACTTCAGTGTTGGAAGTAATTCACGCTTTTGAAAGCACAACAGGCGAAAAACTGAACTATGAAATTGGTCCGCGCCGCGAAGGTGACGTAGAGCAGGTTTGGGGCGATGTTACTAAATCATCAACCAAACTTGGCTGGACGGCAGAACTGGGTATTGGCGAAATGATGTCATCGGCCTGGGAGTGGGAAAAATATATTGCTCAAAATCCGTTCAATTAATATCAACAGCAGGGAATGAAAAAGATCATTATAACAGGGGGCGCTGGTTTTATTGGTTCGCATGTAGTGCGCAGGTTTGTGAAAAACTATCCTGATTACAGCATTGTTAATTTAGATAAGCTTACTTATGCGGGTAACCTGGCCAATTTAAAGGATATTGAAAATGAACCTAATTATAAGTTCGTAAAGGGAGATATTGTTGATATTGCTTTTATTAATGAGCTTTTTGCGGCTGAAAATCCAGATGCGGTGATCCATCTTGCTGCCGAATCGCACGTAGACCGGTCGATCACTAACCCCCTTGATTTTGTGATGACCAATGTGGTAGGCACCGTAAATTTATTGAATACCGCCCGCGAGCATTGGAAAGGCAAATATGATCAAACCCGTTTTTATCATGTTTCTACCGACGAGGTATACGGTACGCTTGGTGAAGACGGCATGTTTACCGAAGACACCGCTTATGATCCGCATTCGCCATATTCGGCTTCAAAGGCAGGTTCTGATCATTTTGTGCGGGCCTACCAGGATACTTATGGTATGGATACCGTTATATCAAATTGCTCAAACAATTATGGGTCATTCCATTTTCCGGAAAAACTTATTCCGCTGGCAATTAATAATATCAAGCAAAGTAAACCTGTACCGGTATATGGTAAGGGCGAAAATATCCGCGACTGGCTTTGGGTTGAAGACCATGCGCGGGCAATTGATGTAATTTTCCATAATGCCAAATCGGGCTCAACCTATAATATTGGCGGGCATAACGAATGGAAAAATATTGACCTCATCAAATTGCTTTGCAGTATATTGGACAAAAAATTAGGCAGGGTTGAGGGAGAATCGGCTAAGTTGATCACTTTTGTGACAGACAGGGCCGGGCATGACCTGAGATATGCTATCGATGCAACCAAATTAAAAAATGATTTAGGTTGGGTGCCGGGTATAACTTTTGAGGAAGGTTTGGAAAAAACAGTTGATTGGTACCTGGCTAATGAAGATTGGCTTAATGATGTAACGTCGGGACATTACCAGCAATATTACAGCAGTCAGTATAACGATAGATAAAAATGTTCGGGCTTTTTAAGAAGAAGAAGGCAATAAGGGAATCAAAACTCAACTATGAAGGAATCATGGTTGATATGCACTCGCATGTGTTACCGGGGATTGATGATGGTGCTAAAACACCCGAAGATTCGGTAGAGTTGATAAAAAAGATGATGGAATTGGGGATAAAAAAAGTTATCGCCACGCCACACATCATGATAGATT
Source organism: Mucilaginibacter sp. SG538B (assembly GCF_013376065.1). Classification (NCBI taxonomy): domain Bacteria; kingdom Pseudomonadati; phylum Bacteroidota; class Sphingobacteriia; order Sphingobacteriales; family Sphingobacteriaceae; genus Mucilaginibacter; species Mucilaginibacter sp. SG538B. Next base: position 408,724 of record NZ_JABMJI010000004.1, read on the forward strand.
TTTATCGCAACACCCCCGAAACCATAGGAAACGCGCTTACTATATTAAAAGCCGAGTTGGTTAAACAAGGGATTGATATACCTGTTGAAGCCGCTGCCGAACACTATTTTGACGAAACGTTTGAAGCACGTGTAGAGAACGGCCCGATCATGACCATGGGCGACAACCACGTATTATTTGAATTTTCATTTATAAATCAACCGCCAAATACTTACAGTGTAATTCAAAAGCTTCATGATAAAGGGTATAAACCTATTTTGGCCCACCCCGAGCGCTACCAGTACCTTGACTTAGACATGTTGAGAAACCTGCATAGTTGGGGCCTGGATTTTCAGCTTAATACCATATCCCTCACAGGGTATTATGGTAAAGAGATAAAAAAAATGGCCGAAGACCTGGTTGATAATAGTTTGATAGACTTCATTTCAAGCGATATGCACCACTTAAGGCACGCCACGGCATTTGGCGATGCGCTGAGAACAACCTATATTGAAAAATTGCTTGTCGACTATCCGCTTAAGAATAAGATGTTGTTTTAAACAGGTATTATCCAACAAGAAAAGCGTCATTGCGAGGAACGAAGCAATCCCCGATTAGCAGGTCCGCCCTGTATGGTTCACGATTGCTTCGTTCCCTATAATGGCGTGATCGTAAGTTGTTGATTATTAAGTGTATTTTTCTAATGGATTTTATAACATGGGCGTTGCCTACGGCCCGGGCTTTCCGTTGCAAGTCCTCGCCTTTCCTGCCCGCAACCCCTCTACACGCTCCGGGCTTTCCGTTGCAAGTCCTCGCCTTTCCTGCCCGCAACCCCTCTACACGCTCCGGGCTTTACACTGCAATCCCTAACGCGGCCCACGCGCAACACCGCTAAAATATATTTTACATGTCATTACGTTTTTTTTCAGGCTTCCCTGATGGTTACTCGCAATGACATTTTTTGTTTGTAGGCAGCCTCTAAGATTTTGCAATCGTTTTTATTCGTACCTAAGCGCTTCCACCGGATCCAGTTTTGCTGCTTTTTTTGCCGGGTAGTAACCCGATATCAAACCGATAAACGTACACAACACCACTGCAAAGAATAACCATCCCCATGGTACTACAAACGATCCGCTTATTTGTACAGCAATAAGGTTTCCTGCTGCCATGCCCAGTATCATACCTGCTGCACCGCCTATAAGACAGATCACTATAGCCTCTATCAAAAATTGTTTGCGAATAATTGCCGGAGTTGCCCCTATAGCTTTCCGCACACCAATTTCGCGTGTGCGTTCTGTTACTGATACCAGCATGATGTTCATAAGCCCGATGGCGGCACCGATGAGTGTGATGATGCCAACTGCAAAGCCGGCGGCAGTAATACCTGCAAGCTGGCCTGATAGTTCCTTTTGAATGGAATCGCTCCGGCTGATTTCAAAGTTATCCTGGTTAATTACATTAAGCCCCCTTACGTTTCTGAATAAGGAGGTAGCTTCGCCAATGGTAGCGTCAAGGGCGCCGGGGCTGGCTACTTTAATAGTTACCGTGAACGACGCATTCTTGGTACTGTCTATCTGTTTAGCTTTCAATACAGGGATCACGCAAAATTTATCGCCCCCGAATGAGCTTGAACCTTTTGATGCAAATACACCAACTATCCTGAACCTATCGGTACCAAGGTATATCGATTTATTTATCGGGTCTTCGGTTTTAAACAGTTTCTTTTTGATCTCATCGCCAATAATGACCACGTTCGATCCATGTTCCAGCTCAGAAGCGGAAAAATTACGCCCGAAAGCCAGCTTTTTACCCGCTGTAACCAGGTAATTTTCGTTTGAGCCCGAGATGGATATATTGGGATTTGTTTTTTGATTGCCGTATTTGGCTACCGCGGTACCAATTACCTCTAAATTAATGGCTACAGCTACCGGCAATTTAAAAGTATTTTTAAAACGCACAGCCTGGTCATAAGTAATGGCCGGATACACTTTACGGTGCCCGCCGTTGCCGAAGTTCAACCCCTCGCCGCGGTTTTGCAGGGTGAATGTGTTGGCGCCAAGATCGGCGAAAGCATCGTTGGTGAACTGCCTGATGCCTTCAATGGCCGTTAAAATACCTACAAGCGCCATGATACCTATCGCTATGATCAGCGCGGTTAACGAGGTACGCAGCCTGTTGCCGGCTATAGACTGTAATGCAATGGAAATGTTTTCTTTGTAAGAGGTTTTTACCGGCATGGTATAAATATAAAAAACTTGCTGGTATGACTAAGCATTATACCAGTTTGTTACATGCTGATTTAACTTAATTTTTGTGATTGGTGTGGCTAAAGCCCCGATTTGGTAACGTGCTATTTATGTTATAATTTTCCGTTGAATTTAAAGCTTAAAATGAAAAATTATTACATCCTGTTTGCTATCTCATCGCTTGTTTTTAGTATTTCAAGCGCATATGGTCAGATTGAAATAACACGGCCAATAGAACAATATGGTTTCAATCAAAAAACGGTAGTTACCAATGCAAAAGGCGAGAAATATACTTACGCTAAATGGCGTGAATTGATGGCAACAGGCTATTATATGTTGAAGCCAGTACAGCATGATAGTGATAGCTCTGCTTTTATATTAACCAAACGTGACCCGCTTGCCGATGGTATTTTGCCGGCTAATGCTATTAAGCCGCCCGAAACCAGGTTTTTTAAAACGGGAAATACCTTTAGCTTTTTCAATATGAGAGATGTTAACGGTAATGTAATTACAGCTGCGGAGCTGAAAGGGAAAATAGTTGTGCTCAATTTTTGGTTTATTGCCTGCCCGCCATGCAGATATGAAATGCCCGAACTGAACCGCCTTGTCGACGCTTATCAGGATAATAAGGATATTGTATTTATTGCAATTTCTTTAGATAAAACTGAACAGGTAGAGCGATTTCTGAAAGTGTCGCCGTTTAAATACCATGTGGTTAGCGATTCGATGCCTTTGTTTTCTTACTATGGAGTTGATGAGTGCCCGGTGAGCCTGGTTATTGACAGGGACGGGGTTATACGGTTTAACAGCCAGGGCTATGGCGATGGAACGGTGCCAGATTGGATCAGGAAAACGATATCTGATATTAAATAGTGGGTTTAAATATCACTCGTTAACTAAATATATATACCGCTTAATGATTTACCGTGTTATTGTTGCAGCCCTTCAAAACAAAAGCCGCTTCATGTTTTACAATGAAACGGCTTCCTATATTTTAACCGGGGGTAATTAAACCGAGAACGAAGAACCACAGCCGCAGGTGCTGGCAGCATTAGGGTTGTTGAAAGTAAAACCACGGGCATTTAATCCGTCCTGGTAATCGATTTGCATACCGGCCAGGTATAAACCGTGCGCTTTGTGCATGAAAACTTTAATACCATCAATAATATATTCCTGGTCGCCGTCTTTTTTCATGTCGAAGCCTAAAATATAGTTCATGCCCGAACAGCCACCACCCTCAACACCAACACGTAAACCAAATTCGTCGTTTATTTCTTGCTGGTCTTTTAATTTAAAAAGTTCCTTTACTGCGCCCGGTGTAAAAGAAACCGGAGCAGCTTCAACAGCTATACTCATCTTTATTTTTATTTATTCCACACAAATATAACGTAAAATGCAGATTTTTGTTAGTGTCATAATTTTATGACCCCTGTATAACATTTATAAACATGCCCACTCTACCTTTTTTGTTTGATATTTTAAAATATACTATTTCGGGCTTAGGCGTTGTGTATATCGCTTTTTACCTGTTTAAACCATATCTTGATAAATCAGAAAGTATCCAGTTATTGGAGTTAAAGCGTACCATCAGTAATCAAACCCTGCCATTACGTTTACAGGCCTATGAAAGGGTTGTACTTTTTATTGAAAGGGTTAATCCTGCAAGTTTGCTTATCCGCCTCAACGGATCGGCCGATACTGCCGCCGAATTGCAGGCTATTATTGTTAACGAGGTGCGCAACGAGTTTCAGCATAACATTACGCAGCAAATTTATGTAAGCGCCCGGGTTTGGACTGTGGTAAAAAGGGTAAAGGACGATACCATTAACATGATCAATAATGCTGTAAAGGCTTTACCTCCTGATACTTCAGCAATTGAGTTAAGTAAGGTTATCCTGGTGCATTTAAGTAAGCTTGAAGATAACCCTTATGATGTGGCACTTGGGCTCATCAGGCAGGACATGGAAGAATTATACTAAGCTTATGGCCAGGGATAAAAAAATTACCACTACATCGGGTATCGAAATTAAGGAGGTTTATACCGAACCTTCAAATATGAGTGAATTGCCCGGTGAGTTCCCCTTTACCCGCGGTATCCAAAAAGATATGTACCGGGGCAAACCCTGGACCATGCGTCAATACGCCGGTTTTTCAACTGCCGAAGAATCAAACAAGCGCTACCACTATTTATTAAGCCAGGGTACAAACGGTCTTTCGGTAGCCTTCGATCTCCCAACACAAATAGGCTATGACTCCGACCACCCCCTTGCCGAGGGTGAGGTAGGCAAGGTAGGCGTAGCCATTGATTCATTAAAAGATATGGAGGTTTTATTTGAGGGTATTGAACTTAAGAATATCACTACCTCCATGACTATTAATGCCACGGCCCCAATCTTGCTGGCCATGTACATTGCCCTGGCCAAAAAGCAGGAAGCAGATCTCAGGCAAATCTCCGGCACCATACAAAACGATATATTAAAAGAGTATGCTGCCCGCGGCACCTATATATATCCCCCTGCGCCATCCATGCGGCTCATTACCGATGTATTTGAATACTGCAGTAAAGAGGTGCCCAAATGGAATACTATCTCCATATCAGGTTATCACATCCGCGAAGCAGGCTCAACCGCCGTGCAGGAACTGGCATTTACTTTGGCCAATGGCAAAGCCTATTTAAAGGCCGCGCTGGATAAGGGACTTGATATTAATGTGTTTGCCAAGCGCCTTTCTTTCTTTTTTAACTGTCACAGTAATTTTTTTGAGGAAATAGCCAAGTTCCGTGCCGCCAGGCGCATGTGGGCGCATATTACCAAACAATTGGGGGCTACCGATGCCGGCGCCCAAAAACTTCGCTTTCATACGCAAACGGGCGGCTCAACGTTAACAGCACAACAGCCGCTTAATAATATTATAAGGGTAAGCAACCAGGCAATGGCTGCCGTGCTGGGGGGCACACAATCATTACACACCAATGGGTATGACGAAGCCTTGTCGTTACCAACAGAAGCCGCAGCCAAAATAGCCTTGCGCACCCAGCAGATCATCGCGTTTGAAAGTGGTGTTACCGATACGGTTGACCCGCTTGCCGGTTCATACTTTATCGAAGCATTGACAGATGAGATGGAAGCCGCTGCCCAATTGTATATAGATAAGATTGATGCCATGGGTGGCGCGGTAAAAGCCATAGAGCAGGATTATATCCAGCAGGAAATAGCAGCCTCTGCTTACCAGTACCAACAGGAGATTGAAATGGGCGAAAAAGTTATAGTAGGCGTTAACCGGTTTACCCAGCAGGAGGAAGCCCCTGTTAATGTGTTTAGGGTGGATGACGCGATCAGAAAAATGCAGTCGGAAAAAATTGCTGAGCTAAAAAGGGAGCGTAATAGTAACGATGTTGAGAAAAGTTTACACCTTTTGGGAATAGCTGCGACCGGTACCGAAAACTTAATTCCTTTTATCGTAACTTCGGTAGAAAGCTATGCTACCCTTGGGGAGATCGCCGATGTATTGCGAGGTGTTTTTGGAGAGTATTAGCGTCGTGGTGTGGCTTCCGTGCATGTAGTATAGTGCACCACAAATCAACAAACCTGGTTTTTATTTTTTATAAGGCACTAAACCAGTGCGTTATTTTTTTGTTTGCAGTAACCATCAAAAAAGCGCAAACATTACCCATGTTTTGGCGTATAACTAAGGGTTGTAATTGACAGTTTTATTATTCTTTTTTTTGAAATTTCAAAAAAAGAAAAAAACAATTGAGAAATATTCGGATTGTGATTTTTATATCAAAAATTATGTTATCCATACGAAAATTTCATTAAAAAATCGAATTTGTTAGTAAAAAGCCAAATGTTAAAAAAGTGAAAATTTAATTTTTTTATAAGCTTTTTTTGGCAATATTCGATGTTCCGTAGCAAGGCCAAAAGTTGTTTCGCTGGGGGTTGGAAATCAATATTTTACTTTTATTTATATGGAAAAAACTTGTACGAACGTTTGGAATAGCTGCCTTCAGATCATCAAAGACAACATACCGGCCCAGAGTTTTAAAACCTGGTTTGAGCCGATAAAAGCTTTGAGAATGGAGGGAAGCGTATTAACCATACAAGTACCAAGTTTATTCTTTTACGAGTGGCTTGAAGAGCACTATGTAGGGTTACTGCGCAAGACGATCAAAAAACAATTGGGCGACGAAGGACGTTTAGAGTATAATATAGTTGTTGAGCAATCATCAAGTAAACCATACACAACTAATATGCCTTCAAACGGAAATGGCGCTGATTCAAAACATCAGAGTATGCCGATACCTATTTCAATTAACAAGGATATTAAGAACCCCTTTGTTATACCCGGGCTCAAAAAGTTGAACGTAGACCCTCAGCTTAACCGTAACTATACCTTCGAAAACTTTGTTGAAGGTGACTGCAACCGTTTGGCCCGCTCTGCCGGTTATGCCGTTGCCGCTAAACCCGGAGGTACTTCATTTAACCCTTTAATGATTTACGGCGGTGTAGGTTTGGGTAAAACCCACCTGGCACAAGCCATTGGTAACGAAATTAAGCGCACCCTGCCCGATAAACTGGTACTGTATGTATCATGCGAAAAATTTACGCAGCAATTTGTTGATGCCTTAAAGCACAACAACATTAACGACTTTGTGAACTTTTACCAGGCTATTGACGTGCTGATCATGGACGATGTGCACAACTTTGCCGGCAAAGAAAAAACACAGGATTTCTTCTTCCATATATTTAACCATCTGCACCAATCGGGCAAACAACTGATCATTACATCAGATAAAGCGCCTAAGGATCTGGCTGGTTTGGAAGAACGTCTGCTTTCGAGGTTTAAATGGGGCTTATCTGCCGATTTGCAGATCCCTGACCTGGAAACCCGTATGGCTATCCTGAAGAATAAAATTTACCAGGATGGTATCGATCTGTCAAACGATGTGATCGAATACGTTGCCCATAACATTGATAATAACGTACGTGAGCTGGAAGGCGCCATGGTGTCATTACTGGCACAATCAACCCTTAACCGCAAGGAGATTGACCTGAACCTGGCTAAACAAATGTTGAAAAACTTTGTGAAGAACTCATCTAAAGAAATTTCGATGGAGTATATCCAAAGTTTAGTGTGCGAGTACTTTGAAGTGCCTATTGAAATGGTAAAATCTCAAACCCGCAAACGTGAAATTGTACAGGCCCGTCAAATATCGATGTACCTGGCCAAAGCACATACCAAAAGCTCATTGAAATCAATAGGTCATTTCTTTGGCGGTCGTGACCACTCAACCGTGATCTATGCTTGCCAAACTGTAGAAGATTTGATCGATACCGATAAGAAATTTAAAGGCTATGTGGCAGATATTCAGAAGAAATTGAAAATGTCGTAATAAACACGACATTTAACATACGAAGGCCTTGCATCTCATGCAGGGCTTTTTTGTTTGGCATTAATTTTAAAGCAGGCGATTGTGTTTGGTTTTATAAAAACAACGTGCCCTCCATTACAATCACTGACGAGCCACTTACCAGCACATTTTCGGCTGTTACCTTGATATGGATGGTAGATGTATGATTTACCAATACTCCCTGCAAAATTGTATAATCCTGGTTGGTGTTTATGTAACTGACCTGCTGCAAAAATCCGGCAAGGGGACCAGCAGCTGTTCCAGTGGCAGGATCTTCATCAATGCCATATGCGGGATTAAAAAAGCGGGTTTCGGTTAGATAGTCACCCTCTGAAACATCGGTTGTGAATAAGTAAAACCCTTCAAAGCCGTAATTTTTTGAAATTTCTTTGAGCTTATCAGGGTTGGGTATAGCCTGATTAAGCAGCGCTCTGTTTTTTACAGGAACCATGGTGTGGGCTACTTCTGTTTTCATGATGGTAGGCTTCCAGTTATTTAATTCCAGATCGCTTGTTTCTAAGCCGAGTGCTGGCGCCACAATTTCCGGGCTAATAGTACCAAGGTTCTTCGCAGCTTGCTGTTTTACTGATACCAGTATCAGGCCGTTTTCTTCATTGATCACAACGGGCAATTTTTCATTCTTCATAGTTACCCAATGCTCATCACCCTGACCGTTAAAAATATCCCATCCCTTAAGCAAAGCCAGGGATACAGCGCCCAGCAAATTATGACCGCCGCCACCAACCTCATAATTACCCGGAGTAAATGAACGTACCTTCAATAATTTTTCAGCATCAGAGTACCGTACAAAGGATGTTTCGGAATAGCCGAATTCGCGGGCTATGTTGTAGTATTGAGATAATTCCAGTTCGTCGTCACACCACACTACCGATAGCGGGTTGCCTTTATATCGTTGGTGAGTGAATACATCAAGTATATAATAGGATAATTTTTTCATTTGGTAGATTTTTGCTTGTCGCAAAGTAGTGAAGGTCTTCAGATTAAATGTCAACACAGTTTAAAAATGAAGAAAGATTGGATTATAGTTTTTTTCTCTTATCAGCAAATGATTAAATCAGCATATCAACTTGATTCCAAATGAGGTATATTTAGTTATGAAAAAACTTATTCTTGCAGTATTTATTTTATTATCGTTCCAATCCTTCGCCCAGCAAACGGAGTCGGATGCTATTAAGCAAACCATCAATACTATGTTTAATGCCATGCGCAAGGGCGATAGCACGATGCTTAGATCCACCTTTGCCAAAGGAATCGCTTTTCATAGCGTAGCCAACAAAAAAGATGGCTCAACAGCTTTGGAAATTGAAAACCCTGATGACTTTGTTAAAATGGTTGGCACGCCACACAAAGGCGTATACGATGAGCGCGTAACTTTTTCGGATATCAAGATCGACGGTCCGCTGGCCAGCGTTTGGGCGCCTTATAAGTTTTATTTAGATGATAAATACAGCCATTGCGGGGTAGATGTTTTCCAGCTGATGAAAACTGCCGATGGCTGGAAGATCATTTATATAGTTGATACCCGGCGAAAGGATAATTGCCCGGAGTGATTTTACATCACTCCCAGCTTCATCATCCCATAAAATAAACCGGCGCAATGCATGGCCTGTTTTATTTCGTTGTTGAGTAGTAATTGTTTTACCTCTGCAATGGTGTATTCTTCAACAATGAGGTCTTCTAATTCGTCAAGGTGCTGGCCTTGTACTTTTTTGCCGCCTTTGGTGAAATAGGTAAATGTTTTATTGTTAGCTGTTGATGGGTTGCCGTATACGGTGCAGATCAATTCAAATTCATCAAACTGATAGCCGGTTTCTTCCAGCAATTCCCGGCGTATGGCGTGTACAGGTTCTTCGCCGGCATCAATTACACCACCCGGGATTTCAAGCGAGATAACACCTGCCGCATGACGATATTGTTTCACCATCAATACTTTATTGTCTTCGGTTATGGCTACTGCATTAACCCAGTTTGAATATTCAAGTACATAATAATCTTCAACTATTTTGCCATTTGGCATTTCGCATTTATCAATGCGGAGGGTGGCCCAGGGGCCTTTGTGGATGTATGATGATGAAAGTAGTTTCCAGGTGAGATCTTTACTCATTAATGCTTATAGATTTGAACCTTGATTTTTAGGATTGAAGGATTACCATGAGGATAAACCTATTCTGGAATACAAGGCTCGTGAATAATTTTATTTGATACTTAATGTTGTTTTCGGGTTGAAGTGGAGTTGCGATAGTCATATCCTCTTATCCTTAAATCAAGCCAATCATGGTTCAGTTACCAGCTGCCGCTTGAGCCGCCTCCTCCGCCGCTTCCGCCGCCAAAACCACCGAAGCCACCGCCTCCGCCACCGCCGGAAAAACCTCCCCAGTCGCCACCGCTGCTCCGGCCTCCGCCGCCAAGCATATTGCCTGCCAGGAACCACCAGAACGGGCTTGCACCCCCCCGGCGACCGATGATCTGCCTGCCTCCGCCGCCCCCACGGTTGCGGAACACCAGGATCAGGATAACTACGATTATGACTATAACTATAAAACCCGCCGGACCACCATTGCTTTGCTTTTGTTTTTTAGCGGCTTTATACTCACCCTTCATGGCTTTGATGATACTGTTGGTACCAGCATCAAGGCCGCCATAATAGTCGCCTTGTTTAAAATGGGGTTTAAGGTCGTTTTGGATAATATCCTGCGTAACAATATCAGGCAAGGCGCCCTCGGCGCCGTAGCCGGTTTGAATACTCATTCTACGGTCGCCAATAGCAACCAATACCAATACGCCATTATTTTTGTCTTTTTGCCCTATGCCCCATTTCCGCAACAGTTGAACGCCGTAGTCGTTAATGTCATAATTACCTATAGATTTCAGGATCACCACTGCAATTTGTGTTGAAGTGGAATCATTGAAGGCTACCAATTTAGTTTCCAGTCGCTGTTTATCAGCGGGGTTTAAGGTGTTGGTATAATCTGTAACGAGAGTATTGGAGCGTTCCGGAAAATCCTGAGCAATTGCGGCAATCACGCAAAGTATAAACCCGAAGAACAGTATAAATTTTTTGAACATGTTTTTAGTTTTTAATCGCCATCCATAAAGGCAATGTCATCGGGAAGTTCGTTTTGATCGCCGTCCAGGTGAGGGAAGTACTTTTGCAGTTGCTCGCCGGCAATTTTAAGGCCTGTAACAATTCCTTCAACAATATCGCCATATTTAAAATGCTGCAGCATATCATCGCGGGTTGTGTCCCAAAAATTGGGTGGGACTACCTGGTTAATGCCCGCATCGCCTATGATGGCAAATTTACGGTCGACGGTGGCCACATATACAAGCACCCCATGCCTGAGCTTGGTTTTATGCATATTGAGCTGTTGGAAATATTTTGCAGCACGGTCAAGAACATTTTCACTGCACCGCTTTTCGATGCACACCCTGATTTCGCCCGATGAGCGGTGCTCAGCATCTTCAATAGCTTTGCGGATGCGCTGCTGTTCCTCTTCGTTAAATACAGCCATATATTTTGATTTATGATTTCACCGATTCGTTATGATTTCACCGATAACCAGAGATTTCGCCAACCTTCAAAAAATCGGTGAAATCACAGAACAATCAGTGTAATCCCATCAAATTAATTAAACTCTACTTTAGGGGCTTTGTCGGCGCCTGGTTCGGCAGTAAAATAACCCTTTTCGGAGAAACCGAACATTTTGGCAGTTATATTGGCTGGGAACGAACGGATCTTGCTGTTGTATTCCTGCACGGCGTCATTAAAGTCTTTACGCGATACGTTGATCCTGTTTTCGGTGCCTTCCAGTTGAATCTGAAGGTCATGGAAGTTAGAGTTCGATTTCAGATCGGGATAGTTTTCGGTAATGGAAAGCAATTTGCCCAGGGCCGCGCTTAACTCACCCTGTGAGGCCTGGAAAGCTTTTATTGATTCGGGGGTAAGCTTATTGGGGTCAACCTGTACCGATGTTGCCTTTGAACGGGCTTCAACCACAGCTGTAAGGGTGCTTTTTTCAAAATTTGCTGCGCCTTTTACGGTATTAACTAAATTGGGGATCAAGTCGCTGCGGCGCTGATAATCGCTTTGCACGGCACCCCATTTAGCTTTAACAGTTTCATCTAATTTAACCATACTGTTATAGCTGCATGAACTTAAGGACATAGCTGCAGCTATGATTAATATAACCGTGAATAACTTTTTCATTTGTTTTTCGTGTGTTTTTGTGACGTTTTGGGTTAGAGTGCAAATCACGTACCGTTGTTACAAAGGGAGTGAGTTGCTGACAAGGTGTCAAGTTACGGCTTTTTGGTAAATTATAGAAAGATGGGAGGTGTAAGATGTGCGATATGAAAAATTTTGCACAAATATCTATTCTTTATAAAAGCCGAAAGCCCCATCAGGGGCTGCGTCTTTGTAAATGATTTGTATAAGGTTAATGGCGGGACCGGCTTATCCTGCCAGGCAATGTTCTTCGCGCATGGTTAGTTTCGCTACCATATCTTTTAAAAGCATACGGGCGCGGTGCAGTGTAGTGCGTGATAAAAGTTCGCTCATGCCCAGCGACGAACCTATTTCCTGGTGCGAGTATCCTTCAATGGCGTACATGTTAAAAACAGAGCGGTATGTTTTTGGTAATTTTTGTACCAGTTTCATCAGGTCTTTAGCTTCAAGTCCATTATCATTAAATGAGCTGCTGATAGGTATAGCGGCGGCTTCCTCTGCTGCAAAATCATCAACCAAAACTATTGGCTTTAACTTGCGATAACGTGATATGGCGCAATGTACCATGATGCGGCGGATCCATCCTTCCAAACTTCCTTCACCGCGGTAGTTTTTCATGTTGCGGAACATTTTTATAAAACCTTCCTGTAATATATCCTGTGCCTCGTCTTTATCGGTTGCATAACGCATGCAAACAGCAAGCATACGTGGTGCTAATAACCTGTATAATTGTTCCTGGCTCTTCCTGTCGTTAGTCATGCAGCCATTCCATATAGTTTGTAAGCGTTCGTCGGCGGTAGTCATTGTTTTATTATTTAAATACATGAGGTGCATGCCAATCTAAGTGCCATTTTGTAATTTATTGATTTTCAGTATTTTATTTTTTATTGGTTTTTAAAACTGTTCGATAGCGTACGGTCAATGTGCAAAGCCGAACGGTTTTGAGCGTATTGAGCACTAACAGAATGGGGGTAATAATTAAAATTTAGCCGATAATATTTATACAAAATGGGGGTTAACACTTTTTTTGGACAAAAAACGCCCAATTGTTTGATTGTTAGATATATATGCAGATGTTAGCCCTGAATTCTGTTAACCCTGTTAACCCCCATTTGCTAGCAGCGTCAATCCAACCCAAAACTATATACCGCCTAAAGCTTAATAAGAAAAAGAGGCTAATCTTGATTATGATACAGCTTCCGGGTGAAAATGAGCTCAGGTAAAAATTGCTGATCAAAGTCCCCCCCTTTGGGGGAGATTTAGAGGGGGTTTCTTAACTTTGCATCATCCGGGATAAAAACCCGGCATTAGTCATGACAAAAGAAACAGAGATAGTTTGTCCTCCCGGACAACAGGAAGATGAGGCGGTTTTAAAGCAACTGGCATCAGCAGCCCTTAAAATTCCCCTGAAAAATATTACGGCATTAAAAATTTTAAAGCGTTCCATTGATGCGCGTGGCCGCCGTGTAGTCTACCGCATGCAGGTGAGGGTTTTTATGCAGGAAGCTTATCTCCCTGAAGTATTTACCATCAATTACCCCAACGTGCAATTTGGCCGACCAGTAATCATCGTTGGTGCAGGCCCGGCCGGATTATTTGCCGCGCTGCAATGCATCGAACTTGGATTAAAACCAGTTGTTATTGAACGGGGCAAGGATGTAAAACAACGCCGCCGAGATTTGGCTAATATCAACAAACAAGGCCTCGTTAACCCCGAGTCAAATTATTGCTTTGGGGAAGGCGGGGCAGGTACTTATTCGGATGGTAAGCTGTATACCCGCTCAACCAAGCGGGGAGACGTGAACCAGGTGCTTAAAATGTTTGTGGCCCATGGTGCCGACGAAGATATCTTGATTGATGCGCGACCGCACATCGGCACCAATAAACTGCCACAGATCATTACAGCTATGCGCGAAACCGTACTGAACGCTGGCGGAGAGATCATGTTTGATACCAAGGTAACCCAATTGCTGGTGGATTTTGGAAAAATTAAAGGCGTAAAAATAGCTACAGGCGAAAAGATCGTGGCTGATGCTGTGATCCTGGCTACAGGCCACTCGGCAAGGGATGTGTTTGAAATGCTGCATAGCCAAAATATCCTGATCGAAGCTAAACCTTTTGCTTTGGGTGTAAGGATAGAGCACCCGCAGGAAATAATTGACCGCGCGCAATATCATTGCGAATTGCGAGGCCCTGATCTGCCGCCATCATATTATAGCCTTGTTGAGCAGGTTGACGACCGCGGTGTGTTTTCTTTTTGTATGTGCCCCGGTGGTATCATCGCACCGTGTTCAACCGAGCCCGGCGAGATCGTAGTTAATGGCTGGAGCCCCTCAAAACGGAATAACCCTTTCGCAAATTCGGGCACTGTGGTGCAAATTAATTTAGAGGATGTTGCCGGCGATGATAACGACCCTTTTAAGATGCTTAATTTTCAGAAGCAGGTTGAACAGGCTGCTTTTGTAGCCGGTGGCGGTAATCTTGTAGCGCCCGGCCAGCGCATGGTTGATTTTGTACAGGGTCGTTTATCTGCCGATTTGCCGGTTAACTCATACCTGCCCGGTACAAAAAGTGTTGAACTGAAAGAAGTTTTACCTGATTGGATCAACGAACGTCTACGCAAAGCGCTGCCCGTATTCGGTAAAAAAATGAAAGGCTATTATACCAACGAAGCCATTTTAGTAGGTGTTGAGTCGCGCACATCATCTCCTGTGAAAATTCCGCGGGATAGGGAAACCTTGCAACATCCGCAGGTTACAGGTTTATTTCCGTGTGGTGAAGGAGCCGGCTATGCGGGTGGTATAATTTCTGCTGCTATTGACGGGATTAATTGTGCCACTGCTGCTTTAAAAATATTATCATGACAACATCTCAAAAATTATTCAATCAGCTTCAAAGCGTTTTGTCTGGCGAACCATGGTATGGCCCGTCGGTTTATTCTATTGTAGATGCCATCAGTTTTGAGGCAGCTTATGAAAAGCCTGCCGGATCAATTCATAACATTGCCGGAATCATTTTGCATATGGTGGGTTGGACAGAAGAGGTAATGGACCGCATGAATGGCATGAACGCCCAATTGCCGGTGCGTGGAGATTGGCCCGAACCCGGCCTGCCCGACGAACAAAAATGGAAATGGATTGTTGAAGATTTAAAACTGGTGAACGTAAACCTGGCAGGTTTTATTCAAAATTTTCCAGAGGAGAATTGGAACAAAGCTGTTGGCGGTAAAGAAGCCGAAACCTACGAATATCAGGTGAGCGGTTTGATACAACATCATATTTATCATTCCGCGCAAATTGCGTTATTAAACAGGATGATCAATGGCTGATAAGAAAACGTTAATATTAGGGGCAACGCCCGATACCAGCAGGTATGCCAACTTTGCGGCTACCCGTTTGGTTGAAAGTGGGCATACCATTGTTAATGTTGGCATAAAAACAGGAGAAGTTGCCGGTGTAGCTATTGAAAAGCCCGAAACCATACACCATGATATTGATACTATAACGCTGTACGTTGGCCCGCAGAATCAGCCTCCGCTGTATGATTATATATTGAATACAAACCCAAAACGGATCATATTTAATCCAGGGACTGAAAACAGCGAACTGAGGCGCAAGGCTAATGAGCAAGGCATCGAAACGGAGTATGCCTGTACGCTGGTAATGCTATCGATAGGGGAGTATTAAATTTGGTAACCGTAGTTTTGAATTACCGGCCGCCAATAGTCAAGGTTTTTATCCCAGGCATGGCAGCCAAACGGTAGTTTATTATTGTTTATTTTTATAGCTCGTTCGGGAAATAATTCGATTGAGAAACCCGTGGCTTTTTTATAAGAAGGGATATTAAGTACTTTTCTTTTCCTGTTAACCTCGATGCTCCAAAAAACATCTTCGTTGAAGTAATGATCATGGCTAAGGCTTAAATATCGTTTTGCCTGGTTTTTCATATTGATGCAGAGTTCATGAAATTTATTTACCCTGCGCAAGGAGAAACCACCGTTACCAACCCCGTTTTCAAATTGCATAGGTGATGGCCGGCCATCTTTTTGAACGTCGAACTTTAAATGCAGCCATCGCTGAAGTTTGGACTTTACAGCTTTAACAACATCCGGGTAACCGTACTTATGGATCCATGGCGCACCTATATAATCATAGCCCTGTGTGCACCATTCCATTAATTCATCGCTAAATACAAATGCATCCAGTTGATGTATCAGCATGAAATCGTAAGTTAAAAAGCTTCGGTAAAATTCTTCCGAAAGCATAAGTGCATTATAGCCTTTAATATTTTTAAAATACCTGTCGTCGAAATTAATTACATTAGCTATGGCATCTAATTGGGCTTCATCGGGCAATATAAGGTTATGTGGTTTAATAACTATTATATCATGGGCCGATAATACTTTAGTTGCCTGTACAAGAGCCGTGTGTTCGAGATTGCTCATAACAGGCTTATAAAAAGGGATCACTACTGCTGCTTTCACGGGTAAAAAAAGAAAAAAGTTGATGTTTTGTTTTAAACTTTAGCTGTTTGTGGCAGTTGCTGTGTTTAGAAAAAACTCCACACACGAATGCTGTTGTGATAAAACAGTTGTTCGTTATAATAATACTGCTGTGATATTAGCGCAATAATAACGTCGAACGCTACAGATTGTTATCAAAAAATGTGTAACACTTAAGCTACATAAACAGGCTGCAATCTATATATGTACGAAATATCTTTAGATTTTTTAGTATATAATAAGGGCAGGAGGTGCACTTTAGTTATAAGTAAGCATGCCCTGGGTTTGCAAATCAAAAACCTTTCAAAGCAAATAAGAGCCTACGCCTGGGCATTAAAAGCCTGCATATCTATCAGCTTTTTATATACGCCATTGTTTTGAAGTAATTCTACATGTGATCCCCGTTCAACAATACTGCCGTTTTCAAGCACAATTATAATGTCTGCATTTTGAATGGTGCTTAAGCGATGGGCTATGATAAGTGAAGTTCTGTTCTTCATTAGATTGTTTAAAGCTTCTTGAACCAGCTTTTCTGATTCGGTATCCAGGGCTGATGTTGCTTCATCAAGTAACATAATCGGCGGGTTGTTCAGCACCGCCCGGGCAATACAGATACGCTGACGCTGGCCTCCTGATAGTTTGGTGCCGCGGTCGCCGGTGTTGGTTTGATAACCTTTGCCTGTTTCCATAATAAAGTTATGTGCATTAGCTATGCGGGCAGCCGCTTCAACTTCTTCCTGGGTCACATTTGGCTTGCCGAATGCGATATTATTAAATATCGTATCATTAAATAAAATCGACTCCTGGTTCACAATGCCCATTAAAGCCCTTAATGATTCCATAGTAACAGTTTGGATGTTTTTACCGTCGATAGAGATCGTACCTGACTGGGGCTCACTGAACCGTGGCAGTAGATCCATTAAAGTAGATTTTCCACCACCTGAGGGCCCAACCAGCGCTACTGTTTTTCCTTTCGGAATTTCGAGGTTGATGTTTTTAAGTACGTATTTCTCAGTTTCAATTAGCTGTTTTTCGGTACCCGAAACCTGGGCAGCATCAGGTTTAATAGTATATGCAAATGATACGTTTTCGAAACTGATCCTATCCTCAAAACCAGTTAGCTCCGTGGCATTGGGTGCATTAACAATTAATGGCTTCTCATCTATGAGTGCCAATACGCGTTCACCCGCTGCTATGCCCGAATGGATATTGCTAAATGAATCGGATATAGCCTTGGCCGGGCGCATGATCTGCGAAAACATAGCAATATAAACTATGAAATTATCGGCAGATAGTGTACCCTGGTGACTGATAATTAACGAGCCGCCATATAATACTATTCCTGCAACCATTAATACACCCAGAAATTCAGATACCGGCGAGGCCATTTGCTGCCTCTTTGCCATAGAGCGGGTAATTCTTGAATATTCTTTGTTTTCGTGATCAAAGCGGTTTTTTATAAACGAAACGGCATTAAATGCTTTGATGATCTTAATACCCGATAAGGCTTCATCAAGATTACTGATCATGTTGCCGTAAGTTTGCTGTGATTCTGCAGCTTGTTCTTTCAAACGCTTAACTATCCTTGATATGATAAATGCCGAAACAGGGATTATCAGCATGGAAAACAACGTCAGTTTAACTGATATTACAAATAAAAATACAAGATAGGTTAAAAGCTGGAAAGGCTCTTTAAATGCAACCTGCAAAGTACCTGTTACCGAAAACTGAACAACCTGCACATCTGCTGAGATCTTTGAAAGGATATCACCCTTGCGTTCATTACTAAAATAACCCAGGTGCAGGTTCATAACATTGTTAAAAACAGTACGGCGCAGGTTAAGCAGGGTGTATATACGCAGGTTTTCCATAATCCGCTGTGAAAAATAACGAAACAGGTTGCTTAGTAATACAGACACAACTATAGCTGCGCAAACAAATTTCAAAGCTCCAAGCGGCCCGTAAGTTAAATTGGCTTCGTGGGCAAAATAGTCGAAATCTTTTAGGGGGTTCCACCAGTTTGCCGGTTTGGTAACCGCTTCGCCGGTTTTGGGGTCAAAAATTGTTTTTAGCAATGGTGCCAGTAAAGCAAGGTTAAGAGTATTAAATATTACCGAAAATAAAGTACATATAAAATAAGGGACCGCGAATTTACCTATGGGACGGGCGAAGGAAAGAAGCCTGAAATAAATCTTCATTAAATTTTATTATAAAATGCAAAGCTAATAGTAATTAGCTAATAACGTGTAACGTGGTCTAAAAGCATATCATCCTACGGGCAAATACTTTTGGGTTGCCTGCCAAACTTGCTCGATATCTATACCTGCAATGCATGGAAAAGATTCGTCACTTTGTACTTTAAATACGCAGTTCCAGTTGCAATAATAGCAATCCATTTTTTCGTAGATAAATGATCCGTTTTTGACGATGTCTTCAGGATAAGGAACAAAACGATCGAAATGACCACCACCAACAATACATACAAAAGGAGTGTCAACGGCCGCGGCTATGTGAACGGCGCTGCTATCATTACAGATTATCATAGCTGAATTTGCAACCAACTCGATAAGTTCGTTTAAATTGGTTTTACCGCTGATGTTGACGACTGATGCTGATTGCGATTGTTCCATTATATAATTGCAGAGCGGTATTTCAGCTTTACCGCCCGCCAGGTAAATGATTTCATTTGTGTTTTGCCTAAGCTTTTTAATTAAAAGCGCAAATTTTTCAGCTTCCCATCCCCGGCTTTTAAGTCCTGCTCCCGGAAAGACAATGATGCCACTTTTTGTTGTTCGGTTAGCACCAATAAATTGTTTTCGAATGGAGATAAGTTGATCAAGTGCCTGTTCAAAAAAATATCGGTTCCTGGCAAATTCAAAATGTATTAAAGGGGGAATTGGTAATAATGTTTTATAAAATTTATCTGTTTTAACTTTGTATTTAGGTTCAATGCCTTCAGTATCGCTTTCAAAACCAATCAGGTTTGATGAACCCGAAAGCGCGGCGAGCCCATCCGTAATAAAGGTACGTGTACTGGTAGGGTTTAAAACTTTCTCATAACTTCTGCCAAATAACTGCAATCCTAATTTAAAAACTGTCCCGGGCGAATAATAAAGATTATTTGCTTTTGTAAAGAAAAATTTTGTTATGTATTGTCCGTCATGCGTTGTAGCAATATCGCGCCATATTTCGTTACCTAATAAATCTATTTCGTAATTACGGTACTTTGTTGATTGCTTTAAGATCTCAATAAAATTTCTGAACAAAACGTAATCACCTATGGCATCGGCCTTAATGATTAGTATTCTTTTTTTGGAGGGTTTGAATAAAGCAAAAAATCGGAATACGTATGGTATTTTTAGTAAGATGAAGCGTGTTAGCCGGAATAGATTCCTGTTTTTTTGCATTTAAAAACAACAGATAAAAGGTAATGTATTTGCCTTTATAATATTTACTTTGTACAATTAAATAATGAGCGAAAATACACAAAATATAACGTCAAAACAGGTAGATGCGTATGCAGGGAGGCTCACAGTTATAATTGTTACTTATAATGCTGCCGCCACATTGCAAAAAAGCCTGGATAGCGTTTACATGCAAAGTTACCCTGATATTGAACTCATTGTTATTGATGGGAACAGCAGCGATGGCACAAAAGATATATTGATTGCCAATAACGATAAGATCACTTACTGGAGAAGCGAACCTGATAACGGCATATACGATGCTATGACTAAGGCTTTAAAACAAGCTAAAGGCGATTGGATTTATTTTTTAGGGGCTGATGATGATTTATTGCCTGATTTTTCAAATATGGCTATGGAACTAAATGAGCCTGATACCATTTATTACGGAAGCGTATTGACAAGAGGATTAAAGCCCTTGGGCGAGGTATCTGATTACTATCTTGCCAAGCACGGCATTATTCAACAGTCTATCATTTATCCTAAAATCGTTTTTGAAAAATATAGCTATAACTTTAAGTATCGTTCCTCGGCCGATTTTGCGCTGAATATGCAATGCTTTGGCGATAAAAGTTTGAAGTTTGTGCATTTGAACCATGTAATAGCAAATTTTAGTCATGATGGTGTTTCAGGCCAGTCGCGAGATATGGTATTTGAAAAGGATAAACCTAAACTGATATTAAAGAATTTTGGTTTTAAATTCTGGTTTAGGTTTATGGTCAGAAAAATGCGAGGCAAATCATAATTACCTGCCTTTAAGTACTTCCTGATATAGCTCTAAATACCGCTTAGCTGTTTCATCCCAGTTAAAAGTTTCGGCGTGGGCAATTATCTTATCTGACGGTGAATTTTTATGAAAATCTTCCAAACCTGCATTAAATACATTTTGCATTTCAGCAGGTTCAAAATCGTCAAAATAATAAGCACAATCTCCCGCAATTTCGGGTAGGGAGGTGCGGGTAGATACAAAAACAGGTTTGCCAAAATGCATAGCTTCAATTACTGGTAAACCGAACCCTTCAGCAATGGAAGGAAAAACAAATGCTTCACAATTTTTATAATACCAGGCCCTGTCATCATCTGATATCGGCCCGGTTATTTTAACCCTGTTTTCTACGCCATGTTTTTTTGCCTCTTCAATGATCTTTTCTTCATAGGGCGTTTTGATGCCCGAAATGACGAGTTCAAAATCATTATTTGCAAGTAAGGCAGGTAGTACGTGAAAGTTTTTTTTGGCTGCCACAATCCCAATGGTAAATAAAAAAGGTTTTTGAGGGAAGTAAGCCGGTTGGTGCCCTTGTTTTAATATCAATTTATCAGCACCATTATGAATAACTGTTAACCTGTTTGCAATATGCGGGAAGTAGGTTAAAACATCGTTAGCAGCAAAGTTTGATATTGTTACTATTTTATTACTTGAATTAATTCGCTCCCCCAGCTTTTTAAGGTACAGGTTCAGTTTTTCTTTGCCTACGTTTTCATGCACCTGGTTAATGTCATGTATAGTAAGTATCTTTTTGTATTTGCTCCGCACTTTTTTAGGCTTTAGCCTTGAAAACTGGTCGGTAAAATGGAATAGGTCAATGCCTTTGTTATTGTAGAAAAAAAACTTGTGATGCTTTTGTAAATAAGTTCTGTGTATTGCCGCATCCGCATCAAATTCGGTTACTGATTTATGCAGAAAATATGTCAAATTAAAACCTGTGTTTTCTTTTGCCAGGGCTTTCCCAAGGCTCTTTCCAAAATGATATAGGCCGGTATTCGGGTACCTCATGGAGTCCAACGTTACCAATACACGAGGTTTATTTATAGCCATGTTTTAACTTGTTCTGCCACCATAAACGGCGTAATTGTTTCTAAATTGTTTGTTCCGCTTTCAATATAGCCCGCCTTTTTGCCAACAGGTGCCCATCGGCCAGGGTGTATAGGCCTTAATGAGGGGAATAATCCAAGGGTATTGATCCCGGTTAGAGCGGCCAAATGCAGCGGACCTGTACCTGAAGCAATAAGCCCGCCAGCTTTACTTATGAAGGCTATCAATTGCCCCAGCGACATCTGCCCGGTCATATCCCGTACTGTTGTCGGGAGTGTTTTGATCCAGTTTGCAAGTAATGCTTTTTCGTTTTCAGACCCTGTTATGATAATGTTGAATTTGTCGGGCGGCAAGTTATTGATGAGCTCTGCAAAATTATCCAGGCCCCACTCCATACCACTGCCATGCGATTTTGGATGGATGATCAGGTTAAATTTATCGTTTACAAGTACAGCCCCCAAAGCTGGCGTAAGCTCAACATTATTCTGGAAATTATCATGTGCTATAATTCCAGGTAAGGAAGGTATATGCTCAAGGCCTAATGGCTTTAACAGGACCAGGTTAAGCTGCGACTCATGCAGATCTGATTTTTTACGGCTTAATTTTACCAGCTTGTTACAGGTGTACCAATGAAAAACCCTGTTGGTTGTTCCTATCCGGAGTTTAATACCTGCCTGTTTTGCTATCCTGGCAATATGTTTATTGGGCAGCACGTGTATTACTGCGTCAATGTTTTGCTTTTGCAGATATTCAATTTGGCTGGTATCAGGGAGCGTTTTTAGTTCGTCGTAATTAACAAAAGCATCTATCGAAGCCATAGCGTTAATTACCGGCTGTGTATATGTTCGGCCCAAAAACGAAACTTTAGCGCCTGGGAACAATTGTTTAAGGTAGGATGCCACAGGTAATGTTAGTACAACATCGCCAATAGCATCAACCCTGCTTATTAAGATGTGCGGCGCTTCTGTATCCTGAAATTGGAACATGATTTTTATTGCAGATGTTGATCGGCTATTATATTTAACCAACGGCAATAATAAAGATTAAATTATACAATAGTTTTATTCTTGTATTTTAATTATATAAATAATTTAATACGATGGATAAAATTAATACGATGGATAAAATAGCAAAGGTGTGCTCGTTATTATTCGATTACACACCTTTGCTACTAATTAATAACCTGGCTCTGTTTCTAATTTGATTGGGATCTCTTAAAATTAATATACAAAATTTACACCCCCGGTGCCTCCAGATGTTGTGTATAATTTGAAAAACGTACCATTATTAGGGCTTACTACTCCCCCAAATGTGCGGGTTGTCGCTAACGTTACTGTTACAGGACCAAATGTTGCCATTCCATCTGCAATAATTGATAAGTCTCCATCATTAGTTAAAACTAACATCGTGTTTCTTGGGTTTTTACTGCCGCATTTATAATAATATGTCTGAGATTCAAATACGGGAGGGCCATTTACCTGATAAAGCACCAAATTCAGATCGTTTTGTGCGTCTAATCTCGTTACTTTGTTATTTGTACCGCTTGCCCATAATACTTTGCCCGTGTTTTTTACATAGACAACAAGGTTTCCGTCATCCTGGTTATTGAATGCGTAGATTCCTGCTTGCCATGATCCTTTAGGAATTATTACAGACGAGGCTCCAGCCACTGGAAAACGTGAAATCACTGTATAGTAGCTTGACGGATACGGTGATGAATATGATTTTGAATAAGCACATGAAACATCACTGTTTATCGCGATTTTTTTAGCATTTTTGACACTATCGTTAATAAGCAGGCTATCGGTACCGGTACTTTTATTAAGATCTTTGGACTTTGTTTGTTTGGGTACAACTGTAAAATTGGTGTTGTTATTTTTGCTACAACCTAAGAAAATAAATAGGCAGGTTGTAATTAGAAAGATTTTTTTCATACAGATAAATTGGGTTATTTGAGCTAAGGTTATTAATCTTGTGAAGATATAAATAATATACATGTTGTAATATGTTTTATATATTATATTAATATTTAATTGAACGGAATACCTGATATCAATCTAAGTGACGATTTTCGTGTAATTGCGCGCGCGTTAACTATCGTTGAGAATGATCTTAATGGCAGCGGCGCATTGCTTAAAAGCCTTAAGTTTGATAAAAGCTGCCCGGTTATCGGCATTACCGGCCCTCCCGGAGCCGGCAAGAGCACCCTGGTAAACGGTATCATTGATATACTTTTGGTCAGCGGTAAAAAAATAGCCGTGTTAGCCATCGACCCCACTTCACCATTTAATTTCGGATCATTACTGGGTGATAGAATCAGGATGGCATCCCATTTTAATCATCCCGATGTTTTTATCCGGTCATTAGCCACACGGGGCTCTTTAGGAGGCTTGTCGGCAAAAACTATTGAGATGGCCGATGTGCTAAGGGCCGCAGGTTTTGATTATGTGCTGATTGAAACAGTAGGCGTGGGGCAGTCTGAAATTGAAATTACCGGCCTGGCCGATATTACGCTGGTTGTATTGGTGCCTGAGGCAGGCGACGAGATCCAACATATTAAATCGGGCTTGATGGAAATTGCTGATGCTTTTATTATTAATAAAGCCGATCGGGAAGGGGCCGATGTGTTTGCCAATAACTTAAAAAAGATCATTGGACACAGCGTTGACGAGCAGCCGCCAATTTTTAAAACTATAGCCTCTCAAAACCAGGGGCTCGGGGATATAGCCGCCTTTATACAACACACCAATTTAAAGCAAAACAACAGGCGTAAATTGCTGCTGACCGAAAAAGTATACAAACTTATTCAGCAAAAAATGATGACTGGAATCGATAAAAAAAAGCTTCAGCTTGATATAGCTAAAGCTTTGGGGGCCGGAAATTTTAACCTGTATAGTTTTGTGGATACATATGTATAGTTATTTGATAGCTTAATGTAAAGAAAATACAGATTGAGCTTTTTTGTTTATATAAATTTAATGTGAGTTTTAGCTGTTCATAATTTCTTCAATGTGCTCTGCTTCAACCGGGATGCTACCCATTAAATCTATATTGCCGGCGCCGGCGATGAGGATATTGTTTTCAAGGCGGATACCCAACCCCTCAGCGGCAATGTAAATGCCTGGTTCGCAAGTTAATATATTCCCCGCCTCAAAAGGTTTATACCTGCTGGCATAGTCATGCACATCCAGGCCCAGGTGGTGCGAGGTGCCGTGCATGAAGTATTTTTTATACAGAGGCGCGTTTTTGTCTTGTTTTTCAACATCATGTCTGTCAAGCAAGCCCAGGCCAATAAGCTCTCCCGTCATGATTTTACCAACTTCATCCTGGTATTCATTCCATACTGTGCCTGCCACGATGAGTTTTGTAGCTTCCCGCATCACTTTCAAAACGGCATTATAAACCTGGCGCTGCCGCTCAGTGAAACGGCCGCTAACAGGTATTGACCGGGTCATGTCAGCATTATAATTGCCATATTCGGCACCAAAATCAAGCAGTATTACATCGCCCTTGTTACATACCTGGTTATTATCATTGTAGTGCAGCACAATAGCGTTGCCGCCCGAAGCAATAATTGGATTGTAAGCATGGCCCGTAGCACGCTGTCTGATGAATTCATGAATGATCTCAGCTTCAATCTCATACTCGGTTACACCGGGTTTGGTATATTTTAAAACACGTACAAAAGCATCACGCGTAATGTCGCAGGCTTTTTGCGTGAGCTCTATTTCAATATCTGATTTTATTACCCTAAGATCGCGTAAAATCGGTGCCGAACGGGTGTAATTATGAAGCGGGTACTTTAATTTAAGAGCTTCATACATGCGGTAATCGCGATATGGAACGGTATGAGCGTACCTGTCATTTTCGTTAGTATTGATGTAGATATTTTCGCTGTAGTTAATAATGCCATGGAGTATGGTATCATATTCATTCAGCCAAAAAATACTTTCAATGCCCGATGCTTCGCGTGCTTCCTCTTTAGTGTATTTATGGCCCTCCCAAATAGCTATATGTTCGTTGGTTTGTCTTAAAAAAAGTACTTCTCTGTATGCTTTATTAGGACAATCGGGGTACAAAACCAGGATGCTTTGTTCCTGATCAATGCCCGTTAGGTAAAAAAAATCCGGGTTTTGTTTAAACATAAATGCCTGATCACCACTGCGCGGGAACTCGTCACTGGCATGAAAAATAGCGATTGAATTGGGTTTTGTTCTTGAAACGAAATTTTTTCTATTATTTGTAAATAAGCTATTTTTTATCGGCAGATATTTCATATTTATCGGTTGAATATTTTATTAAATCATTTTTTTTTAGTTATTTGTGTAACTATTACAATTTTTGGAACAATGTTTGGTCATGGATTCAAACATAATTACTAAATTTGAAAAAAATCACAATTAAAATCGTTTAATCTTAAAAACTATGAATTATTCTACATTAAAGAAAACAGTCGCATTGTCTTTTGCTTCTTTGATGGTTGCAGGTTTGGCGAACGCGCAAACCGATTCAACCAAAACAACGGCAACTACAACGTCATCTGAAACCTCAACCGCTAAGGTATTTGGTGGTTTAGGCCAGTACAGGAAATTTAGCATTGGTGTAAATGGTGGTGTTACCTCACAATCATTAGCAACCGGTGGTTCAAGCGATTTCCAAAAGAAAAAACTTAGCCTTGGTTATGGTATTTCATTGAAAGAGCAATTAGCACATTCTTTTGCTTTACAATTAGACCTGAACGGCGGTAAAATTAAAGGCGAAAATGATGGTACCGGCGGCACTTACCGTAATGGTTATGTTAGCTATGATACCAAATTCTGGCAGGGAAGTTTAAGCGCGGTTGTTAACGTTGCTACTATCGATTTCATCCGTCGTAAAAATGCTGTTAACTTCTACTTCAAAGGTGGTTTTGGTTTAGCAATGTATGATCCAACTATTACAAGGATTAACGGTGGAACCCAAATAACCGGTCATTTCAAAAACAATGGTACTGACGGTACTCATTACGTAAAAGAACTGGTTATCCCGGTAGGTGCAGGTGTTAAATTCCGTTTAAGCGATGCGGTTGCCTTAGATTTGGGTTATACTCAAAACTATATTGACGGCGATAACCTTGACGGTTTCAACAGGGCTTATCCTACTAAAGACCACTACTCATACGGTTACGCTGGTTTAGAATTTACTTTAGGTTCAAAATCGAAACCAGTATTAGAGTGGGTTAACCCGGTTGCTATGATGTATGACGAGCTGTATGATGCAGCTTTACGTCAGGAAGTTGAAGCTTTAAAAGGCCGTGTTGCTAACGTTGAAACTGCAGTTAACGACCTGAAAAAAGATTCTGACGGTGACGGTGTTGCTGATCAGTTTGACAAATGCCCAGGTACTGCTGCAGGTAGCGTAGTTGATGGCTCTGGTTGCGTTATCGTATTCCCTAAAGCTGATTCTACCGTTGCTGCTCCTGCTACTGCTTACTCAAACATCCAGTTTGAATTTGACAGCTCAGTATTACGTACTTCATCTTATCCAGTATTAGATGCTACTTCAGCTGATTTACGTTCATCTGGTTCAGCTGTTGAAGTTGACGGTTTCGCTTCATCTGAAGGTACTGCTGCTCACAACTTATCATTATCTAAAGACCGTGCTAACTCAGTAAAAACTTACTTAGTTAACTCTGGTGTTGATGCTAAGAAAGTGAAAGTAAAAGGTTACGGTGAAACTAACCCAATTGCTGACAACTCAACTGAAGAAGGTCGCGTACTTAACCGTCGTGTTCAATTCAAAAAGAAATAATATCTGATTAAATATTATTTGCGAAGGCTCCGGATAACCCGGAGCCTTCTTTGTTTTATAATGTTTTGTATTTGATAGTTATACCTTATATAATAGGTATGGGTTTACAGCGGCAAAATTTTGCGTAAGTTTGTGTAATGTATTTCTTCAGGAAAAAAGATCCGAACCGCCCCGATAATTTTAATTTAAGGGTGATGCATTTTATAAATGCGCTGGCTATTATTATGTTCCTGGCCGGGATTATCTGGAAACTGGTACAGGTATTTATACTTAAAAAATGAAAACAATCATCAATACCAACAATGCACCTGCCCCTATTGGGCCATATAGCCAGGCTACCTTAGCCGGCGGTTTTTTATTTGTTTCGGGTCAGATCCCTATTGATCCGCTAAGTGGCGAACTCATCAGCAGTGACATCAAGGCAGAGGCTACACAGGTAATGGAAAACATCAAAGCTATTTTAACCGAAGCTGGCTTAGGTTTCAATAGCATAGTAAAAACCAGTATCTTCTTAACCGATCTGCAAAATTTTGTACAGGTTAATGAAGTTTACGGAACCTATTTTACTGCCGATTTTCCGGCCCGCGAAACTATCCAGGTATCCGCTTTACCAAAAGGGGTAAACGTTGAGATCTCGGTTATTGCGGTTAAGTAGATTTTTCGATTTCGGATTTTGTCTGAACCGGGATTATACGGATTTAGGGGTTCACTGAATTTTTTGAATTCTGCTAATTCCTAAATTCTGTAATTTCTGATTCAGACAAATGCGTTAGGGATAGGAGTGGATACCGGCTTGAGCCTAAGGCCTGCAGGCGTATGAGCGGATAGTCCGGCCGCAGGAACGCCCAAAATTAAAGATTGGCGGTTAGAGGTTAGAGATTAGGTTTGCATATGAAACTCGATAAGCAGATTTTAAGAACGCTCCATTTACCTTGCATCCTGGCCCAACCAACGATTGTCTCGTTATATTATAGATTAGTCGATAGGTTATTTATAGCCATCTGTTAATTTAAGAAAACCACATAAACTACATTTACTCTACCGCTATAAAGAAAGGTTAAAACAGTTAATCAATGAATCCTTTTCAAACGCCACTTGTATACTTAAAAGGTGTAGGCCAGTCGAGGGCCGAGGTTTTGAAAAAGGAACTTGAACTGCACACCTTTGAGGATCTGCTGCGCCATTTCCCGTTCAGGTATATTGACCGTACCCGCTTTTATAAGGTAAGGGAGATACGTGAAGAACTGCCTTATGTACAGGTGCTGGCGCGAATTATAAGTAAAGAAATTGTTGGTGAAAAACAAAGCCGCCGCCTGGTGGTAAAGGCTAAGGACGATACTGGTATTATTGAGCTGGTATGGTTTAAAGGCATTAACTGGATAGAGAAAACCATTATTCCCGGTAAGGTTTATATATTGTTCGGAAAGCCCGGCTTTTTTAACATGATGCCACAGATGGCGCATCCCGAAATGGAGTTATATATGCCGGGTGCTCAAAAACAGGGCAACCTATCCTTACAACCTGTTTACAACTCAACAGAAAAGCTTAAACAGTTTTCGCTGGATAGCAAAGGAATTCAAAAACTTACCGCGGTATTGCTTGATCTGCATGCTAAGGACATACGCGAAAACTTGCCTTTATATATCATCAATCAGTTTAAGCTGCTCAACCGGGCCGATGCTTATCGTAACATTCATTTCCCGGCTGATGCTACATTTCTTAATGAAGCATTACACCGTTTGAAGTTTGAAGAGTTGTTTCTGCTTCAGCTTAAACTACTTAAAAATAAACTGCTTCATACGCAAAAGTTTAAAGGGAATGTATTTGATAAAGTTGGGCATTATTTTAATGAGTTTTATCATCACAAGCTGCCTTTTACCTTAACCGATCCGCAGAAGCGGGTATTGAAGGAGATTAGGCAGGATACTCAACGGGGCATACAAATGAATCGTCTGCTTCAGGGTGATGTGGGTAGCGGTAAAACCGTAGTAGCGCTGATGAGCATGTTAATAGCTATTGATAACGGTTTTCAAACCTGTATTATGGCGCCTACCGAGATCCTGGCCAACCAGCATTATCAAACCATTAAAAGCCTCGTAGGCGATGATTTTATTGAGGTCGCTTTATTAACGGGTTCAACCAAACAAAAGGAGCGTAAAGTGTTGCATCAAAAGCTTGAAGAAGGTACGCTTAAAATATTGGTTGGTACCCATGCCCTTATTGAAGATAAAGTACAGTTTAAAAACCTGGGCTTTGTGGTAATTGATGAACAGCACCGCTTTGGGGTTGAGCAACGGGCTAAACTTTGGCGAAAAAATGCTGTTCCGCCGCATATATTGGTAATGACGGCTACACCTATTCCCCGTACATTGGCCATGACATTATATGGTGACCTGGATGTGTCAGTGATTGACCAGTTGCCGGCTGGTCGTAAACCTATCCAAACGGTTCATTTTTATGAAAATCAGCGCTTACGGATGTTTGGTTTTATGAAACGGGAGATAGCATTGGGCAGGCAGATCTATGTAGTATATCCGCTGATCCAGGAAAGTGAAAAGCTCGACCTTAAAAACCTACAGGACGGCATCGAAGCCATGTCGCGCGAGTTTCCGCTGCCTGATTACCGGCTTAGCATTGTACACGGCAAAATGAAGCCTGCCGAGAAAGATTTTGAAATGCAGCGTTTTATTAAAGGAGAAACGCAGATCATGGTGGCCACTACCGTAATAGAAGTAGGGGTAAACGTACCGAATGCTTCGGTGATGATCATTGAAAATGCCGAGCGTTTTGGCCTGTCGCAATTGCACCAATTGAGGGGGAGGGTAGGACGCGGGGCCGAGCAATCCTATTGTATTTTGATGAGCAGTCATAAATTGAGTCACGACGGCAAGATTCGTTTGGATACCATGGTAAAAACCAACAATGGCTTTGAAATTTCGGAGATAGACCTGCAGTTGCGGGGACCGGGCAATATAGAAGGTACCCAGCAAAGCGGCGTGGTAGATTTGAAGCTGGCTAACCTGGCCACCGACCAGGAGCTGCTTTTTAAGGTGCGCAAGTGTGTTGAAGCCATATTTGAAAAAGACCCGCAGCTGGCTCATCCCGAAAACCAGATTTTGCATCATGCCTTTGAAGTAAAGAACGCAGGGTTGAGTTGGGATAAGATATCGTAAGCCAGGAATACTACAGAATAATCCCGCGTCATTGCGAGGAACGAAGCAATCCCCGGTGTGCAGAGTAGCTGTGCAGGTTCGCCCGGTAAAGTTTGGGATTGCTTCGTACCTCGCAATGAGGTCTTTTTTAATTTAGTATAATGCCCGTAACCCTTCCTCCTTTAGCTGTCAAATAGTACATTTGTTAAAACTGATCTTACTATTTATATATGAAGAAATTTACTTTATTATTTTCTGTTACTGCCTTGCTGTGTACACAAGTTAAGGCACAGGACTCATTAACTATCCGCAAAATGTATGATGAAGCATTGGTTAACGGCCAGTGTTATGAAAATCTCCATTACCTGTGTAAAAATATAGGTCAGCGCCTCAGCGGTTCTGCCAATGCTCAAAAAGCTGTCGACTGGAGTAAAAAACTGATGGATGGTTATGGTTTCGATAAAGTTTACCTGCAGGAAGTAATGGTGCCGCATTGGGTGCGCGGAGCGAAAGAGGAGGCCGCTATAATTGATGGTAAAACCCGCATCCCCGTACCAATTGTTGCCCTGGGTATGTCGATAGCAACGCCTAAAGCGGGTATTACAGCTAATGTTATCGAGGTTAAAAGTATAAAAGAACTTGAAGGCCTTGGCGAGAGTGTAATAAAAGGAAAGATCGTTTTCTTTAACCGCGCGTTCGACCCGCGTTTTATTGAAACAGGTATGGCCTACGGCACAGCAGGCGATCAGCGTTTTATGGGGCCGGCCGTAGCCGCCAAACTTGGTGCAGCCGGTGTAATCGTACGTTCGCTCACTGAAATCATCGATGATTATCCGCATACCGGCGCTACCCTTGCTGCCCCGGGCAGTAAAATGATTCCAGCTGCGGCCATCTCTACAAAAGCAGCCAATAAGTTAAGCGCTATGCTTAAGCTGAGGAAATTCCCGGCGGCAAAATTTTACTTTAAGCAAAATTGCGAGTTACTGCCTGATGTGAAATCATATAACGTTATAGGCGAAATTACCGGTTCTGAAAATCCTAACAAATTTATTACCGTTGGCGGCCACCTGGATTCATGGGATTTGGCCGAAGGCGCGCATGACGATGGTACCGGAGTCATGCAATCAGTTGAGGTATTGCGTATTTTTAAGGCCGTAGGTTATAAACCTAAAAACTCGGTACGCGCCGTGCTTTTCATGAACGAGGAGAACGGTCATAAAGGCGGCACCAAGTACGCCGAACTGGCCGCTCAGAATAAAGAACAGCACATTGCCGCTATTGAAACCGACGAAGGTGGCTTTACGCCTCGCGGGTTCAGCTTTGCCGATGTATCAAAAGATTTTATCAAAAAAGTGAATGTTAACTTCAAATCAATCCTGGAACCATACGATGTTGACAAGTTGAGCATCGGAGGGGCAGGTACGGATATTGAACCGATGAAAGAAACGGTACCGGGCGTAGTATTGATTGGCTTCCGCCCGGATTCACAGAGGTACTTTGACTTGCACCATACCGCTAAAGACGTTTTTGAAAACGTAAACAAACGTGAGCTTGAGTTGGGTGCGGCAGGCATGGCAGCGTTAATTTATTTGATAGATCAGCACGGATTGTAAGGAACCGAACCATGATTTTTAGGATTAAAGGATGATCCTGATGTGATACCATGCATAAAATTCATAGTAATCCTCTAATCCTAAAAATCAAGGTTCAAAAAAATAGCTACCTTTGCGGCACATCTAAAATTAATAAATAGTGACCGAAGAAGGCGATAGTAAACCCCGGAAAATAGACTCCTTTGCAGCATTGCGTTATAAAGATTTCAGATCTTACATAGGCATGCGTTTTTGTTTCACCTTTGCATATTCCATGCAGGCCGTAGTCCTCGGCTTTTATATCTATAGTATCACCCATAGTAAAATAGCCCTCGGCCTTATTGGCTTGTGCGAGGCTATTCCGGCTATTGGTATTGCTTTGTACGGCGGCTATATCGCCGATAAATCTGAAAAGCGAAAAATGCTTTTGCTGATCTTTAGTGGAGTGTTACTGACATCCCTGGTGATGTTTACCGTAACACTCAAAAGCATGAGCGGTATTATTCATACTGGTTGGATTGTACCTATTATGTACGCTATGATATTTTGTAATGGTGTGGCGCGTGCCTTTTATGGCCCGGCAACATTCACCATTTACGCTAACAGTATCCCAAAAGAATTGTATCCAAATGGCAGTACCTGGAGCAGTAGCAGCTGGCAAGTTGCATCTATTTTGGGCCCGGCAGCAGGTGGTTTAATATACGGTTATGCGGATAAAGTAATACAGGGCTTAAGTGGTATTACCGCTACGTTTAGCTGTATCCTATTTTTATTATTAGTATCACTGGTATTGGTATACATGCTGCGTCAATATCCGGCGCAATATGTTCCTAAAGAAAGTATCTGGAAAAGCCTTTCGGAAGGGATTCATTTTGTGTTTGGAAACAAAATGATGATCGGCGCTATGAGCCTCGATCTGTTTTCGGTATTTTTTGGTGGTGCGGTGGCTTTGCTGCCAGTTTTTGCCAATGAAATATTAAAAGTAGGTGCTGAGGGACTGGGTATCATGAGGGCGATGTCATCATTAGGGGCGGTGTTAACTATGTTGGTGATGACACGTTTTTCGCCGATGGGCAAGCCGTGGCGTAACCTGCTTATTGCGGTGACCGGTTTTGGTTTGTCAATCATATGTTTTGGTTTATCAACTAATTTTTACCTCTCGCTATTATTTATATTTACTGAAGGAGCTTTTGATAGCATCAGTGTTATTATCCGAGGTACGCTGATGCAGCTTTTGACACCTGATCATATGCGTGGCAGGGTATCGGCCGTGAACCAGATGTTTATCGGCTCATCTAACGAGATCGGCGCTTTTGAATCGGGTACTGCTGCGCAACTGCTGGGTACAGTTCCCTCGGTGTTATTTGGTGGGAGCATGACGATGATTATAGTTGGCATTACTTATCTGAAAACTAAGAAACTGATCCCTCTATCCCTGCAACAGATCCACGCGCCGGGTGAGGAGGGGATAAAGGAAGGATAGATCCCCAACCGTCATGCTGAACTTGTTTCAGCA
Organism: Mucilaginibacter sp. SG538B; assembly: GCF_013376065.1. NCBI lineage: Bacteria > Pseudomonadati > Bacteroidota > Sphingobacteriia > Sphingobacteriales > Sphingobacteriaceae > Mucilaginibacter > Mucilaginibacter sp. SG538B. Next base: position 442,433 of record NZ_JABMJI010000004.1, read on the forward strand.
TCCCATAAGCAAGGTCGGCAATTGCTTAGCAAGGCGACTTAACACGTGGGGTGCTGAAACAAGTTCAGCATGACGATATGTGTTTTAACCTCCTTCTCCCATCATGAATTTTTTATGTAGCCAGCATTATTTTTAATCTATCCCCTTGCTTTGCTGCATTATAAATTCACATCTTTACGTTGCCAAAAAACGGCACCATCAAACCAATAAACAATAAAACAAACTCACCCTTACAAACAATGAAAAAGGTAATATTAGTAACAGGAGCATCTTCTGGTATTGGCTTAGCTTGTGCCAGTGCACTGCAGGCGGCAGGCCATACGGTTTACGGGTCATCACGTAACCTCGACCGCATGAAATCTGTATCGTTTAAACCTGTTCAACTTGATGTTACCGACGATGCTTCGGTAAAGGCAGCAATCGACACTATTATTAAGGCCGAAGGCAAAATCGACGTATTGGTGAACAATGCCGGCAATGGTGTAACCGGTCCGGCTTATGCTATGCCGGTTGAAAGCGCCAAGCAGCAGTTTGAAGTTAACTTTTTCGGTGTGATCCGTGTTAGTTCGGCGGTATTACCCGGCATGATCGAAAAAGGTCAGGGACTTATCGTCAATATTAGCTCATTGGCCGGCTTGTTCGGTTTGCCTTATCAGGGTATGTATAGCGCTTCTAAATACGCTATCGAAGGTTATTCGCAAAGCTTGAGGATGGAACTGCGCAACACCGGTGTTAAAGTAACGCTGCTTAACCCCGGCGACTTTAAATCTGACTTTAGCCAGAACCGCGCAAAGGTTAAATTTCCAATCAAGAACGATAAACTCGAGACTGAATATAATGCCGCAGTTGCCGCTATGGAAAAAGACGAAAGCATTGCCCCAAGTCCGGAATCGTTAGCTAAAAAGCTGGTTTCGATAGTAGCTTCATCAAGCCCTAAACACCGCTATTTGGTTGGGCAGGTTGGCCAAACTATCGTGCCTACACTGAAAGCGATTTTACCGGGCGGTTTGTTTGAGAAATTGATGAATGATCATTATGGTATAAAGTAAGCTTTGGTATCATGCATAAACAATAAAGCCACTCTGTTAAGTGGCTTTATTGTTTTAAATTTTATTCAAACCATTCTCTGCCATTATCCAATCGGATAAGCATATCTGAAAAAGACTTGCCTATCTCTATAAAATATTCTTCTTCCAAACTCACTAAGTCGGAAAGAATTATGCGATGAGTCCCGTTACTTAAAAACTCAATACCTATAAATTCACCGCCGCCATTGCCACCTATGCCAAAAACATTAGGTAGATTTTCTGTAATCCCGAACCCCTCGTTGGTTTCTAAAAGTTCATCTGCCGTCCAAAGGCTAACGTACTCACTAACGATAAAATCTTCAAATGTTTCGTAATTCTTCAGGTAAAATAGGTAGTCTTCTGGAAGTTCAAAAGGAATTGCTGCCAAGATGGCAAGTGCCAAAGGTTGGGATCGTGGTTCAAAACCATATTTGCTTAGTAGTCCAACAAGGTTCTCCATATTAATAAAATATTGAAAATCTCCCCTTTTAGAGGGAGATTTAGAGGGGGCAATTATGCCGTCAACTTTTTATATTTAATCCTTTTCGGAGCAACATCGCCTAGGCGTTTCTTCCGGTTTTCTTCATAATCAGAATAGTTTCCTTCAAAGAAATAAACCTGTGAGTTACCTTCAAATGCCAGGATATGCGTACAGATGCGGTCGAGGAACCAGCGGTCGTGGCTGATCACTACGGCACAGCCGCCAAAGTTTTCCAGTGCCTCTTCTAATGCACGCAGAGTGTTTACGTCAATATCGTTGGTGGGCTCATCCAGCAGCAATACGTTCGACCCTTTTTTGAGGGTAATAGATAAGTGTACTCGGTTACGCTCACCGCCTGATAGAACACCTACTTTTTTCTGCTGATCGGCACCGTTAAAGTTAAACTTGGATACATATGCCCTTGAATTTAACGGGCGGTTACCCACCATAATGGTTTCCAAACCGCCGGTTACGTTTTCCCAAACAGATTTGTTAGGGTCAAGGTCGTCATGCATCTGGTCAACATAACCTAAGGCTACGGTTTCGCCCACACGGAAAGTACCTGCATCTGGCTGATCTTGTCCAGTGATTAATCGGAACAGCGTTGTTTTGCCGGCACCGTTGGGGCCAATAATACCAACAATCCCGGCCGGAGGCAATGAGAAGCTCAGGTTATCAAACAATAATTTGTCGCCGTATGATTTGCTAACGTTATTGGCCTCGATCACCACGTTACCCAAACGCGGGCCCGGCGGAATGAACAACTCCAGTTTTTCTTCGCGTTCTTTGGTTTCCTCGGATGCAAGTTTTTCGTAATTGCCTAAACGGGCTTTTGACTTGGCGTGGCGACCTTTCGGGCCCATGCGTACCCACTCCAGCTCGCGTTCCAGGGTTTTCTGGCGTTTGCTCTCGCTCTTCTCTTCCTGGGCCAAACGCTTGGCTTTTTGATCCAGCCATGAGGAATAATTTCCTTTCCATGGGATTCCTTCTCCACGGTCGAGTTCGAGGATCCAGCCGGCAACGTTGTCAAGGAAATATCTGTCGTGCGTTACAGCGATAACTGTTCCTTTATATTGTTGTAAATGTTGCTCCAGCCAATCAATAGATTCGGCATCCAGGTGGTTGGTAGGCTCATCAAGCAATAAAACATCCGGTTCTTTTAATAACAGGCGGCATAATGCCACACGACGGCGCTCACCTCCTGATAGTACCGAAATTTTGGTGTCGGGTTCCGGGCAACGGAGGGCGTCCATAGCACGTTCCAGTTTGCTATCCAACTCCCATGCATTTACAGCGTCAATTTTATCCTGTAATTCGCCCTGGCGGTTCATGAGTTTTTCCATGGCATCGGCATCTTCATAATATTCCGGAAGACCGAATTTTTCGTTGATCTCTTCGTACTCCTTTAATAGGGCAGTAGTTTCAGAAACCCCTTCCTCAACTATTTCGCGCACGGTTTTTTCAGGATCAAGTTCCGGTTCCTGGCTCAGGTAGCCAACGGTATAGCCCGGCGAAAACACCACTTCGCCTATATTGGTTTTATCAATACCTGCAATAATTTTGAGCAATGACGATTTACCGGAGCCATTTAAGCCGATAACGCCAATTTTTGCGCCGTAAAAAAACGACAGGTATATGTTTTTTAATACTGTTTTTTGCGGGGGATAAACTTTGCTCACCCCGGCCATTGAAAAAATTATCTTTTCGTCTGCCATTATAATTGGATCAATAAATAGAAATTCAAATATGGCTAAAATAGATGAAACGGAGGTTGTAGATTAATGATTAGGGGGTAGTAATTTTAAGTTGTTTTTTGAGTTATAATGTTAATTTAAATTTAATTGAATCTTAAGCGAAGCGCACAACCATCACCGAGGGTTTCCCGTATATAAGTTATATGACGATACCTGCTGGCTAATGCCTAATTGTCATGTTTATGACGAAATGCCCTAAAAGGTGGAAATGTTATTAAATATTTGAAATTTGTTTAAACTTTTTTAGGATATTTATATCAAACAGGTAAGTTTCGTTCGTATATTGTAAAAAAAATGCTTGTTAGCGGGCTTTTCAGATAAAAACTGTTGATTGATGCCAAACTTTGATACATTGCGTATCATTACAATGTCTGTTTCTGCAAAGCATTAAATGTTGGCAATATTGTTGATGAAAGTAAACAGGCGTCGTAATTTGTAAAAACATAATTTATACATTAGGGCGTTCAATAATTAGAAAGGTATATATGGAAGCTAAATTTTCGCCGAGGGTAAAGGATGTTATTCAATATAGCAGGGAAGAGGCATTACGCCTTGGGCATGACTATATTGGTACAGAACATCTTTTGCTTGGGCTTATCCGCGATGGGGATGGTGTAGCAATTAAATTGCTGAAGGGATTGAACGTTGATACCGCAAAACTTCGCCGCGCCGTTGAGGATGCAGTAAAGGGAACTATTGGAACAAACGTACATATCGGCAGCATCCCGTTAACAAAACAGGCCGAGAAGGTATTGAAGATAACTTATCTGGAAGCCAAAATATTTAAAAGCGATGTGATTGGTACAGAGCACCTGCTGCTGTCTATCCTTCGCGATGAGGACAACATCGCCTCACAAATACTTGTACAGTTCAATGTGAACTATGAAGTATTTAAAGGTGAAGTTGAATCGCATAAAAACGATGTTACTGACGAAATGCCGGGATCACCTACAGGCGGTGATGATGATTTTAAAGAAGAAGAATCATTTAGCCAGCCTAAAAAAGTATCTGACATCAAATCAAAAACACCGGTGCTTGATAACTTCGGCCGCGATTTAACCCGCGCCGCTGAAGATGGCAAGCTTGACCCTATTGTTGGTCGTGAAAAAGAGATCGAAAGGGTATCACAAATTCTATCGCGCCGTAAAAAGAACAACCCTATATTAATAGGTGAGCCTGGTGTAGGTAAATCGGCCATTGCCGAAGGGCTTGCATTACGCATTGTTCAGCGTAAAGTGTCACGTGTATTGTTCAATAAGCGTGTAGTTACACTTGATTTAGCCTCATTGGTTGCTGGTACCAAATACCGTGGCCAGTTTGAAGAGCGTATGAAAGCGGTAATGAACGAACTGGAAAAATCACCTGATGTAATTTTATTTATTGACGAGATCCATACTATAGTAGGCGCTGGTGGTGCTTCAGGTTCGCTTGATGCATCAAACATGTTTAAACCAGCTTTGGCGAGGGGAGAGATACAATGCATTGGCGCAACCACTTTAGATGAATACCGCCAGTACATTGAAAAAGATGGTGCTTTGGACCGTCGTTTCCAAAAGGTAATGGTTGAGCCGGCTACACCGACTGAAACTATTGAGATCCTGAACCGCATTAAGGATAAATATGAAGAGCACCACGGTGTTACTTATACTCCTGAAGCTATCAATGCCTGTGTTAATTTAACCACCCGTTACATTACCGACAGGTTTTTACCGGACAAGGCTATCGACGCGCTTGATGAAGCAGGTTCACGTGTTCACTTAACCAATATCCACGTGCCTCAAAACATTTTAGATATTGAGCAGAAGATAGAACAGATCAAGATTGAGAAAAACAAAGTTGTTCGCAGTCAGAAATACGAAGAAGCTGCTCAGTTACGTGATACTGAAAAGAATTTGTTGGTTGAACTTGACCAGGCAAAAGCTGTTTGGGAAGCCGAAACAAAATCAAAACGCTATACTGTAACTGAAGACAACGTTGCCGAAGTTGTATCAATGATGACCGGTATCCCTGTACAACGTGTAGGTCAGGCCGACAGCCAAAAGCTGTTGCACATGAGCGATACTGTTGCCAGCAAGATCATTGGTCAGGATGAGGCTATCAAAAAGCTAACCCGTGCTATACAACGTACGCGTGCAGGTTTAAAAGATCCTAAAAAACCTATTGGTTCATTCATCTTCCTGGGCCCTACAGGTGTTGGTAAAACCGAGCTTGCTAAAGAGCTTGCCCGCTTTATGTTTGACACTGAAGATGCCCTGATCCAGATTGACATGAGCGAGTACATGGAAAAATTCGCGGTATCCCGTTTAGTGGGTGCGCCTCCGGGCTATGTAGGTTATGAAGAAGGCGGTCAGTTAACTGAAAAAGTACGCCGTAAACCATATGCTGTAGTGTTACTGGATGAGATTGAAAAAGCTCACCCTGACGTATTCAATATCCTGTTGCAGGTGTTGGATGAAGGTCAGCTTACTGATTCATTAGGCCGTAAGGTTGATTTCAGGAATACCATCATCATCATGACATCAAATATCGGTGCCCGTCAGTTGAAAGACTTTGGCCAGGGCGTAGGTTTCAGCACTAATGCTAAAACTTTACAGGCCGAAAGCCATTCACGCGGTGTTATTGAGAATGCATTGAAACGTGCATTTGCCCCTGAGTTCCTGAACCGTATTGACGATGTTATCGTATTTAACTCATTAGGTAAAGAAGAGATCTTCAGGATCATCGATATCGAGCTTGCTTACCTATTTAGCCGTGTAAATGGCTTAGGTTTCAAAATCGAGCTTACCGAAGCTGCCAAAGAGTTTATTGCCGATAAAGGTTATGACTCGCAATTTGGTGCAAGGCCGCTTAAACGTGCCATCCAGAAATACCTGGAAGATCCAATTGCCGAAGAGATCCTTAAAGGTGAATTGGCCGAAGGTGACGTGATGGTGGTTGATTTTGATACTGAAACCAAAGAGATCAAAATCACCGACCGTAAAGGCGAAAGCAAAAAACCAGAGCAGGAAGAGCAAAAGTAATTTTGCAGTACTGCAAGTAATATTAAAACCCCGTTTCGATTTTTCGGAACGGGGTTTTGTTTGCTGTCTGAACCGGGATTTTAGTGGATTTTGGGGATTAATCGGATTTTTGTCTGAACTCGAATTTTTTGAATTTTAAGAATTTATTTAAGTGCCTTTTCATTCTGATAATTCACTCAATTCGTTTAATTCGAGTTCAGACAATATTCTGTAAATCCTTTAATTCTGAAAATTCTGATTCAGACTCACTTCTTTTCCACCACCGGCTCATAATCAACCGGTAACATTTCGGCAACGCGACTTATGCCCCAGTCACCTTCATAGATTACCGAATGAGGGTTAGCTACAATACCATTGTTATCAAAAAAGGCATATTGCTCATCGAAAGAAATAATGGTTGTGGCATTGTTAGGCATATTAAAAGCCTGTACGGTATTATCTGAAGGGGCTCGGCCTTTTTTAGTATACATAACATACAGGCAATCGGTAAATCCTATAGCAAATAAGCCTTCCTGGTCTGTTAGCTTGAAAAAGTCGGCCCTGTCTAAGGGTTTATTGACAAGACTTTGCAGGTATTTATTATTGAGGCCACCGTGGTAATTTGGATTGGGTTTACGGATCAGGCGCATCACGACGAAGTTTTCTTGTGTGAGACTATCCTTGATAGCCGACCGATAGAAATGCATATATGAACCAAGGTACGCTGATTGTCGTTCTTTACGCCATTTACGCTTTTGTTTTTCGGTTCCCTTCAGGACTTCGAAGTTGGAGATTCCCTCATAATACAACATAGCTTTTGCCGGGTTGTAATTGAAGTTGGTTAATTTGTATCGGATCTTATAACCCAGTGCCTTGTTTTCAATCTCCAAAAAATCGTGAGAAGTAGCTTTTAAGATTCGGGTAGCTTCATCATAATCGAAATCAAGCACATCTGAGTTCAGGATTGTACATTTAGCGGCATTGTCCGAATAGCCTAAAAATTGCTGCCTGAAAATAGCATAGTATTTTTCACGGTTAGGATCAGGCCTGATCTTTACTTCATTTAACTGAAAAGTTTTGGGGATAATGCTGATGGTACCCAGGTTGATATTGGTACTGCCCGCCTGCAAACTATAAGTGTAGGTTTCATAACCTACTATAGATATAATGAAATCATACTTGCCGGGCTTTACGTTGCTGAGGGTGAAAGTACCGTCATCAGCCGTTTTGTTGCCTACCTGGGCATTGTTTAAAAACACACTGGCATTGGGCACGGCCCTGGTATCGGTCATGTTAATTACTTTGCCGGTAATTTTTACCTGGGCCATACAGTACGCAGGTATCAGTAACAATAAAAGCAATAAGGACTTACGCATAGTTAAAGTTAAACTAAAACATTAGTTAATCGATATAGACGCATAAAAAATCTTCAGAAACGATGATCCGAAATAAAATAATTTAAAAAACGTTTAAACCTTTGAACAATTTTTTGTTCAAACAGTTATATAACTAACGCAATACTTTATGAAAAAAATCTTGACTTTAATTTGCTGCACTATAGTACTTGCTGCAACATCGTGTAAAAAGGAATATGTAACTACCAGCCCGAGCGCTACCACTATTTTTGATACCCTACCAGCTTTTGTTGCTAATAGTGATGTTGGTGGATATACATCAACTTTAAATGTTCCTGAAATTACAGATTATTATGATAAGCATGGCGCTGTTTTGGTATATCTGGATAACAATGGGACGTATGAGCAATTGCCTAATGTGTATGGAGGTGTAACATTTAGAGCTGAGTACGGCAATGGTGTGTTATACATAGATGCTCAAAATGCTGATGGTACAGTGCCGGCTAAACCAGATCCCCGAAAAGTGAAAATAGTATTGGTGCCGTAATCCAATCTAACTCAAAACAAAAAGGAGCCTTGCAAACGCAACGCTCCTTTTTGTTTAAGAACATTTGAAATTATTTCCCCATCTGGTCAATAACCGCCTGGGTTACGCCAGTGTAAGAAAAACCACCGTCATGGAAAAGGTTTTGCATGGTAACCATTTTGGTTAAATCGCTAAACATAGTAACGCAGTAATCAGCGCACTGATCAGCATCAGCATTACCCAGCGGGCTCATTTTTTCGGCAAACTCAATAAAGCCGTCGAAGCCTTTTACGCCCGAACCTGCGGTTGTACGGGTTGGCGACTGAGAGATGGTATTAACACGTACTTTTTTAGCCATGCCGTACTCATAACCAAAGTTACGGGCAATGCTTTCTAATACTGCTTTGTTATCGGCCATGTCATTGTAGCCAGGGAAATAACGCTGAGCGGCGATATAGCTTAAAGCCAATACCGATCCCCATTCATTAATGGCATCATGTTTCATGGCAGCCTGCAAAATGCGGTGAAGGCTTAATGCAGATATATCAAACCCTTTATGGGTAAAATCGTAATTGTTTTCAAAGTAAGGGATGTTTTTGCGTACGTTAACGCTCATGCCTATTGAGTGCAGGATGAAGTCAACCTTGCCGCCAAAATGCTCCATGGTTTTGGTGAACAGGTTATTGATATCATCGCCATTGGTAACATCGGCACCAATAACCGGCGCGTTACATTCTTCGGCCAGTTTATTGAGTTCGCCCATGCGTAAAGCAATAGGGGCGTTTGATAATACAATTTCAGCACCTTCCTGTACGGCACGCTGTGCTACCTTCCAGGCTATTGATTGCTCATTTAGTGCACCGAAAATGATGCCTTTTTTACCTTTTAATAAATTATAAGCCATTTGTTAAGTTTTTATAATTAGGGCAAAGTTATAATTTTATTTCAGTTGCCGGTGCGCAGTTTGCAGTTGCTGATTGGCAGTTTAAAATAAGGGTAGTTATTGCCTGCTGCAAACTCAAAACGGCTAACTGAAAAGCAACTCCCTCGCATTCTGTAAAGCGCTCTCGCCTGGTTTATCCCCGCTTAGCATTTTGGCAATTTCCAATACCCGTTCATCATTACTCAGCTGTTTAATGCGGGTAAAAGTAGCCGCCTCGCTGTCATCCTTATAAACAAAATAATGGCTTTGGCCCTTGCTGGCAATTTGCGGCAAATGGGTAATGGTAATTACCTGCAGGTTTTGGGCTAAGCGCTCCATGATCTGCCCAACCTTGTTGGCAACTTCGCCCGATACGCCTGTATCTATCTCATCAAAAATAATGGTAGGCAAGGCTGTATATTGCGCTACGATAGATTTAATGCTCAGCATCAGTCTCGAAAGCTCGCCACCAGATGCCACCTTGCTCATCTCAGCCAAAGCATGTCCCTTATTAGCCGAAAACAAAAATTTAATGTTGTCGATCCCCGTAGCAGTAAGTAAGGGAGCTTGCTCAGTAGCTCCCCCTTTAGGGGGCGGGGGGGGCGTTTGCTCAATGCTTAACATCGAGTTTCCCATCCCCATCTCGGCCAGTGTTGCCAATATCTGTTTCTCAATATCCGGGATAGCTTTTTTGCGGTTGACTGATAACTGTGTCGCCAGCTTTTCAAGTTCGGCTTTATCGGCGGCAATTTGTTTTTGCAGTTTTTCGATAGCTTCGTCACCAAAAAGGGCTTGCTGCACTTTGTCTGATAATTCTTCCTGAATCTGCAATAGCTCGGCGATGGTATTTACCCGATGCTTTTTTTGCAGATTGTAGATCATGCTTAACCGGTAGTTCACCTCTTCGGCACGGGCTTCATCAATAAGAGTATGCTGTTCAATGGCATCAATTTCAGCAGCAATATCTTTCAATTCTATGATAGTGCTATTGATGCGCTGGTGCAATTCAGCCACAGCTGGGTTGTATTTTTCTATAGAACCCAAAGCCTGTCCGGCTTCTTTTAGCTGAGTCAACGCTGCGGCTTCGCCATCCTGTAAAAGATAGTTTGCGCCTAAAAGGTTGCGTTTAATTTCTTCGGCATTGTTGAGGGTGTTTAGTTCCAGTTCTAAATGTTCCTGCTCATCAGCAACTAAAGCGCCTTTTTCCAGTTCATCAAACTGAAACTGGAAATAATCAAGATCGGCTTTGGCTTTATCATTTTCGGCTATGAGCTGGTTCAGCTTGCTTAACGACTTTTTATATGCTTTGAATTTGGTTTGATAATCAAATAGCAAATCTGAATGACGTGCGATGGAGTCAACCACTAACAGTTGAAAATCCGGATCATTGATCTCCAGCGTAGCATGCTGGGAATGGATGTCGATCAGCTTTTCGCCCAGTTGCTTCAATGCTGTGAGGTTAACCGGCGTATCGTTTACAAAAGCACGGGATTTACCATCGGCAGAAATTTCACGGCGTAATACCGTTTCGGTTTCATAATCCAGATCGTTATCCTCAAAAAAATCGGCTAAATGAAAGCCACTGATTTTGAAAGTGCCCTCAATAACGCATTTTTTTTGCTGGTTAAAAAAGTACTTGCTTTCGGCCCGTTGTCCTAAAATAAGTGAAAGGGCACCCAATATGATCGATTTACCTGCACCGGTTTCGCCGGTTAATATGTTCAGGCCGTTATCAAAACCTATTTCCAGGTTATCGATAAGCGCGTAATTATTAATGGTTAGCTTTTGAAGCATAAAAAAAGTGTCCTCATTTTATTGAGGACACTAAATTACAAATTAAGGTTCTTTAAAAAAGATTTTTAATGCTAATTGCTAATTTATTTAGTCTTGATCGACTAAGTCAAAAGTCTTAAGCCCAAAGTTCAAAGTCGAAGCTGGACTTGAGACTTAAGACCTCTGACTTAACATCAGTTTGTAGCGGTATCAGATTTTATATCTTCCTTATCGTCGGTATCAAACTTATAATCAAAGTCTTTATCCATTTTATCGCGGTAAAGCTTCATTTTTTGTTTAAACGCCGGGCTTTTCATATAGTCCCGCAGTTTTTTGCTGGCCTCTTTAAGCCGTTGTTGTGCCGCTCTAATTTCAGGGCTATCCTGGAAGCCGCGCATTTGCCGGCCAATGTCCCTCATATCCTCCTGTAGTTTTTTCATGTCGGGATTGTTGTAGGCCATCCTGATGCTATCGCCCATGGCCTGCATGCGGTTTCTTTTAGCAATGAACTCCGGCGAATCATAGCGGCTGCGGATTTTTTGGCCCAGGTTTTTCAACTGCTCTGTTTGCGCCTTCACATCAGCCGGGATCTTGCTTTGCAGTTCGTCCTGGTATTTTTTGTAGTTAGGGTCTCTATCGTCGTTATAACCACGATACCCACGATCATGCGGGATGCCATATTTTTTCTCCAGCTCTTCGTTCATTTTTTTAAACTCAGGACTGCTGTAATAAGCACCAATCTTGCGGCCTATCTCACCCATCTGTTCACTGGTTTTTTTAGATTCGGATGTTTCGCCATATTCCTTTTGAAAATCTTCGCCCATTTTTTGCATTTCCAGCTTCATTTTTTCCATACCTTCAGTGTTATAATAGGCCTGCAGGGCTTTACTTTTAGCTTCAAGCATTTCCTGTTGCTTTTTGAAATCATTGCTGTTGTAGTATTTACCAATCAGCTCGCCTTGTTTGTTTACTTCAGCGCTGAGTTTTTCAAGCTCAGTATCGTTAAAACCGTCGTAGTTAAAAGAATCATGGCGTTGTTTGGCTTTAACTATTTCGGCCTGGGTTTTCTTTTTATAGGTTACAGGCTTTTTAGTTTTAGGAGCCACCTTGCGTATGGTATCTTCCACAAATAGAGCATGTAAGGCGACAGGCGCAGCAACTTTTTTAACTGTGAGCTTGCCATCTGTTATGGTGGGGTTTAGCCAGGCAATGCTGCTAACGCCGGCAGCCATTATGGCAATGGCCACAAGCAGGTGGCGGATATTGCCTATAGGTTTCTTTGTTTTCATAATGCGTTCAATTCTGTTTAATAAATGATATTTTTTGCCATTAGCAGCCAGGGCCAGTTGTAAATGCTGCTGCCTGGTTTGCTCAAGCTTCAAAAGCGCGTGTGCATAGATCAAGGGTTGCTGTGTTGTTTGCACAACAAGGTCATCGCAGCTGTTTTCGCGCTCCTGGTTAATGATTCGATTAATTAATTGGGCAAAGGGATTAAAGAATAACAGTATGGAAATAAATTGCTGCATCAGGTTCAGCAGGTAATCGTTACGTTTAATGTGCGATAGCTCGTGCAGTAAAATGGCTTCAACCTCGGTAGCCGATAAGTATGTAGTAAGGGTTATCGGCAACAAAATAATGGGGCTTAAAAAGCCTATCATACAAGGGGCATCAACCATACGGCTAAAGTTTACCCACACATTTTTAGTAATGCCCAGCTTTTGGCAAAGCTCATCGGCAAAGTCCTGCAGCCTGTCGGCGGGTACCATGGTACGTTTTATCAGGCTGATCCTTTGCCAGCTTAAGCTAACTTTAAGCAGGTTAAATACCAAACCAGCAAAGTAAAGGGCTGATATATAAGGCAGATAGCCTTTTATAACGTATTCGTAATAATTGTTTTGCGGTTTGAATGCTACTTCATGCAGCGGAAGGTAGAAACGTGGTAATAAAGATGGTGCATTGGCGGATGTATAATTGATCCACTCGTGCAGCCTGAACTGATGGATAAACGTATATATAAACCAGGCGCTTATGGCAAGGATGGCGCCCATGGCCAAATTGTGCTTTTTAATGGCCGATAACTGCGGCCTGCAAATAAACACTAACCTTAAGGCAAACCATACTAACAAACCCTGCCATAACGATTGCAGAATAGTTACGCCCAACACCTGACTTATATTATAGAATAAATTTTCCATCACTTTATTTTTTATCCTGATCAAATTGATTCAAAAAATTTTTAATAGCGTCAATCTCGTCTTTTGATGCGCGGTGCTGGCCAAGCGCCTGGATCACCAAATCGGAAGTGGAGCCTTTAAATACAGTAGACAAGATTTTATCCAAAGCGTTGCTTTGCGCCTGCTCCATTGTGAATAAAGCTTTGTAAACATGTGTTTTTGAAGTGGTGTCGCGCTCAACCATTCCTTTATCATGCATGATCTGCATCAATTTTAAAGTAGTGGTGTAGCCGGCATCCTTGTTTTTAGCAAGCTCTTCATGAACCTCACGTACGGTGCACTGGCCCTTTTTCCAGATTACCTGTAAAATTTCAAGTTCGCTTTCTGTTGGTTTAATTTCCATCTGTCTCTCTATTACGAATTTCTTCGTACAAATATCTACGATAGATTTCGTATTTGCAAATGGTTTTGAAATTATTTAACAAATTTTAACGGTTGGGTGGGTAGCGAGTAGTTGATTGGGAAAGAGGTTTGTCTGTTCAGACAAAATCCGAAATCGAACATCCGAAACGGCGTAGCCCTCTTGAACACCGTTGAAAGAACAATTAAATTGTGAAAAATCCAAAATCAAACAATCGCCATCTTTTAACTATTTTTGCGCTGGAAACTCCGAAATCGAACATCCGAAATCCGACATCAAATACCCATGCTGCAAATACAGGAAAACGTATCCCTCAAAAATTTTAACACTTTCGGTATTGATACCAGCGCCCGTTATTTTGTAGAGATAGCCCATGAAACCGAACTAACAGAATTGTTTGCCGACCCGCAGTGGCAGCAAACAGAGCGACTAATACTCGGTGGCGGCAGCAATATGCTTATGGTTGATGATTTTGACGGACTGGTTGTGCGCATGAACATCCGCGGTATTGAGCACCGGATTAGTCATGATGATGTTTATATAGAAGCGGGTGGTGGCGAGGTATGGAATGACCTGGTTAATTATTGCGTTGCACATGAATATGCTGGTGTCGAAAATCTGAGCCTGATCCCGGGTTCGGTAGGGGCATCGCCTATACAAAATATTGGCGCCTATGGCGTTGAGCTTAAAGATGTATTTCACAGTTGCCGCGCTTTTGAAATAGCGACAGGAACATTCAGAACTTTCAGCAAAGAGGATTGTAAATTTGGTTACCGCGAAAGCATTTTTAAAGCTGAACTGAAAGAACAGTATATTATAGTATCGGTAAAGTTCCACTTATCGCTGGTGGCAAGCATTAACACCAGGTATGGGGCCATTGAGCAAGAATTACAAAACAGGGGTATCTCAAACCCTACTATTAAAGATGTATCGCAGGTGGTGGCGCATATCCGGGTATCCAAACTCCCCGATCCGTCAACTATAGGAAACGCGGGCAGCTTCTTTAAAAATCCGGTGATCAGTGCCGAAGAATTTGCTGTGGTGCAAGCTAAATTTCCTGATGTGGTAAACTATCCTGCTGCTGATGGCGGCGTAAAACTGGCTGCCGGATGGCTTATAGAACAATGTGGATGGAAAGGAAAAACCGTGGGGCACACAGGAACATGGAAGAACCAGGCCCTGGTTTTGGTGAACCACGGAGGCGCTACGGGGCAGGAAGTGTATAACTTTTCGTCGCAAATCATAGACAGTGTGTACACTAAATTTGGCGTTACACTACAACGAGAGGTTAATATTATTAGTTAAATAACTTTATTTAAAGTGAATTTTCATTTTTAATAAAATTTCTTCTGAATAACATTCCTGTTACAAATGTTCCCTAAATAAGTTTGATTCTCTGATGTAAAAATCCATAACGTTCTGTTTTTCAGTATTGTATTTGTTTTTAATGTGTGAAAAGTACACAATGGGTAAGTTTCAATACCGATGTTTAAATGTGGACTTTTTACTACACACTTTGGCTTAATGGCATCATGCTTGTCTAATTGTTAACACAAAACTTTAACAAAATGACAAAGATTGAGTTTAACACCCTTGTACTACGTCAGGCGACTTCTTTAAGATCATACGCTTTACATTTCACGCACGACGCAGACGATGCTAACGACCTTGTCCAGGATACAATGTTGAAGGCCATAACTTACTACAACAAGTTTAAGGAAGGCACCAATTTAAAAGGATGGTTATATACCATCATGAAAAACACATTCATCAACAACTATCGCCGTTTTGTTAAAATGAGCACTTTCGTTACCAAGAGTGATGAAATATCGTCGCCCAACCTGGTATTCAGTTCAACTAAAAACCAGGGCGAAGCCAAATTTGTTATGGATGATATTAAAAAAGCTTTAGACAGGCTGCCCGAAGATTATTATGTACCCTTCACTATGTATTTTGAAGGCCATAAATACCATGAAATTGCCGATCACCTGGATATCCCGATCGGTACGGTAAAAACCCGCATACACGTAGCACGCAAGCTGCTCAAGAAAAACCTTAAGGCATATGATAACGGCATCGCCAAACCCGTTTACGCAGAGAATTAATGTTCAATTAAACTCCATCATATATATAGGAAACCCGCCCATGAGGCGGGTTTCTTGTTTTAGCTCGGGTTATTAACGGGTTTGTGTTATCTTAAAAAAGGTACAGCTGGCTGATAAAATATTTGCCGGGTGTTATATACAAGTACGCTGTTGAAAACAATATAAATAAAGTTTATAGCATAAAACAACGGAAAACCTAAAAGTAAAAGTTCGCCGGCGCCCAAATTTAGTATAGATGGAATATGAAAAAAATCGTTATTAATAAGGATGATTGTCGTTACTGCGATAAACAAGCACCACGAAATTTGAAAGTTGATAAGCCGCTTGCAAGGTTTATCGATATCGTTTAATGTTTTTCTGTTAGACAACCACAGGGCAAGTGGCAATGCTATTCCTAATAATGGGAATATGATAAAACTTAAGGCTGATAAATTGAATTGCAACAAGAAGTTTCGGTTATCATTACTCAAGATCTCCGTTGGCTCGGCATTTATTTCTGTTAAATCTTCGGGCGTAATATTTAGCGCGGCTGCCAGTCTTTTAAGTGTATCGCCCCTTGCGTCTGTTTCATCGTTTTCTATTCGTTGTACGGTTCTTAAACTTAGTTGGGCTTGTTCAGCCAATTCTTCCTGGCTTAATCCTTTACGGTTGCGCAATTCTTTAATCTTTTTTCCGGGGTTATAGGTTTTCATATTGATATATTTTGCTGAACAAAAGTATAACAGCCTAAAGATATTAACTGCCGACTTGTTTACGTCATGTTTACGACATCGCTGTTAAAGCTACTACGCCAACTTCTTCATTGCTTCCTTCGCTACCACCTGCCCCGAGATAATTGCCGGTGGTACACCAGGCCCGGGTACAGTGAGCTGGCCGGTATACAACAGGTTGTTGATATGTTTTGCCCGCATGGCGGGTTTAAAAAAAGCAGTTTGGGGAAGTGTATTTGCCAACCCATAAGCATTGCCTTTAAATGAATGATAATCTACTTTGAAATCATTAAGCGCATAGCTTCGTTTCGCCACAATCGAACTCCTGATATCGTGCCCGGTAATCTGAGCAAACCTTTCCATCATCAGGTTAAAATATTTTTCGCGGATGGTTTCGTTATCATTTAAGCCCGGCGCTATCGGCATCAGGAAAAACAGGTTCTCGCCGCCTTCCGGGGCAACCTTGTTATCCGTTTTTGAACTGCAGCAAACATAAAACAGCGGATTGGTAGGCCATTGGGGCACAGCATAGATCTCTTTGGCATGTAATTCAAAATCTTCGTCAAAAAATAGATTATGATGCTGTATGCCCGGCACTTTTTTGTTGGTGCCGATATAGAACAATAAACTCGATGGCGACATTGTCCGGTTATCCCAGTATTTAGGAGTATAGTTACGATGGGGTTTCTCGATTAAATGCTGGTCAACATATTCATAATCTGCCCCTGCAATTACCATATCGGCAGTGAACACGCGATTATTGGTTTGGATTTTATTAACCTGTTTATTTTCTATGTTGATTTTTGTAACCTCTGTATTGAGCCTGATCTCAACTCCCAGTTCGGTAGCCAGGCTTACCATAGCTTTTACTATTTCGTTCATACCGCCCATGGGATACCAGGTGCCCAGGGCAAGGTCGGCATAGTTCATCATGCTATACATGGCCGGGGTATTTTGTGGGGTGGCTCCTAAAAATAACACGGGGAATTCCAGTAGTTTAATTAGTTTGGGGTTTTTAAAATATTTGCTTACATGGCTGCTCATACTGGTAAGCAGCTGCATGCTGAAGCTTTTTTTGATCAGGTTAAAGTCGATAAATTCGGTGATGGAATGGGAGGGGCGGAAAACGTACTCACCCATGCCTACTTTATATTTATATGCCGCCTGGTTTAAGAAATCCTGTAATGCTTTACTACTGCCAGGTTCGGTTTGTTCAAACAGGGCTTCAAGCTCAATCATGTCTGCGGGGACATCAAATATTTCATTTTTGCTGTAATAAATACGGTAGCCGGGATCCAATCTTTTTAACTGGTAATAATCGGAAGTTTTTTTGCCGAACAGTGCAAAAAAGTTTTCAAATACGTCGGGCATCCAGTACCAGCTTGGCCCCATATCAAACCTGAAACCATCCTGCTCCCAAACCCGGGCACGGCCGCCGGGCTGGTCGTTTTTTTCCAATATGGTAACTTTATAGCCTTCTTTAGCCAAAACACAGGCCGCCGATAAACCAGCAAAGCCCGAACCAATAACAATAATATGCTTGCTGCTCATGTTTAATGTGAAGCCCAAGATAAGCAAAATGTTTTAGGCCTATAAAAAACAATACCGCTTTGAATTTGTACTTTTGAAAAAATGACCACGCGAGTGCCGATGATGAGCCTGTACGATGAAACTTGTTTTGAATGCAGTAAACTGATAACTAAAAAATATAGCACTTCCTTTAGTCTCGGCATTAAAACTTTCGATAAAAGTTTTCGTTATCCCATTTATGCTATCTACGGCTTTGTACGTTACGCCGATGAAATTGTAGATACCTTTCATGGGTATAACCAGCAGCAACTGATCAGCAGGTTTGAGGAAGAGACTTTCAAGGCTATCAGAGAAAGGATCAGCACTAATCCCGTAATTCATTCTTTTCAACAGGTAGTTAACCGGTTTAAGATCGATCATGAATTGATCAGGGCTTTTCTGAGATCAATGGAAATGGACCTGGATAACAAAGCCTATGATAAGGGCAGCTACCAAACTTATATTTATGGTTCGGCAGAAGTTATCGGCATGATGTGCCTGCGTGTTTTTACCAATGATGATGGTCTTTACCAGGCTCTTGTACCCAAGGCCCGAAGCCTGGGGGCCGCTTTCCAAAAGATCAATTTTTTGCGGGATGTTAAGGCAGATTATACAGAACGCGGGCGTACATACTTTCCGGGGATTGATTTCAATAATTTTACCGAGCATGATAAGCTTGCCATTGAGGCGGAAATTAAACACGATTTTGACGAAGCATTTGAGGGAATAAAATGCCTGCCCGCTGGTACGAGGCTTGGGGTTTATATTGCCTATATTTACTACCTGCAGTTGTTTAAAAAAATAAGTTACACGCCTGCCAACGTAATACTGCAAAAACGCATCAGGGTTTCTGATGCGCGTAAAATGAGTTTGTACATCAAAGCTGTTCTGCAGCAAAAGTTAAATGTTATTTAATGTTAAGGAAGATCTTTTTTGTAGCCAGTATATTGGCAGTTGTATTCAAGTTGCAAACCGCTAATGCCGAAGAGCCTAATCTGAAAGTATTGCGTAAGCAAATGCTTATTGCTATTGATAAAAGCAAAACCACCGATTCGTTGTATAATAATCTTAATAGTATCAAAGAAAAGAGTGGTATAGTGAATGGTTTCATAGGCGGCCTGCTTGCCTTAAAAGCCAAGCATGCCTGGAACCCATATTTGAAATTGAAATATCTTAACAGATCAGAAAAGGTATTTAAGCAGGCATTAATTGACGATCCGCATAATATCGAGATCAGGTTCATGCGCTTTTCTGTTGAACACAACGTGCCTTCCATTTTAGGTTTTAATAAAGACCTCGCGGCGGATACCGACGATATCATAGCCCAACTGGGTAAAAAGAATTATGGCTCGGCCGATAAGGAATTGACCATTCAGATTATCAAATTCCTTCTTCATTCAAAAAGATGTACTCCTGCCCAAAGCCAGGCGCTCAATAAACACTTAACCGAACTTACGTGAGATACACCTATTTACTGATCAACCTGCTAACGGTATTTTTTCCCGTTGTGCTTTCGTTTGATAAAAGGGTGCGGTTTTACAAAAGCTGGAAATTTATATGGCCCGGCATGGCCGTTACTGGTTTGTTTTTTTTGTTTTGGGATGTGCTTTTTACCGTCAGGGGTGTTTGGTCGTTCAATTCGGCATACATCATTGGCGTTAAGTTTTTTGGTTTGCCTTTAGAGGAAATACTATTCTTTTTAACGGTACCGTTTGCCTGTATATTTATTTACGCCTGCCTTAATCACTATGTTAAATGGCTGATGCCTTTCAGGCTTACCGGTATTATAAGCAGTATGGTAATATTGCTGAGCATCCTGATGCTGATATTTTATCACGACCGGCTTTATACCGCAGTTACGTTTGGCTTATTGCTATTGCTTGTGGTGTTGATTCAATACGTTTTTAAGGCCGATTGGGTTAATCGTTATTACCTGGCTTATATTGTAGCACTTTTACCATTTTATATAGTAAACGGCATATTAACCTCTGTCCCAATAGTGTTGTACAACAATGCTGAAAACCTGGGAAAGCGGGTTGGCACTATCCCATTTGAGGATCATTTTTACCTGATGGCTTTACTGCTCATGAACATCGGGTTCTTTGAATATTTTAAACAACAGAAGTTAAGCCGATGAGTGAGTTGCCAATATACACCAAATCACAACTGGCCTTACGCAACGGTCAGGATAAGCCCCGGATCTGGGTTGCCTATAAAGGTGATATTTATGATGTAACTGAAAGCCGGCTGTGGCGAAACGGGAAACATTATGAGCACTGGGCCGGACAGGATTTGACAGATGAACTTGCCGACGCACCACATACCGAAACCGTATTTGAGAGATTTGTAAAGGTAGGTCGCCTCATCACCCCCAGCCTCTCCATTGGGGAAGAAGACAAGGACTGATATGCTTTTTAAACAAAATGTTCTAAACCATTTTTGAATAATTTTTGAAGTGTGACGCCCTTTTTCTGTCACTCCTGAGTCATTTAGTGCAGTGATTGATGAGCTATATTCTGTAATAAACCATGTAAATATATTGTTACGTGGCCATTTCTCGCCGAAAAGTATGAAAAAATTAAGCTTTTTCCTTCCTGCCATGCCTTTTTCAACGGGCTATGCATGGTGCAATTTATTGTTGTAAAAAGAGGTTTTAAGGAACTGTGAGTTGTAGTTTTTCTTTTGGATTTCTCGTAACAGTTAACTTTATTGTGTTTTGATTTACAAGAGCTTGTAAAACAAGTTAGGAAAATGCCTCGCGCATTTTCCTAACTTATAATTAACAATATTAACTGACTTATTACCGGCCGGATCTAACGGCCATATGGTATTAACGACAGCAAAGGTAATTTCTTGTTGATAATTTCCTAAAACCTTCACTGTGGTTAAAAAAATTCATGTAAAAGAAATATTACATTTATTATTTGTTTTATTTTATCATTGGCTATTAAGTTTGCTTCCTTAACTATTAGCTAAATTTTTTCTATGAAAAAACGACTACTACTAATTTTGTGCAGTTTCGTATTTGCTGTAACACAGCTTTTTGCGCAAAATCACACTGTTACCGGTACGGTAACAGCCAAGGAGGACGGCCTTCCTCTGCCGGGTGTATCGGTGAAGATAAAAGGGACAACTACCGGTACCCAAACCACCGTAGACGGTAAGTTTTCACTTAACGTTCCAAACAACGCGGTTCTATCATTTAGTTTTATCGGTTATGCTACCCAAGATGTACCTGTAGGCGCTTCAGCAAACCTAAAAGTGGTTTTGGAAGCATCAGCCCGCGGCCTTAACGAGGTAATCGTAACCGCGTTAGGTATCTCAAGGCAGCAAAAATCACTGGGCTACGCTGCTCAGCAGGTAAAAGGCGACGACCTTACAGTAACCAAGCAATCTGACCTTAACACCGCCCTTGCAGGTAAAATTGCAGGCGTACAGGTTTTAGGCGGTTCGGGTGCAAAATTTGGTACGTCAACTATCCGCATCCGTGGTATCAACTCGTTATCGGGAGCAAATCCAATTTATATTGTTAACGGTGTCGTTACCGATCCTAATGCAATTAATAATGATGATATCGAATCATTGACAGTACTTAAAGGTCCTGCTGCTACGGCGCTTTACGGCCAGAGGGCATCTGAAGGCGCCGTTGTTGTGACACTGAAGAAGGGCGTTGATAAAGGTATTGGAGTGTCATTAAACCAATCAACAACTTTTGAAAAAGTTTATCAATTACCTGAGTACCAAAATGAATATGGTGGTGGAACAAGCACCAAATGGGATACTTATACTTATGATCCTGATAATGGTTCTCCTGCATCATTTGCCAAGTTTAACGGCGTAAAAATTTATGATTACGGAGTTGACGAAAGCTGGGGACCTAAAATGGATGGTACCCTGTACGCTCCATGGTATTTTTGGGATCCGTCAAATCCCGATTTTGGTAAGTTAAAGCCGTTTGTTCCGCAGCCAAATAACGTACGTGATTTTTATCGTACAGGCGTAACCTACAATACCAATGCAGCGTTTTCAAAAGCTGCTGATAATTACAACTTCAGGGTATCATACACGAACATAGATCGTACGGGGATTACTCCAAATAGTAATCAAAAACGTAACAATGTTGGTTTAAATGGCGAGCTTAAGTTAACCAAGAAATTAACAGTAAGCGCTAACTTCAATTTTTCCCAAATCAATTCAAACAACATACCTCAGGAAGGTTACGGTACACAAACTGCAGGTTCATTTAGCCAGTGGTTCCACAGAGATGTTGAAATTAACAAACTTAAAAATTATAAAAGGGCCGATGGTACTTACACTTCATGGAACATTACCAGTCCGGACGACTTAACGCCACATTACTGGGATAACCCGTACACTGAGTCTTATGTGAATACCTCACAGTCAAATAATAATCGTGTGTTTGGTAACTTAACCGCTACTTATCAGTTTACTAAAGATCTCTCTTTGTCGTTAATTGCCAGAGAAGACTTATTAAACCGCGACGATAACTCACGCGTAGGTTCAGGTACTATTAATACCGATTCATATTCTCAGAGCCAGTATACTTACAAAGAGAATAACTATGTTGCTAACTTAGCATATAGCCACAATTTTAAAGACCTTTCTGTAAAAGCGGGCTTATATGCCGAAACACGTCAGGATCGCTACCTTTATACTTCAGGTAATACAAATGGCGGTCTTTCTATCCCTGACTTGTATACCCTTACAAACTCGTTGAATGCCCCTACATCATTTAGCTACAAAGCGTTATCAAGGGTAAACAGCTATTACGGTTTTACTTCATTTGGATATAAAGATTTTTTATATCTTGATTTCAACGCGCGTAACGATATTTCATCAACTTTACCAATAAATAACAACTCATATTGGTACGGTGGTTTGTCAGGTTCATTTGTATTTACCGAACTGATGCCCAAAAATGATATCCTTACATTTGGTAAATTAAGGCTTTCTGCTGCGAAATTAGGTTCAGACGCACCTATTTATTCAATTTATCAAACGTATAATTTAACTACTACGCCATACGGGCCAACTAAAGCAGGTAACGCGGCAATTCAAACTGTGCCCAATACGTTACCTAATCCCGGCCTGAAACCATCGCTCTCTACATCATATGAAATTGGTACCGAGTTGCATTTCATCAAAGACAGGGTAAGGTTTGATTTCAACTACTATACGCGTACTCAAAAAGACCAGATCCTGCCACTTCCTGTAAATGGGACTTCTGGCTACTCTACAGCCGTAATTAACGCTGGTCAAATCAGGAACAATGGTATCGAGATAACTCTTGGTGGTACACCAATTAAATCGAAAGAATTTACCTGGAATGCTGATTTCAATATTTCATTTAACAGAAATAAAGTTATATCACTGTACCCTGGTCTTAACAACCTGAAAGTTACTCCTGATGGTTTAGGTGGCTATACCGCCTCGGGTGGTAACCAGGCTGCGGGTACCCAAAGCTTTGGCTTTGTCGGTTCACCAAGCTTTGGCATTAACGGCATCGTAGGTAAATCTTATGGTCAAATCATAGGCTCAGGTTTTACCCGCGATAAAAATGGTAACATAGTAGTTGGTGATGACGGCTTACCTATTGTAAACAATACTGTTAATTTAGGAAGCATGCTGCCAAGTTACACTGGTGGTTTTACCAACTCTTTTAACTATAAGAATTTTATACTCGCGTTCTCTCTTGATTTCCAAAAGGGCGGCAAATTTGTATCGGTTACGCAGCAAAACCTGAACGGTTCTGGCTTAGGGATCGAAACTGTAGGCAACAATGCTAAAGGCAATCCAAAGCGTAACGATGTTGCCGATGGCGGCGGTGTCTTAGTAGCGGGTGTTCATGAAGATGGCTCACCTAATACTACCTATGTTGATACCCGTACATTGTATGAGCAGTCATACAGCCAAATCTGGGAAAAATGGACCTATGATGCTTCTTATATAAAATTAAGGGAGGTTAGCGTAGGTTATTCATTCCCCAAGAAGATGTTGGGCAAGCTACCGTTCCAAACGGCTTATTTTGGCATAACTTCTCAAAACCCGTGGATGATCTATTCTAAACTTAAAGGTGTAGATCCGTCTCAATTGCAAACTTCTTTCTATGAAGGTGGTCAGTTACCAAACACAAGGAATTTAGGGTTTAATATCAAGTTGACGTTCTAATTAGCGCACAAATCATGAAAAGATTATCTAATATTAGTAAATATATAGTTGGGGTGGGTATAATTATCCTTGCCTCATGTAAAACCGGGGGCGACGTGAATGTTAACCCTAATCAATCGCCAGTTGCGCTGCCAGGTTTTTTATTGTCCAGTGCCATTCAATACCTTGGCGGTGTAAATGGGGGAGGTGCTACAACGAACATTAACTCGTTTACAGGCGAATTATATTCACAATACCTGGCAGAAACCTTTTATACCAATGAATCATTATTTTCATTAAAGCAATATGATTATCAGGGGTATTATACAGGTCCGCTAAAAGATTTAAAAACAATTATTGAAGTTAATACCGATCCTTCTAAAAAGGATCAGGAGATTGTTAAAAGATATGGATCTACTAATAATCAAATAGCTACAGCCAGGATTCTTACTGCCTTTATCTATTTGACAATTACTGATAGATGGGGCGATATACCCTACTCACAAGCTTTGAATGGTAAGGCTAATTTTTCGCCGGCTTTTGACGCTCAAAAAGATGTGTATACAGCTTTAATGAAAGAGCTTGACGAAGCGCAGGCACAGTTTGATGGTGGTGCATCTTTCCCGGCTCAGCAAGATATATTATTTGGAGGTAATGTTACCAAATGGAAACATTGGGCCAATTCATTGCATGCAATTATGGCTTTAAGGCTTTCGAAAGTTGATCCGACTACCGGCAAAAATGAGTATGCTAAAGCCGTTGCTGGTGGTTTAATGAACTCAAACAGTGATAATGCTGTGTATGCGTATCTGGCAGCTCAAACTAACGAAAATCCATACTACAATAACTACCGTAACCGTTACGATTACGCGGTAAGTAGTTTAGTTGTTAATACTCTAACTAATCTTCATGATCCGAGGTTGACTGTTTACGCGGCACCGACTGCCTCAGGTACTTATGTAGGTTTACCCTATGGTACATATGGTGATGCTTTAGGCGATTACAATCAGGGTACACGTTCTAAACCGGGTAACGTATCATTAATAGGTATAGCTGTTTCTGGTCAAGCTTCGCCAACTGTTTGGACATCATATGCCCAAATTATGTTTACACAGGCCGAAGCCGCTCATCTTGGCTGGATAGCTGGTGGCGATGGAGTTGCTGCAGACTACTATAAAAAAGGTATAGCTGCGTCGCTGGAGCAAAATGGCGTTAGCCTTACCAATGAAACTGCTTATCTTGCACAGGCATCGGTTCAATTTTCGGCTGCAACAGCTATGGATCAAATCATGACCCAAAAATGGATTGCAGGTTTCTTAGGTAACGGTTGGGAGTCATGGGCAGAATATCGCCGTACTGGCTTGCCTAAATTACTTGATCCGGTTCCGGGTTCATTAAGCCCAGGCCAGAAAATTCCACGTAGGCAACAATATCCACAAACAGAAAGTGATCTTAACACTGCGAATTACAATGCTGTAATTGCCCGTCAAGGTCCGGATGCGCTTAATACAAGGGTTTATTGGGATAAACAATAATTATTGCTTATAGGTTATGAGAACAACAAAGGCTGCCATTGGCGGCCTTTGTTGTTTATGGAGGATTTATCTATATCAATACCCAGGTTTCAAATTCAATTATTCTTTCACCTGAATTGGTGATCAACGCTATTTTATGCTCGTTTATAATGTCAACTTTAAGTATAGTGGGAAGACCATTAAATCTTATCTCATTGCGGTGGTACAAAGTAACATTGTTAAATCTTATAATCTTAGGTTCAAAAATATTCTCTTCCCAATTTATAGGGTAGTTAATATGAAAGTCGAATGTTTGAGTTTCTGGATATTCGATAACCTTTAAAACTGTTGCGTCATGAAGAAAGTAGTCGTTGAAATTCATTCTATTTAGATTGATATTACAATATATTTATTACAAATGTCCTATTAAAAGAATGTGAGGGTAAAGTTTGTTAAGAAAGTTAGATAAGTAGTTTTTATATTAAAAGATATAGTACTTTAATTCATCATACCATCGGTGCAATCATACTTCAATCGTTGTAATCTTCAAATTAAAAAATAATTCCCGCTCTCTATTTGATATTCAAAACATTGTGGTTATCTTTGCCCTCCCTTGAAAGGAGGTATTTTAGGAATTATGATCATTATTAACGTAAAAGACGGCGAATCATTAGACAAAGCATTGAAACGCTTCAAAAAGAAATTCGAAAAAACAGGTGTTTTAAGAGAACTACGCAGTCGTCAGGCTTTTGAAAAAAAATCTGTAACCCGTCGTCATGTTGTTAAACATGCTATCTATAAACAGACTTTAAACCAGGAAACTGTTTAATTCTTTTTTGTTGAAAAGAATTAATTAATTTCTTGACACTATATTAAAACTATTTGTACATTCATAATCCCGGATGTATAAATAGTTTTTTATGTTTTTAGAGCGTTTTATCCAGTACATCAAGTACGAAAAGCGGTATTCAGTGCATACTGTTTCCGCATATCAGTCTGATCTGGATCAGTTTATGCGCTTTTTAAACAATCCCGGCGGTGCTGATCCCGCACCTGAGCCGGTTATTACCCATCCATCGCAGGTAAGCTACCACGACATCCGTAACTGGATGGTTGAGCTTATTGATCAAAAACTTACCGGTCGTTCTGTTAACCGCAAAATGGCCACATTGCGCAAATACTTTAAATTTTTATTGCAGGAAGGTGTTGTTGAAACAAACCCGGTATCGAGGGTGCGGTCGCAAAAAGTTGCTAAAACGTTGCCCGTAGTGGTTGAAGATACGCGCCTTACAAAAATGTTAGATAGTGATGACATTTTTACAAATGATTTTCCGGGCCTGCGCGATAAGCTTGTTATTGAGCTGTTGTTTGGCACCGGCATACGACTTGCCGAACTGTTAGGTATTAAGCAACAGGATATTAGCTTTGAGGGGGGAGTGGTAAAGGTACTGGGTAAGCGTAACAAAGAGCGCATTATTCCTATTAATAATGAGTTGAAGGCCCTGCTGCCCGAATATCTGGAGGCAAAGAAAAATCAAAATTTTGATAACAATTCCTTCACATTAATCGTTACAAATAAAGGAGCCGATGCTTATCCGAAATTGATTTATTTAATAGTGCATAAATACCTATCTAACATATCAACCCAAAATAAACGGAGCCCACATGTGCTCAGGCACACCTTTGCAACCACTATGCTAAATAACGGGGCCGATTTAAATTCAATTAAGGAGCTTTTGGGGCACGCCAACCTGAGCGCAACCCAAATTTACACGCACAATTCAGTTGAAAGACTAAAATCTATTTATAAACTCGCCCATCCAAAGGCTTAAAAAGGAGGAAACATGAAAATTACAGTGCAGTCAATTCATTTCACCGCAGACAGGAAACTTTTAGATTTTATTCAGAAAAAAGCTGATAAGCTTGATACGTTTTATGACCATATTATTAGCGGTGAAGTTTACTTAAAGCTTGAGAATGTGGAAGATGAATGTAATAAGATAACGGAGATCAAATTATTGCTACCCGGAAATCAAATATTTGCAAAAGAGAAGTGTAAGAGTTTTGAGGAAGCTACCGACCTGGCGGTTGAAAGCCTGAGGAAGCAAATTGAAAAGCATAAACAAAAGAAAGCCCTTGCTGATGCTACAGCAAAAAAAGCTGTTTTAACGGCAGTTGAGGAGGGTTTTTAATATTATAAAAAGGCTTGTTTTAAGCGTAAATCGGCAGGTTTTTAGCCTGCCGATTTTTTTTGATAAAAAATTTTGACGTGGCGTTATTTTTTGTAGATTTGCAGTCCCTTTCGGGGAGGTATTTAACGCCTCGAAAAAAAGTTAAAATAGTTCTTTAAAATATCAAAAAGCTTATTACTTTTGCGCTCCGTTATCGAAAGCAACACAGCGTTTAGATAATGTAAAGGCAAAATAAATATAAGCCTCCTTAGCTCAGCTGGTAGAGCAACTGACTTGTAATCAGTAGGTCATTGGTTCGATCCCGATAGGAGGCTCAGTTTTTTTCGGATTGAGGTATTTAGCTTCAATTTTGGATATCGCAAATCCGGAAACAACTACCGGGGGGATACCAGAGCGGTCAAATGGGACGGACTGTAAATCCGTTGCTTCGGCTACGAAGGTTCGAATCCTTCTCCCCCCACTTATTAAGTAAGCAGTTTGTAGTTCGCAGTTAGCAGCTTTGTTAACCGAACTATAAACTGCTAACTTGATTAAAAGGGTTTGAGGAATGGGTGTCATTGAGCGGTTAAGCTGCTAATTGAAAACTGCAAACCGAAAGCTGAATAAGCGGAAGTAGCTCAGTTGGTAGAGCGATAGCCTTCCAAGCTATAGGTCGCGAGTTCGAACCTCGTCTTCCGCTCGGTTGGTTCATTAGTCGGTTAGTTCACTTGTTCATTGGTGGCAGCTGCAAAGATCAATGAACTAATAAATGAGTGAACCAATGAACAAAAAATAAGCCGACGTAGCTCAGTGGTAGAGCACTTCCTTGGTAAGGAAGAGGTCACGGGTTCAAATCCCGTTGTTGGCTCGGTGTTATAAAACATACATTAAAGTTAAAATTAACCTACAAAAATAATTTATAGATCATGGCAAAAGAAAAGTTTGACCGCAGTAAGCCGCACTTAAACATCGGTACAATCGGTCACGTTGACCACGGTAAAACAACCCTTACCGCAGCTATTACTAAAGTTTTGGCTGATGCAGGTTTATCAGAAGCTCGTTCATTTGATTCAATTGACTCGGCTCCTGAAGAAAAAGAACGTGGTATTACCATCAACACTGCCCACGTTGAATATTCAACAGCTAACCGTCACTATGCACACGTTGACTGTCCAGGTCACGCGGATTATGTGAAAAACATGGTTACTGGTGCTGCGCAAATGGACGGTGCAATCATCGTAGTTGCTGCAACTGATGGTCCGATGCCACAAACTCGTGAGCACATCCTGTTAGCTCGTCAGGTAGGTGTACCTGCACTTGTTGTTTTCATGAACAAAGTTGACATGGTTGATGATCCGGAATTATTAGAGTTAGTAGAAATGGAAGTTCGTGAATTATTATCGTTCTACGAATTCCCAGGTGATGATATTCCAGTTATCCAGGGTTCTGCATTAGGTGGCCTTAACGGCGATCCTACCTGGGTTGGTAAAATCATGGAGTTGATGGATGCTGTAGATAGCTACATCCCAATCCCTCCACGTTTGACAGATCTTCCTTTCTTGATGCCTGTTGAAGACGTGTTCTCAATCACTGGTCGTGGTACTGTTGCTACCGGTCGTATTGAGCGTGGTGTAATCAACTCTGGTGAGCCTGTTGATATCCTGGGTATGGGTGCTGAGAACTTGAAATCAACCGTAACTGGTGTTGAGATGTTCCGCAAAATCCTTGACCGTGGTGAAGCTGGTGACAACGTAGGTTTATTGTTACGTGGTATTGAGAAAACTGATATCCGTCGTGGTATGGTTATCTGCAAACCAGGTTCAGTAACTCCTCACACCGATTTCAAAGCAGAAGTTTACGTATTATCAAAAGCAGAAGGTGGCCGTCACACTCCATTCTTCAACAAATACCGCCCGCAATTCTATTTCCGTACCACTGACGTTACTGGTGAGATTTCATTAGAACCAGGTGTAGAAATGGTTATGCCAGGTGATAACGTTACAATCACTGTAAAACTGATCAACGCTATCGCAATGGAAAAAGGCTTACGTTTCGCTATCCGTGAAGGTGGTCGTACCGTAGGTGCTGGTCAGGTAACTGAAATCTTGAAATAATAATATTTCAATAAAAAGGTTAATTTGAAAACATAAGTTTAGCCTTTAACGGCAAACTTATGTTTTCTTATTATAAATAACACACGGGAATAGTTCAACGGTAGAATAGAGGTCTCCAAAACCTTTGATCAGGGTTCGAATCCTTGTTCCCGTGCTTAAGCACAATATAAAAATGGCAGGCGTAGCTGAATATATTAAAGAGTCATACATCGAGTTAACCGAAAAGGTTACCTGGCCTACATGGCGCGAGCTTCAGAGCAGCGCTGTTTTGGTATTGGTTGCCGCTATAATTATTGCGCTGGTTATCTTAGGTATGGACCAGATCATTAATTATTTGCTTAAACTGTTTTACACATCACTAACATAATATCAGGGGAGACGGAGATGAGTGATCAATTGAAATGGTATGTAGTTAGGGCTATTAGTGGTAAGGAAAAGAAAGTTAAACAATACATAGATGCCGAAATTAGCCGTTTGGGCATTAGTCATTTGGTACCACAGGTATTAATACCTACCGAGAAGTATTACCAGATGCGTGATGGAAAGAAGATCGCGAAAGAGCGTAACTACTTTCCGGGCTATGTGCTTATGGAAGCCGTTTTAGATGGCGAAACTGAACACATCATTAAAAATATAAACAGTGTTATAGGTTTTCTGGGCGATAAAGCCGGAAACGCTATACCGCTTCGCCAGTCAGAAGTTAACCGGATTTTAGGTAAGGTTGACGAGATGAGCACACAGGGCGAAACCATGAATGTACCTTATTATGTTGGTGAGGCCGTTAAAGTTATGGACGGGCCTTTCAACGGTTTCAGCGGCGTTATTGAAGAAGTTAACGAAGAGAAAAAGAAACTGAAAGTAATGGTAAAGATATTCGGGCGCCGTACGCCGCTTGAATTGAATTACATGCAGGTAGAGAAAGAATAGATTTGAGATGTTAGATATGAGATTTGAGAGTTTCCCTTTTCTTATATCGATCTTGAATAATTAATAATATAAAAAAGAAGCGGGTATTTAGCTTGGGAGTCTCATATCTCACATCTCAATACTCAAATCTAAAAATCTTAAATGTTACTTAGCTTCCACTTACTAACATTGAGTTTATAATTAAAGTAAATTAAAATGGCAAAAGAGATCGGTGCAATGGTTAAGCTGCAAGTTAAAGGCGGCGCCGCAAACCCATCACCACCAATTGGCCCTGCATTGGGTGCAAAAGGTGTGAACATCATGGAGTTTTGCAAACAATTTAATGCACGCACCCAGGACAAAGCTGGAAAA
The DNA here is from genome assembly GCF_013376065.1 of Mucilaginibacter sp. SG538B. Classification (NCBI taxonomy): domain Bacteria; kingdom Pseudomonadati; phylum Bacteroidota; class Sphingobacteriia; order Sphingobacteriales; family Sphingobacteriaceae; genus Mucilaginibacter; species Mucilaginibacter sp. SG538B. The sequence continues at coordinate 473,534 of NZ_JABMJI010000004.1, forward strand.
GTATTGCCTGTTTTGATTACTGTTTATGTTGACAAATCATTCGAATTTATCATCAAAACCCCTCCCGTTGCTATCCAGTTATTGGAAGCTACCGGTTTAAAGAGTGGTTCTGCTGAGCCTAACCGTAAAAAAGTTGCCAGTGTTAACTGGGAACAGGTTGAGACTATAGCAAAAGATAAAATGGTTGACTTGAATGCATTCACAGTTGAATCGGCCATGAAAATGGTGGCAGGTACTGCCCGCAGCATGGGAATTACCGTATCAGGTACAGCTCCCTGGAATTAATTAATTTATACAAATCAGTTTAAAGACAGTGGCAAGATTAACAAAAAATCAAAAAGTGGCACTCTCCAAAATTGAGGCAAACAAATCGTACACATTACAGGATGCATCTGCATTGGTAAAGGAATTAACCCTTACTAAATTTGATTCATCAGTTGATATAGACGTTCGTTTAGGTGTTGACCCACGTAAAGCCAATCAAATGGTACGTGGTATTGCAACATTACCTCATGGAACCGGTAAAACTGTACGTGTATTAGTTCTTTGTACTCCTGATAAGGAACAAGAAGCTAAAGACGCAGGTGCAGATTACGTAGGTTTGGATGATTATATTGCCAAGATTGAAGGCGGATGGACTGATGTTGATATTATCATTACTATGCCAAGTGTTATGGCGAAGGTAGGTCGTTTAGGTCGTATTTTAGGCCCGCGTAACCTTATGCCAAACCCTAAATCAGGTACAGTTACCCCAGAAGTTGGTAAAGCTGTAACTGAGGTAAAAGGTGGTAAAATCGATTTCAAGGTTGACAAAACCGGTATCATCCACACTTCAATAGGAAAAGCATCTTTCTCTGCAGATAAAATTTATGAGAATGCATTAGAAGTATTGCAAACAATTTCTAAATTAAAACCTTCTGCAGCAAAAGGAACATATTTCAAGAGCATTCATATCTCTTCAACTATGTCGCCTGGAATTACAGTTGAAACTAAATCAGTAGCGGGGATCTAATCATGAATAAAGAAGAAAAATACGACCTTGTTGTAGCCCTAACTGAGCAAATCAAAGAGTATGGTAATTTTTATATCACTGATACCTCTGATTTAACTGTAGCCAAGATCAACAACATCCGCCGTAAATGTTTCGAAAACGACATTACGATGCAGGTAACCAAAAATAGCTTGATCAAAAAAGCTATGGAAGCTGCAGGCGGCGATTTCAGCCCTATATATGATGTATTAAAAGGTTCATCATCAATCCTTTTCTCAAAGTCAGCAACTGCTCCGGCAAAGTTGATCAAACAATTAAGGAAAACAGGTGAAAAACCAATTTTAAAAGCAGCTTATATTGATTCGGCGGTATTTATCGGTGATAACCAGTTAGATACTTTAACCAAACTGAAATCAAAAGAACAACTGATCGGCGAGATAGTTGGCTTACTACAATCACCTGCCAAAAACGTACTTTCTGCACTACAATCAGGCGGAACTACAATTGCAGGCCTTGTAAAAACATTACAGGAAAGAGGTTAACGAACGCCTCACAAAAGTTCGACAATAACAAACAAAAAGCATTAAAAGTAAAAATTTAAATAAAATGGCGGATTTAAAAGCGTTTGCTGAACAGTTGGTAAACTTAACAGTAAAAGAAGTAAACGAATTAGCTCAAATATTAAAAGATGAGTATGGTATTGAGCCTGCTGCTGCTGCTGTAGCAGTTGCTGCTCCTGCTGCTGACGGTGGCGATGCTGCTCCAGCTGCTGCTGAGCAAACTGCATTTGACGTTATCCTGAAAGAAGCTGGTGGCGCTAAATTAGCAGTTGTTAAATTAGTAAAAGACTTAACTGGCCTTGGTTTGAAAGAAGCTAAAGATCTTGTTGACGGTGCACCAAAAGAACTTAAAACTGGTGTAACTAAAGAAGAAGCTGAATCTTTGAAAAAACAATTAGAAGAAGCCGGAGCAGTAGTTGAGGTTAAGTAATTTAACCTACTGAAATATAGCATCAAGACTCCGACCATAAACGGTCGGGGTCTATTGCTGTTTATAAAGGTTTTGAATTAGATGTGAGATATTAGATATGAGATTTGAGATTTTTCAAATCGCTATTTCATATCTCAGATCTCATGTCTCAAGTCTCACATCTACAAAAATTAATAACTAAAATTTAAATACCTTGGCAAACAATAATAATCAAAGAGTAAACTTTGCAACCAGTAGAAAGGTACTTGATTACCCTGATTTTCTGGATGTTCAGTTACAATCTTTCCAGGAATTTTTTCAATTGGAAACCACTTCCGACAACCGTTATAAAGAAGGGCTGTTTAAAGTGTTTGCCGAAAACTTTCCTATTTCAGATTCAAGAAACATCTTTGTCCTGGAGTTTCTTGACTACTTTATTGATCCGCCCCGTTATGATATACAAGAGTGTATCGAACGCGGATTAACTTACAGCGTACCATTAAAAGCAAAGCTTCGCCTGTCATGTAATGATGAGGAGCACGAAGATTTTGAAACAATTGTACAGGACGTGTACCTGGGTACTATCCCATATATGACGCCAAAAGGTACATTTGTTATTAATGGTGCCGAGCGTGTAATTGTATCACAGTTACACCGTTCGCCAGGTGTGTTCTTTGGTCAGAGCCGCCATACCAACGGTACAAAATTATACTCGGCCCGTGTTATTCCTTTCAAAGGTTCATGGATTGAGTTTGCTACAGACGTTAACAACGTGATGTATGCTTACATTGACCGTAAAAAGAAATTCCCGGTTACTACGTTGCTTCGCGCCATTGGTTATGACTCTGATAAAGATATATTAGAGCTGTTTGAACTGGCCGACGAGGTTAAAGTAAGCAAATCAGGCCTTAAGAAATATATTGGCCGTAAGCTTGCTGCAAGGGTACTTAAAACCTGGATCGAAGACTTTGTGGATGAAGATACCGGTGAGGTAGTTTCTATCCCTCGTAATGAGATTATCCTTGAGCGTGAAACCTTACTGGAAGACGACCATATTGATATGATCATTGACTCGGGTGTTAAAACCATTATCCTTAACAAGGAAGACGCTTCAACCAGCGGTGATTATACTATTATATACAATACCTTACAGAAAGATACTTCCAACTCTGAGAAGGAAGCGGTTGAACATATCTACCGCCAGTTACGTAACGCTGAACCACCTGATGAAGAAACAGCTCGTGGTATCATCGATCGTTTATTCTTTTCGGATAAAAGATATGACCTGGGTGATGTGGGCCGGTACCGCATCAACCGTAAATTGAAACTGAGCACTTCGGAAGAAACTAAAGTTTTAACCAAGCAGGATATCATCGCGATTGTTAAATATCTGATCAAATTAATCAACTCAAAAGCTGAGGTGGATGATATCGATCACTTGTCAAACCGTCGTGTGCGTACCGTTGGTGAGCAGCTTTATGCTCAGTTTGGCGTAGGTTTGGCACGTATGGCCCGTACCATTCGTGAGCGTATGAACATCCGTGACAACGAGGTGTTCACACCAACCGACCTGATCAACGCACGTACATTATCATCTGTGATCAACTCGTTCTTCGGAACAAACCAGTTATCACAGTTCATGGACCAAACCAATCCACTGGCAGAGATCACGCACAAGCGTCGTCTGTCAGCCTTAGGCCCCGGCGGTCTGTCGCGTGAGCGTGCAGGCTTCGAGGTTCGTGACGTTCACTATACCCACTACGGTAGGTTGTGTACTATCGAAACTCCCGAAGGTCCGAACATTGGTTTGATTTCATCACTTTGCGTACACGCTAAGATCAACAACTTAGGCTTTATCGAAACTCCGTACAAACGTGTAGTTGACGGTAAAGTTATGGTTGATGAGCCGGTTATCTATTTATCTGCTGAAGATGAAGACGGTAAAACCATTGGCCAGGCAAACGCGGTATATGATGACAAAGGTGAGTTTGAATTGCCACGTGTAAAAGCACGTTTCGAAGGTGACTTCCCGGTTATCGAGCCAGAGCGTCTGGATTTGATGGACATCGCTCCAAACCAGATTACTTCAATTGCGGCTTCGCTGATTCCGTTCTTAGAGCATGATGACGCCAACCGTGCATTGATGGGTTCAAACATGCAACGCCAGGCCGTACCATTGTTGCGCCCTGAAGCGCCAATTGTTGGTACTGGTTTGGAAGGTCGTGTTGCAAAAGACTCCCGTACCCTGATCAACGCCGAAGGCGATGGTGTGGTTGAGTACGTTGATGCTAACGAAATCCGTATTAAATATGACCGTAACGAACTTGATCGTTTGATCTCGTTTGAAGGAGATAGCAAAAGCTACCGATTAACCAAGTTTAAGAAAACCAACCAAAGCACCACCATGAACCTTAAGCCTATTGTTAAAAAAGGCCAGAGGGTTGAAAAAGGTGAAGTACTTTGCGAAGGTTACGCTACCCAGAATGGCGAGCTTGCATTGGGCCGTAACCTTAAAGTAGCGTTCATGCCTTGGCAGGGATATAACTTTGAGGATGCGATTGTAATCTCTGAGCGTGTTGTTTCACAAGATATCTTTACTTCAATCCACGTTGAAGAGTTCGAGCTTGAAGTTCGTGATACTAAACGTGGTGAGGAAGAGTTAACACCAGATATCCCTAACGTATCAGAAGAAGCTACTAAAGACCTTGACGAAGACGGTATCATCCGTGTAGGCGCCGAGGTTAAAGAAGGCGACATCCTGATTGGTAAGATCACCCCTAAAGGTGAGTCAGACCCATCACCGGAAGAAAAACTGTTACGTGCTATCTTCGGTGATAAAGCCGGCGACGTTAAAGATGCTTCATTGAAAACCCCGCCGTCAATTGCCGGTGTTGTTATCGATACCAAATTATTCTCCCGTGCTAAAAAGACTTCAAAAGCTGAAGAAAAAGCACAGTTAGAGAAATTGGATAACAAGCATGATAAAGCTGTAAAAGATCTGAAAAATACCTTGATCGACAAGTTATTTGAGATTGTTAACGGTAAAACTTCGCAAGGTGTTTATAACGTTTATAAAGAGTTACAGGTTCCTAAAGGTGTTAAATTCACCCAAAAAATATTAGTTGAGCTTAATTACGATAACATTAACCCAACTAAATGGACTACTGATGACGATAAAAACGATCAGATCAAGATCCTTCTTCATAACTTCAACATTAAGTACAATGAAGAGTTGGGTGCTTACCGTCGTGATAAATTCGCTATCAGTGTGGGTGATGAGCTTCCATCAGGCATCGTGCAAATGGCTAAAGTTTATATCGCTAAAAAGCGTAAGCTTAAAGTAGGTGATAAAATGGCGGGTCGTCACGGTAACAAAGGTATCGTTGCACGTATTGTACGTGACGAAGACATGCCTTTCCTTGAAGACGGAACACCGGTTGATATTGTGTTGAACCCACTGGGTGTACCTTCACGTATGAACTTGGGCCAGATCTATGAAACCGTATTAGGCTGGGCCGGTAAAGAGCTTGGTGTTAAATTTGCTACTCCAATCTTCGACGGTGCAAGCCATGAAGAAGTGGAAGAGTGGATTAAGAAAGCCAACTTACCAGAATCAGGCCGTACTTACTTATACAATGGTTTAACAGGTGATCGTTTTGATCAGCAAACTACTGTAGGTATTATCTACATGCTGAAATTAGGTCACATGGTTGATGATAAGATGCACGCCCGTTCAATCGGTCCGTACTCATTGATCACTCAGCAACCATTGGGCGGTAAAGCACAATTCGGTGGCCAGCGTTTTGGTGAGATGGAGGTTTGGGCACTGGAAGCATTTGGTGCATCAAACATCCTGCAGGAGATATTAACCGTTAAATCGGATGATGTTATCGGCCGCGCCAAAACATATGAGGCTATTGTTAAAGGTGAAAACCTGCCAACGCCATCAGTTCCTGAATCATTCAATGTATTGGTTCACGAGTTACGCGGCTTAGGTTTGGATATCACCTTAGAATAAGGTAAAAGGATAAAGGTGAAAGGTAAAAGGTTATGTCCCTTACCTTTCACCCTTTAAAAGTCATTAGATAACAGGAGAAGGAATCGGCAGAAAAGGAAAACCTTTCGCCCTTCGCCTTTCACCTTTAACCTACAAAAAAAGAGATATGTCTTACAAAAAGGATAATAAAATCAAAAGTAACTTTACCACCATTACCATCAGTTTAGCCTCTCCAGAGTCTATCCTTGAGCGTTCAAGCGGTGAAGTTTTAAAGCCGGAAACCATTAACTACCGTACTTACAAACCCGAGCGTGATGGTTTGTTCTGCGAGCGTATTTTTGGTCCGGTTAAGGATTATGAGTGCCATTGCGGTAAATACAAACGTATCCGTTACAAAGGTATCGTGTGTGACCGTTGCGGTGTTGAAGTAACCGAAAAGAAAGTACGTCGTGAGCGTATGGGCCACATCAACCTGGTGGTGCCTGTTGCACACATCTGGTACTTCCGCTCATTGCCAAACAAAATTGGTTATTTATTAGGCTTGCCTACAAAAAGGCTCGACCTTATTATATACTACGAGCGTTACGTAGTTATCCAACCGGGTATTAAAGAAGCAGACGGAATCAACAAAATGGATTTCCTTACTGAAGAAGAATACCTTGACGTATTGGATACCCTTCCAAAAGAAAACCAGTACCTTGACGATAAAGATCCTCAGAAATTTGTTGCCAAAATGGGTGCCGAGGCTTTGGAAGAGTTATTGAAACGCCTCGACCTTGACGAATTATCATTCAGCTTGCGTCACCAGGCAGCAAACGAAACTTCTCAGCAACGTAAAAACGAAGCCTTAAAACGTTTACAGGTTGTTGAAGCTTTCCGTGATGCAAAAACCAGGATCGAGAATAACCCTGAGTGGATGATCGTTAAGATCGTTCCGGTTATCCCGCCTGAATTGCGTCCGTTAGTACCACTGGAAGGTGGCCGTTTCGCTACTTCAGATTTGAACGACCTTTACCGTCGTGTTATTATCCGTAACAATCGTTTAAAACGTTTGATCGAGATTAAAGCACCAGAGGTGATTTTACGTAACGAAAAACGTATGTTGCAGGAAGCTGTGGATTCGTTATTCGATAACTCACGTAAAGTTAACGCGGTAAAAACTGAAGGTAACCGTGCCTTGAAATCGCTTTCAGACATCCTGAAAGGTAAGCAAGGCCGTTTCCGTCAGAACTTATTAGGTAAACGTGTGGATTACTCTGCCCGTTCGGTAATTGTTGTAGGTCCTAACCTTAAATTACACGAGTGCGGTTTACCAAAAGATATGGCTGCCGAGCTGTTTAAACCATTTATCATCCGTAAAATGATTGAGCGTGGTGTGGTTAAAACAGTAAAATCTGCCAAAAAAATCGTTGACCGTAAAGACCCATTAGTTTGGGATATTTTGGAAAACGTATTGAAGGGACACCCTGTATTACTAAACCGTGCGCCTACGTTGCACAGGTTAGGTATCCAGTCGTTCCAGCCAAAACTGGTTGAAGGTAAAGCGATCCAATTGCACCCATTAACCTGTACAGCATTCAACGCGGATTTTGACGGTGACCAGATGGCCGTTCACGTACCACTTGGTAACGCGGCAATTTTGGAAGCCCAAATCCTGATGCTTGCTTCGCACAACATCCTTAACCCTGCTAATGGTACGCCTATTACTGTACCATCTCAGGACATGGTGCTTGGTTTGTACTACATAACCAAAGGCCGTAAAACTGATGAAACACGTGTGGTTAAAGGACAAGGTTTAACTTTTTACTCTGCAGAAGAAGTAATTATCGCTTATAACGAGAAAAAACTTGATCTGCATGCGTTCATTAAAGTTAAAGCTTTAGTTAAAGAGCGCGATGGCAAAATCGTAAACAAAATTATTGATACCACTGTAGGCCGCGTGTTGTTTAACCAGCATGTTCCTGTAGAAGTGGGATATATTAATGAGCTGCTTACCAAAAAATCACTTCGTGATATCATTGGTGAAGTAGTAAAAATCACCGGTATGGCGCGTGCTGCCCAGTTCCTTGACGATATTAAGGAATTAGGATTTAAAATGGCGTTCCAGGGTGGTTTATCATTTAACCTGAAGGATATCAATATCCCTGCAGAAAAAGTAACCCTGATTGATACTGCTTCTAAACAGGTTGATGAGGTGATGAACAACTATAACATGGGTTTCATTACCAACAACGAGCGCTACAACCAGATCATCGATATCTGGACACGTATCAACAACCGCTTAACTGCTAACGTGATGGATATCCTGAGCAACGATAACCAGGGCTTCAACTCTGTTTACATGATGCTTGACTCAGGTGCCCGTGGTTCTAAAGAGCAGATCCGTCAGCTTGCAGGTATGCGTGGTTTGATGGCTAAGCCTCAAAAATCAGGTTCAGGTGGTGAGATCATCGAAAACCCGATCCTTTCAAACTTTAAAGAAGGTTTGTCGGTATTGGAGTACTTCATCTCTACCCACGGTGCCCGTAAAGGTTTGGCGGATACGGCGTTGAAAACAGCGGATGCTGGTTACTTAACACGTAGGTTGCATGACGTTGCCCAGGATATGATTGTTGGTGAGGTTGATTGCGGTACTTTAAGAGGTATCTACACAACTGCACTGAAAGATAACGAGGACATTGTTGAGCCATTATATGATCGTATTTTAGGTCGTACCACTTTGCATGATGTTCATGACCCTATCACTAACGAACTGTTAGCAGTAGCTGGCCAGGACATTACCGAAGAGGTAGCTAAAAAGATCGAGAATTCTCCGTTAGAAGGTATCGAGATCCGTTCGGTATTAACCTGCGAAAGTAAACGTGGTGTATGCGCATTGTGCTACGGCCGTAACCTTGCAAGCGGTAAACGCGTGCAAAAAGGCGAGGCTGTTGGTGTAATTGCTGCACAGTCAATCGGTGAGCCGGGTACACAGTTAACACTTCGTACATTCCACGTGGGTGGTACCGCGTCAAACATCGCTGCTGAATCTCAGATCAACGCTAAGTTTGATGGTATCATCGAGTTTGAGAACGTACGTACCGTTACTTACGAAACTGCCGAAGATGGAGCTGTTGATGTGGTATTAGGCCGTTCGGGAGAGTTCCGTATCATCGAAGCCGGAAGCAATAAAGTAATTGTTACCAATAACATTCCATACGGTTCATACCTGTATGTAAAAGATGGCAGCAAGATCACCAAAGGCGACCGTATCTGTTCATGGGATCCGTACAACGCGGTAATTATCTCTGAATTTGCAGGTATTGCCCAGTTTGACGCTGTATTGGAAGGTATCACTTTCCGTGAAGAATCTGACGAGCAAACCGGTCACCGTGAAAAAGTGATCATCGATACCAGGGATAAAACTAAAAACCCTGCTATCCAGATAGCTGATAATAAAGGTAACATCATTAAAGGGTATAACATCCCGGTAGGTGCACACATCGCTGTTGATGAAGGCGACAGGTTACAAACAGGTCAGGTTATTGCTAAAATCCCTCGTTCAACCGGTAAAACTCGGGATATTACAGGTGGTTTACCACGTGTAACCGAATTATTTGAAGCACGTAACCCTTCAAACCCTGCTGTAGTAACTGAAATTGATGGCGTAGTAACTTTAGGTGGTGTTAAACGCGGTAACCGCGAAATCACCATCGAGTCAAAGGACGGCCAGGTTAAAAAATACCTTGTACCGCTTTCAAAACACATCCTTGTACAGGATAATGACTTTGTTAAAGCCGGTATGCCATTGTCTGACGGTTCAATTTCACCTTCAGATATCCTTGCTATCAAAGGCCCTGCAGCAGTACAAGAGTACCTTGTTAACGGTATCCAGGAAGTTTACCGCTTACAGGGTGTGAAGATCAACGATAAGCACTTTGAGGTTATCGTTCACCAGATGATGCAGAAAGTTCAGATCGAAGACGCGGGCGATACCCGTTTCTTAGAACGTGAAGCTGTTGACGGATGGGATTTTATGAACGAGAACGATGAGATTTATGACAAGAAAGTTGTAGTTGATCCAGGCGATTCAACTACATTGAAAGCTGGTCAGATAGTTTCATTACGCCGCTTACGCGATGAAAACTCGGTATTGAAACGCCGCGACCTTAAATTGGTTGAGGTACGTGACGCAATCCCTGCAACGTCAAGTCCGATACTGCAAGGTATCACCAGGGCATCGTTAGGTACGAAGTCGTTTATCTCGGCAGCGTCATTCCAGGAAACTACCAAAGTACTGAACGAAGCAGCTATCGCAGGTAAAAAAGATAATATGCTTGGCCTGAAAGAAAACGTTATTGTAGGTCACTTAATACCTTCAGGTACCGGTTTACGCGAGTATGAAAATATCCGTGTAGGCTCACAGGAAGAATTTGACCGCCTGATGGCTTCGAAAGCAGAAGAGTTGGAAGCTTAATTTTCAACTGTTTAAATATTTTATTGAGCCTCCCGGTTTCCGGGAGGCTTTTTTTATAACTTTTTTTAAAATTGTTAAAACAAAGGTAAAACATCTCTGTTCTACGTTCGACCTTGCGCAAGGTCACAATGGGGTTGATCCATGTTATCGAAAGTAAAACAAGGCTCAATAATCACCTCAAAAAAAGGCTGTTTATGGAGAACGTCTTTTTGTTATTTTAGTAGCATGGAAGAACAAAATGAAAATCAGCTCAACATTGAGCTTTCAGAAGAAATTGCAGAAGGTATCTACTCAAACCTGGCTATCATTACTCATTCAAACTCTGAGTTTGTATTGGATTTTATCCGGGTAATGCCAGGCGTACCCAAAGCCAGGGTAAAATCGCGGATCATATTAACCCCCGAGCATGCCAAACGCCTTCTTTCGGCCCTGGAAGATAACATTGAAAAGTATGAAGCCATTAACGGCCGCATCAAAGTACAGCCTGATCATCCAGGTTTCCCTATGAATTTTGGCGGTACAATGGGGCAAGCATAATTGATAATATTATATTAAAATGCCATTTTGGTTAAGGAAAAGTTATGCTTATGCCTTGTTTGTGAAAAATTTAATAATAATGTGTTGTTTTTGAGAAAAAAGTGTATATATTGCAACGTTTTACAACTTACACCTATAAAGACATGAATTCCTAAGTTCTATGAGAAAATCCCATATTGTAAATTCATTTTTAGTTCTGTTCATTTTATTCATTTCTGCAGGGCTGCTTTCTTGCAATTCGGCCAAAAAGGTAAAATATTTTCAAGATCTTGCTGACTCTGGTCAGATGAAAACGATCTCTAAAGCAGATTATCAACCTCCGGTAATTCAACCCGATGATATCCTAACAATTGTTGTCCAGACTATCGATCCTCAAAATACTGCAGCTATTAATGTTGGCAATCTTCCGTTTCCAAGTACAGGCACCTCATTAAATCCTACAAGTTTGTCGAGTGTTAGTCAGCAACCATCGTTAGGTATTTTAGTTGATAAAGATGGTTTTATTACCATTCCAATACTCGGAAAAATCAAAGTTGCCGGCTATACTACATCTGAAGCTACTGAAGTAATAAAGGCGGAGGCCATAAAATATTACAAAGAGCCAACAGTAATAGTGCGTTATGCAAATTTCAAAGTAAGTGTAACTGGGGAAGTACTCAAACCAGGAATGTATGTTTTACCAAATGAAAAGGTAAGTGTGCTCGACGCTATCGCTTTAGCAGGTGATTTAACAATTTTCGCAAAAAGGGATAACGTATTATTAATACGTGAAAATAAAGATGGTACTAAAACTCCATATCGTTTTAATCTGAAAAAAAGCGACATAATGAGTTCTCCTTACTTTTATCTGCATCAAAATGACATAATTTATGTAGAACCCGGACCAGGTAAAGTTTCAACAACCGATGCTTCACAAGCAAGATATTACACCTTAGTTGGGTCCTTACTGTCAGTACTAATCGTTTTATTTACAAGAAAATAATATTCAGGAATGAATTTAAATAACCAAAGTCTTGAAAAATCTCAGGAAGAAGTAGGTATTGATTATAAGAAATACATTGCAAGGGTTATCACAAACTGGCCGCTGTTTTTGATTTGTATAGTGGTGTTTGGAGCTGTGGGATTAGTTTACAAAAGATATGCCACTCCTAATTATAAAGTTAATGCTTTAATGATAGTTGAGCCCGAAGATAAAACAGGGGGAGGCGGTTCTGCGGCAGGCGGCTTAAGTAATTTAACTGATATATCATCTTTATTCGGTATCCCTAATAACGCCGAAAATGAAGTTCAGATATTGAACTCAAGGCACATCGTAAGCAACGTAGTAAAGGCGTTGAATTTAAACGTTGTAATTAGATTAAATGGGAGAATTAAGAAAACAGAACTTTTTGACGAAGCTCCTTTCACAGTTGACGTTACCAATAAACGCGATTCTATTGATCTCAGAAGGTATAATGTAACAGTTAAAAATGATTTGATACATATACACAACAGCGTTGAAGATATTGATATAAATGCTAAGTATGGTCAGAAAGTAAGTTTACCGCAATATGATATTGTTTTCAATCCGACAGGAAACCCGGTAGACAAGATCGGTTACGTTGTGGATATTGCGTCTGTCGAATCTTCTGTTGAAGCTCTATCTAAAGGTGTACAGGTAAGTTTGTCCAGTAAAACGACCACTACGATCAATCTATCTTTAGATTATCCCAATTCAAAAAAGGGTGAGGCCATCTTGAATAAGATGATGGAGATTTATCTGAAAGCCAACAGGGATAATAAAGTTCAGATTGCTGATAGTACCCTTACATTTATTGACGAACGGTTAGAATTGGTAGGCAAGCAATTGCAAGGAGTAGAACAGAGTTTTGAGCAATTCCGGAAAACAAATAAGATTGCCGATGTTGATGAACAATCAAAAGCTTTGATAGGATCTGCAAGCGATTTCCAAAAACAGATCAGTGCACTTGATGTACAAATTTCGGTAGTTCAGGATTTGTTGAAGTTTCTGAATAATCCAAATAACAAAAAGGTTATCCCTGTTACAGCGTTAGGATCTGATAATCAAACTATCTCTGATGTTGTAGGGCGCTATAATGAATTATTGCTTGACCGCGAGCGGCAAAGTTTGGCAAGCACCGAAAAAAACCCTTATATACAAGCTCTTGATAGTCAAATTGAGAGCCTACGCCTTATCGTACTGAAAAATATCAATTCGTACTTAAAAGGGTTAACCGTAAGCAGAGCCAATCTCCAAAATCAAAGCAATAGTTCTTTAAATAAGATAGAAAATGTGCCCGCACAGGCAAGAATATTTTTAGATTATACCAGACAGCAAACGGTTAAGCAGGACCTGTATGTTTACTTATTGCAAAAACGGGAAGAAACAGCAATATCTAAAACATCAACCATTTCAACAGCAAGGGTGGTAGACCCGGCTAAAAGCAGCTATGAGCCTGACAAATCAAAAATATCACTGGTTTTTGTATTATGTTTAATAATGGGCTTTGTTTGTCCGTTAGTTTTTCTGGGGATAAGAGAAATGTTGAACGTCAAAATTATTTCCAAATATGACGTTGAGGAACATACTAAAATACCGGTTGTTGGAGAAATTAGCCACAATGACGAAGAACAATCGTTAGTGGTTACCAATAAATCAAGATCTATCATTTCCGAACAATTTAGGGGATTGAGAACAAATTCTCAGTTTCTATTAAATGCTGACAAACCACAGGTAATAATGGTAACATCAAGCATGAGTGGTGAAGGGAAGTCATTTATATCATTGAACCTGGGTAGTGTATTGGCTCTGAGTGGCAAAAAGGTTGTTTTTATAGAGTTGGATTTACGTAAACCAAAGCTGTCTCAAAACATAGGGATTGATAATAGCTACGGGTTTACGAATTACGCTATATCAAACACGGTTGAAGTTGACGCAATTATTAAACCTACATGGTTTAGCGAAGATTGTTTCATCATTAGTTCAGGCGCCATTCCTCCAAATCCATCCGAATTACTACTCAGCGCCAAGCTTGGTACTATGATTGAAGAATTAAAGAAAAAATTTGATTATATAATTATAGATAGCGCCCCAGTAGGTTTGGTTTCTGATGCATTGTTAATTGAGAAATATGCCGACCTCACTTTATATATAGTACGGCAGCGTTATACTTTAAAAGCTCAATTAGGTCTTATAAATGATCTTGTTGTATCAAATAAAATGAAAAAAGCTTATTTGGTCATTAATGATATCGAGACTAAGAAAGGCGGGTACTATGGTTACGGCTACGGCTACGGGTACGGCTATGGTTACGGTTATGGCTATGGTGATTATATAGATCAGGGAAACTCAAAAAAGGGCTTTTTTGACTTCATCAAGAAGAAGAAATAGTATTATGAGATCAACTATTTAGTTGATCTCATAATACTATCTAACAATAATCAGCATCGAATTATTGATAACTAAAATTTATTTTTTATGGCAGGGAATAGGTATGAGCAGCTTGATTCACTAAGAGGGATTGCGAGTTCTCAGGTTTTTTTGATGCATTTGCTATCGATCTCATCGGTATTCTTTGCGGCTACTTACTGGGGAGTGCCCGATGCGGGCACTATGTATAGCACCTCAAAGTGGGCATATATCCTTACCTATACTCCGTTAGCGTTCTTTAAAGCTGGTAATGAAGCGGTTGTTTTTTTTTTCATACTAAGCGGGTTTGTTTTATCAGGAACACTATTTAACAGAGTTAATTATCTGCTATTTAAGCAATATTTAGTAAAGAGATTTTTTAGATTATGGGTGCCTTTTATTATCGTTATTGTACTCTCAATAATTTTAAGAAAGCTTTTTTACACCCCGGGTATTAGCAGCCACCCTGAAATTAGCTTTTGGTTTAAAAAAATGTGGGAGCACCCCGTTTCTGTAATCAATTTTATTAAATTTCTTTTTTTACAAGGCGGTACGCACAATGTTGATACTACATTATGGAGTTTAATAATTGAAATAAAGATATCTATATTATTGCCGCTTTTTATTTTATTAATGGACCGGCTCAATAATGGATATAAAAACGCGGTGTTTTTAATAGTAGTAATCTTAGTATCGCATTTTTCTTTTTCTTTATTAAGCGATAACCCCAAGATTATCTATGATGCAAAAGTTTTACATTATGTGTCTCCTTTTATTTTGGGCGCTTACTTAAATAAGTATCTGAAATTTTGGGTTAATAAAATAAATAACTACTCAAATTTATCTGCCTGTGTTTTGTTCTTTATTATGGTTATTCTTTATTGTATTGATGGGCTAAAGCATTTTATTGAACCGGTGCCTGCCCTGTATTACATAGTTGATAGCATAAGTTATGAGGTGCAAATGTTTGCAAGTTTGGCCTTTATCATCTTGTCATTTCATAGTTTGTTTCAACGGAGGTTATTACATTCTGTTTGGCTTCGATTAGGCCAGATATCATATAGCCTTTACCTGATTCATCCCTTACTATTATTAAGTGTTACTTATTTGCTGTTGCAAAAATGGCAACTGTTTGAAATATGGGTGTTGCTTATACCATTAACACTGGGCTTGTCATATGTGTTTTATAGATATGTGGAAACCCCAATAAATGATTACGGTAGAGAATTAGCCAAAAAGTTAAAGGGAAAGAAAGCAGAACTGGAAAATAAAAAAAAAACTGAGGAACAAGTTAAAATTAAAGCCATATAAACAATTTATAATATTAAATAATTAAGCATGAAAGTAGTAATATTAGCTGGTGGATTAGGAACCCGATTATCAGAAGAAACGATACTTAAGCCAAAACCAATGGTTGAAATCGGGGGTATGCCAATATTATGGCATATAATGAAAATTTATTCTCACTACGGGTTTACAGACTTTGTTGTTTGCCTCGGTTATAAAGGCTACTTGATAAAGGAATATTTTGCCAATTATTACCTGCATAAATCCAACGTAACAATCAACCTGGCAAATAACGATGTAAAGGTTCACGATACCCAAGCTGAGCCATGGAATATTACATTGGTTGATACCGGTTTAGAAACAATGACAGGTGGCCGTTTAAAACGTGTAAAAGAATACCTGAACGGCGAACCATTTATGCTAACCTATGGTGACGGTGTTGCCGACATCGATGTAAACGAACTGG
The DNA here is from genome assembly GCF_013376065.1 of Mucilaginibacter sp. SG538B. Classification (NCBI taxonomy): domain Bacteria; kingdom Pseudomonadati; phylum Bacteroidota; class Sphingobacteriia; order Sphingobacteriales; family Sphingobacteriaceae; genus Mucilaginibacter; species Mucilaginibacter sp. SG538B. The sequence goes on from NZ_JABMJI010000004.1 coordinate 489,646, forward strand.
TAGCTTTTCATGAATCACATGGCAAATTAATAACGCTCACTTCTGTACAACCCGAAGGCCGTTTTGGGTTGATAAACTTTGATGACAGCCAAAAGATTTTGTCGTTCCAGGAGAAACCGAAAGGAGATGGAGGATGGAGTAATGGTGGTTTCTTTGTATGTCAGCCTGAAGTTATCGATTATCTTGAAGATGATACTACAATATTTGAACGGGCACCACTCGAGAATCTTGCGAAAGACGGCCAATTGTTCGCCTACAAACATCACGGTTTCTGGAAACCTATGGATACCGTGAGAGATAAAGCCCAGCTCGAAGAAATGATTGCTTCAGGTACCGCCTCATGGATTAAATGGTAGTTTTTTCTATAATAGAATAAGTACTTATACTAAAAATACACTATGGAAAATTTGTTTAACGGCTTTTATAAAAACAGAAGAGTGCTTGTAACCGGGCACACTGGTTTTAAAGGTTCGTGGTTATGCTTAGTACTTAATAGGTTAGGTGCCAAAGTTTACGGTTATTCGCTGCCTTCTCCAACAACTCCGAGTTTGTTTTCTATCGCTCGTGTGAACGAACTTGTAACTTCTGAAATAAATGACATCAGGAATTATAACGCCCTTGCGAAATTTATGGATGAGGTGAAACCTGAAGTTGTTATACATATGGCTGCTCAACCCCTGGTCAGAGAATCATATAAAAACCCTGTAGAAACTTACGAGGTTAACGTGATGGGCACCGTAAATCTTTTACAAGCTATAAGGAACACAAAAAGTGTAAAAGCGGTAGTAAATGTAACCACTGATAAATGCTATGAAAATAAAGAATGGGTTTGGGGATACAGAGAAGATGAACCGATGGGCGGCTATGATCCATATTCAAATAGCAAAGGTTGCTCGGAATTAGTGACATCATCTTTTAGAAATTCTTTTTTCAATCCGGAGGCATATAGTCAACATGGAGTTGGCCTGGCATCTGGCAGGGCTGGGAATGTGATTGGCGGTGGCGATTGGGCAGTTGATCGTTTAATACCTGATTTTATTCGTGCTATCACTAATAACGAAAAAGTTGTAATAAGAAACCCTAATGCCATTAGGCCATGGCAACACGTTCTTGAGCCGCTTTCAGGTTATTTAACGTTAGCCGAAAAATTGTATCAGGATGGTGTTAAGTATGCTGAAGGATGGAATTTTGGCCCTGATGACTCTGACGCGAAGAACGTAGGCTGGATAATTGATAAGATATGTTCGCTATGGGGTGATGGTGCTCAGTTTGGATTGGACACCGGCAATAACCCACACGAAGCCAATTATTTAAAACTGGATTGCTCAAAAGCCAAAACTTTGCTCGGATGGTATCCTAAATGGGGAATAGAAACCGCGTTAGGAAATATCGTTGAGTGGACCAAGGCTTACCGCGATAATTTGGATATGAAAGAGGTTAGCTATAAACAAATTGAGCGCTATTTTTTAGGTTAAGTGTATAATAGTTTTATATAATAATAGAAAAATGATATTTACCGAAACAAAATTAAAAGGAGCTTACATAATTGACCTTTCTTTAAGGCAGGATGACCGTGGTTTTTTTGCCCGCGCATTTTGTGCTGATGAGTTTAAAAAGATGGGATTGAAATATAACATGGTTCAAAGCAACCTTTCTAAATCAATACACAAAAACACACTCAGGGGGATGCATTTCCAAATTGACGGCGCTGAGGAAGCCAAACTTATACGTTGTATAAGAGGCGCCATAACTGATGTTATTATTGATATCCGCCCTGAATCAGCTACTTATTGCGAGCATATATCGGTTGAATTAACCGGAGACAATTACAAGATGATATATGTACCTGAAGGATTTGCGCACGGATATCTTACGAATGAGGATAATTCTGAGATCTTTTACCAGGTTTCAAACTTCTATACTCCTGGCAGCGAAAGGGGCATAAGGTGGAATGATCCGTTATTTGGTATTAACTGGGGCATAACCAATCCGATAATTTCTGAAAAAGATAATTCTCATCCTGATTTTATAAAAAAATAATCAAGCATACCTATGAAAGTACTTATAAGCGGAGGCGGAGGCTATATCGGATCAAATTTATTAAATAAAATAATTGACAAAAGCGAAGCGGTAGGGGTATTGGGTAGAAAAAACAATCTTTCTGTTCAGTCAGAAAAAATTGTTTTTTATGAGGCGGACATTACGCAGCCAATAAAAATAGAACTTAAGCATCAATATGACGTGTTTATCCATTTGGCTGCCGCGAATGATATTGATTCTTTGGATCCTAAAACAGCTATGCTCACTACAGTATTGGGTACTAAATACTGTCTTGATCTGTGTAAGGCCAACGGCATAAACAAGTTCATTTACTTTTCAACTTTCCAGGTATATGGAAAGGTAAGTGGAGTAATGAATGAAGAAACGGTGCTTGAGCCTGTAAATGATTATGCTATAACCCACATGCAGGCCGAAGATTATGTTAAGATGTTTAGCCGCACAACTTCAATAAAGCACATTATTGTGAGGCCTACTAATATTTATGGTGCCCCGGTTAATAAAGATATTGATAGATGGACACTTGTACCTAATTGTTTTTGCAAAGAAGCGGTTGAAAAGAAGACCATCACATTAATGAGTTCCGGAAAGCAAACAAGGGACTTTATCGATTTGAATGATCTTTCAAACGTTACTATTATGCTCTGCGAATCATTTGCTGATTATGAAAATACAATCGTTAATGGAGCATCCGGAAACAATTTTACCATAGTTGAGATCGCTGGAATAGTAAAAGAGATTTATGAGGATAAGTACAATGAAGAGTGCAAACTGGTAATAAAATCTGATCAGCCTTTAGAAGCAAATCAGGTTTCGATAAGTACGGATATGATTACAAAATCGGGATTCAGTTTGTCCGGTAAAGAATCTATCAGAGCCGAAATTTCGAGGATATTTGATCTGCTTAAATAACGTATTGCCTGGTTACAAATTAACATTTAAAATTCAGTTCTATTAACGTAACAATGTATGTTGCACAAGATTTTCCGATATCTCAAGACATTAATCAAAATGGATTATTTTTCCAGGTTAATGTTAATCAGAAGAACATATCGTCACGTTTTTACACAATTTTATTTAAAGTTTTTTTTTAACGGTGTTGGCAAAAAGGCCATAGTTTTTAAGCAAAATATATTAGTATTTGCTAAAGGAATTACATTAGGAAATAATGCAATTCTTTTACCTAACAGCCGGATAGAACTTTTGCCACGTTATGCGGGAGTGGAATTTGAACCTAAGTTAGTTTTAGGTGATAATTCTCAAATTCATCCAAACTGCCATATTACCTGTGCAGATTCAATAGTTATTGGCAACGATGTAATTGTCACATCAAACGTAACGATTACTGATATAATACATCCGCATGATGATATTAACATTCCGATAAATAAAACTAAACTCAAAACCTTTCCGGTAAAGTTGGGTGATCAAACTTATGTTTATAACAACTCGGTTATACTTCCGGGCACCGAAACAGGCAGGCATTGTGTAATTGCTGCTAATAGCGTTGTAAGTGGAAAGTATCCTGATTACTGTGTGATTGCTGGAGCACCTGCCAAAATCATAAAAAAATATAATGCAGAATCGGGTTTATGGGAAAAAGTTTAACCGTGTTTACAAGCCGCAGAAGTTGCTTAATACAATCTTTGTTTGGCTTTAATAATATTTAATGTTTGTTTCAAAATATCCTTATTAATAATAGAAAAATTATTTTATGAATAAAATCCTTGTTGTTACAACGGCTCATGATGAAGATTATCAATTTGACCAGTGGTGCAGTTTTTATAATGAGTTTAAAGATGAAGTGTATGAACACGTAATTGTTGATAACGGTTCAAAACCCGGCTATAAAAAGAAAGTTAGGGACTATTACACAAATTCAACAATTATTGAGCTTGAGAAAGATGGTGGTGTAGCAGGTGGCTTCAATGCCGGGATAAAATATGCCATGACCCGGGATTGTACGCACATCATTTTTATAATTCAGGATATGTACCTTCCAAAGGGCAGCCTTACCCGTATGGCTGAAATAATGGAAGAAAAGCCTGAATATGGAGTTATATGCCCGGTGATTTTTTATGAAAAAAGATCGCCCATAATTCGCGAATACGGAGGTGAGATTTCAACTAAGGATTTTGTGATAAAGAAACATTATGTAGGATCCAAACTTGATGCTTCTATCCCGGCTTATAAAGAGGTGACTTTTGTTTGTGGAGGAATGTATATGGTTAAAAAGGAGTTTTGGGAAAAAGTTGGTCTTTACGATGAGAAGATATTTTTATACGGCGACGAAACAGATGTATTTTACCGGGCAGTCAAACATGGTATTAAGATAGCGGTTACCACTGATGTTCATTGCTGGCATGAACATATATGGAAAGATGGCGCAGGTGAAAAAGGAAGGCGGTTCCCATCAAATGAAGCGTTGTTTTATACCGCACGTAATTATTTCTATCTGATTAAGAAACATGGAACCGCCAAAAACCTGGTATATGGCATTGGCAAGCAATTATGGATGCTTCCTAAGTTTGTATACAGGTACATTTTCAGAGATTATTTTCCTGATAAGGTTGGTGTATATATAAAAGGGCTAATGGTAGGGTTGTTTAAAAAGATATAGTGAATAGGTAAGGCGATGATCCATCCCATTTTTACAGCCTGAAAAAAGATTTTAATTTGATAATGGTTAGTTTAGTAGCGAAGTTTAAAAAAGTAGGTACCTTAAAAGTTGTAAAAAACTTTAGCGAGTTGGTTTTTGGTAACCTGGTTTATCAGGTTTTTAACCTTCTGAGCTTAATTTATATAGCCCGGAGATTAAAATCAGAAGGCTTTGGTGAATTTAGTTACCTACTTGTGCAGGGACAGTTATTTGCTACCATAGCTTCTATCGGGATTAAGAATATTTTAATTCGGAATATAGCCAGAGATCTGAATCAATCAAATACCATTTTTTGGGCTGGTATTTACCTGCAGGGTATCGGATTTATTGGGTCTATTATTTTATTAGGCCTGTACAGCTGGTTGGTATCTCCTTATGATGCATTTACGTTTGTTATTTTAAGTATTAATATAATGTCGTTGAACTTTTGGGATACTTCTGAAGCTGTTTATATGGCTCATCAAAGAATGCTTTATCCCGGAGTGTTAAAATCAATAACATTAGCCATTTGGGTAGTTTTCATTTTTGTCATAAGTAATAAATTGTTTACTTATCAAACTATGTTTATCACCTACACTATAGTGTTGTTTATAAACATAGTGGTTGCCTACTTTGCGTTAAAACAAGCTAAATTGTTAGATAACAAAATAGTTGATTTTGCGGCGACAGTGAAAAACATTTTTGGTCAGGCTTTGCCATACTTTATACTAATCGTGGTAAATCTTCCGATAAACTTTTTGGCAAACAACTTTTTGAAAATAAATAGTAGTAATGCTGAGTTAGGATACTTTAATACAAGCAACAGGCTTACACAGCCCGTAAAATTAATTACAACTCTTGCACTTTCTTCTTTTTTTCCTAACGTAAGCGTGTTATGGGTTAACAATGCCGAACGTTTTAAAGATAAGATTCAGCAATTGATGCCATTGTTTATTAATATTTTATTGCTGATATGCGTGTTCTTTTCAATTTTCAGCAAGGAGATAATCCTCATTGTATTCGGAAAGGACTATCTGCCCGCTATTTTTATTTTTAAATATCAAATTTGGTTTGTTTTCTTATTTACTATCCAGGGTTTGGTCGGAACACTTTGGATGGCAGCAGATAAACAAAGGATTTTGTCGATATGCGGTATAGCGAACGCTATATTATGTACTCCTGTATTGTGGTTTGGGTCGTACTATGGGGCAAAAGGCGAAGCGCTGGCATATTTTTTATCATATTTGATTATTACGCCATTATTGTTTTTGGTTTTCTACAGATCATTGAAGCTAACGTTTTCAGTTATGATAAAGCCTTCAATAGCTTCACTTGCGGTAATAGCTATTGGTATATTTATACCAGATAATAGCTTGATCTTAAGAATAGGAGTATGTGCTTTGATATTCTTTGTTATACTGTACTTTAATAATAGTAGCATTAAAGCTTTTTTTAAACGGGAAAATCAATAACTGTGGTTAGTTTTTTTAATATAATAATGCGTAGATGGCAGTGTTGGGGGTTAAACGGTAAATAGATGAAATTAAAAACTATTTTTCTTTCGCTTATACTTTTTATGGGATCGGGCTATTTCAGGTTGATCTTTTTTAGCGTGAATGTTATTGCCGTAAGTCAGGCGCTGGTTATAATTTATTTATTTGGTACTGTGTTAGCCAATTTGAATAAGTTAAAACTTACCATTTTTCAAAGGCCGATTTTTTTTATACTTGGTTGTGTTTTTATCAGCGCGTTCAATGCGATAATGTTTCATGATCAGGATTTCGCGACTACTTTTCTCGAGCAGCGGTTCATGTATTTTTATTTGTTATATTTTTATCTGTTGGTAACAAAACCAGATATAGATATGATGTATAACACCATACTGATCCTGGCATCACTGGTTTCTTTGATAGTAATCATACAGGTAATAGTTTATCCAATTGAAATTGTAAATAGTTCCAATTTTCTCGTTGAAAGATCAACCGTTCGATTCAGAATCGACGGGCAGGAATACATATATCTGGGACTGTTTTTCCTGATTGACAGAATGATCCGCCAGGGATTTAAGGTGTTTCAATTCGGATTAGTTATTCTTTTAACGGCAGGCCTGTTTTTACAGGGATCGCGCTATATATTGTTTGCTTGTGCCGTTGGTATATTCCTTTTATTTATAAACTCTAAAGAAAAAGCAAGGGCGATAGTGGTAATGTTCCTTTTATTTGTCGCGGCTATTTTCTTAATCCCAACTAAGTACTACGAAGAGATAACGGCTTTAACGGCCGATCAGATACATCAGGGCGATAGCTACATCAGGGTAAAGGCCGCCAATTATTTCTTGTTTAATTTCTCCGATAATATTTCGGAGGTATTGTTTGGAAATGGACAGTATGATGCCAGTTCAGCATATGGAGCCAAGATAACGCGATTAGGTGCATCTGAAGGGTATTTTTTATCCGATGTAGGTTTCATAGGTGATTATGCACGCTTTGGACTAATTTATCTGTGTGTATATTTTTCCCTGATATACAAAACCATGCGGAAGTCAAAGAAAACAACTGAGTTTTTTTTCTTAATAACAGTACTCTTAATGAGTTTACTCAGCTGGCCATTTTCTTATGCTGCGGGCGTTATCTGCTTTTCAATCTGTCTTTATATAGTCAATGAAAAAGCCCGGTTAAAAAAGATAATGTTAAATAGTCAGGCAGAAACGCAACTTATTAAATCATGAAGGTAGCTGTATTTGCATTAAATTATAAAAACAACTACTCTGGAGGGCGAATCCACGCGCTGATGATGGCGCATGGCTTTGCTGCAAACGGGTATACGGTTGATTACTATACCAATTTGGCGCCGGTGTTTTTTGATGATTTTAACATTTACCCCGGAAGCGGAAATTTGCACCTAAAAGTGAGTAAGTATTTTAATTTTCCGCGTGTAAATAATTACGATTTATTACTGGTTGTTCCGCACCTGGCTTCAAAAAAATCTATCGTATTTGATAGGTTCTTTTTCTATCCAACTGTTAAGAAGTTTCAAAATGCTTCCAAATGCCAGTTGTGGTTTCTTGATTTCGAAAGTCCAAACTGGATTAATAAACTAACGCCGCACAGCAGGCCGGAGAGTGCTTATAAATATAGCAATAAGATTTTGCCATCAGTTGATGCAATACTGTCAACTACGAAGGAAGGAACAAAGTATGCTGAAGAATATTATGCCCGATTTAATCCTAACTTAAGTTTTAAACAACTGTATCTTAGTATTAACTCAAAGGTTGCAGATGGTTTTATCGATACTCAAAAAAGAAACCAGGTTATTTATTTCGGACGTTTTGGAGAAAAGCACAAAAACTCAAATGTGCTTAACGATATAATAAATGCTTTACCGGCGAGATATACGTTGCTTGTTATTGGTAACCCGGCAAAGTTAAATCCGGAGGTATATCAGGCTTTGATCAATCAGGCAAAAGAAAACAGTATTGAGTTGGTTTTTAAATCGGGCATTTCTGAGTCCGAAAAATATAAGCATTTAGCTTCCTCAAAACTATTGATTTACAGTTCGTCATTTGAAGGGTATGGTTTACCACCTATAGAGGCACAGTACGTTGGAACGCCGGCGTTATGTTCTGATATTCCGGTATTGAGAGAAGTAAATAAGGGAGCTGAGTTTATCAACTTTGATGATAAAGAAGCATTAACCGCCAAAATTAATAGCATGTTAAACACAAACTATGACAAAGACAAGCTTAAAGCAAGTGTAAGTTCTTTTGCTGAGTTTGATAATTATGTTAAAAATATAAAATATTTAGTTGATTCAATTTAAGATAGAATACATTGTAGAAATGCCGGGTAGTAAAAGGGCAGCTGAAAAATTTTGAATTAATAAACGGCAACCCCATGGTATTATACACTATTAAGGCTGCGAAGGCATCAATATTTGTTGCTAAAAGTTTAATCGCGATAAAGCAACAATCAAAAAAAGGATAATCTGATTTAAAAGTCAGTCGTTAATAATATTATAATCTCATTCTATGAAATTAGGAAAAGTAATAGCTCATATCCCCGCAAGAGGGGGAAGTAAAAGGGTACAGTCAAAAAACCTTAGGTACATGGATGGTAAACCAATGATTGCCTATAGCATTGAAAGTGCTTTAAGTTGTAACCTGTTAGATGAGGTTTATGTGAACACCGATGATGATTCACTTGCGGCAATAGCTGAAAGTTTAAACTGTAAAGTATACCGGCGCCCCGCATTATTGGGTGGAGACGACGCAACCGGCGAAGATTTTACTTATGATTTTATTAATGCCAAAAATCCGGATACACTGGTGCTTGTTAATCCTGTTTGCCCTCTTATCCGGGAAGCTGATATCCAAGGTGCGCTCGAGGCATATTCGGCATCAGATGCAGACACCCTTATTGGATGTACACAAACACAAATGCAGTCATTTGTTGATAATGAACCGATAAACATTGTAGTTGACGGCCCGCTTGCCCCGTCGCAGAATAATAGGGTGATTACAATATGTAATTGGGCTGTAACTATATGGAACGCAAATGTTTTTAGAAAACTATACGAAAACAACCGAAGCGGATATTTTGGGGTGAACAGGCTTTTTTGGCCGCTTGACCCATTGGTAGCTGTGAAGGTAAGCGAGGAAAAAGATTTCAGGCTTGCCGAGGCGCTATTAATTGCCAGGAAATATCAGTCAACCCAAAATGCAACGCCCAAGTACTGGAGCAAGTAATTAAGGACACCATTGCATTTTGTCAACATAACAATTGTAATAAAAGAACGATAATTTATACTATGAAAATATTAACCTCGCCCTCGTCTTTTGGCCAAGTTGGAAATGAACCTGTAGAGTTGCTTCTCCAAAATGGTTATGAAGTAATCAATAACCCTTACGGCAGAAAGCTAACAGAAGATGAAGTTATAGAGTTGGCCGCAGACTGCATTGGTATAGTAGCCGGTGTAGAACCACTTACCGCCAGGGTAATGGATGCGCTGCCTAAGTTGAAATGTATCAGCCGCGTTGGAATAGGCATGGATAGCGTAGATTTAAAATACGCAGCCGAAAAAGGGATTATTGTAACCAATACCCCCGATGGCCCAACCAGGGCAGTTGCAGAATTGACACTGGCTATGACACTGTCATTATTGCGAAAAATACCACAGGCTCATGCTGATCTTAAAAATAAAGTATGGAAAAAGCAGGTAGGCAACCTTTTTCTTAATAAAGTTGTTGGAGTTGTAGGTTTAGGACGTATTGGTAAACTGGTATCGCAACTGTTCAGGGGGGTAGGGAACCCGGTGATTGGTTATGACCCTTACGCTGATGCTGCCTGGGCAACAGATAACGGAGTTGAATTGGTTGATTTTGATACATTGTTAACCAAAGCCGATGTCGTTACAATTCATGTACCAGGCAATGAAGACGGATCTGCGGTAATAGGTGCTAAAGAGATTGATTTGATGAAAACAGGCGCGTTCCTGGTAAATATATCCCGCGGTGGTATTGTTGATGAAGACGCTTTATATAACGCCCTTGCAGCCAATAAATTAACCGGAGCAGCTATTGACGTTTTCTCTTCTGAGCCATATTCAGGCCCTTTATGCGATCTGGATAATGTAGTGCTTACCCCTCACCTTGGTTCATATGCCGAAGAAGGAAAACTATTAATGGAAATTGACGCTGTTAAAAACTTAATTAACGCACTAAAATAATACATACTATGAATTACAAAATTGGTATAATAGGTTATGGTGTAATGGGAAAAATCCGGCACCAGGCTATCGATGAAATTAAAAAAGGCGTTGTAGTAGCTGTATCTGAGCCCAATGGAGAAACTGAAATAAAAGGTATCCCCAATATCAGCCATGAGGAAATTATAAATCATGCAGATATAGATGCGATCATAGTTTGCACCCCCAACTTTTTAAACAAAGATTTAACCATACGGGCCCTGAATGCCGGAAAGCATGTTTTTTGCGAAAAACCACCCGCTTTTACCGGTGCTGATATATTAGAGATACAAAAGGCCGAAGCAGCCAGCGGCAAAAAATTGATGTACGGTTTTAATCACCGTCATCATGACAGCGTTATGCATATCAAAAAGCTGATTGACAGCGGTGAATATGGAAAAGTGTTATGGTTGCGTGGCCGTTACGGAAAAAGTGTAACCAGCGATTATTTTAACCAATGGAGGGCTAAAAAGGAATTAGCCGGCGGTGGTATCTTAATGGATCAGGGTATTCATATGCTTGATTTGTTCCTGTACCTTTCAGGTGATTTTGATGTTGTTAAAGCTGAGGTTTCAAACCTTTATTGGCACATGGATGTTGAGGATAACGCTTTTGTGATCCTTAAAGAATCGGCAACAGGCAAAGTAGCTTCATTACACTCTACCATGTCGCAATGGCGCCATTTGTTTTCGTTAGAGATATTCCTTGAAAAAGGTTATATGGTATTAAACGGCCTTATAACATCATCAATGTCATATGGCGAAGAAACACTCTCCATTGCCAAAAACAGGTCGACGGCGCCTGCGGCTACCTGGAAAGATGAAATAGTAACCAAGTATGTTGATAACAACAGCTGGCGTTACGAAATGGATCATTTTTTTGATTCAATTACTGCTGATAAGCCGATAGCCATCGGTAATTCGGAGGATGCTTACAAACTCATGCGTATCATAGATAAAGTATACGAACAAAAAGAATTTTAATTAGTAACAATAAGATAAAAATCTATTACAATGGAAAGACAAGAGAAAGTTAAAAACTACCTGGGTGATTATATCGCCCGTTTGACTGATATTTTAAATAAAATTGAAGTTGCAAAACTTGAGCAGGTAATTACTGCTATGATCACTGCCTTTAAAAACGGCAATACCATTTATGTTGTTGGTAATGGCGGGAGCGCCGCTACAGCATCTCACATGCAGGCCGACTTCAGGTTCTTTGTTCGTTATTTCTCAAAGTTCCGCCCTAAGATTATCGCTTTAACCGATAACGTACCTATGATTACCGCAATAGGTAATGACAATAACTTTGACGATGTTTTTGTTGAGCAAATGCGCGGTCAGTTTGTTTCAGGCGACATTTTGATCGCTATATCGGCAAGTGGAAATTCACCAAATTTGGTTAAAGCTGCTGAGTTTGCTAATGAATTAGGCGGTACTACAATTGCATTCGTAGGCTTTTTGGGTGGAAAATTAAATGAAATATCATCTATACCACTGTATACACCAAATCCTAAAGGAGATTACGGCCCGATTGAAGATGTGCATATGATCTTAAATCATATAATAGTAAACTACCTTTCAACCGACGAGGAATTTTTAGCACTTACTGCTAACTAATTATTCTTTATGGATAGCATATCTAACATAAAGATTGATCTGACTGGTAAAGTGGCACTTATAACCGGCGGTACAAGGGGCATTGGCAACGCGATAGCCGAACGCTTTCTTGAAGCCGGTTGTTCTGTAATTTTAACCGGAACCAATGCTTCCGAAATAGAGCGGTTAAATAATGAAAATACCGTTAAAAGGATCAGTTATTTACAGCTTGATTTCACCCGTCCGGAATCGGTTGAAAAGTTTTTGTTGAAACTGAATGAATTAGATAAGATAGATGTGCTTATCAATAATGCGGGGATTAACAAGGTTGCGCTCAATGTAGATACTACCGATGCTGATTTTGATTTGCTGCATAATGTTAATGTAAAGGGACCGTACGTGCTTTGCCGTGAAGTTAGCAAACTGATGAAAAAAAACGGTTATGGCCGCATTGTTAATATCACCTCTATCTGGAGCACTATTACCAGGCCGGGGCGTTCTGTTTACACCACCAATAAAAATGCCATTGTTGGGCTTACCAAAACGTTGGCAATTGAATTGGGTAAGTATGATATCCTGGTAAATGCAGTTGGGCCCGGTTTTACGCTTACGGAGCTTACAGCTACCACAAACTCGGCCGAAGATTTGAAAAAACTAACTGAAGTTATCCCTATGAACAGGATGGCTCAACCTGTAGAAATTGCTAACGTTGTACTTTTTTTAAGCAGCAATTTAAATAGTTATTTAACAGGTCAAAATATAATTGTTGACGGAGGATATACCAATGTATAATTTTAAAATAAAATCAATTGTTCACGATTACGGTGTTCAGTTTATAGATGATACGCAAGGAGTTTTACTTAAGGAACTTAAAGAAGGCGACGTAATTATCATTGATAACAAAATAAAGGAGCTATATAAAGATCTGCTTCAGCCGGTACTTGATTTGTATTGGCACATTGGCATTGATGCCTCCGAAAAGGTTAAGAGTTACCAGGGGGTAATGCCTATAATTGAAAACCTGATAGATAATGGTTTCAGAAAAAATCATAGGTTGGTTGCCATTGGCGGCGGTATAACCCAGGATGCTACAGCATTTATAGCGTCAATCATGTACCGTGGGGTCGATTGGTATTTTTTCCCAACATCATTACTTGCCCAGGGCGATAGCTGCATAGGAAGTAAAACCTCTATCAATTTTAATCAATATAAAAATCAGCTGGGAGGTTTTTATCCGCCTAACCAAATATTTATTAACCTTGAATTTTTAGATACCCTTTCATTGTGGGATTTGAAATCAGGAATGGGCGAAATGTGCCACTATTTCATTGTATCGGGCGAAGAGGATTTTACAAGGTTTAAAAATGAATATGCACAGGCCCTAACAGATAAAAAAGTTTTAGCCGGTATCATTAACAGAAGCCTGGAAATAAAGAAGGGCTACATTGAGCGGGATGAATTTGACAAAAACGAGCGCCTTGTATTTAATTACGGTCATTCATTCGGGCATGCTATCGAATCATTAACTAATTATCGGATACCTCACGGAATTGCTGTAAGTTACGGTATGGATATGGCCAATTTTGTATCAGTAAAGCTTGGATACATTGATAATTCGGTGCGTCAAAACATAAGGGAGTTATTAAAACAAGTGTGGGAGGGAACTTCTATTACTGATATCTCGCTTGATAAATTTACGGTAGCATTAAGCAAAGACAAAAAGAACGTAGGTAAAACATTGGGCTTGATCCTTAATAAAGGTTACGGCAAAATATTCAAAGATTTAAGGCCGATGGATGAACAATTTGTTGGATGGCTAAACGAGTATTTTACAAACGAATTAAACTAATTATACAATGATAGTTGATAAATTAAAGAATATTGATACATATAAAGGCATTTCTGAGGATATATATGCTGGTCTTCAATATTTACAAAACGCCACTCCGGATATTGAAGTTGGTGTTTATAAAATTAACGATAACGTAAAAGCGATTGTTAGCGAATATAATACCGTTGAAAACTTTGAAAGGGGATATGAAGCTCATAAGCACGTTATTGACATTCAATATCCTATAAGGGGCCTTGAAAGGGTTAAATGGTCGCCAATTGAAGGTATGAATGTAAATATTCCGTATAGCGAAGAGCATGACCGTACCTTCTATAAAGATCCATCAAGCCAGGGTACGCATGTTGATATAGGGAACGGAATATTTGCTATAATGTTTCCCGAAGACGGACACGGCCCTCAGCATTACGTTAATCAGCCAGAGTTTATTAAAAAAATTACTATTAAGGTAGCTATTTAGTGTGTTGGTAATCTGTTAACAGGTGCTATATATTAATCAACATTGTTGCTGCCCAAATTTCATGTTTAAAATAAATCTATCCTTATGAATATCCGCCTTTCACATATTATCTCACAAAATACGCCGTCGTACGGAAATAAGGATCGCGTATTTATAAGGGATAATTCGTCAATTTTAAAAGGCGAAACGGCAAATACGGCTTGCTGGATATTTTCAAATAACCATATAGGTACCCATATCGATTCGCCTTTTCATTTTTGCCAGGACGGAAAAAAGACTTTTGAAATACCCCTGGAAGAATATTTTTATAAAAACGTTGTTACGGTAGAGATTCTTTGCAGCGAGGCAAAATTGATAAACATCAGTGATTTTGAAAATTTACCACCAATTAATAAAGATGTTGAGCTTTTGCTGATACGTACTGGATTTGAAAATTACAGGAATGACGATAAGTACTGGAACGATAACCCTGGGTTGGCGCCGGAACTGGCAGATTACTTCAGAACCGAATACCCTGAACTAAGATGTGTAGGCTTTGATTTTATATCCCTTACTTCATGGAAGTTCCGACCACAGGGAAGGGAAAGCCACAGGCAGTTCCTTTGCCCGGGCGGCGATAAGAAAAGTATTCTTGTAATAGAGGATATGGCGTTAAACGAAGCGTATCATGAATTTGAATGGGTAATTGTAGCCCCTTTATTTGTGGAAGATG
Source organism: Mucilaginibacter sp. SG538B (assembly GCF_013376065.1). Lineage (NCBI taxonomy): Bacteria > Pseudomonadati > Bacteroidota > Sphingobacteriia > Sphingobacteriales > Sphingobacteriaceae > Mucilaginibacter > Mucilaginibacter sp. SG538B. The sequence goes on from NZ_JABMJI010000004.1 coordinate 504,703, forward strand.
GAAATGGTGGTGCTGTAACAGTTTTGGCAAAAAAGCGGGAATCTTAAGCACTGAAAAAATAATTACAGCTTGATCAAACATTATGGCATTAGGAAATATTAAACGTTTATTAACCCTGAAAAGGAGCGATGTTACCCTATCACGGATAAGTAAAGCGATTTGGAGAAGGATTGCTGATATACCTCAAAAAGTTATTTGGGCTGCCCCTTTTCCATTCACAAAAGCAAACAGGAGCGGTATTGAGCAATTTAAAAATATACATGCCGGTAAACGGTGTTTTTTAATTGCCAATGGCCCAAGTTTGAAGCATATCGATTTTTCACTATTGAAAAATGAATATACTATAGGCTTAAACCGGATTTATTTAATGGAAAAAGAAACTGGTTTTTCGCCTACATATTTAGCATGTATCGATATAGAAGCACAGTTATCTCAATTTATTGATGACTATGATAATTTACAGTTGCCATGTTTTTTCAATTGGGATTATAGACACAAGTTTTCAAAAAGAAAAAATCAATACTTTATAAAAGATAAATTAACACCTGAATTTTCTACAAACATCGCCAGGCAAGGATATGGTACCGGCCAGTCAGTTACTTATATGGCAATGCAGCTGGCGTTTTATATGGGGTTTAACGAGCTATATATTATAGGAAAAGATCACTCATATAATACCAATGCGAAATCAGGGGCAACTATTAAAAGTACAGGAAAAGAAGACAATCATTTTATAAAAGGGTATTATAAACCTGGAATGACATGGTTTGCGCCGGATTTGCAAAGCGAAGAATTTGCCTATAAATTGTCTCGGAAGGCGTTTGAGCAAGATGGACGGATAATTAAGGATGCCACAATTGGCGGGAATTTGCAAATATTTGAAAAAATTGATTTTTACTCATTATTTCCCTCAAGAAATAAAGGATAACACCTTACGGGGCATAAGTAGTTAACAGATTTATCACATTGGCAATTGCAAAAAAGATAATTTATCGTAAATTACAGTGCTTTAATTTCAATATTTTCCGTGTTTTAAATTAAATTTGTTAAAAGTTTAATCAAAAAAGGCGGCCTTTAGTAATAAAAAATATTAGCTGCATGAAAATAAATACCATATGAAAAATATATTCAACACTATAAGTTGTCTTGGCTATACTGTTTATGCTGACTCATTGAATAAGGTTTCTATAAAGGAGAAAGCCTTAATTTCAACCATTAATCAATATTCATATTGTATTGCTAAAGAAGATGTTGATTTTAAAGAATCTCTTAAAAAATCTGAAATACTGCTGCCCGACGGTGTTGCTATTGTTTGGGCTACAAGATTGCTGACCGGGAAACGAATAAAGAAAATTGCAGGAGCCGATATACATAGCTATTTGTTAAATGAGGCAAATTTGAATAATGGTTCATGTTTCTATCTCGGTGCAACAGATGAAACTTTAGGAAAAATCATAAAGCGGGTAAATGATGAGTATCCTAATATTAAAGTTGGGTCATATTCGCCCCCGTATAAACCGCAATTTAGCGACAGCGATAATAAGGAAATGCTTAAAGCCATAAATGATTTTAAGCCGGATGTACTATTTGTTGGTATGACAGCCCCAAAACAGGAAAAATGGGCCTATGCTTTAAAAGATCAAATTGATGCAAATGTAATTTGCTCGATAGGGGCAGTATTTGATTTTTATGCAGGAACAGTAAAACGACCAGGTAAGCTTGCAATTAACCTGGGAATGGAATGGCTGCTGAGATTATTGAAGGAGCCAAGGCGCTTATGGAGACGTTACTTATATTATGGGCCGATTTTTTTGTACGAAATATTTATGATCAAATTTAAAAGGAGGGTTATTCCTTCGTAGCCGGCTTCTTTTTGCTTAACTGTTTAATTTTAAGTAATAGTTGCCTAACAGAAATTATTTGAAATAGAGGTTCCGTTTGTAGTATTTAATAAAAGAAAATATAATGAAGAAAATTGCTTTAATCACAGGGATAACAGGCCAGGACGGTGCCTATCTAACCGAACTACTATTGTCAAAAGGATACGTGGTACACGGTATAAAACGCCGCAGCTCGTTATTTAATACAGATAGGATTGACCATTTATATCAGGATCCGCACGATGATAATAAAAATATGATCCTACATTATGGTGATCTTAGCGACAGTACTAACCTTATCCGCATTATTCAGCAAGTACAGCCCGATGAGATCTATAATCTTGGGGCTATGTCGCATGTTAAGGTTAGCTTTGATACTCCCGAGTATACAGCTAATGCTGATGGTATTGGTACTTTAAGATTGCTTGAAGCAATCCGGATTTTAGGGCTTGAAAAGAAAACCAAGATATACCAGGCTTCAACATCTGAACTTTATGGACTGGTACAAGCAGTTCCTCAATCAGAAACCACTCCATTTTACCCTCGTTCTCCGTATGCAGTTGCAAAAATGTATGCGTATTGGATAACTGTAAACTATAGGGAAGCTTATGGAATTTACGCCTGCAACGGTATTTTATTTAATCATGAAAGCCCATTGCGTGGTGAAACTTTTGTGACCCGTAAAATTACCCGCGCAACTGCAAAAATTGCTATGGGGTTGCAGGATAAATTATTTCTGGGCAATCTGGATGCTCAAAGGGACTGGGGACATGCCAAGGATTATGTGGAGGCCATGTACCTTATATTACAGCAGGAAGTTGCTGAAGACTATGTTATCGCCACTGGGGTAACTACCAGGGTTCGCGAATTTGTAAGGTTGGCATTTGCTGAAGTTGGTATCGAGATTGAATTTAAAGGTGAAGGTGTTAACGAAGTTGGATATGTTGTTAGCTGTAATAACCCTGATTTTCAGATCGAAATTGGTAAGGAAGTAGTAGCGGTCGACAAAGCGTATTTCCGCCCGACAGAAGTTGATTTACTTATCGGCGATCCAACAAAATCTAAAACAAAATTAGGTTGGGCTCCTAAATATGACCTGCAGGGATTGGTTAAAGAAATGGTTGCGGCTGATGTGGATTTATTCAGAAGGGAAAAGTTATTGAAAGAATCAGGATACAGCATTAAAAACCAATTTGAATAATATGGATAAATCAAGTAAAATATACATCGCCGGTCACAGGGGGATGGTTGGTTCAGCCATTCAGCGAAAGCTCGAAAAGGAGGGTTTTACTAACTTTGTTACCCGTAGTTCATCTGCACTTGATCTAAGAGACCAAAAAGCGGTAGCTGATTTTTTTGAACAGGAAAAACCAGATTACGTTTTTTTGGCTGCAGCAAAAGTAGGAGGTATTGTAGCCAATAATGTTTACCGCGCCGAGTTTTTGTACGATAATCTGCAAATACAAAACAACATCATCCATCAATCATACTTGAATGATGTAAAAAAGCTGATGTTTCTTGGTTCAAGTTGTATTTATCCTAAACTTGCTCCTCAACCATTAAAAGAAGATTACTTATTAACGGGTTTGTTGGAAGAAACCAATGAGCCTTATGCAGTTGCAAAAATTGCCGGAATAAAGATGTGCGATGCATACAGGGCTCAATATGGCTGTAATTACATATCAGTTATGCCTACAAATTTATACGGGTTTAATGATAATTACCATCCTCAAAATTCGCATGTTTTGCCGGCACTGATACGTAGGTTTCATGAAGCCAAAGAGCAGGAAGCGCCGTTTGTAACCATTTGGGGAACGGGTTCTCCGAAACGGGAATTTTTATTTGCCGATGACCTTGCCGAAGCATGCTATTATTTAATGGAGAACTATAATGAACCCGGTCTTGTTAACATTGGCACGGGTGAGGATATATCTATAAAAGATTTGGCATTGCTTGTTAAAAAAATTATCGGTTATGAAGGAGAGATTACTTTCGATGTTTCTAAACCAGATGGTACACCAAGAAAATTAATGGATGTAACCAAGTTGAGTGAAGCCGGATGGAAATATCATACCGGCCTGGAAGATGGAATTAAATTTGCTTACCAGGATTTTTTGAGCAAAGAGGGTGAATTTGCTCAACGTTAAATGATTCCGTTTTATAACGCGCTTTAACTATATGCCGCTTGCGGCAGTTATTTCAAAAAAAGTTTGCCTTTTTATAAGGCAAACTTTTTTTTTGAAGATTTTGGGGGCTTTCTGGACTTGTTATTAGGATGGCGATTATATAATAATGTCTCCAAAATTTGCTAAAACGCCCCACGGTTTTCATGAGGCGTTTTGAGGTAAAAAGTTATTTAGATATGAGTTGCCGGGCAGCATTAACCATAGCGGCAACCGCCGGTTTAGGCTTCAAATTATCATCTAATATATTGGCGTGCATCTTGCCAAGGGGATTTCCTGTTAATTTGTTTTTGTATTGAGTATTTGTCGAGCTGGTTGGGTCCCATTCGCCCCATAATATTATAGCATCGCATTTTTGAGCCTTAATGCAGGCTGAAATTACGCCGGCAAATAATTTTCCTTGCTTATCAAAATCAACCTGGGTTGGTGAACCGATAATTGTTGGCCTGAATAAAGGTGGGTCAACTGGTGATGTAGTTGACATAATTGCGTCTAACTCAGTTATTTCGCTTGTAAGGCCAATAGCTGCAAACCTGTCCATGTTTTCAGTTAACTCGCTAAATGGATGGTTATATCCCTGATACAAATGAGTTTGGAAACCCACGCCATTAATAGGAACGCCTTTATCTTTTAGTTGTTTAACGATATTAAACCATCTGTCCATTTTAAAACCTTTGTATTCAACGTTAAATTCGGTCCAATAAAGTTTCGCTGTAGGATCAGCTTCGTGCGCCCATTCAAATGCTAATTGAATATAATCAGTAGGGTCATTTGAACCGGGCTTGTGAATTACATTCCATATTGGTAAGTTACTTCTAAGTCCGTTTGGCAACGAATATTTTGGATTAAAATCGGGGCTGTCACTCATCGATTCATTGACAATGGCCCATGAAAGCACGGCTCCCGGATATTTATCCCTATAATGGCGCATTACAGCCTGGATATGATTTTTTAGGATATTTTTAAGCTCATCAGGCGTAAAGTTTCCTTTTTTTACCCAATCAGGCACATACCACCACACAGGGCTTTGCATTTGTATTTTGGCGCCATGCGCTACAGCAAAGTCTGCAACTTCATCAATGCCCCTAAAATCATACTGGCCATTTTTGAGTTCCACATGATGAAACCAGGCAGGCACGGTATACAAATTAAAATACTGGTTAATTTGTGTTAAGAAGTTCGCCGGACGCGGAGCTGCGAGTTCAACATCTTCGTTCCCCAAAAAATCGCCAAAATAAATGCCTTTTTTAATTAAAAGTTTTTTCAGGGTGCTGGGATCTGAACTATCCTGAATATCCTCTTTTTTTGCCAGGCTTGCAATGGCATTGCGGATAGGTTTTTGTTCTGGTTGTTTTTGTTCTGGTTGTTTTTGTTCTGGTTGCTTTTGTTCCTGTGTGCTTGCACTTAATTTGTCATCCTTTGAGTTAACCTCGTTGTCTGCTGATTTTAATTCAGGGTCAGCTACTGTGCGCTGTTGTTGAACCTCTCGCTCTTTGAAATAGAGATTGATACAGAAGAACAACAAAAAAAGACTAAGTAATGAGATAATTATGTGGGAACGATATTTATTTATTTGCATGCTATCAATTAATTATTTGTTAATCCTTTTTCTTTTGTAAATGCCTTTATTTAAGATGTAATAAACGATTTTTGTATGAATTAATTATGAATGTTATTTAAGTATTTCATGCAGTCTACTATAGCCTGATTAAGAAAACGGTGCAAATTAACGTAACTTAACTACTTTTTTTAAACATTTGCGGCTGCATAATTTTTTGTTATAATAAGAACTTAAGTTTGTTGTCATTGTAAGAAGTATAACTATTATTGATGCAACCAGGGTTTTATTTAAGCCTTTAAAAGACTTTTTGAATGATTATCGGCTTTGATTATAGATCTATTAATTAATATTGCATAAATTTTAATGTGTTTTGTCAATTATATCAAATTACAATGACCACACATTATTGTGTTTATAAGTGAAACATATGACTATAATACCGACCCCGCTTGAGGGATGTTTATTAATAAAACCACGTATTTTTAATGATGACCGCGGTTATTTTTTTGAATCGTTTAATCAACAGCGGTTTGCTGATGCTACGGGCTTCAATGTCAATTTTGTACAGGATAATCAATCCTATTCAACTAAAGGTGTATTACGTGGCCTGCACTTGCAAAAAGGTCGGTTTTCGCAAGCTAAGTTGGTTAGGGTAACCAAAGGCGAAGTATTAGACGTAGCTGTCGACCTGCGCAAGGGATCGGCAACTTATGGGCAATATCATGGAGTGCATTTAACCGAACAGAATAACGAGCAATTTTTTATTCCCCGTGGATTTGCCCATGGCTTTATTGTATTGAGCGATGAAGCTGTATTCCAGTATAAATGTGATAACTACTATAACAAAGAGTCAGAAAGTGGTCTGCATTATGCCGATCCTGATTTAAATATTGATTGGCAGCTCAGCGGGAGCGATGTGCTGGTATCGGACAAAGACCTTGAACTGCCCTTTTTAAAGGATGCTCCTGATTTTGGGTTCTAATTTTTATCCTGGTTTAATCAAAAAATAACACTTCTAAAAAATGCAAAATATCATCGTATTTGGAGCATCAGGACAATTGGGTAACTGCTTAAAGAAAGTTGCAGGCGAAAGGAAAATAGATTATATCCATTTCCTGCCCGAAGATGAGGCAGACATTTTGCGGGACGATTTGCTCGATATTGTTTTTGAAAAATATAAACCAACGTTTGCTATCAATTGCGCTGCTTATACCGCTGTTGATAAAGCGGAAGACGAAGTTGACCTGGCCCGGGCGATCAATAAAACCGGGGCCGCAAATCTTGCCAGGCATTGTAAAGCATATGGTGCTACCCTTGTGCAGATCTCAACTGATTTTATTTTTAAGGGAGACGTGGCATTGCCACTCACAGAAGAAGCCATTGCTGAGCCTATCAGTGTATATGGCCTTACCAAACTGGAGGGAGAACAGGCAATTGCGGAAATTCTTGATGAACACTATACAATTCGTACAAGCTGGCTATACTCCGAGTATGGCAACAATTTTGTAAAAACCATGCTAAGGCTTGGGGCCGACCGTGATGAGCTTAAGGTGATTGCAGACCAGGTGGGCACACCCACATATGCTATTGACCTGGCAGGAGCAATTTTAACTATCATAACAGCTGGCAAAAAAGCATATGGTATTTATCATTACAGCAATGAAGGGGTAACCTCATGGTATGACTTTGCCAAAGGCATCTTTGATATTTCAGGTACTGATGTTAAAGTACTCCCAATACGCACATCAGAATATCCAACGAATGCGCAACGACCGGCATATTCGGTACTGGATAAGGCTAAGATCAAAGCTACGTTTAATATAGAGATCCCTTACTGGCGCGACAGCTTAAAAGCTTGTATTAAAAAATTGGCTGCCGCACAATAAACAATGAGTTTAAAAAAAATAAAATGCCAGGCTTTTCTTACAAACCTGGCATTTTTTAGTAGCTTACAGGAATGTCCCAGCTGCTACCGTTTCATTAGTTGATTCATCAACCAGGATCAATGAGCCGGTAATACGGTTTTTGCGATACTCGTCAAACACTACGGGTTGAGTGGTGCGTAAACGGATCTTCACCATTTCGTTCATCTTAATATCAGTATTTTCTTCCTGCTTTTCAAGCGTATTGATATCAAGTTTATAATAAACTTCCTTAATGATCGACATTACCTCGCGGGTGGTGGTTTTGAGGTGATATTTAGCGCCTGGGCGCGGGCTGCGGGTTGCCATCCAGCAAATCATGGCGTCAAGGTCCTGGCTCACCTGCGGTTCGCTGTCATCTTTTACAATCATATCGCCGCGGCTTACATCAATATCATCCTCCAAAGTAATGGAAACCGACATTGGTGCAAAAGCTTCCTCAACCGCACCCGAATAGGTATCGATAGATTTTATAGCCGATGTTAGCCCTGACGGCAATACAGTGATCTTATCGCCAGGCCTGAAAATGCCGCCTGCTATCCGGCCGGCATAACCGCGGTAATCATGATATTCAGCCGCATGAGGACGGATCACTGTTTGCACCGGGAAGCGGGCATCAGAGTGGTTTTCATCACTGGCAATATGAATAGTCTCCAGTGTATGTAACAGGCTTTCGCCTTTGTACCATGGCATGTTTTCCGAATCGTTAACCACATTGTCACCAGCTAAAGCACTGATAGGTACAAAACGGATATCGGTGACATCAATTTTTGCTGCAAAAGCTTCATATTGTTCAACTACTTTGTTAAAAGCCTCTTCGCTGTAATCAACCAAGTCCATTTTGTTTACACAAACAATAATGTGTGGTATTTTTAATAGTGATGCAATAAATGAGTGGCGGCAGGTTTGCTCAACCACACCTTTGCGGGCATCAATAAGCACCAGGGCAAGGTTTGCTGTTGAAGCGCCGGTAACCATGTTGCGGGTATACTGGATATGGCCGGGGGTATCGGCTATAATAAATTTACGTTTGGGTGTGGCAAAATAGCGATAGGCCACGTCAATGGTAATGCCCTGCTCACGCTCCGAACGTAAACCATCAGTTAATAATGAAAGATCAACATGCTGAAGCCCTTTTCGTTCGCTCGATTGTTTTACAGCCTCCATCTGGTCTTCAAAGATGGATTTCGAATCGTATAGCAAGCGCCCTATAAGGGTGCTTTTCCCATCGTCAACACTACCTGCTGTAGTAAAACGTAATAATTCCATTGTGGTGGTATGTTTTGCTCCGGGCTTGACTGCCTGAAGGCTCATTGAATCAAATTTAAAAATAACCTTGTTTTTTCCTGTCTTCCATTGAGGTATCCGAGCGTTTATCGTCACTTCGGTTACCGCGTTCGGTGCTGCGGGTTGCTGATACTTCAGCAACTATCTTCTCCAGCGTATCGGCGTCTGATTCGATGCCGCCGGTGATGGTGATATCGCCCAGGGTACGAAAACGCATGAGTTTGTTTTCGATAGTTTCACCCTCCCTAAGCTGTAAGAATTCTGAAGCAGGCAGCCAGGTATTATCGCGGTAAACCGCGTTACGCTGATGTGCAAAGTATAATGAAGGTATGGCTATATTTTCTTGCAGAATGTAGTTCCAGATATCCATTTCGGTCCAGTTACTGATCGGGAACACACGGAAGTGTTCGCCCATGCGCTTGCGGCCGTTAAAGATATTCCAGAGCTCGGGGCGTTGGTTTTTAGGATCCCACTGGCCAAACTCATCGCGGTGACTGAAGAAACGTTCTTTAGCACGGGCCTTTTCTTCATCACGGCGCGCACCGCCGATAGCAGCATCTATCTTGTTGCTTTCGATGGTATCAAGCAGGGTTACTATCTGCAATTCGTTGCGGCTGGCGTTGATACCGCTTTCCTCAACTGCGCGGCCTTTGTTAATTGATTCCTGAACTGAGCCTACAATAAGTTGTACGCCAAGGTTTTCAACCAGCTTATCCCTAAACTCCATAGTTTCAGGAAAGTTATGACCGGTATCAATATGGATTAGTGGCATCGGGATTTTAGCGGGCCAGAATGCCTTTTTTGCCAGGTGTGTTACAACAATAGAGTCTTTCCCGCCCGAAAACAGGATGGCAGGACGATCAAATTGTGCAACCACTTCCCTGATAACGTAAATGGCCTCTGATTCTAATTCCTGCAGATGAGTAAGATAATATTTATGCATGTTAACAATAAAAATCCGCTAAATCCACCTAAATAGTAGTTTTTAACGTTCAAACTGCAATAATAACAATTTTATGCTAATGTTGAGGGTATTAAATGGATTTTGCCTTTGAAAAAGGCTTGTTGCCTGATACATGGTTTATGTTCAAAATAATCAGATAAAATATAAGTTTGCATATTGAACAATAAATATCAACTTTATACCTGATAGCATTGTTCAACGGTATAATAATGGGCCCTGATATTACGGAAACATTATTATATACTAACTTTGGGAGGTTTACTTAAAAATTAGTATAATCAAATATGAAAGGCATTATTTTAGCAGGAGGGTCAGGCACCCGGCTTTATCCTATAACCAGGGCAATCAGTAAACAACTCATGCCTATTTATGATAAGCCTATGATATACTACCCGCTATCGGTTTTGATGCAGGCGGATATCAAAGAAATTCTGATCATTACTACAGCCGAAGATAATCCCGGTTTTAAGCGGTTATTGGGCGATGGTACAGAGTTAGGCTGTAAATTTGAATATGCTATACAGGAAAAGCCTAACGGACTTGCCCAGGCTTTTGTTATTGGCGAGCAATTTATAGGCGATGATAAAGTAGCTTTGATATTGGGCGATAATATATTTTATGGTACCGGATTTAACGAATTGATCCGCAGTTTTAATGATGTAGATGGCGCAGCTATTTTTGCGTATCATGTGGCCGATCCTGAACGTTACGGTGTGGTTGAGTTTGATGCCGAATTCAGGGCCTTGTCAATTGAGGAGAAACCTTTGCAGCCAAAATCGAAATTTGCAGTACCCGGCCTTTATTTTTATGATAATTCGGTAATTCAAATAGCTAAAGATCTTGAACCCTCACCCCGCGGTGAGTATGAAATTACCGATGTTAACAAGTTTTACCTTGAACAGGGTAACCTGCATGTTGGCGTTATGGATAAGGGAACAGCCTGGTTAGATACGGGTACGTTTGATTCATTGAGCGATGCTACCGAATATGTGCGCGTGATCGAAAAACGCCAGTCAACAAAAATCGGGTGTATTGAGGAGGTTGCTTACCGCCGTGGGTTTATCAATGACGATCAATTGCGGCTGTTAGTTAACAAGTATATCAAAAGTGGTTACGGCAAATATTTACAAAGCCTGCTGCCGCAATAAAATAATTATGCGGAAGTTTCAATGGCTTTGACCATCTGGTCAATAACATCGGGAACACCGGCATCAAACCAAACAAAATCTTTATCTTTTCTGAACCAGGTAAGTTGCCTTTTGGCGAAGCGCCTGGTATTTTGTTTTATAAGCAGCAGCGCTTCGTCAACGCTGGTCTTGCCATCAAAATGATCAAACAGCTCAGAATAGCCTACTGTATTTAAAGCATTAAGCTCCCGGTAGGGCAGGAGGCTTTTTACTTCTTGAATAAGGCCTTGTTTAACCATCAGATCGACGCGAAGGTTTATACGCTCATACAGTTTTTCGCGGGGCATATCAAGTGCCAGTTTGATAATATTAAAAGGTCTTTTATTTACAGTAGCGTTGCGGTAAGATGAAAATGGTTTACCTGAGGTTTCAAATACTTCCAACGCCCTGATGATACGCTGAGGATTATTAAGGTCGACCTGGGTATAATAATCCGGGTCGACCTGTTGTAGTTGTTTTTGTAATGTAGTAATTCCTTCCCTTTCCAGTTGTTGGTTTAGTTTTTCACGGACTGAAATATCGGCTACGGGCAAGTCATCAAAGCCTTCACAAATAGCTTTAATGTACAAACCTGATCCTCCCGCCAGGATCACCTTATCATGTACTTTAAAAAGTCCGTCTAAAAGCGCAAGCCCCTGTTTTTCAAAATCGCCAACAGAAAAACTTTCGGATATGGAGTGCGAATTGATAAAGTAGTGTTTGGCCGCAGCCAACTCGCTTTCATCAGGTTTGGCAGTACCAATACTCATCTCCCTGAAAAATTGTCTCGAATCGGCAGAAACCACCACAGTATTGAAATGCTGCGCCAACTTAATAGCTGCAGCTGTTTTCCCTACTGCAGTGGGGCCGGCAACTACAATGAGGGTTTTATTACCCTGCGTCATGTTCATAAGCCTAAGCTTTACTCATATCAAAAATGTCGGTAACTAAATATACTTCGCTCCAAATTTATTTTTTACATCAGCCACAACCTGCTTGATGTTTTGTTCCTGGTCGCGAGGGCAAATGAGCAGGGAGTTGTTCGATTCTACTACTATATAATCATGCAGCCCCTGCAATATTACCAGTTTTTCGCCAGGCACATTTACCATGCAGTTTGAAGAGTCATACATGATCACTTTTTCGGCAGGGATAACGGCATTACCTACATAATCCTTTTCGGCAAGGTCATATATTGATGCCCAGGTACCCAGATCGCTCCATCCAAAATCCGAAGGTAATACATACACATTATCTGCTTTTTCCATAATGCCGTAATCTATCGAGATATTGACGCATTGCTGGTATACATTGTGAACGTGAGGTTTCTCTTTATCCGAATTGTACACCGGCTTCGCATCAGCAAATATTTCGTGCATTTCGGGCAGGTACTGGCTAAAGGCCTTAACAATAGTTTTGGCCGACCAAACAAAGATGCCGGCATTCCATAAAAAGTCGCCGCTTTGAATAAAGGTTTTAGCTATTTCAAGGGTTGGTTTTTCGGTAAAGGTTTTTACTTTATGAAACTCATCATTGATAACGTTATCAGTGTATTGGATATATCCGTAACCGGTATCGGGCCTTGATGGTTTAATACCCAGGGTTATCAGGTAATCATTTGAAGCAGCGGTCTGCAATGATTTTTCGATAGCGGCAACAAAAGCATCTTCATCCAGGATCTGCTGATCGGAAGGGGCTACAACAATGGCGGCATCGGGGTTAAGACTTTCAATTTTAAAACAGCCATAGGCAACACAAGGTGCGGTGTTTCGCATTACCGGTTCGGTAAGGATCTGCTGATCCTCCATATCTGGCAATTGTTGTTTTACCAGTTTGGTGTAGTTTTCGTTAGTAACAACGTAAATATTTTCTTTGGGGCAAACTTTCAGGAAACGTTCGTAGGTGTTTTGTATTAAGGTTTTACCGGTACCGAGTATATCGATAAACTGTTTGGGGTGCGATGTACGGCTTATCGGCCAAAAGCGGCTTCCAATTCCTCCGGCCATAATTATGGCATAGTAATTTTTGTTATTCATTGATAAATGGGGGTAAATTATTATGAGCTGGTTAAAGTATCAAAACAAGTGAGACAGCCTAACATAAAAAACGAGTATATAAATTATATACTCGTTTTTTGTGATTAATAATCGTCGCTACTGCTACGGCCGGGCCTTTCATCATCATCAAAGCCTTCGTCATCGCTAAATTCATTGCCGAATTCATCTTCCTCCTCTTCTTCTTCGCCGCCGGTGTGTTTTTCTTCCGGCAGATCATCGGTATCTGTAACTTCCGAAAAATCTTCGGCATCCTCCGGGTTAAAGGCCATTTCGTTCAAAAAGTCGAAGTCTTCGGTAACAGGGGGTAAAACGGTAGCATTAAATGCATTGCCAAATTGTTTAGGCGCTTCGCCAACTGATTTTACAACGGCAGGGTAGGTAGTGCCCGGTGTTTCATCTAAAATGATCTTCATTAGTTCCACATGAAAATCAAACGGGCGGTCGAAATTGAATGTATAGTAAAATTTTTGGTGCGGATCATCAATAAAACTCAATAGCTTTACTTTATTCATTAATGATACACCACGGTCAATACGCCTTTGGTTAGGCAGGTAAGTTATTTCTTCACCTTTAGTCCACTGATCATTGCTGATATAAAATGATGAAGGAAATTCCGGATTATAACCGGTTGACTGATGAATTGCGCGGTGAAGATCTTCGAAAGTTTGATTTGATTTTACATCAATTTCTCTCGTAACGTCATCGTAGTCTTCAAAAGTAACCCTGAACCTGTATACTGCCATTGCTTATTGTAGATTTTGGACAAAAATAATAATGTTTTAATTTAATTTGGGGTAGTCACAACTTTTAAGCCAATTTCAAGGCCCTTGCTTATTGTAAAGCTTAACGCGGCCTCACGATTGTTAGGAATTTCGCCTTCCAATATGGCTTCGCGGATCTGATTTTTGATTATTCCCACCTCGCGGCCTTCTTTTATCCCAAACATGGTCATGATATCGTTACCAGTAACCGGCGGTTGCCAGTTACGGATACTATCGCGTTCTTCAACATCTTTTAATTTTTGTTGAACAAGCTCAAAATTGTTACGATATTTTTTAACCTTATATTCATTTTTGGTGGTGATGTCTGCTTTACACAACAACATGAGTGCTTCAATATCGTCTCCTGCCTCAAAAAGCAAACGCCGCACTGCCGAATCGGTAACTATAGATTGTGAAAGTACGATGGGCCTTAAATGCAGCTGCACCAACTTTTGAACCTGCTTCATTTTTTCATTAAGCGGCAGCTTAAGCTGGGTGAAGATCTTGGGCACCATGCGTGCGCCCCGGTCTTCATGACCATGAAAAGTCCAGCCGTGGCCGGGCTCAAAACGTTTGGTGGCGGGTTTGGCTATGTCATGCAGTATAGCAGCCCAGCGTAACCACAGATCGTCAGTAGTTTCGCAGATGTTGTCAAGTACCTGAAGGGTATGGTAAAAGTTATCCTTATGGCCTTTACCATCTACATAGTCAACCCCGTAAAGGGCTACCATTTGCGGGAAGATCTTATGCAGCAGCCCGGTATCAAACAAATAATTAAAGCCGATTGATGGTACCGGCGACAGGATGATCTTGTTCAGTTCATCGGTAATGCGCTCCTGCGATATGATGCTGATCCTGTCGGCAGTGGTTTTAATGGCTTCAACAGCGATATCATCAATCCTGAAATTAAGCTGGGTAGCAAACCTGATGGCCCGCATCATGCGCAGCGGATCATCAGAAAATGTTTCGTTAGGATTAAGCGGTGTGCGGATCAGCTTGTTTTGCAGGTCGGCAATGCCGTTAAAGGGATCAAGCAACTCGCCAAAAGTATCCGGGTGGAGGGAAATGGCCAGCGCGTTGATGGTAAAATCGCGGCGTTTCTGGTCGTCTTCCAAAGTGCCGTTCTCCACAATTGGCTTGCGCGAGTCGCGGCGGTATGATTCTTTACGGGCGCCAACAAACTCTATCTCCAGATCGCGGTATTTGAGCGAGGCAGTACCGAAGTTTTTATAAACCGCCAGTTTAACTTTAAGTGTATTGGCAACAATTTCGGCAAAAGCTATCCCGTTGCCAATAATCACGATATCAATATCTTTCGACGGGCGGTTCAGGAAAATATCGCGCACAAAACCACCTATAGCATAGGCCTGTACATTTTGTTCGCCCGCCAAACGGGATATAACAGAAAATACGGGATGCCTGAGGTGTTGTTGCATAGTTGGATGCTTAAAACGCTAATAAGGGTACAAAGGTAAGATTAATTGGTAAAATGCCCCGGTTAAGTCGAAAGTAGTAAGTCGAAAGTCTTAAGTCCTAAGTATTTTCCCACTTAATAAACAAAACTTTCAGACTTCAGACTTTGGACCTCATACTTCCGGCTTTCTGCACGACAGGGGGTTAACAGGGTTAACACAATTTAAATTGTTTTGATTTAAATAATTGATAATCAATATATTGAATATATAGAGGGGTTACGCCAAAGATTTTCCAAAAATGTTTCTGTTAAAAGATATTTTCAAAAATGCCTTTTTAACTAATCGCTAATCTCCAGCCTCTAATCCATCGTTAACGACGCAAAAACTCAAACCTGCCATCAGGGGCCAACCTCATGATGGTTGACGGTGTTTTGATCTCCTTGCTGTGCTGCTCCAAATCAACTACATAATCAACACCGTCAATAATTTCCTGGTCTATTTGCGAAAAATATTGCGGCGAGGGTTTGCCGCTAATATTAGCTGATGTTGACACCAATGGTTTGCGTAAACGCTGAATCAATTGCTGGCAAAAAGGGGTGTCTTTTACAACCCTGATCCCCACACTGCCATCAGCAGCAATTAATGCCGGAGAAATGTTTTTGGCGCCCGGCATTACCAGTGTTAAAGGGTTTTCTGCGTATTCAATCAGTTCAAAGGCCAGCGGGTTTACTTCGCTAATATAGCTTTCCAGCTTGTTTTCGGTATCCAGCAAAATGATCATGCTTTTGGCCTCATCGCGCTGTTTCAGGCGATAGATCTTTTGAATGGCTTCGGTATTGGTGGCATCGCAGCCTATGCCCCAAATGGTATCGGTAGGGTAAAGGATGATGCCACCCTCTTGTACAATTTTAAAAGCCTTGGCTACTTCGTCTCTAAGCATGGTTCAAAATATTTTGGTAAAGCTGCATTAATTGCCGGCTTAGTTTATCATCGGTAAAATTAGCTGCGTGAGCGCGGCCTTTGGTTATCATGGTTTGCCTTAAGCCATCATCACTAAGCACCTGGTTTAGTTTTTCGGCAAGACCGGCATCATCATCCGGGTTTACATAAAGACTGCCCGGCCCGCCTGCTTCTTCGAGGCAGGAGCCTGTTGCTGCTATAACCGGCGTGCCGCAGTTTAAAGCTTCTAACACCGGTATACCAAATCCTTCGTACCGTGATGGGTAAACAAATACTGATGCCAGCTGATAAACAGCAGGTAACTCTGCAAAGGTAACGTCTTTTAAAAATATTACCCGGTGGTTTAAGTTATTAGCTGTTATATATGTTTTAACCAATTCTGTGTATCGGGTTTCTTTGCCAATTACTACCAGCGTTATGTCATCCACATTTTTTAACGCCTTAACGGTTAACAGCAGGTTTTTGCGTTCTTCAATAGTGCCAACGCTCAATATAAAGCGGTTAGGCAGCTTATATTTTTCTTTTACTGCCGATTTTTGCGCGGCGGTTTGTTCAATTGCAAATGAAGGGTCACATCCCTGGTAAATAACTTCTATTTTTTGAGGGGCGATGCTGAGCAGGTCGACAAGGTCATCCTTGGTTTTTTGGCTTATGGCGATAATTTGATCCGCGACGCGGCAGGCATGTTTAACCTTAGCGAGGTAAATACGGTAATTAACTGCACCAAAATGTTTCGGATAACGCATGAAGATCAGGTCATGCATGGTAACAACAGACTTAATACCGGTATGTTCGATTCCCGAAGGCAACTCGTGACTTAAACCATGGTACAATTCAATACCATCACGTTTTAAATCTTTGATAATCCCTTTACTACGCCACCATGAAGTGAACCATTTGCTTTTTGGGGTAACAGTCCGAATGCTGGGATAATCGCCAATAAAATTAAGCCGCGGATTGGCTTTGGCCTTTGGCGTATATAAATATAAAAGGTTGGATAGATTGAGCGACGCTATGCCTTTAATTAACCAGCGGCTGTAATTACCCAAGCCGGTATTATTGTAAAAAGCCCGTTTAGCATCGTATCCTATCTTCATGTTTTAGATATGAGATGTGAGATATGAGACGTGAGAAATGCTGCATTCTCAGAGGAATATAGCAGATGTGAAATAAAGGTATTGCCGGAATCTTTACCATGCAAAATCTCATATCTCACATCTGATATCTCATATCTATAATTATACCGCTACGTTATTTTCACGCAGGGCGTCATTTAATGACGTTTTTTTGTCGGTTGATTCCTTGCGGGTACCGATGATGAGGGCGCAAGGCACCTGGTATTCGCCGGCAGCAAATTTTTTGGTATATGAACCCGGAATTACTACTGAGCGGGCAGGTACGCGGCCTTTATATTCAACCGGGGTGCTGTGGGTAACATCAATGATTTTGGTTGATGCGGTTAATACCACGTTTGCACCTAATACAGCTTCATGTTCAACATGTACGCCCTCAACAACAATGGCACGTGAACCAATAAAGCAGTTATCTTCAATAATAACCGGGGCAGCCTGTAGCGGTTCTAAAACACCACCAATACCAACACCACCGCTTAAGTGTACATGTTTGCCAATCTGCGCACATGAGCCTACAGTAGCCCAGGTATCAACCATGGTGCCTTCATCAACATAAGCGCCAATGTTTACGTACGATGGCATCATGATAACACCTTTGGCCAGGTGGGCACCGTAGCGGGCAATACCATGAGGTACCACGCGAACGCCGGTTTGCTTGTAATCCGTTTTGAGTTTCATTTTGTCATGAAAAACAAAAGGGCCGGTTTTAATTTCTTCCATCTGCCTGGTCGGGAAATACAAAACAACCGCCTTTTTAATCCACTCATTTACATGCCAGCGTGTGCCAATGGGTTCGGCCACACGGATCTCGCCTTTGTCCAAACGGTCAATAACGGTTTCAATGGCGTTGGTGTATTCATTATAGTTCAGCAGGTTCCTGTCTTCCCAGGCCTCTTCAATCAGTTTTTTAAGATCTTGCATTGGTGAAATTAAACTTTTGGCAAATTAAAGGATTTTTAAGGAAATATGTTTTAAAAGATTGAATGTCATGAAAGGAAGAAGGGATTGCTGGCCTGTGGTCGGTGTTATTCACCGTATCACACATAGTTGCCTCTGACACTACCTATTAATAAGGGCATAATAGTGGTGCGGTGAATAACACCGACCGCAAACTGAAGGATTATCTTCCGTAGTCTAATAAATCAGAAGTTAAGTTACTAATACAGGAAGCCGATTCGTGAATGGCATTTATAAAATGTAGTAAAGACATTGCTTTACCACCTTCATTAAAATTAAAAATTTCGTTGCTTACAAAGTGTTCAATATCAATTTGTAAAATGCCTGAAACTACCCCGTTGGATTCAAAAACTTTTTGTCTTAAGGTTTCATGGTTAGCCCATCCATTATATCCTACAACGAAGTAGGGAATTTTCTTTATTAACATACTTTTACCGGTGAATGAGCGTTTCCCTAACCCACTTCTACTAAAGTCAGCACCGGGCACTATAATAATAGTTCCTCCACTTGCATTCATAGAAATAGCTCCGGATATTTTCCTTTCAAGCGCATTGAGTTTAGTCCCCGTTTTAATAACTTCATTCCATTGGTTGGAAAGATTAGATTTAACCTCTATAACGGCAGCTACACCTTCGCAGAAAAACACCCTTGAGTCATGTCCGTTTGAGATAGGTAGGCTTGGCAAATATCCATTTTCAATTATTATATCGAGTTCGCCAGTTTGTTTACCATTAGTATCAATGATTTCACCCCCTTGACTTATCCTTAATCCACTAGGAATGATTTTATCTAAACAGGTTTTAACAAATGTTGCTCTCGCTGCTCCTTTTGTTGCCGATTGGTTATTATTAGTACCCGTATAGGTGTTTTTTAAATTATCTAAAATGTGCTGTAAGCGGTCGGTAACTACTGGATTTGCCATTAGGTGTAGTTGTTTTTCGTAAAAATACCTTTTAGTTTTAGTGTAAGCCAACTTTTATTTTAATACTATATTGAGCCTACAGCGAGAAAGCTTTGAGTATAATAACAAGTTGCGTATAGTATTTGGGGCTTTATGTGTTTGATATTACACATTTATACAATATGCGGACAATTAGTTAATACTGCATAAAAATACATTAAGGAAACTTTAATTTTACATAAACGGAAACCAACGTTTAAACTAATTAGGTGTCAAAAGCCTTCCGGACAGCGAGTGTCGGGGAGGCTTACTTTTTTTATTTCAACGGGCGCTTATAGGTATAATTCCGGGGTTGGTATAATAGATTTTTGGGTAAATAACTTGATTTTAAAAGAGCGTTTATTTATTGTTATTTGTTAATGTTGTTGGTAAATAAGTTTATAAAACAGTAAACATTAGCACTTTACTTATCGTATAACTGCTTATTATATCAATCTGTTAGCTTAGCTGAATATTGGTATAATTGTTTTAACCTTTTAATTTATTGCTGTTAACAAATTATTCCCAATATGACCCCTTTAGTACTATTTGCAGTTATTTTGCTTTCGGTGGCACTGCTGCTTATCTTAAGCGTTTTGTTTTTTAGTTTACTCAAATACATCCAAAGGCGCTATTATCCACACTGGAAATTTCCGGATTATGTTAGTGTTGGTTATGCCGAATACCTTTATCATAAGTTCATTAAAAAAGACCTGCCCAAGTAAATTGTAAAAACGAAGTTTTGCGGTTGTTGATTTGCCAGCATATTAAAAAATGTTGTGTTAATTAGCCCTTGTGACTGTGAATCGTAATTTTTATAAAGACGTATTATTTGGTGTAGCCGTTGGCGACGCACTGGGTGTTCCTGTTGAATTTAAATCGCGGGAAGACATTGCTAAAAAGCCGGTAACTGATATGACCGGTTTCGGTACTTATGGACAGCCGCCGGGTACATGGTCGGACGATAGTTCGTTGACTTTTTGTCTCGCCGATGTTTTAGCAGATGGTTATAGTTTGCAAAAAATTGCCGATAGTTTTGTTAACTGGTTATATAACGAACAATGGACTGCGCGCGGAGAGGTGTTTGACGTAGGCATGGCAACCCGAGTTGCTATTGAACGGGTTTTACACAAAGTACGGCCCGATCTGGCCGGTGAGTTCGATGAATCATCAAATGGCAATGGTTCGTTAATGCGGATTCTGCCTCTACTATTTTACATAAAAGATAAGCCTGTAAAAGAGCGTTTTGCCATCGCAAAAGAGGTATCATCTATAACACATGGACATGTGCGTTCGGTAATAGCTTGTTTTTATTACCTGGAGTTTGCCCGTAGCTTGCTGGCAAATAATGATCCTGAATCTGTTTATCAGAAAGTAAAGACTGAAGTGTCTTCGTTTTTAGAGGGAACAACTATTAACCCTGATGAGATAGCCTTGTTTGACAGGTTATTGAAAGGCGATATTTACATGCTGCCTGTAACTGAGATACAAAGTAGCGGGTACGTACTGCATACTCTTGAAGCGGCAATTTGGTGTTTGTTAACCACAACGAACTATAGCGAAGCCGTATTAAAATCTGTAAATTTGGGCCTTGATACCGATACCACCGCAGCGGTAACAGGTGGATTGGCTGGTTTAATTTATGGTTTTGAAAGTATTCCCGAACATTGGGTACTTATGCTTGCCCGGAAAAATGATATTGATGCATTGGCCGAACGCCTGGCCAGTAAATATAAAAGCAATTGAATGTTATGGCCGAAAAAGAGAAACTGAGAATAGATAAATACCTGTGGGCCATCCGCGTGTTTAAAACACGTACGCTGGCTTCTGATGCCTGTAAGGCCGGCCGCATCAAGCTGGACGGTAAAAACATCAAGCCGTCATACGAGGTGAAAATTGGCGATGTTTACCAGGTAGCAAAGGGCATTGAACGCAAGGTTGTAAAAGTAACCGGCTTGTTGGAAAACCGGGTAGACGCCAAAACGGCTGTCAATTTTTACGAGGATATAACTCCTGTTGAACAAACCCAGGCCTTTAAATCAATGTTCCATGCCCCGATACTGAAGCGTGATCGTGGCACGGGCCGTCCCACGAAGGCCGACAGGCGCGAGATTGATGACCTGAAAGATAATTTTTTTGAAGAAAAAGAAGAGGAATAGCCCCACCCAACCCTCCCCTAAAGGGATAGTGCTTCTAAAAGCCGGGTAATGTATTTTAAAAGTCTTCCCTTTAGGGGAGATTATTCGCAATTAATTTGTTTTTAGTGCTCATGAGGGCTACGCCGTTTAGAGGGGTGATTTAATAATGATCTTTATGTTCGGTTGTTTCCCAAAGCTTAAAAGCAGTTAGCGCTTCATCACGAAGGATTTGGACAAAAGGGAGCTTGCGTTTTTCCATGGTGCAGCCCAGTTCATCATAAATAAAATGATCGTCGAAACCTATCGCGGCCGCATCGGCTTTGGTATTGGCGTAATAAATTTTATCGATACGGGCCCAGTAAATGGCACCCAGGCACATGGGGCAGGGCTCGCAGCTGGTATAAATTTCGCAGCCTGATAAATTATAGGTTCCCAGTTCCTGGCAGGCCAGACGGATCACCGAGACTTCGGCGTGTGCGGTAGGGTCATTAGTGGGCACAACACGGTTGGCGCTGCGGGCTATGATCATGCCGTCCTTAACTATTACGGCCCCAAAAGGCCCGCCCATTCCGCGCTTTACATTGTCTTCGGCCAACTCAATGGCTATGCGCATAAATTTTTCGTGTGCCGTATTTTCCATATTGCCCTAAATTAAAAAACCTCAACCGAAGTTGAGGTTTTAATTTGAAAATGTGTCAATTTGAATATTTGAAAATGACTTGTAATTTTCAAATTACTACATCATCAAATTTTCAAATCGTATATTATTTTTTGTCTTTAGCGTAAGCTTCGTTCAAGCGTTTGGCAACGTCAACGGTAACATCTAAAGATGGATCACCATACAATACGGTTGGATTAGCTTTTGAATAGGTTAACACCAGTTTGTAGCCTTTTTCTTTAGCATAACCTTTTACAAAGTCGGCAATTTTATCATACAGTTTAGCATTTTCAGAGGCTTGTTCGTTTTGGAATTCGGCACCTGCGTTTTGAGAGTAGCCCTGTAATTCCTGTTGTTTACGCTGTAACTGTTGCTCAGTAGCCTGGCGCTGATCGGCAGGCATAGTAGCCTGATTTTTCTGGTACTCGGCAACCTGGCGCTGAAAAGCCTGACCGCGGTTTTGCAGGTCGGTTTGTGATGCTTTGCCTTTTTCTTCAAGGCGTTTTGACATATCCTTAAAGTAATCGTACTTGTTTAATAAAGAGTCGGAGTTTACATAAACAATAGTTTCTTTATCAGGCGTTGCTGTGGTTGCAGCAGCCGGTTTATCGGCGGTTTTATTTTGAGTACAGGCCGCAACGCTACCTGCAATTGCTAATCCTAAAGTAAGTTTGGTTAAAACTGAAGCACTGGTTTTCATTCTGTCAATCTGAAAATTATTATAAAATTTTGACAAAGATAATCTTTCATTGCAAGTATCCTAATCGGATGTGCAGATAATCAGATGTGCAGATTTCAGATACGCGAATGTGCAGATGATGTTTGTTGCGGCGGCCCGTTATTTGAAAACGAAGATTTTTTTCACGCTAAGGCGCTAAGGCCGCAAAGGTTGGGTTGCCTCAAAGGTTTTTATGGTCTGTAAATTTGCGTTAGGGATAGTAGCGGATACCGGCCTGAGTGTAATGCCTGCAGGCGTATGAGCGGATAGCCCGGCCGCAGGCAACGCCATTAATGATTTTGAATATCGGATTTTTGATTTCGGAACTTATGAACTGGATTCTTTAAAATTATTAATGCATTGCCAGGGTTGGAAATACAACAAATTCTATAAATCCTTTAAATTCTATAAAATTCGAGTTCAGACAAGGTATTCTGTTAATCCTAAAATCCTGTAAATTCTGAATCAGACAACTCTCCACAACTGTACTTTTATCCACAAATAATCGTTAATTTGGGGTATTTTTTGTAATTTTGAAGATTGTTTCATTAAATAAATATGAGCGAAGAAATTCAGGATAAATCCAATTATTCAGCAGATAACATACAGGTTTTAGAAGGTTTAGAGGCGGTGCGCAAGCGTCCGTCGATGTACATTGGCGATACAGGTGTTAAAGGTTTGCACCACCTTGTATATGAAGTAGTTGATAACTCTATCGACGAAGCCCTTGCCGGTTATTGCGATGATATAAAAGTTACTATACATGTTGGCAATTCCATAACCGTATCAGATAACGGTCGTGGTATCCCTACGGGTATCAATACAAAAGAGGGTAAATCGGCGCTTGAAATTGTAATGACCGTTTTGCACGCCGGTGGTAAATTTGACAAGGATACCTACAAGGTGTCGGGTGGTTTGCACGGTGTGGGTGTAAGTTGCGTTAACGCATTATCAACCCATGTGAAGACCCTTGTGCACCGTGAAGGCAAGATCTTTACCCAGGAATACGAACGCGGCAAGCCGATGTTTGAGGTTAAGGAAATTGGCGTATCTGATAAAACGGGTACTATCCAAACCTTTCAACCCGATCCGGAAATTTTTACTACCACTACCGAGTATAAATATGATACGCTTGCTGCCCGTTTGCGTGAGTTGTCATTCCTGAACAAAGGCATTCGCCTGAGTTTAACCGATGAGCGTGAAACCCAGGAAGATGGTACTTTCCGTAGCGAAGAGTTTTTCTCAGAAGGTGGTTTGCGCGAGTTTGTTAAGTTTTTGGACGGAACACGTACATCGATCATCCCTGAGCCCATTTATGTAGATGGTAATAAGGGCGGCATCCCGGTTGAGCTTGCCCTGCAGTATAATGATACTTACAGCGAGAATGTTTTTTCATATGTAAATAACATTAACACCATAGAGGGTGGTACGCACGTCGCGGGCTTCCGTCGCGGTTTAACCCGTACCTTAAAAGCTTATGCCGATAAAGAGGGCCTGCTGAAAAACGTAAAAGTTGAGATCAGCGGCGATGACTTCCGCGAAGGATTAACTGCTATTATATCAGTAAAAGTTCAGGAGCCTCAGTTTGAAGGCCAAACCAAAAGTAAGTTGGGTAACAACGAGGTAATGGGCGCGGTTGACGTAGCTGTGGGTGAAATTTTGGGTAACTTTTTGGAAGAGAACCCTAAAGAAGCCCGCCTGATTGTAAATAAAGTAATCCTTGCCGCTACCGCCCGTGCCGCCGCCCGTAAAGCGCGCGAAATGGTACAGCGCAAGAGTGTGATGACAGGCTCGGGATTGCCGGGTAAACTGTCTGATTGTGCCAATAGCGATCCAACCCTTTGCGAGCTATTCCTTGTGGAAGGTGACTCGGCGGGTGGTACCGCCAAACAGGGCCGTAACCGCGAGTATCAGGCTATTTTACCATTACGTGGTAAGATCCTGAATGTGGAGAAAGCCATGGAGCATAAAATTTACGAAAACGAGGAGATCAAGAACATGTTCACCGGTTTGGGCGTAAGCCGCGGTACGCCTGAAGATGATAAAGCCCTTAACTTAAGCAAGCTCCGTTACCATAAGATCATCATCATGACGGATGCCGACGTGGACGGTTCGCACATCACCACGCTGATCCTTACCTTCTTCTTCCGTTACATGAAGGAGCTGGTTGAGGCCGGTTATGTATATATTGCTTCGCCTCCGCTTTACCAGGTTAAAAAAGGTAAGGAGTATGAATACTGCTGGAACGACGTACAGCGCGATGCCGCTATTCAGCGCCTTAAAGGTGCCGGCAAGGAAGACAGTGTGCACGTGCAGCGCTATAAAGGTTTGGGTGAGATGAACGATATCCAGCTTTGGGATACTACCATGAACCCGGCAACCCGCACGCTTAAACGCGCTACCATTGAAAACGCCGCCGAGTGCGACCATACCTTCAGTATGCTGATGGGTGATGAAGTTGCCCCACGCCGCGAGTTCATTGAGCGCAACGCTAAATACGCTAAAATAGATTCGTAAGCCCCCCGGCCCCTGAAGGGGTGAGATGGTTAATACATTTTTAAGGCCTGCTTCTTTTTGAAGCGGGCCTTTTTTGCAGGAGCTTGTCCGCGCTTGGTTTTGGCGGGGCGTATTTAAATCCATTTTGCCGGAGTTGTTGTAATCGCTAACTTTAATTATGGAACATTACGATAACCGGGTTGATGCCTACATCGAAAAATCGCCCGAATTTGCGAAGCCGATTTTAAACTATCTGAGAGCTGTGGTGCATGAAGCCTCGCCTATGATAATTGAAACCATGAAATGGAGCATGCCTTTTTTTGATTATAAAGGGGTGGTTTGCAATATGGCTGCTTTTAAACAACATTGCTCATTTGGTTTTTGGAAGGCATCGTTATTATACGACCCACAAAAGGTATTGAGCCTGGCCGATCAGGCTGCAGGTAGCTTCGGCCGCCTGACCAGTATTGATGACCTACCTCCAAAGGAAGTACTTATCGAGTTTATACAACAGGCGATAGCTTTAAATGAGGACAATAAACCGAGGCCGGCTTCCCAAAAAAAGTCGCCCGCCCAACGCGACGAGCTGGTAGTACCTGACTACTTCGTGAAATTTTTAGAAGCTCATCCGCAAGCCTGGTTAAACCTGAACCAATTCAGCTACTCGCAGAAAAAAGAGTATATTGAATGGATAACCGAGGCCAAAACCGAGGCCACCCGCCTTAAGCGTATGGAAACCGCCGCTGAGTGGCTTACTGAAGGTAAATCAAGGCACTGGAAGTACAAGTAAATTCCAAATACCGAATATTAAAACTTAACGCTTATGTTTTTCATCGATCTTAAGTATATCGCCCCTCTTGAAGAGATTGATGCTTATATGGAGATCCATCTGAAGCATCTTAATAAATATTATGATGAAAAAGTATTTGTTGTTTGGGGGCCTAAGGTGCCGCGCACGGGTGGCGCTATCCTGGCCTTTGCAGGCTCAAGGGAGCAAATAGAGAAGATCATTACCGAAGATCCGTTTTACAAGCATAAACTTGCTGAATTTACCGTCACGGAGTTCTTAACTCCCGTGTATCACCCAGATTTAACGGCGCTGCTGGGCGGTGGAGAATAGGTTTAGTTTATTTTATCGAGCCGGGTTGGTTTTTCATTTGGAAAGCTGAAAACCATGTACATTTTGTTGCCTTCTGTATGGAAAGTAATATCGGCCCGTTCATTTTCGTACATAAAGAATGATGCTTTTGCATATGGTATAATTACCATAGGTATTGCATCATTTTGGACGAAATATAGTTTGCCTTCAGCAACATAAGTCTTGAATTTGTTTTTTTCATCGCCTGCTATCTGGTAATTACCTTCATATTGTTCCAATTGCTTTGCAGGTATATTAATAGCCTTATGCTGTCTGCAATAAGCAAATTTTATTGCGTTTTGCATTACTTGCGCCAATGCTGCCCCATGCCCGGCATTTGGGGTGATCGCGGTAGCAATATCAAGCCCTTTACAATGCTGGTTTTCCATGTAGATTTTAAAATCCTGAATATTTTTGCTGGTTAAGAGCTCAAAAGAACCTACGCCTAAAAACACCCTGCAGTTAATGTCATGATTATTGGCAAAGTATTTTTTAGCCGAAGGGATCAGTTCACTGCCGCTGTTGCCCGGAGCGCCTATGAAAATCATGTTAAACAGGTTGGGATGCTCAAACAATACCATAGTAGTGAACATACCTCCAAACGAATAGCCATATAAGGCTTTATTATCGGTTACACGGTACTTGCTTTGTATAAAAGGAATTACTTCCCGCTCAATAAATGATATGAACTTTGGTCCGCCGGTTGCGGGGTTAAGATCACGGCTGCGCTGGTTTGAGCGGCTGCCGTAACCAATGCCCACAATGAGTGCTTCGGTGGTTTCATAATCCTGCCGGAGCATGTTGAAGCAGTTCATGGCAACGGTCATGTTCCAGTCGCCATCGGTCATGTATAATACCGGGTATTTGGTTTTAGTAGTATCATAACCCGGAGGAAAATGTACGTAGATGGTATAATCTTCGCCAATAACTGTTGAGTGATAGTCCCATTGCACCATGTCTTTGTCCGTAAAAGGGGCGGGGGTATCACTTTTAACCTGCGCGGCAGCAATGTTTGCGAAAAAGATAAAAGCAAGCAGACAGAGGTTGGTCTTGATACTTTGTTTCAACATGGCGTGTGGTTATATAAATTAAGATAGTCTTAATTTACAAAAGGTTACAGCGTTGCTGAAATAAAAAAGGAATACCGGGAGAGGAATTTTCATTCCCCCTTTAGGGGGCAGGGGGCTAAAAATCCAGCGGCCCCAACCGCTTCATATTTTTCATAATGAGGTATTGCCTGTGCCTTAAATATTTGGTTGGGTTGGTGGCCGACCATTTTAGCGGGCTTGGGAAAATCACCGCTATGGCGGCAGCTTCCTGCCGGGTTAAATCGGAGGCCGGTTTGTGAAAATAAGCCTGCGAAGCAGCCTCAACACCATATATGCCATCGCCCATTTCAATCTCATTCAGGTAAACCTCCATGATGCGTTTTTTGCTCCAAAAGGTTTCTATCAATATGGTAAAATAAGCTTCGATACCTTTACGGAGTATGGAACGGCCTTCCCAAAGGAAAACATTTTTGGCTACCTGCTGTGATATGGTGCTGCCGCCAATTAGTTTTTTGCTGTGCGAGTTTTTTTCGATAGCTTTTTCGATGGCGTTAAAATCGAAGCCGTGGTGCTCTAAAAAGGTCTGGTCTTCGGCAGCAACGGCGGCGCGTTTCATATTGTCGGAGATCTCGTCAAAATCTTTCCACTTTTTATCTATCTTCCATTCCTTACCTGCCGATTTACGCTGGAAGCCGCGTTCGATCATTAACCAGGTAAAAGGAGGGTTTATAAAACGGTAACCAATTACACCCAAAAGGCTTAAACCAAAAAACAGGATGAATATCAGTTTAAAAATCCTGAATATCAATTTAGGGATGCCATAAAACTTTGAATCCGATGTTGAATTCCGTTTGCCCGATTTTGATTTTTGGTTGTTTTTGCCGAAGAATTTGAACACAGTTATAAAATATTTCCTGATAAAAGAAGAGGGTGCCTCGCTTTAGCAAAACACCCTCTAAAATTCTAAATTTTTTCCAGAAATCCGAAATAAATATTCTTGATTTCAGATTTCGAGTTTTCGATTTCGAATTTGTTTTTATTTAATTCTAATCATAAAAAAAAGGTGTTTTGAATTAACAAAACACCTTTTAAGTTTTTCAAAATCCGAAATCTTAAATCCGAATTCCGAAATATAATTATTCCGCTACTACTTCAAACGGAACCTGTACTTTAACTTCTTTATGCAGGTTGATGTTGGCAACATACTCACCAACAAATTTTGGCTCCTGGTCAAAAGTGATACGACGACGGTCAACTTCAAAACCTTCTTTTTTCAATGCATCAGCAATTTGGATAGTGTTGATAGCACCGAAGATTTTGCCTGTTTCGCCGGCTTTAGCACCAATGTTAAGTTTAACACCTTCTAAACGAGCTGCAATAGCATCAGCATCCTTGCGGATTTTTTCTTGCTTAAATTGAGCTTGTTTAAGGTTTTCGGCTAAAACTTTACGTGCGCTTTCGGTAGCTAATATGGCGTAGCCTTTTGGTAAAAGGTAGTTACGGCCATAACCTGGTTTCACATTTACGATATCGTCTTTATCACCCAGGTTTTTTACATCTTGTTTTAAAATAACTTCCATTTCTTAAATCTCCTATTATTTTAATGAATCTGTAACGTAAGGTAATAAACCGATGTGGCGTGCGCGTTTAACAGCCTGTGCCACTTTACGCTGAAACTTTAATGAAGTACCGGTTAAACGGCGTGGTAATACTTTACCCTGGTCGTTAATGAACTTTAATAAAAAGTTTGCGTCTTTGTAATCAATATACTTGATACCGTTCTTTTTGAAACGGCAGTATTTTTTACGGTTATCCTCCACTTTTGGAGCGGTAACGTATTTAATTTGTTCGTTAGCCATTAGTTTGCTGCCTCCTCTGCTTTAGCTGCTGGTTTTTTGTTAAAAGCACCGCTGCGTTTTTTGTCATTGTAAGCAATGGCATGTTTATCCAAAGCAATGGTCAGGAAACGCAAAACACGCTCATCGCGCCTTAACTCTATCTCCAATTTGTTAATTAATTCACCCGGAGCCTTAAATTCAGTTAAGTGATAGTACCCTGTAGTTTTCTTTTGGATTGGGTACGCTAATTTTCTCAAACCCCAATTATCCTCCTGGACAATTTCGGCTCCGCCATCAGTAAGAATTTTGCTGTATTTGGCATTTGCCTCTTTAGCAGTCTCTTCTGAAAGCAACGGGGTTAGAACGATCACGATTTCGTACTGTTGCATTATACTTGATTTTTAATTATTTACCCGCTATAACGGGGCTGCAAATGTAGGGGTAATTATTGAAACAATCAAATGTTTTTAAATGAAATGCTACGTGTGTAACAGCAAATTAGCCCGGCAGTGCTATATTAGCAGCCAAATTAATATTATGAAAAAGAACCTGCTCCTTTTTATCGCATTTTTTATAACAACAACCGGTGCAATAAAAGCACAAACAATAGGGCCCGCGCAGCAACGCCTGCTTGATTCGCTTTGTAAGGAACTGTCCAAAATTGACGTGGCAAAGATATCTACCAAACAAGCTGCCAATGATGCTTTTGAAAAGTGCTTTGAAAACCATGCCGACTTGCTGATGGATGTAGCCAAAGAGCAAAATGTTGAGGTAACCGATGAACCGGCAATGAGTAAAGTAGGCGTGGAGATCGGTAAAAACCTGATGAAGCAAAAATGTGGATCTTTTATGCAACTGGCCATGAAAATGGGAAAGGGTGACGATGCTGAGGGTACCGGCGCGCAGGTTACTACCGGCGTATTTAAACGGATTGATACAAAAGGATTCAATTATATTGTTATAACAGATAAGGCGGCGGCCGAAAAATCATTTATCTGGCTCAGGCAGTTTTCCGGGTCTGAGAAATTTATAGATGCTTCACCGGCTAAACTTGCCGGTAAAAAACTGCAGATAACCTGGAAGGACCTGGAAGTGTATCTGCCGCAAGCCAAGGGGTATTATACGGTAAAGGAAATAGTATCGATAGATATTCTGTAAACAGGGGAGAGATTGTGTTGATAAAAACAATATTTTTTCTAAAACTTATGGCATAGCTTATGGTTTTACTTAAAAACTCATAAGCTATGCAACCCGCAACTACTCAAGCCGAAAAAGGAACAAGCAATCCGCTTACTTTCGATGAGATCTTAATGTATGGCGGAGGGGATGATCCCCTTGAAGGCGACTGGGACGACCAGGAAGATGAAGATTTTGATGATATCCTTGAGGATAAAGAAGATCTGCATGAAATACAGGTTGATAGCAGTATCGGTGAGCCCGACCCCGAAGATGATGATCATTTGCCCGATGATGATATTTAATATATTATGTGCTAAGTCTTGAGCTGTTTGACCGCGACATATTAAGTTCCTTTTTGCTTATTCCTGTTTATTTCCTGTTGCTGCCTTAAAAAGGCAATCAGAGCAGCTTGTTCCCTAAGCTGAGTTAAATTAAATTGTGTAACAATCATAACGCAGGCTCTTTTGTGTCTATTTTTTTCTCCATGATTTAATTTTTTTCGACCTGAGTTTCATTGACTTAAACGGATAGTTAAATTTAATTTGAAGTTAAAATGCGAATAATGTAATTTATTTGCTACATTACGATTGTTTTTGTATTAGCAATAGTATTATTAATGTGATTTTAATAAAAAAATAATATTATTTTTAATAAATTATCATTTTTTGTTATTTGAAATTAATCGTTAGCCGAAACTGTCTGTTATGAAAAAATTAGTCGTCTTATTGCCGATATTATTATCTTTTTTTTTAGCAAAAGCACAAAATCAGGATGTGCATATTAGCCTGGAGGCCCAGGGCATTGTCACTACCAATAATTCAGTGCCATTTTGGTTAAGGGCAAATCAGTTTGGCAGTATTCCGTTATCGGGTGGGTCCGGTAGCTTAATCGGAAAAATTCGGAAAGATTATGATACAACAAAAACTTACGACTGGGCCGCATCCTTTGAAGGTAGAGGAAATGCCGGAAATAATAGCAAGTTTATTTTAGTTGAGGGATTTGTAAAGGCCCACGCCGGTATTTTTGAATTGAAAGCTGGCCGTTCAAAGGATATTGTGGGGATTGTAGATTCGACCCTTTCATCCGGGTCATTTCCGATTTCAGGTAATGCCTTAGGCATACCCAAGATTAGTTTAAGCATACCCAACTATTATAGTATTCCATTTTTCGGGAAATTATTTGCAGTTAAGGGGACGTTAGCAAGTGGTTATTTAGGAGATGTTAAAGTTAGAACTGGTGAAAGGCCAACAGATTTCAAAGGTTATTATCTGGAAAATACATTGTATGTTAAAATAGGCAAGCCATCATGGAGATTTAAGTTTCAGGCGGGCTATAATCATGAAGCCTTATGGGGAAATGAAAAACGTGTGTTTAGCCGTTTTCAATTGTCGGGATCCGAAACGTATTGGTATGTGCTTACCGGTAAATTATATCAGGGAAGTAAAGTTGGCAATCATTTAGGGTCGTTAGACATGGGCGCTGAATATAGATTTGATGGGGTCACGGTATCAATATATCGCCAAAACTTTTATGATATAGGTGCCTTAAGGTCATTAGCTAATGTCACAGATGGCTTAAACGGAATTACTTTCGTTAATAACAAGCCAAACTCGGATCATTTTTACTGGAAGAAGTTTTTATTTGAATTTTTATACACAGCGAACCAGGCTGGTAAGGCGGATTCCAAGAAAACAAAATCAGGTGCTGAAAATTATTACAATAATTATGAGTACGAAGAAGGATGGTCATATAACGAAGTTGGATTGGGTACCCCCTTTATAACTACAGTAAATGATGTAAGAGACAGCCAAATAGGTAATAACAAACAATTTTTTGTAAATAACAGGGTTTTAGCGTTGCATACCGGTGTGCAGTTTTATGCCTTTAACTGGCTTTATACAGGCAAGTTTTCCTATTCAGAAAATATGGGAACTTATGATAATGGCACTGAACTGTATAGATCGGTTGGAGGCAAAATACGAAGCCCTGCCAATTATGGGGCATTTAAAAAGGTGCATCAATACTCAACCTATTTTGAGGGAATCAGGGCGTTAAAAAATGGTTATTCTGTTGGATATGATCTGGCATATGATCATGGGGGCCTGCTTTACAATTCGTTTGGCATTATTTTAAAGGTGTCAAAAGCGTTTATGTAATAATGCCGGGTTTAACATGGCGAAGAGGCCGGTGTGTAAAAAAATTAGCAAAGCCGCTCTTTCACCAAATCTAATTTCTCACTACCTTAGCACTTGTGGATAATTTCATTGTTTCGGCCCGTAAGTATCGCCCGGCTACTTTTGAAACCGTTGTTGGTCAGCAACATATAACCAATACGCTCAAAAACGCTATAAAAAATAACCAGCTGGCACAGGCATTTTTGTTCTGTGGGCCGCGTGGTGTGGGCAAAACTACCTGCGCACGGATCCTGGCAAAAACCATTAACTGTACCAATTTACAGCCCAATGGCGAAGCCTGCGGCGAATGCGCTTCATGCAAGGCTTTTGAAAACGGAAATTCTTTTAATGTTCATGAGCTTGACGCTGCTTCAAACAACTCTGTTGATGATATCCGCAGTTTGATTGAGCAGGTACGGATCCCGCCCCAGGCGGCACGTTACAAGGTTTATATTATTGATGAGGTGCACATGCTGTCGCAGGCCGCTTTTAACGCGTTCCTGAAAACACTTGAGGAACCACCTCATTATGCCATATTTATATTAGCTACTACCGAAAAGCATAAGATCCTGCCAACCATTCTTTCGCGCTGCCAGATCTTTGATTTTAACCGCATCAGGGTTGAGGATATGGCCAACCATCTGGCATCAATTGCCGGCAAGGAAAGCATAGGTTATGAGCCCGACGGCCTGCATATCATAGCTCAGAAAGCCGATGGCGGTTTGCGCGACGCGCTTTCGATGTTTGATCAAATTGTTAGCTTCTCTGGTGGCAAAGTTACTTATCGCTCGGTTATCGATAACCTGAACATACTTGATTACGATTATTATTTTAATATAACCGGGAGCCTGCTTAAGGAAGATACCGCTAAAGTACTATTGTTTTTTGACGAGATCCTTTCGCGCGGGTTTGATGGCGCGCATTTTATAGCCGGGCTTTCTGAACATTTCAGAAATCTGTTGGTGGGGAAGGATCAATCGACACTAAAGTTGCTTGAGGTGAGTGAAGGCATTAAAACAAAATACCTGCAGCAATCGCAGCAGGCATCGGTGTCGTTTTTGCTCTCGGCCATGAATATTGCCAACCAGTGCGATATTAGTTATAAGCTCAGCAAAAATCAGAGGCTCCAGGTTGAACTGGCATTACTCAAGATGTGCCACCTGCCATCGGTGTTTAACCTGGCAACCACACCACTCACTGTAACTTCCGCGACCGACGGGGGACTAAAAAAAAAACCTGATACCTCAACAGTAACGCCTGCTGACGGAGCGCAGGCAAGCCCTGCTGTATCTATAGTGAGCGAAGCCGCACCGGTATACAGTGCCCCACCAAAAGAGGTTGTAACGCCATCTGTACAGGTAAAAGAAACAATAACATCGCCCGCTGAAAAGCCTAAGATAGTAATGCCTTTGCGAAGTACGCTCACCCCTTCATTAACCGGTGAAGTTAAAACGCAGGAAGAGTTGCTTGAAGAAGAGGATCCATATTTAAAAGGAGAGGATAAAGAGGATTTTACCATGGACGCCTTTTTGCAATGCTGGAGCGATTTTGCTGCATTCGCAAAAAAAGAGGGTAAAAAAACTTTGCTAACCGTTCTTACAGCGGGCGCGCCGCGCATGCTAAAGCCCTATGTTTTTGAAGTAATAGTAGGCAATATGGTGCAGGAAAATATTTTCAGGGATGAAAAGCCCGTTATGTTGAATTATCTGCGCAGTACACTTAAAAATTTTACTATCGAGGTAAATGCCCGGGTTGACGAACAAAAGGTAGTACGTAAGCCTTATACCGCGCCCGAAAAGTTTCAGCATATGGCAGCCCGCAACCCGCAGTTGCTGGAATTGAAAAGCCGGTTTAATCTTGATTTTGATTAACCGGGTTTTAAATGCTGAGCTGCGGGCCTAATTAAAAACCCACAACTCAGCAGTTAATAAATTATCTCAGGGGTTCCCTGTCATTTTTGGGGTATCCTTCTTCGTCAAGGTCGTCGCGGTCGTCTTCGGGAGTGTGAGAAAGGGCAGCATCAACCGGATCAATCTCAACGCTTTCGCCGTTGTCAATGTGCATTCCCAATTCATCTACATCGGTTTCAAGCGAACGATCTTCGTCAAATTCGCCGTCTACATCGTAAGGGTTTGCCTCGTCATAGGTGGAGTTAAAATCCTCGCCGTTTTTTGCGGCAGTATGATACGGATCGGGATGGTCATAATCCGGGTCATCGCTTTTAACATCGTATTCGTAGCTATTATCGTCCGGGTTATAACTCAGGTCTTCCTTATCAATGGTTTCGCCCAGTTCATCTTTCAGGTTTTCGTCGCGATCAGGCAGATCATCATTGAAACCTGCATCGTCTATTTGATCGTTGTTCATAGGTTTGTGCTTTTATTATATAAATATACGCAGTAAAAATCCTGCCAAAAAGCAAATCAATCAAAAAAGATTTAGCCTAAGCTTAATAATGGATCTGTTTCCGGTAAGATGTAACACCACCAATGGCAAATTTGAAACCTAAAGTAACCTGCGAATACGCGTCGTTATGCGCGCCGGCAACGTAGGCGTCAAGATTATCGCCCATAATAAAATTGTACTGGTAGCCCAGGTCAATTTTAACTGCAGGCTGGTTGTAACTGTTAAACAGCTTAAACTCATAACCCAGCCTTAGTGGTATAAATATTTCATTTGTTTTGCGTTCGTAGGGTAATTCCAGGCCCTGCTCTAATAAAAGCGCATCTTGTGTTCTGTATACAACATTATTATTAATGTATCCTAAGCCCGATGACAGGTAAAGGTTTTTAAAAGCATTGGCTACAGCACTTCTTGAGTAGTCAATTAATTCGCCTGCCTGTACCTGCACCCTGAAAGAGTAAGCACTGAAATGGTTTTCAAATTGCCTTTGTGTACTTGTAGCCGGCGAACCGCCTTTTAAACGGCCTACCTCCACATTAAATACATAATTTACAAACGGGCCTTGATTGTAAGTAAAGTTAAGATTTATAGAAGGTGTTGTTTTTAGGGTTTGCACATCGGTAGAACTGGCCTGGTTGATACCTGCGGCAAAGCCAACGTCATATTGTGCATAATCAAAGCCTATTTGGGCTTTAGCAAAAAAAGATACAAAACACAGCAGGATTATAATGGAGATTTTTAGTATGGATTTTATCATAAATAAACGGCAGCACCTGTATAAAAGGAGCTTGTTTTATGGTAAGCGTTTTATTTTATAAAAATAGCACCAAAGTTTATAAAAACAACAATGCCGGTGTTAATAATTGTCATTATAACGAAATCTATAATTTTTCATTGCGTTATTTGATAAAATTGATAAAGTCAATTTTATATATTTGGGCCGTTTGTATAACAAAAACCACATCAGGCATGTCAAAAATAAAAGTAGAGAATCCGGTAGTTGAACTGGATGGCGATGAAATGACCCGAATAATCTGGAAATTCATTAAAGACAAATTGATTACCCCGTACCTTGATCTTGATATTAAATATTACGATCTGGGTATCGAGTACCGCGACCAAACCGACGACCAGGTAACTATTGACGCAGCTAACGCAATTAAACAATACGGCGTTGGTATTAAATGTGCTACTATTACTCCCGACGAAGCAAGGGTGAAAGAGTTTGGGTTAAAACAAATGTGGAAATCACCAAACGGTACTATCCGTAACATATTGGATGGCACTGTTTTTCGTGAGCCTATTGTTATGTCCAATGTACCCCGCCTGGTACCTAACTGGACAGCACCTATCTGCATTGGCCGTCACGCGTTTGGCGACCAGTACCGTGCTACCGATTTCTTAACTAAAGGCAAAGGTAAATTAACCGTTAAGTTTACTCCTGAAGATGGCGGCCCCGAGCAATCATACGAGGTATTTAATTTTAAAGGTGATGGTGTTGCATTGACGATGTACAATACCGATGAGTCTATCAAAGGGTTTGCGCATGCCTGCTTTAACCAGGCTTTAATGAAAGGCTGGCCTTTATACCTTTCAACCAAAAATACCATTCTTAAAAAATATGATGGCCGCTTCAAAGATATTTTTGAAGAGATCTATCAAAATGATTACAAACAAAAGTTTGAAGCAGCCGGTATCACGTATGAGCACCGCTTAATTGACGACATGGTTGCATCGGCCCTTAAATGGAACGGTAACTTTGTTTGGGCTTGTAAAAACTACGATGGCGACGTACAGTCAGATACTGTAGCACAAGGCTTTGGTTCATTAGGTTTAATGACCTCAACCCTGGTTACTCCTGATGGTACTGTAATGGAAGCTGAAGCTGCCCACGGTACTGTAACCCGTCACTATCGTGATCACCAGGCCGGTAAGCCAACTTCAACCAATCCAATTGCCTCTATTTTTGCCTGGACAAGAGGTTTGGAATTCCGTGGCATCTTGGATAAGAACACAGAATTGATCAATTTCTGCAAGGCTTTGGAAGAAGTTTGTATTGAAACTGTTGAAAGCGGCAAAATGACCAAAGATTTGGCCATCACCATTAAACCAAAAGTGGAGCATGGTACCGATTACCTGTACACCGAAGAGTTTTTGGCTGCAATTGACGAGAACCTGAAAAAACGCTTAGGTAAATAATTGCCAGGCGATTTAAATAAGAAAAAGCTCATACATCATCGTATGGGCTTTTTTGTTACACATTAAGCTGAGTAAACCAATTTAGCGTTTTCAATTTTCTATTTAACTCCTAACTTAGCGGGCAAAAATACATAACACTATGTCGGCATTATATCCATTAAAATTTAAAACCATATATAAAGACAAGATATGGGGCGGTCAAAAGATAAAAACCTATTTGCATAAAGATTTTGGCAGCCTGCCCAACTGCGGCGAAACCTGGGAAATATCAGGCGTAAAATCTGATGTTTCGGTTGTAGCTTCGGGCGCTTTGGAAGGTGAATCACTGGCCGACTTATTAGAGCAATACAAAGATGAGCTGGTTGGTAAAAAGGTTTATGATCACTTTGGCAACATCTTTCCGTTATTGGTGAAATTTATTGATGCCAATGATGATCTTTCGGTACAGGTACACCCCGATGACAAGCTGGCCAAAGTACGCCATAACTCATTTGGTAAAACCGAAATGTGGTATATCATTGAAGCCGATCCGGGGTCGACACTGATTACCGGTTTTAACCAGGAAATGACCGAGCAAAAATATGTCGATGCTTTAAACAGCGGTCATATCATGGATATCCTTAACAAAGAAGATGCAGTAGCTGATGATGTTTTCTTTTTACCCGCAGGCAGGGTGCATACTATTGGCAAAGGTTTATTGATTGCCGAAATTCAGCAAACATCTGATATTACTTATCGTATTTACGATTTTGACCGCGTTGATGATAAAGGCAATAAACGTGAGTTACATACCGAAGAAGCTCTTGCCGCTATTGATTACAAGCATTATCCCGAATATAAAACCCAATACGAACCTAAAAAGAACGAAACTGTAAAACTGGTTACCTGCCCTTATTTTACTACCAATGTGCTCGATTTTGACGAAAGTATATCGAAAGACTATTCGGCGCTTGATTCATTTGTGATCCATGTTTGTGTTGAAGGCGGTTATACTGTAAAATATAACAACCAGGCATACGCGGTTAAAATGGGCGAATGTATCCTGTTACCAAAAAGCATCGATAAAGTTGAGTTGGAAACAACAGGCGGTTTTAAAATACTGGAAAGCTATATTGAATAATAGCATACGGTTGTTTCCTGCGTTTATGAAAAAACAAATATATTTTTTAAGCCTGGCCACAGTAGCATTACTTGCGGGTAATGCTTGCAAAAAAGAAAAGGGTGAACCTGTAAATGCTTATGCAGGTAAGTATTCGCTGATATCAGAAACGAATATAAACATCACCACCGGTCACTCAGATACCTATACAAACGTTGTATCTCCATGCATAAGTGATAACCAAACTACCCTGAAAGGTGATGGCACATGGACAGCCGCTTACGTAGGCGCTGAAGATTGTTATGTTTCACGGACTGATAATAGTTACACTATTATTGGGCAAAAGGGGGCATCTGCGTCGGGTTCCTGGGTGCAAAGCGGTAACCGGATAAAGTTTACTTTGTCTAATAAATCTGTTTCATACGGCGTGGTGAGCAATGTAGGCGGAAAAGTTCAGCTTACATTTAAAGATACCTCCCAATACTTTATTTCTACTTCGGTATTAATGAAGCAATAATAAATACGGAGCCTTTTTTAGGTTCCGTATTTTTTTACTTGCTCGTTCACTTGCAGTTAAACGTTGTCAAAAACCTCTTTTAACTGATTTATTCTTACAGGTTTGAACAGATAGTCAGAAACTTCAGAAATATTTTTAGCCCGGTGGATATCGTTAAGATCAACGGATGAGCTCACCATATAAACAGCGATCTTTTTCCCCGTTCGGGGTTTTATTTTCGCAAATTCATGCATAAACTCCCATCCATCCATAACCGGCATATTAATATCCAGTAATATTACATCGGGTAGGTTATGGTCTTCGTTTGCTTTTTTCAATGCGCAAATGGCTTCTTCTCCATTTACAAAATGGCTTAATTGGGTATTCAGTTCCTTTATGCTTATTAATTTTTTAAGGCCGTAAACGTAAATACTATCATCATCCACAATCCAGGTGTTAGCCGGACTTCGCTCTGCAATCATCTCTTGGTAATTTTAATTATACCAATCTGATAGTAAATTTTGTGCCAACGTTTACTGTACTGTCAACTTTAATGCTTCCGCCTAATGCTTCAATCTGGTTACGGGTTATAAATAAGCCAATGCCTTTGGCATCCGTATTTTGATGAAATGTTTTGTACATGCCAAAAATCTTATCGCCATAACGGTCAAGATCAATACCAAGGCCGTTATCTTCAAAAATGAGATAAATATGTTTCCCTTCTGTTAAGGTATAGCATTTTATAATGGGCTGCCTGTCGGGGTGACTGTATTTTAAGGAGTTGGTAAGCAGGTTTTGTAAAATACTTTCCATGTAAGCCGGTATATAACTGATCTCGCGGCATTGCGTAAAGTCACCTTCAACGTGGGCGTTTATGGTCTCAATATTATTTTTTAACGCCGAGCAAATGTTTTTGAACATGGGCTCCAACTCAACCACTTTCCGCTCTTTGGTAATTTCGGTTTGAATCTTAACTATTTCGTTTATGTGTTCGATGGTCAGGTCCAGGCTGTCGCTGATGGTTTTAATATGCGAAAAGATCTCCTCCCGTTCTTCAGTTGTTTCGGTTTGTTCAAACAGGTTTACCATAAATTGAAGGTTGCCCGTATGCGAACGAAGATTATGTGAAACAATGTACGCGAAGTTTTGCAGGCGGCGGTTTTGGTCGGTCAGTAAATTTATCGACTGTTCAAGTTTCAGCAACTTTCTTTTTTCGCTGTCGATATCCTGGATAACCCCTTTTACTGATGTGCATTTACCCAGGTGATCAATCACAGGTACAGCCTTTACTTTTAGCCATAACATATTGTTTTTGGCCGAACGTAAAAGCAATTCAATATCAAAGGGCCTGCTGTCTTCAACAGTATGGTTAATAGCATTTTGTAAAACAGGCCGGTACGGAGGCTCAAAAAAACTAATAAACTCTTCAACGCTAAGTTTTAAATGATTTTGAAGATCAAATAAGTCATATACTTGTTTTGACAGCACAATGGTATTGATGTTTTGAGGATCAATTTCCCAGATGCCTAAGCGTGCTGTTTTAAAGGCATCATCATTGGTGATTTGGCTATGAGCCGATAATAAGTCATCTTGTTTGTAACGGTTGATGTTTACAAGCGAACCGTAAACTATACTGCCATGCTCGTCGTCCAGTTTCCTGATAGTGGTTTCAAACCACTGGTACCCGTTTTTTTTTGTTAAAAAACGTAATTGGAGCGGTGGTGTGTCTTCCGCTATCCTGTTGTTAATGGCGTTGAAAAAAAACGGTTTATCGCCGTGGTAAAGCAGATGTTCAAAAAAAGTATAAGCATCACATTCAATTTCATTGACTTGATAACCTAACAGCGTATAGAAGCCCGTCGACCATTTTACTTCCCTTGTATTGAAATTGTACTTCCAGATCCCCGTATCCAGATCATTGATCAAAGGGGTAAGATGTACATCATCGCCGGAAAGTTTGCCCTTTTCAAAAAAACTCATATCAACAATCTGTTCACTAATTCAACTTGTTTTTGACACGTGCATATGACTAAAACATGTGCCATGATTTGAAGTTTTTATAATTTATAACCATCAGTTGTATGGCCGTGGCGTCTTATCAATCATTTATTCCACATTTGGCCTGCTTCAAATATAATATTTTTGATACTTTATAATGTATTCTTTTACTGGTATTTACGGCTTGAAGAATATTTGGCCATATCTACTCTTAATTTAAGTGATATTTTACAAAAATATGCTCACACTTCATTTTTGTGTTAAAAAAATGAAGGTATCCTTCACAAAATTGTTTGATGTAATTTAATTGTAAAAAATAGCGGCCGCTATTTTAGTAAATATGGGTGAACTATTATTGGGTTTTATAATGTCCTATTTTACAGGCAATTTGCCGAGAATTTAACTTTATGGAAAATATTAAATCATTATTTTCTTATTAGTTCATCAAGCGCGTTTTTTGCAATCCATTTGGCCGATTTGCTGGGTTGGTTATATATATTTTGTGCAGTGTTAATGGCTTTAACTTTTAATATATTATTCCGTTTGCCTATTTGGCGTAAAGCCCAGTTAATAGCTTTTTTAACAAAGTTCCGGTTATCCCACGCTTCCCGCTCCATAATAGGAAATAGGTTTGTAAATATTTCGTCGGGCGCCGTTTTATTATGAACTGCATATTCGGCCATTAAAACGAAACCGGCACGTTTTACAAATTCCTGCTCATGACTGCTATATTCAACAGCTTTATCAATGGCAAATGGGGTGCGGTCAAAAAGGTTACCGCAAACCTGGTCGCAGATATCCCATGAATAAAAGTCGCCGGTCCAGCTGTCCATTAGTTCGGGGGTAACCTGTTTAGGATCAGCTATCATGGAGGCCAGCATCCGGGCTTCATGTATTTGCGTATCCCAAAGTGCTAAAGCCAGTTCATGATCTTTTTTAATGATCTTAGCCAGTTTGCGGATCTCCGGCAATTTTACCCCTAAAGCCCTCGAATTATCAATACCAAAACGGGCCATGCCTTTTAAGTACGCAGCATCAGCTTTTTCTTTAAGCTGTTCAAGTACAAATAGTACGTCATCCATTTAATTGGTCATGCTTTTCTTTTGGAGGGTGTTGTGAATCGGCACTACCTGCATCAGCGCCGCGCTGCAATAAAAAGGGTGCAGCTCCATCACTAAAGCCCCTGCTTTGATGGCCGGATCGGTTTCGGTAAGTTTTTGGGCTTCTTCCACAGTTTCTACATTAAAAATAAAAATGCCGCGTAAAGGCTGGTTATCTAAAAACGGCCCTGCAACAACAAGCTTACCTTCGGCAGCAAGGCGGCCAATATTTTTAAGGTGCGCCATCTGCAGCTGCATATTAGCCGCCGAATCTTCGAGTTGTGTTGGCCCTTCTTTTAAAAAGGCCATCACATATTTTTTCATACCATAATCATCGGCTCCGAGTTTTTTGGCCAGGGTGGCATCATAAACGGGTTTGGTGGCCGGAGCATTCTGGGCTAAGCAGTTAAGGCTTAACGCAAGAGCGACAATGATAAGTAAAGCTTTCTTCATAAAAAGTGATTGTTGATTATATCAAATATAATCTATTGCCAACCAAATAAAAAGCCGGGCAATGCCCGGCTCCTAATCATAATTTCAATATTAAAAATCCGAAATCGAGATTCCGAAATCCGAAATCAAAGATTTCCCCTTGCTTCTTGTTCACGTTCAATGGCCTCAAATAGGGCTTTAAAATTACCTGCGCCGAATGATTTGGCACCCTTGCGCTGAATAATTTCAAAGAACAGGGTTGGCCTGTCTTCAACAGGTTTGGTGAAGATCTGCAACAGGTATCCTTCGTCATCGCGATCAACCAAAATACCTAAGCGTTTCAACGGCTCAAGGTCTTCGTCAATATGGCCAACACGGTCAATCAGATCATCATAATAAGTTGAAGGAACAGTTAAGAATTCAACGCCCCGGTTTTGCAGTTCGGTAACAGTAGCTACAATATCATGGGTGGCAAGGGCCAGGTGCTGTACACCTTCGTCCTCGTAAAACTCCAGGTATTCCTCAATCTGCGATTTCTTTTTACCTTCGGCAGGTTCATTGATCGGGAATTTTACATAGCCGTTTCCGTTGCTCATCACCTTGCTCATCAAAGCCGAATATTCGGTCGAGATCATTTTATCATCAAAAGTGAGGATATTTCGGAAACCTAAAACCTCTTCATAAAAGTTAACCCATTCGTTCATTTTATGCCAGCCTACGTTGCCCACGCAATGGTCAACATATAGCAGACCGGTATCTGCCGGGTTGTAGTTATTTTCCAGCTTTTGATATCCCGGTAAAAACAAGCCTTTGTAGTTTTTACGCTCGATGAACATATGCACGGTTTCGCCGTATAATTTGATGCCGCTGGTACGTACTTCGCCGTTTTCATCAGTCAGGGTTTGCGGTTGCTGGTATGGCTGGGCGCCTCGTTTGGTGGTTTGCTCAAAGGCATCATAGGCGTCGTCAACCCAAAGGGCCAGCACTTTTACACCATCGCCATGTTTTTTAACATGATCGGCAATAGGGTGATCAGAGTGCAGGGGAGTGGTAAGCACAATCCTGATTTTGCCTTGTTGTAATACGTATGATGCCCTGTCGCGCACCCCGGTTTCGGGTCCGGCATACGCCAGGTTTTGAAAACCGAAGGCGGTTTTATAGTAATGGGCAGCCTGCTTGGCATTGCCTACATAAAATTCCACATAATCGGTGCCGTTAAGGGGCAGGAAGTCAGCCCCCTCTAAATCTCCCCCGGTAGGGGAGACTTTTTTATCTAAAGTTTGTGTGTTCATGGTTAATTATTGCAATGATTTTTGAGTTATTGTATTAGTGGCCGGAGTTTAAAACCTTTCAGCTTTCGCCTTTAACCTTTCGCCTTACTCTTGCCAGCTCTTATAATAATTTTCGTCCTCAATCTTAATCGCGTCTTCCGTAAGCATCAGCGGCCTGAATGGGTCTATCATCACCGCCAGTTCGTCTGTTGATTCCTTGCCTATTGATTTTTCAACCGAGCCGGGGTGCGGGCCGTGTGGGATACCCCCCGGATGCAGGGTGATCTGCCCTTTTACTACACTTTTGCGGCTCATGAAATCGCCATCTACATAGTACAAAACCTCATCGCTGTCTACATTGCTGTGGTTATAAGGTGCAGGGATAGATAACGGATGG
Organism: Mucilaginibacter sp. SG538B; assembly: GCF_013376065.1. NCBI lineage: Bacteria > Pseudomonadati > Bacteroidota > Sphingobacteriia > Sphingobacteriales > Sphingobacteriaceae > Mucilaginibacter > Mucilaginibacter sp. SG538B. Next base: position 548,672 of record NZ_JABMJI010000004.1, read on the forward strand.
TAATCAAACTTGCGGGGCACAAAGGAGCAGATCACGAAGTTATTACCCTCAAAGGTTTGGTGTACCGGTGGTGGCTGATGTAACCTGCCTGTTATTGGTTCAAAATCATGGATAGATAGCGCCCAGGGATAATGGAATCCATCCCAGCCCACAAAATCAAAAGGATGAGTGCCATATATATAGGGATAAATAAGACCTTGCTTTTTGATCAGGATCTTGAAATCGCCATGTTCATCATAAGTTTTCAGATCGGCCGGCAGTTTGATATCGCGCTCACAATAAGGCGAATGCTCCATCAATTGCCCATACTGGTTGCGATAACGCTTTGGCGGCCGGATAGGGCTAAAGCTTTCCACAATGAAAAGCCGGTTGGCCGTGCCGTCAAACTCCATCTGGTAAATGGTGCCGCGGGGGATCACCAGGTAATCGCCGTATTGGAACTTGATGTTGCCGAAACCTGTTTTTAAAGTACCTGTGCCTTCGTGAATGAAAACTACTTCATCGGCCTGGCTGTTCTTATAAAAATAGTCGGTCATGCTTTGGCGCGGTGCTGCCAGCGAAATATGCAGATCGCTGTTTACCAGTACCGGCTTGCGGCTTTGCAGGTAATCATCCTCGGGCTTGATATTGAAACCTATCAAACTGGTATGTTTCAAGTGTTTTTCGCGCGCTATTTTAGGTTCCACGCTGTAGGGCTCGCCAAGGGTTTTTACAATGGTGGGCGGATAGGCGTGGTACACCAGCGAATAAAGGCTTGAAAAACCTTCGGTTGACACCAGCTCTTCGGCATATAAACTACCATCGGGCTTACGGAATTGCGTATGCCGCTTAGGCGGAATTGATCCTAAACTATGATATAGAGGCATGGATTGGTTTAATTGGTTAACTATAAAACGTATAAAATGCTGATTTGTGTTCGGGCTAAAAAGTCCGTAACGCATAACCTGACCATTTAATAAATAATTGGTTAAAAATAATAGAGGAAAGAGGAGGGGAAATTAGTATTGCGCCAGCACGATCTTAGCAAGCATAGCATCTCTGAACGATGACGCATCGCTCATGGAGGTTAACCCCAATGAAAACAGAAAATGCATTTGTACGCGTAACATGATACTAAGTTAGCGGGATTATATTTAGGATGCAAGTTTTGGGTTGAATAGTGAGTGGTTGATTAGGTGACTGGTTAGTTATTTTTTAATCCTTACGCCGCCGCTCGGCTCCAGCCCATAGCCATTAACCTAAGAGATTAATTTAGCACATGCGCTTTAAAATCCCCTCTTGAGAGGGGGCGTAGTGGGAAAGAGCGGGAGCAGGGGTGTGTTATACAAGCGATAAGCTGCACGTAGAATAACACACCCCTCCACCCCTCTCAAGAGGGGAGTCGCACATTCCCTCGCTTTGAAGAGTTTTTTCCTTAAGTTAACGGCTATGGGCTGGAGCCGAGCGGTGGCAGTATATCTTTATATACGCCCGCGAGAGGGACCTCTCAACTTAATCAACCATTCACTATAATTCCCTCAATCAAAATCATTAGCTTTGATTATACCAATTAAGCTACTCTATGAAATTAGTATCCTATAAAACCGAAGACCGCGAACATCTTGGCGTTTTTGTTAGTGGCCATATCTACAATTTAAACTCCTGCGATAAGCTGATCCCCGACAATATGAACGAGTTTTTATGGGGAGGCCCCGAACTGATGGAGCATGCTGCACGGGTTAACGAAGATATCCGGTCGGGAAAGATAGAGGCTAAAGAGGAACTGTTTTTTGAGCTGATGGCCCCGGTGCCGCACCCAACATCATGCCGCGATGGTTATGCGTTTCGTCAGCATGTGGCTTCGGCAAGGCGCAACCGTAAGCTGGATATGATACCCGAGTTTGATCAGTACCCTATATTTTATTTCACTAACCATAACGCTGTACAAGGCCCCGGCGAAATTGAATGTATGCCCGATCATTTTCAAAAGCTTGATTTTGAGCTGGAAGTTGCCGTTGTTCTCAATAAAAAAGGCCGTAACATTACCGCCGCCGAAGCCGATAGCTTTATTGCCGGTTACATGATCATGAACGATATGAGCGCCCGTACCCTGCAAATGGAAGAAATGCTGCTGAACCTTGGCCCGGCAAAGGGTAAGGATTTTTCGACGGTGATTGGTCCCTGGCTGGTAACGCCCGACGAACTGGAGCAATATAAAGTACCTGCAAAACCTGGTCATACAGGGAATGCCTATAACCTGGAGATGAAATGCGTGGTGAATGGCAAACAGGTATCCGCAGGTAATATGGCCGATATGGACTGGACCTTTGCCGAGATCATTGAGCGTGCTGCCTATGGTTGTGATGTTTTGCCGGGCGATGTAATTGGCTCAGGAACGGTTGGTACAGGTTGTTTTCTTGAACTGAATGGCACCGGTGTACTTAATAATGCAGATTATGAACCACAATGGCTGCAGCCGGGAGATTTGGTTGAAATGGAGGTTACCGGTTTAGGCATGCTCGGGAATATTATTAAAAAATCCAATAGTGATTTTTCGATATTGAAGTTGAAGAAGTAAGAAATAATACCAGTAAGCATAAAATGCGTCATTGCTATAACCCACCAGGAAACCCCGGGAAAAAATGGTTATGACCTTTAAAATGTATTATGACGTGCGGGGCCGCGTTAGGGATTGCAGTGAAAAGCCCACAGCGCGTGCAGGGATTGCGGGTAGGAAAGGCGAGGACTTGTAACGGAAAGCCCGGGCCGCAGGCAACGCCCATGTTATAAAATTGATCGAGAAAATATACTTAATAATCAATAACTTATAATTCCGTCATTATAAGGTACGAAGCAATCCCAAACTATACAGAGGGACTTGTATAGCTTCTCTGCCAATTGGGGATTGCTTCGTACCTCGCAATGACGGTGAAAGTAAAACGTCCATGCCCACCATCCACATATCCGATCTTTCTCCTGTTCAACTCCAAAGCTACCTGAACTTTGCGGTAGCTCCGCGACCGATTTGCCTGGCCTCAACGGTTGATAAAGCCGGGAATGTAAACCTGAGCCCTTTCAGTTACTTTAATATTTTCAGCGTTAATCCGCCCATATGTATTTTTTCGCCATCACGGCGGGTGAGGGATAATACCACCAAACACACGCTCGAAAATGTAAAAGAAGTGCCCGAATGCGTGATCAATATTGTTAATTATGATATGGTGCAGCAAACTTCGCTCTCAAGCGTAGAGTATCCGCAGGGTGTTAATGAGTTTATTAAATCGGGTTTAACACCTGTACCATCCCAATTGGTAAAACCGCCACGCGTGGCGGAGTCATATGTGCAAATGGAATGTGTAGTTAAGGAGGTTGTTGAATTGGGACAAGGCCATGGCGCCGGCAATCTTGTATTCGCCGAAATCAAGATGATGCACATTAATGATGCCGTTTTAGACGCGGATGGCAAAATAAACCAGGCCAAAATGGACCTGGTTGCCCGGCTTGGCGGCGACTGGTATTGCCGGGTTACTAAAGATAACCTGTTTAAAGTAGCCAAACCCAATACCAAAATGGGTATAGGTGTTGATGCACTGCCTTATGCTATCCGCAATTCGAGGATCCTTACAGGTAACAACCTCGGGCAATTGGGTAACCTCGAAGCTATACCCGGCGATGAGGCTATCGAAGCCTTTGCGCTTACCCCGGAGATAAAAGAAGTACTTGATGCCACCATCGGCGACAGCCAGACCCGTGAGCTGCAATTACATTTGAAAGCTAAGCATTTACTTGAAGAAGAGCGGGTTGAAGAAGCTTTGATGGTGTTGCTGATGGAATGATAGCTGAATACGTATTCTTCTGCCAGTGTGAGACGGATCATCAGCTACATCCCTTTAAAGTCTGTTATAGTGTTTCCATCATACCGGTACACTCCACCTATAGCACCAAACCAAATATTTCCTTTATCATCTTCTAAAATCCCAAAAACCATTGGCTTATTAGTTATTTCGGTTACTGATGGCTTTTTATCAGACAAGGATTTTTCATCGTAACGGGAAAGCGCCCAGGCCGCTGTATTAGCGCTAAAACCAGAAAGTACCCTGTTGGGGTTATCAGCACTTTCTGAACTTGTCCAAATGTTTCCTTTTTTATCTTCGTAAACGTAACCCGCAAATTTCCGGGTGAAATTGGTAAATGAACTACCATCATAGCGCCACAGTCCATCACCGCCGGCGAGCCAGATATTGCCCTTTTTATCTTCCATTACAGAACGAACATTGGTAAAAGGTTTACCATTACGGCTGAAAACGTTAAATATTTTTCCGTCGTACACAAAGGTGTTGCCTCTTGTGGCAAACCAAAGCTTGCCCGTTCTGTCTTCAATAATTGAATTAACTTCGTAAGGTGCCCTATCCGGAAATGTTTTCCCTGTTGGGTCTTCATTCATCCCATATCCGTTTATGATATAATTCCGAAATGATATTCCATCATACCGGCTTGTTCCACCCCAAACGCCGAACCAGATGCTGCCTTTTTTATCTTCATAAATACTTACAACATCATTATTGAGAAGGCCATCCTTTATTGTAAAATTACGAAAGGATTTCCCGTCGTAACGGTAAACACCTGAACCGATAGAGCCGAACCACAAGTTGCCTTTCCTATCTTCTAAAACAGAAAAAAAGCGGGCCGAACTCACTTTACTTGTGATATTGGTAAAGGATTTCCCATCGTACCGAAAAATACCATCAAATGCAGCAATCCAAATGTTGCCTTTTTTATCTTGTATGATATTACGGGTGATTCGGTTAGGTCCGGCGAAAGGGATTACGCTTTCGGCATGCTTTTGCTGGGCCTGTGCAGGGGAATAAATTACTCCTGCCAGCAGAATAATCAGGCAGGACAAAACGTTTCTTTTATTTTTCATATCATATCAAAGTTGATCCAGCGAAATTACTTTGATACCTTACTGTCAGAAGAACCAGGATTGTAAATAAAAATGTAAACTTTGTAAATAAAGTCTCCATGTTATGCCTGGTGGCCGAAGTCTCCTCCCCGGGGAATGCAAATCCTTATTCGGATTGACATTGAGCGTGTGTTAACGCCAGAAGTGTTCGGAAGAAATAGAAAAAGCGAGGGATTGTGCGATTCCCTCCCCTGGGAGGGTGTAGGGAGGGGTTTTATTCACAGACTTATTCGCCTGAAATGAAGTATAAACCCCTCCCTGCCACCACGAAATCCAGCCGCACCCCTCCCAAGGGAGGGAATTAAAATCTTTCGAATACTTCTGGTGATAATACCGATCACAAGCTAAATATTTGAGCCCCATCCGCGTAATCAAAAAATCAACGGTTAATAAGCGTATTCCTTCCCCTTAAGATGATAATCAACTGGTAGCTGTCGTTTTTCAAATAATTCGTAAGCCGGTTTGAGGCTGCGCCAAAAGGCATCCTGTCTGTAAGCCGCATAGCGCTTTAAGTTTGCGTCATCCATCCGGAAAGGGAAAATATCAACACGGACTTGCTTTTGGCCGGCTACAAATGCCTCGTAAACCAGGGTATAAATTTCTTCTATCCGTGCATCGGTCATGGCATAGCAACCTATAGAAGCACAATGCCCATGTACCATGATGGCACTGCCGGTATAACCTTTGGCTTTTTCCACAGCATTAGGATAGCCTACATTAATAGCCAGGTAATAGTTGCTTACCGGGTTTAGTTGTTTGGGCTCTATGGTATATAAGCCTTCCGGGCTTTTACCGTCGCCGCTGCGGGTTTTGGTACCTAACCCGCCTGAATATGTGCATACGTCATAAGTTTTAAAGAGCTGGTATTTATTAGCCGATTTTACCCATACTTCAAGTACGCTGATGTCTTTAATGATACGGAGGTACACTGAGCCATAGGGGGCAAAGCCTTTGTCTTTAAGCTCTTTCTGAAGCTTAGGCCATACTTTAAGACGCACATCGTTAGCTCTTTTGCTGTCGGGGATTTCGGTTTTGTGAAGTGCTGCCAATATAATTAATAGCAGCAATGTAATTGGTTTAGGCATTGGTCAGGTTTTTAACTATAATTATAGTTAACGGAGTTGTTGGAAGGAAATTATGCGGGAGGGGAGATTTTTTTATTGGCTAAAAATGCAGGTTATAATCTCCATGTCATTGCGAGCGCAGCGCGGCAATCGCACGGATGCATAGCCGCTCTGTATAGCATGCGATTGCTTCGTCGTCCCTCCTCGCAATGACATTTTTTTGTTGTAAGCAGTTGGTTCTATATCCCCAGCACCTGTTTCAACTTCACATACCCTGTTTTACTTACCGGGATTTTAGCGCCTGATTTCAGGATGGCCAGGTGCGCGTCTTTTTCGTATGGGTCGATACGGGTGATTTGTTGTATAGCTACGATGTAGGAACGATGAACTCGAACAAAATGATTAGGATCAAGGGTTTGCTCAAAAAAGCTCATGGTTTTGTTTTTGAGGTACGAGCCTTCTTTGGTGATCACACTTACATAATCATCATCGGCCTGTAAATACTCAACATCGGCAACGGGGATGATCTTTACCTTGGTGCCGGTTTTAACCACAATACGCTCATGCTGGGCGGGCGACTGGGTAGCGGCGGTCTCCAGCAACTCTTCCGTTTGCTTAACGGCAGGTTTTGGCGCGGCTGAGGCCAGGAACTTTTCAACCGCTTTATTAAACCGTTCTTTACTGAATGGTTTTAATAAATAGTCAACCGCGTGGGCTTCAAAAGCTTTGATGGCGTATTCGTCAAATGCGGTGGCAAATATTACGGCAGGAGGTTGTTCAACCAGTTCAAGCATTTCGAAGCCGGTAATTTTAGGCATCTGGATATCTAAAAAAACCAGGTCGGGCTGGTGCTGCTGAATGGCTTTGAGGCCTTCAAAGCCGTCGTTACATTCCTGTATCAGTTCAATGTCTTTAAAATCAAGCAGGTATTCCCTTACAACCATGCGGGCTAAAGGTTCATCATCAATAATTAAAGCTCGCTTCATAGTTGCGGTATTTTTATAATGGTAGTGTACAGATCATCGCTCGCATGGGTTTCCATTAAATCATTGCGGGCATACAGCAAATATAATCGCCGTTGCACTCCCCGCAAACCAAAACCTGTACCTTTTTTTGGTTTCGATGTTTGTGGGTCATATGGGTTCTGTACCATTAAGTTCAGGTAGCCATCCTCAATTTCACCGCGAATGCTCACTGTAACTTCGCCTATGGTGTCGTACAGGCCAAATTTAATGGCATTTTCAACCAAAGGCTGTAGCAGCATGGATGGCAGTATGGCGGTTCCGCATTTGGGGTCACAGCTTATTTCGGTTTGTAAACGGTGGCCAAAGCGTACTTTTTCTATATCGAGGTATAAATTAAGATGTGCCAATTCCTCGGTAAGGCTAACCTGTAACTGATCATCCTTTTTAAGCGTTCCGCGTAAGAAGTCGGATAACTGGTGGATCATTCTGCGGGCTTCGTCGGGCTTAAAACCAATAAGCGCGTTAATCGAGTTTAAGCTGTTAAACAAGAAGTGGGGTTGTAATTGCTGACGCAGATTATAAAGCTCGGCCTCGCGGGCCAACTGCTCGGCTTCGGTTTTGCGTTTCAGGGTTTCTTTCTGGTCGAGCTGTGAAAACCACAGTAAGCTGATCATGGCCATCCAGCCGATAGCTAAAAAGTCGGTAAAAAAGCGGATGGTTAACGACTGGGCCAGGAAACCGGTGTAAATTGTGTCGCTGTTAATGAGCGGTAACAGGTAGCGGCAGCCGGCCGTGCAGATCCCTGCAAGTGCTACGCACCAGATAAACAGGTTAATATAGCTGCCCTTACCCGGCTGATAGTAGCGTAAGTTATTGTTGATAAGCCAGCAGGCACATGAAAGCAACACGGCGCTCAACAGGCCATCGGTTGCGGCGGTGAACCATAAAAAACCAAAACTATGAATGATGTAAGTTTGTAATGCAGCCCAGGCCACACCGCATATTACAAATGCCGCATATAGTTTTGATGTTTGTATTGATGGAACTTCCAAAACGGGTTGCTTTCTGTGGTTTAAGTTTTAATTTCTGATGCCCAATAAGGCCGACTTATGATGCGCCCAGGCAATGTACAGGTCGGCATCGGGTGTTTCGTGTATGTTGTAATACAATTCGGCGCCGTCGGTAAGTTCGCCAAGCTGGTTAAGCTCGGCTACATCAATAAATTGCCATTTAACGGTTTGCTTTTCAATATTCTTGAAGCTATCCTGGTTGGCGTGACCAATCCGGTTGGCTTTTTCATAAGCCACCAGTTCATTATCTGCGCTGATCAATCTTAATTGCTCATCAAATTGTGCCTGATGGTCGCCATCCCCGCTTATCACCCTGAAAACTAATTTTGCTACGTACCAGTTCATGTTGTTTATGCTTTTCGTAATTAGCTGCCTTAATTAATAACTGCGGATATCTACCCCCGCGAATATGGATACCCCTTTAAGTACCAGCACCTTTTCGCTGCCTACGCTTGCGGTGCTTCTGATGCGTTTATCATCAACACTGGCAAAAACCGCAGCCAGATCGGATACTACCTGCCAGTTTGATGGCACTATGATTTTGGTGCCGCCGAAGATCTGGGTAATATCGATGATGATACGGCCGTTAATATCTGCCTGGGTAAAATCAAGTTCGGCGCCGCCAAATATGTTTACGATATCGCCTCCGCGGAATTGTTTGGAAAGAATGGTTTTGTTAACCCCGCCAAAAATGGATACGGTATCGATATAATCATCGCCGGAATATTTGGTGTTGTATTGCTGTTGTTTTTGAGCGTAGGGATCAACCGGGGGGATCTCGCTGCCTTCTTCTTTTACGGTGTAGTCAACAGTTTCGGCTTTTTCAAATTGGAAGGGCTCCTTTTTATCCCAGTTGGTCCATTTTTCTCCTTTGAAATCGTTTTTCCATTGCTGCGGATCAAAATGTTTGTTGCGCCTTAATATCAGCCACATACCAAATCCAATTACAGCTAAGGGCCAAAGAATACGGTCGGAATTATTGATGTTTTTGCTGAGCAGAAGCAATACACCTAAGCCTACCAGCAAAAGCCATGAGGCTTTTTTGTACTGATGCTTTGAGCCAATATAAAGCCCCCAGAAGACAAGCCAAAATGGCCACAAAACAATATTATGTGGTATAAAGAAGAGGTTGAATTGCTGAAGCAGCAGTATGCTGCCTACAGCAAGTAAAATGATCCCGGCAACAGACTTGCCCTTGTTAGGATCTTTTGGACGTTCTATATCGTTGTTCATTGTATTATCTGCAAATTGAAATCATATCCAAAACTAAGGTAACATTATAGTTGAGCCAAACAAAAATTGGCGATGTATTTAAAGAAATCGGTAAAAGGGGATGTTTTGGCGGTGAAAAAGTTGCGGTTGATTTTTTAACATCCGGCAAAAATAAAAATTTGTATGTTGTGACGGTTTTTTATCGTAAATAACCGTACTAAACTTTATCATATTAAAAAATGGAACAGGACTTTAGCCCAATCCGCGGCACGATGTTTGAAAAGGAATACACCCTCAGTATTGGATGGAAAATATTCTTATACATCTTTATTGCGACGATGATCATCGGAGGGGCTTATCTGACTTATACTTCTATAGCCGATAAAAGTTGGTGGCTGTCGTTAATCGGTATTGCGCTGATAGCGCTGGGTATTTATTGTTATCTCGAATTAAAAGCAAGTAAGATAATTATATCCAATAACGGTATAAAAAGAGTAGGATATTTTAGCAGCCGGGAACTGTTGACGAATGATATTAAAGGTTACGATACCGCCCAGGGTAAAAGGATAACAATACGGCCTGTCGATAAATCAAATAAAGCAATAGTTTTAAGCGATTACAGCTACTTTTCTGACCATCGCGAGATATTGGAATGGATATTGGCAAATTGTAAGGATCTTGATGCCGAACAGGAACGGATAGGAATAGAGGAGATCCAAAATGACGATAGTTACGGCTACACCGGCGAAGAGCGGTTGGCCGAGTTAAAACGGTTAAAGCGATTTTGCTCGTACTTTAATTATGCCGGAGCAGCTGTGTGCTTTTGGGTGTTTATATATCCCCGGCCTTATGATTTTGCTGTTTTAACAGGCATTGTGTGGCCTTTAGTAGTGATGTTTGTGTTTTATTCAAAGAGAGATGTGGTTACGCTTAACAGTGCCGATAAGAAAAAACAGGCTATATATCCATCACTGAACACTGCACTTATACTGCCGCCGTTTGCGCTTCTGGTAAGAACTTTTGTTGATTTTAAGTTAATGCATTTAACAGATGCACTTTTGCCTGCAGCCGTAATTATGGTTGTTTTAGGCGCAGCTTTTATTGGGATAATAATGAGCGCGAAGGAAAAAGCACGTGCCAACAGAACTACCTGGTTCAGCGCTGTGATGTTTGTTCTGTTATATGGTTTTACAGCACCTATCCTGATCAATTGTAATTTTGATTACGCCGAACCAAAAGTGTACACAGCACGGGTGCTTAACCAAAGGGTATTGACGGGGAAACATACTTCATATGAATTAACACTAAGCAAATGGGGGCCGAAAGAAAGCGAAGAAACCGAAGTATCCAAATCGCTTTATTACCAGGCCAAAGTTGGGGATACTGTATACATAAATCTAAAGCCCGGACTTTTTAAAATGCCATGGTTTTATATCAGTAAGTAGCATAAATATTCGATGCATTCAGGGACACGAACCAGTGTTCCACTTTCAAAAAAACAGGGTGTTCAACTTTTGAAAAACGGGTGTTCAATTTTTTATTTTTAAAAAAAATAAGTTGTTGATTGTCAGCGTTGATGTGTTCATTTTTGATGAATTGAAAATAAATGAAAAAGCTAAGTTGTTGATTAGTAATGCTGTTTGCTTTCGGTAAAAAATACAAGTGTTTACACCTAAAACAGTTGAACACCCGGAAATATCAACAAAAAGCCGGGGCTTTTTAAAAATGCCCCGGCTTTGATATATGATGGATGATTGAGTTTAAGCTTCGGTTTTGGGTTGTTCAAAGTCGAAGTGTTGTTTAGCTTTTTCGTTCTTTTCCCAGAAGTCCCGGTCGGTTTGTTTGGCCGGTTTGATGGCTATCCAGGTACCAAGCAGCATCAATGCAATTGGCCAGGTTATGCGGTCGGCGTTATAAACGTTATCATTTACCAGGAATATGATGCCTAACAGTATCATAAAGATCCATGATGGTTTCTTAAAGTCATGTTTGGCACCCATGTAAGCGCCCCAGGCTATGAACCACATTGGCCAGCTAAAAAGCCAGTCGGGAATAAGGAAGGCATTGAGCTGATCTATCAGAAATAAACCACCGGCGGCCAGTAAAATTATTCCTAACATGATTTTGCCATTTCTTTTGTTTTCGGTGTTTATTATATCGTTGTTCATCGCTTTAAGTTTTAATGTTACCCAAAACTACAGCAACAGGGCAGGCGGGTCAATCAATTGTTGGCGATGTAAGGGGAGATGTCGGTAAAGTAGGGGATAAAGGCGGTGAAAGGTAGAGTCAAGAAGTCAAGATCAAAGAAGCAAGAAAAGAAGGAGTAGGTTCTTATTCAAAAATCAAATTGTCATTTCGACGAACCGGTGGGGGCATGGGGTGGTGTGAGGAGAAATCTCCTATGATGAAAATCTGCTACAGAAAGGCAAAAAGTCCTAAAAAGCGTGGTAATAGATTATATAAAGTTATAATATATAAATGACTAAGCAAACCGTGACCATGTTTTCTTAATTTTCCTTTGCAGATCAGAAGAGGAAACAGGCTCTGCTGGGGAGCAACCTGCCAGCAATATGATCTGCCGAATCAGATAAAAGAAATCTCCTATGATGAAAATCTGCTACAGAAAGGCAAAAAGTCCTAAAAAGCGTGGTAATAGATTATATAAAGTTATAATATATAAATGACTAAGCAAACCGTGACCATGTTTTCTTAATTTTCCTTTGCAGATCAGAAGAGGAAACAGGCTCTGCTGGGGAGCAACCTGCCAGCAATATGATCTGCCGAATCAGATAAAAGAAGTCTCTGTAACAGGAGACTTTTTTATTTTATCTTTTTCGCCTATGGCTAAAAAAACCTTCACCGATTTTCAATTACGTTAATGCACCGATAAATACCAATCAATCTCCTATAAGCAGACACCATTACGGGCCGCAGCATCGCGTTT
>NZ_JABMJI010000005.1:0-477314 GCF_013376065.1 Mucilaginibacter sp. SG538B
GGTGAATATTATTGAAAATTAATTATTTATGATAAGGTAGCAAAAACAGGTTGTAACGAAAACGGACGATTTGTGTTCGATTCCGGCAACTTCTGGATTTACTCTCAAATCTGTATAGCTATTTCAGGACGGGTCAATCATCCTATTTCAACGAACACCTATTGTGCGATTTCGTTACATTTGTCCTGAATTCATTTAATTTAAAATACTATTGATCAGGTTCTTATTAGTTTGGAATATGTCTTGACGCGAGAAAAGGAATGAACGGATACCAGTTGCATATGAATTTAGATGACATGTTGCTGGTCGGCCTGGTATTTATCGGGCTGGCTTTTGCAGCGTTGTTATGGCTGATTAAGGGGCCCGAGACAAAAGCCAACAGGTTTCTGGGGTTGGCACTTCTTGGTGTAAGCTTTTGGCTGATCCGGGTCATGGGCGGACAGCTATGGCCGCTCAAACTTTCACTGGCAATCGGGCCGCTGCTCTACTTTTATGTGCGTCAGCTAACCCAGCCGGATCAACAGAATCGCTACAAGGATTTTCTGCATTTCGTTCCTGCGCTGGCGGAACTGTCCTTGCAACTTGCAGGCCGGGACCTGAGCCCGGGCTTTACCATTTGTTCTGCCGGCGTTTATTTATACCTGTCGAGCCGTGCCGTGACTTGGTTTTATAATGCCCAGCAATTTCAGGAAGGTGACCGTTATCGTAACTGCTTGAAAAACGTTCAGATCTCGTTGGGCCTATTAGGAATTGCTGTACTATTAGCGTTAGGTTACGGTATGGTCAACCTGTTTTTTTACCGGTTAAACTTAACTTATACGCCTTGCTACCTATTACCAGCGGCAATGCTGATCCGCATGGCAGGGATGTCAATCATTAAACCGGTGACCCGGCCGGTAGCGACGGTTGTACCAGTTACCCAGCGCCGGTCGGAACTGAAGCGTGAGGCGGCCTGGTTAAAAAGGTCGGTACAAAGCGGTCACTATCACCGGAACCCGGAACTGACACTGAACAGCCTTGCCGAAAAGTTGCTGCTGACCACGCATGAACTTTCCCGGCTGATCAATCAGGGGTTGAAAAAGAGCTTTAACGATTTTATCAATGAACGCCGGGTAGCCGAAGTTATCCAAAAAATGCAGGATCCGGCTTTTGATGAGTTTACCCTGGAGGGCATAGCCTTCGATTCTGGTTTTAACTCGCCCAGCACCTTTCATCGCGCATTCAAGCAGGTGACCGGAAAAACCCCTGCGGCGTATAAAAAACAACTGTCATCTTATAACTTGACATATGGTTCCCGGCCTGCAGTGGTAATTTCGGACCAGGTAAACCGCAATCATATGTTTAAAAATTATTTGAAAATTGCCTGGCGAAATACGACCAGGAACAAAGTTTCTTCCTTCATCAATATCAGCGGCCTTGCCGTAGGGATGACTGTGGCCATGCTGATCGGTTTATGGATCTGGGACGAAGTGTCGTTCAACAAATTTAACACGAATTATAAACGAATCGTGCAAGTGCTGGCCAACAAGAACGTCAGCAGCGGCCTGGCAACGCAGGCTTCACAGCCCTTTCCGCTTTCAGCAGCATTGCGTGACCAGTATGGCAGCGACTTTAAAGCTGTCGCCGCCGCAGTGACCTACGAACAGAATATCAATTACCAAAACCACGCCTTTTCCCGTACCGGCTGTTTCGCAGAGCCTGCAATGACCGATATTATTACGCTGAATGTGGTGAAGGGATCGAAAACAGCGTTTAAGCGACCGGGTATCATACTCATCAGTGAATCGCTTGCCCGCTCGGTGTTCGGAAACGCCGATCCCATTGGCAAAATCTTAAAGATCAGCAATAATTACCTGGTCCAGATAGGTGGAGTGTATCAGGACTTGCCTCAGAATACGCAGTTTGGCAATGTTGAGTTTATAGCGCCAATCCGTCTGCTGTTTAATAGTACCAATGACATGAATAACTGGTACGACAGCTCATACCAGATTTTTGCCTTGCTGAATGAGGGAAGCCAGTTGCAGCAAGTAACACATAAAATACAATACCTCCTCAATGAACGCAGGAAAGATCCTACGAAGCCCGCGCTGACTTTATTTCCGATGCGGGCTTGGCATCTTTATGAGTTTAAGGACGGCGTTGCCGTGCCGGGAAGGCTGCAGTTCTTATGGCTTTTTGGCATTATTGGCTTATTTGTTCTGCTGCTGGCCTGCATCAATTTTATGAACCTGAGCACAGCGCGAAGCGAAAAGCGCGCAAAAGAGGTGGGCATACGCAAAGCCATTGGCTCCCTGCGCGGTCAGTTGGTGGCGCAGTTCCTAAGCGAATCCTTTTTGATTGTTGCCGTGTCATTTCTGTTCGCCATCCTGCTCGCGTGGCTCAGCCTGCCCTTGTTTAATGATATTTCGGGTAAGCGGCTGCATCTGATCTGGACAAACCCGCTGGTCTGGCTGATCTGCTTTTGTTTCTGCCTTTGTACAGGGCTTATCGCAGGCAGTTACCCGGCGCTTTACTTATCTTCATTTAACGCGGTAAAAGTATTAAAGGGCACTTTCAAAGCGGGGCCCGCTGCCGCCATGCCCCGAAAAATATTAGTGGTCATTCAATTCGCTGTGTCAGTCACCATTATCATCGGCACCATCGTAGTTTTCAAACAAATTGAATTCGCAAAAGACAGGCCGGTAGGTTATGACCGGGACCACCTGGTATCGATTCCTTATAATGCAATCAAGGAGTATAGCGCTTTCCGTCAGGAACTGATGAACACAGGCGCGGTGTCCGGCGTATCCCCATCGGGCAATCCGACGACAGGGGTCTGGTCGAGCGCGGATAACCTGAGCTGGCGAGGAAAAGACCCCAACCGACAGGAGGTATTCGGCACGGTGCTGATCGATCCGGATTTTGGCAGTGTGGTTGGCTGGAAAATGAAGGAAGGCCGGGATTTCTCCAGGCAGTTCCTGAGTGATTCCTCGGGCTTTATATTTAATGAAGCGGCCATCAGGCAAATGGGTCTAAAAGAACCGATAGGTGAAATCATCAAATGGCACGGTAAAGACTGGAAGGTACTGGGTGTGGTGAAAGACATGGTGATGAATTCGCCCTTCGACCCGGTGACACCCGTTGTATTTTTGATGGATGACCGGGAACGGTCATTCAATGTGATCAATTTAAAACTCAGGGCGGGCATGCCCGTTGCCGGTGCATTGGCCAGGATCGAAGCGGTGTTTAAAAAATTTGCGCCGGAAGCGCCTTTCAATTACAAATTCGTGGATAGTGAATATGCGCAAAAATTCTTAGCGGAAGAACGTACCGGTAAACTCGCTTCTGTCTTCGCTGTGCTAGCTATTTTCATATCCTGCCTTGGATTATTCGGTGTGGCATCATTTGTAGCCGAGCAGCGGATCAAAGAGATCGGTATCCGCAAGGTACTGGGCGCATCGGCAATGAGCATCTGGGGCTCATTGTCAAAAGAGTTTGTCATGTTGGTAGGAATCGCCCTGCTCATCGCCGGTCCGTTCTCCTGGTATTTCATGCATCAGTGGCTTCAGCGTTATACATATCGTGCCGGGTTGTCGTGGTGGGTTTGTGCATTGACCGGTGCCGGGGCGTTACTGATCACTTTGCTCACCGTTAGTTATCACAGCATCAAAGCCGCATTGACCAACCCGGTGAAAAGCCTCCGGTCGGAGTAATGATGCCACAAAGCACTTAGCGGAGGCCGGGATCTAGTTGAATCTGATGTGGTCCTGAGTGAGATACATTATTAGTGGTATACAATTTGGTAAACAGGTATTTACCAGATTGCCTACTGACAAGTTCTCATACGGCAATCCAGGCTACGACAGGGATTTATGAAAATAAAAAGCATTTGATATTTATTCAATATGAATTCACCTGGCAAATGCAATTAAGCCAGAATGCTATCTTTAGCAGGTTTTGCAGGGTCAGATAGGAAACCAAACTCACCAAAATGAAGATCATACTTGAAAAACCATAGCCTAACCAGGAATGGCTGCTAAAAGGGTGAACATTTTCAGCGTTTTCATAAGCTCGAATTTTGGTGAATGATGCATCAAAATTAGCTGGCTGAAGAAGACGCCTCAATAGAACAACGATAGAATCCTAATAGATTTTCGCGCTGTAAATGCTATCATGGACGATAACAATTTTCCAATCATTTCATAAAGTGTTGGTGCTTTTTTTGAGCAAATGCGATTTTACCCAATAAAAGTATGAATGCGATTAATAAAGATTGTTTCATGTCGGATTAATGTTGGCAAGGGTTTGCGGGGGATTATAAGAAAGTACTGGCGGAGACAGTTGCAGAAACCGAAGGTTATGACATTAATAAGCTTTTAACTCAACTAAAACATCAAATTATTCGGGGAACAAGTGATTTGTGAAACCTGTAATTTATTTATTTAAAGTCGTCCCGGGGTTTATCTGCCCCCTCATCTGCTAATTCATTAAATTCGATAGAACGCAGGTAGCTATTGAAATCGTTTAATAGCGTCTGATATTTTTTTTGCCAGTTATTTATCCTATCCGCACCATTGCAACAATTATTATTGATAAATAAATCAGATTGTTCTGAAATAACGAAGTCAGCGGGAACAAAATATTCGGGAAATTCTTTCGAAAAGTCGTGTCTTATAACAAGACCTATCTTCCGGATATTTGGCGGAGGGAGATTTTTTTGTTGAAACCAATTGTAACAAGAGCGGCGATTTATCTGTAATGCCCGTGCCAGGTCACTGATATTATAACCGTTCTTCCGTACTATGTACTCCGTAATTTGCCCGTTATGTTTCTCCATAATTATAAGTTGCATTTTTACAATACAAAATTCCGACCGAAAATGAAGAAATACCGTTTTTAAAAGCTAATGGTTTAAGATTTTTCCGTTCATTGTGTTTATTTTCTTAAAACGAAAATAAAGTTTAGTGTTTTAACGATTACCGGATCTGGTGAATGTTTTATGATACAAAAATGCCCACAAAAAAAGACTTTCCCATACATGGCGTTTTGTATATATAATATTTTGTTAATCAGTCTTTTATCTTATTTAAATAAGGAATTGACGCAAAGTAAACTGTGGGTTAATAGCTGTTTTTAACTGGGAGTTAAAAAAATAATGAATACAAACGATTCAGCTACTGGGTGTTTGCTGAATTTCATTTAACGATAATTAATTTGTTATTACTTTATTGATGTCAGGGATATTTTTAATCAAAAGATTATAAAAAAGCATACATTGAAAAAAAAAGCCTGTTATTAAAGAAAACTTACAGCAATTATATAAAATGATGTAAATTAAGTCAATTCATTTGAAACATGGAAAGACCCCGATACCAAAGCGTTACAATCCCAATAATATTGTCTTTCCTCTTGATAATTATAACGTTTTCCTATGGCATTTGCACTGCTATTGACGTCGAACAAGACGAATTGGGCGCTTTAATAAATACATTTGTTCCCCTTGTTCTTGGAGGGGTAAGTTTGGTTATTATGGCAATAGTGTTAATTTTTTCGAGGAAGGAAAGAATTGCCTTTTACACGCTGATATTTTTAGCTGCAGTTAACTTAGCTACAGCAGTTTTTCTTAAGTTCAATTTTAAAGATTTCTCACCGCTAAATTCTGATCACGGCTTAACTATGTCAAAAATTCTGCTCTCTTCGGTTTTAACACCAGTTAACGAGCGTAGCAAAATTATAATTGAAAATCTAGACGGCTTGCCTGATAATGATGTTCTCGCATTTTCATTTGTGCATAAATCCGGTATTGCCGGTAGTGATATCCGCAAAAAAACCTTCGACCATCAGGAAGTAACGGTCTGTTTAACCAATAATGCGTCTTCTGATTTGATAATCAGCAGTATGGCGCTATCTGACGATGAACTTTGGCATATTAAATCAATAAAAAAGGATGACAAAATACAAAGTACTTATCCTTTAGTAATCACGCCTTCAGGCCATGTATACATAACAGTCGAATTCACCGCAGCTAAGATCGAACAGCGCATCAAAGCCCCGTGGTGGAAATATCTGCTTAAAGCTCAAAATTTTTTGGCTGTACAATCAAGAAATTTCAATTATCAGAAATTGAGAGGCGCTACCTGTATCAATACAAACGGGCTTTTGGTTTTAAAAACCGACAGTAAAACGGAGCCATACCGTAATATTCATCTAAATGGTTTATGGCAATATAAAGTAGAGGGAGATTGGGAACCAGATTTGCAAAGAGTGGTTAATACGTTAGGCTTCGGGACCGTAATAGGCTTTAAAAATTTCGACAACGGTTTAAATGGGGATAAGCTTGTTCCTTTTTCTGACGAGGTTACAGGTAGCTGTTTCACTGTTGCCGACCAGAATAAATCCGTAAGGGTAACTAAGATAGCCGCCTATCACGGCTGTTGTTCTGTCGAGGCTCTGGATTCTGCCTGTTACTATTATCCTGCAAAAAATAAAATGTTCCCTTTGTTTGTGTCAATGCCGCGCACCGGGCAAATGCTGTTTCCTAATGGCTATAATATGGGTGTAAATTCAGTTTGTTTTAAACCGGATTATCCGTTTGTTTTAAAAGTTGGCAAATCTGATATGGAGAGAAAACGAAACTTTCAGAGTAAAATTGGATTGAGGATATGGAAAGCCCGCGATTTAAACGGCTCACCTATTTCAAACGCCTTTATTTTAGGTGCTGATCATTTAGGTGCAAAAGGCACCAATTATGATTATCAGGATGAGGTTCTTTATATAGAAAATGTTAAAATTAAGTGACGCTCTTTGTAATGGCATTGCCGGTAAAATAAAGATACTAAAGACATCAACCTCCCATAAATTAATGATTTAATAATTTATTTTACCTGACTCAATGTGTCCTCCTGGCCTTTAAACTGTTAAGTACATCGTCTGTTATAATTCTGAAATTTTTGACTGATATATTTCCTTTACAATGTTAAGCATTTTGAATTGTCTAACTTAAACATATAGCTGTCTGATGTTAGAATTATCGTAAAATTTAAAAACATTTAACACGCGTTTTACTGCTTTTTTTAACAGTTGCATACGTACTACGCAGGTTGTAATGTTACGGCTAAGCCTATCGAAAAAAACGACATTTAACTATAAATACATCGGAAACTACAGGTAAGCACGGTCTTGCAGGATCAGGTCATTGAATTCTTGTAGTAAGTGTAAATATTTCTCTTTCCAAAAATCATTTTGGCTTTGTGTAAAATTACTGATATAAATTACCGGGGCATCCTGCATTTGATGGATAGATTTAAAATCATCCCTATTGAAAAATTCCGGAAACTCGTGCGAGAAATCATGCTTTATTGTTAATCCTATCCTGAGAATGATTTCTTCCTTTAGGCGTTTAGAATTAAACCAATTGTATACTGATCTCCGATTTATGTTGCATGCTTTGGCTAAATCACTAATACAATAAGCATTTTTTCTTACTCTATATTCCACAATTTGCCCGTGATGCTTTTCCATAAATTTAAGATATTGATAGTTGGCTATAATTTGTTGTTTATAAATGGTCAAAAAAGATTTACATTACTGGTGGTTCGATAGCTAATTAAAAAATATTGGCAGACATTACGGCACATCCCTGTGTTGTTTATTATAGACATAGACAATTATATTTAATAATACTAATGATGTAACTAATGCCTCCATAAGGGTAGCGTAAAAGGTTAAAATATCAATGGAAGTCAAATTTAACTAACGCGACAACGAAAATCTACAATTTACTACCTCGCAATTTGATACAATAATATGCTCATAAATGACCCTTTTTTGTGGTGGTTTCTCGTTTTCTAAGCGGGAAGCAAGTACTAAAACTCATTATTGGTCTTCATTTATAAATACAATTAAGATATGCTGGGTTGGATTTACAATTATTCTCATAATGTTATACACTTTTGTGTATGAGGTACTTCGTTGGTTTTGATGTACTATTTTTACTAAAAAAAGATCAAGATTATGGAAATTTTAGACAAAAAATTAAAGTTAGGGATGTTAAGCCAAGGGAGTGCAAATGCTTTAAATGTAACTACATTTATTAAACGAGTGGGATGTTTATTTTTAGCGGCCGTATCGTTTTTTGCAAATTCAGGATGTAGAAAGTTATCAGATGAGGATATACAAAATAAAGGCAGCTATTATGGTTACGGCAAACTTGTAGTAACTTGCGGCGGAGAATGTAACGTGTCGTTTGGAGAAGTTGGAAAAATGAATGTCTATACTGTTAGCTCAACAACAGCTACATATAGCTTCAGGTATCAAACCAAATACCAGCTCGGAATTTCTATCACTCCGACAGATAAGGACCAAAGCATAAAAATGGATGTATATAGCAGGGAAGAGAAGCAAATTTTTCACAACACCGTCAATCAAAAGGTTAATGTTCCATGGCAATCACAGATTCTGGTACCATAATACTAAACATGGTGCTGATACCCCGAGAGTTTAATTGAAGTTTAAAATATTTTTAATAAGGTTTAATTGAATCC
Organism: Mucilaginibacter sp. SG538B; assembly: GCF_013376065.1. Taxonomy (NCBI): domain Bacteria; kingdom Pseudomonadati; phylum Bacteroidota; class Sphingobacteriia; order Sphingobacteriales; family Sphingobacteriaceae; genus Mucilaginibacter; species Mucilaginibacter sp. SG538B. The sequence continues at coordinate 8,523 of NZ_JABMJI010000005.1, forward strand.
GCCTCCAAAGGGCCTGGTGCACAAGTATCAGGCCTTTAGAGCCTAATTAGTTGGATGGCTATAAAAAAAGGGACCCTATAAGGGTAATTGCAATTGAAATGATTATGACCGGTTAAGAATGCCGGTTACTTTCAACCCTGCTTCTCAATAGGGTATTGTATTTCTCAAGTAATTCAATGTATTTGTCCTTCCAGATAGCGTTTGCATTTTCGGACGGATAATCGCTATGAAAACCACCCAGTGTTTGCATAAAATCGCTTTTTCTAAATAATTCAGGAAACTCTGCGGAAAAATCATGCGAAATTAATATACCTATTTCATGAATAATTTCCTGCTTTAAATATTTTTGGTTGAACCAATTATAAACAGATCTTCTGTTCATGTTTGTCATTCTGGCCAGTTGGCTTATACTGACCCCTTTTTTTCTGATGACTAATTCAACTATTTGCCCATAATGCTTGTCCATGCCGGTAGAAATTTGGAGGTTAGGTTATACAAATTACTCAAATGAGTATATAAATAAAAACGCAGATCAAACTTGTTGATATGCACGGAGGTTTTGCAACGGTTCGCCAACCCGAGACAGATGCTCCGGCTTGATTTTAACAGTTAATGCAAATCCCAGACTTTTAATCGTCAAAATAACCAACCTACCGTTGTAAGCTGTTACAATACCCTGGTGATGGGATAACAAACCATCTTTAACTTTTATTTGCTCGCCTAATCTATAAGGCTGCACTGAAACAACCTCAATATCTGTATAAGTGCGTATTGTTGATTTTATATTTTCAATTTCCTGAATTGTAATAACCACCGGATTGCCGCAGTGCTTCACCACGTGTAACACACCTGATATCTGCATAATTTTAGCGATATCATAATTATTGGCTAAAACAAAGGTATAAGATGGAAAAAGTGGTATTTCCACAGATTTTAAGCGGTCTGCCCATTTTCTGGTAACGCGTAACAAGGGGCAGAATGATTTGAAGCTATGATCTTTTAAAGCCTGGTCGATTTTTTTTTCCCACCTCGGTCGTGTGTATAAAACAAGCCATTTCTTTTCAATCTGATCCATTTTTGTAAAAGATTTTATCTTTTTAAGCGATTTCCGGTTGGTTTCAAATGTGTGTTCAACTAATTCTTCACAACAATTGTTTCTAAAGATAAACGAAAACTGGTACGGGATTGTGCAAGATGGGAAATTTGTGTATGAACATGAGAAATGGTGAGAAGCAGAATAGAAAATATGTTACAGTCTATTACAAACAAAGCATTTACTACATTTCTTGTCCGGGTCGCTGTTGCTTATTAGTTTCTCACATTTATACAATTCAGCATCAACGATGCTTAATATCGGCTTTTTATGTCATTTTATAGGTAAAATTGCTATCGAGGGTATTACAAATAAAATGATTTAGCCAAGGCGGTGAAGTTATCTCTTATGCTATTGTAAAAGGTAGTTATCAATAACAACTCAAATGGGTATTAATGATCGACCATAAAAAACAGAACATATGACCAGATTTTTCCCCATATTGTTTTTGCTGCTTATAAACTTTATTCATCTCAGCGCGGCTACCGGTATTATTAATCATAAAGTTTTGCGCGGCGGGATAAAGACAAAACCGGATACCTGCAGCAGTATCAGCACATTGCCCTGTAGTGCCCTTACCGTTACCCTTCCTTTCAAATTATCATTCGATGCCTCAGTCCCCAATACTATTATTGATAGAAATGGCCAGGGAACAGGTTTTACAACGGTAAACAAGTACTCTGGTGTAAGATTGGCGGCTGATGGTAATCCGTCAAACCCAGTCATGCCTGGTTATGAAGCATCAAGAATAACCGTAATGGGCGGAATTTTACAGCTGGTTACCAATAAGGGCATTGATATATTAACTAATAACAACCAACTAAATGTTTTGGGTGTAAAGGTTAATCCGGTAAAAAAACTACAGATAGATGTGAAGGTTATCAACCCTGTGAATGGAGCACAGGCCCAGCAGGCAGGTATTTGGTTCGGATTAAATGATAAAACATATCTTAAACTGGATGTAAGCAATAATAAAATTGAATTAAGAAAAGAGATTAATGATGTTACCAGTTCAATATCTGGTATTGCTAACCCGGATCAACGTATTACGCCAACTATCACGGCTTTAAGTGCCAAAACAGTAAGCCTGAGGTTAGTGATCGATTCTGTAGCCAAAACAGCAGAAGGCTTTTATTCAACCGACGGGGTAAATTTTTTAAGCACTGGGACGGGCTATGCGGCGCCCTATATCAGTATTGATAGTACTGGTATAATTAACCATGCAAATTACGCAGGCATTTTTGGAACGCACCGTAACGCCAGCGGGGCGGTAACCTATAGTTTTGACGACTTCTCGATCACCGATATAGGTTCAAATTCAAAAGTGCTTTCCTTTTCTCAAAACATACTCAATATATCAATAATCAAAAAAGGGCTGGTATATCCGCAAACAGTGAATATTACTTCAAACGTTGCTTTGCCGGCAGCTTACACGCTAACTAAAACAGATGCAAATTGGTTGAATTTACCACAACCTAAAAATAACCTGTTAACCTTTGGTGCCAACGCAATCGATTCAAATACAAATGCAGGTAGTTATCAGGCTGTCGTTACCTGCGCCGCCACCGGTTACAAATCTGCAACATTACTGGTAAACCTTAACGTAGTTGACGGTCAATTCTCACAACCGATAAATGTTAATTTTCAAGACCCGGCAACAGTTCCGCCTGTAAATTATATGAGAGATTATGGCCAGGGCTATGCCCTGCGTACAGCGCCATTACAGGGGAGTGGGTTGGAATTTGGTTGGCGACGAAAATCTGATGGCTCGGCGATAAATATAACCGGTAATGGCCGGAATAGAAATAACCCCGAAGACGTATTGTTGGCCACCTTAATTCATATGCAAGCCAATACCATCAGCGGATCGTTTAGCGGCACCAAGGTCGAATCGTTTTGGGAAATTAAGGTTCCCAATGGTATTTATGATGTAACGGCATCTGTTGGTGATGGTTATGTGGGTTCGGCACCCGAGTTTCATTCGTTAAATATTGAAGGCGTTAATGTGATAAACCGCTTCTCGCCGATTGGTAAGGAAGGCTCGATAGGGCGATTTAAGGCCGTAACCAGCCGCATAACCGTTAATGACGAAAAACTAACTATAACAGCAGATGGCGGTACAAATACCAAAATAAACTATATTAATATAGTGCCATATTCTTTGAGTTCGTATTTGTTTTGGGGCAAGGGCAATCAAAATTTGATTGTGAATGCAGGAGCAAAAGATGTAAGCACATTCTCCATACCGTTAGGCAGCTCAAATAACCAGGCAACATCGTACACCGTTAGCGCAAGTTATACAGGCGTGAATAATAACTGGCTTACTTTTACTCCCTCGCAAACGGGCGTGCAACCCGAAGTTTTCTTTAACTATACTGCCACAAAAAACTTACCAATAGGTAATTACAAAGCCGTGATTACGGCGAAAGCGCCACAGTTTACGAGCAGTACACTTATTGTGCAGGTAAATGTTGTTGATAGTTTAAGGCCCTATGTGATATCATCATCGCCGGCCAACGGGGCAACGAAAGTGCCGTTAAATTTGGTTAGTATAGCCGCGAATAATTTACATGTGCCTGTGGCTGCCGGGTATCACGGCGGTGTGGATAACAGCACCATCACTAATAATACTGTTAAATTATTTAAACTTGTTGATACATCATATATTGAAGTGCCGGGTGTTGTGCAAGGTACCGGTGGGGGCGACGCTATCAGTATTTCGCCTTCGGCATCCTTAGATCCTAATGCCATTTATAAGTTTGTTATAACTTCGGGAGTAAAATCGTACGCAAACATCCCTTTTGTGCCTTATGAGATGACGTTTACTACCGATGCTGCGCAGGTAGATTCGTCGGCTCTTTTAAACGCTCAGTTTACCAAGGTGCCCATTGCAGGAACACAGAATAAAAAGTATAGTTCGTTAGCTATCGCCCCCGACGGTAAATTTTATGCTCTGCGCCTGGATGGAACGATCGAGCGTTATTTAATGAACCACACCGACGGATCCCTTACGCTGGATAAAACAATGAGCACCTTGGTAACCAAATATGGCGAGCGGACAGCTATTGGCTTAACCTTTGATCCTATGTCTACCTCAAGCAACGTAATTGTATGGGTTTCTCATTCTTCAGGCGGATTGACTGCGGCCCCGTCATATGATGGAAACATATCTAAATTATGGGGAGATAGTTTACAATTTGAACAGTTGGTAATAACAAAGCTGCCTCGGTCAACCCGCGACCACATGGTAAACAGCTTGGCATTCGGACCTGATCACGCACTTTATATATGCCAGGGCAGTAACAGTTCGGCCGGATCTTACGATAATGACTGGCAGCGTAATGAAACATTATTATCAGGGGCTATATTACGATTGGATTTAAACAAGCTTAATAGTTTTGTTTTACCACTAAACGTGCAAACTACCTCTAACCAAACGGTGATAAACGCCGCTCCCGGCAACACTGCTGCCATGTCTGACGGAACGTATAATCCTTATAGCACGGTTTCGCCGCTAACTATTTATGCTTCAGGGGTGCGCAACGCTTTTGATATGGTTTGGCATAGCAACGGGCAGTTGTATTTGCCAACCAATGGCTCGGGCGGTGGAGGTAATTCGCCGGCATCCGTTGCCGGTACCCGCAGACCTGACGGCAGTTTTTATCACGGGCCGGCAGTTGCCGCTACCGTTGGTGTAAAAGTACAAAACGACTGGCTGTTCAGGGTAAATCCCGATTTGCCTGTTGGTTTTTTTGGTCATCCCAATCCGTTGCGCGGCGAATATGTTATCAATAGGGGATATCCCGATAACCCGCTTTATTCACCTACGGTTAATCCCGATTCCAATTACAGGGCGGCATATAGCTTTGGTTTAAATAACTCGCCGGATGGTGCTTTGGAATATAAAAGCAACACTTTTAACGGCGCTTTAAAAGGGAAATTATTAGTATGCAGGTTTAGCGGCGGTGGTGATATCATTGTGATGGAGCCCGGCGCGATGACTAAAACTACTTACTCCGAAACTAATGATCATATCTATGATATAGTAAAAGTTACCACCGGATCAAGTAACAGTGGCTTAATAGGTATGTCGGGCTTTGCAAATCCTCTTGATATAGTGGAAGATGCAGTAAATGGGAATTTGTATGTAAACGAATTTAACTGGAATAACAATACAAATCTTATTTCGCAGATAACCTTATTAAAGGTTTCAAGCCCTGCTCCGCCAATGCCGGTTTTGGCGGTTAGTGCCGTGTCCCGCTCATCTGTTAATGATAACGATGATAAAGAATACCAGATAACACTGACTAATAAAGGAGATGGGGTATTAATGATCAAGGATATACGGCTATCGGGGCGTGATGCCGGACGTTTTGCGATCAGCAATATTCAACTGCCATCTGAACGGTCACTACTTGTGCTTAATAAAAACAGATCTTTAAGTTTCAAGGTTAACTCCAAAACTAAGCTCGATGGCAGCTTAAATGCCTTACTAAAAGTAACGAGCATTGACGATACCACTAAAACAGTTCAAATAGATAATTCTGCGCATGTAGATTCGGTTATCATCAAAAAAAGTACTGATGAATTTAAATCGGTGGCTGCAAGTGGCGACGAACGTGTGTTGCAGGCTTATCCTAACCCCATAACAAACGGAATAGCGAACGTTAAGCTATCTCATTTCAAGCCAAATGAGCCTGTATCGATTTATGTTTTTGATATGACGGGCAAGAAACTCAAAACAAACAAAGCCCAGGTAGATGAAAAAGGGTCTTTAAATACAAAATTCGAGTTGGAACAGCGGGGGCTTAATAAATTCTACATTATCAGGGCCGTATACAAATCCGGTTACAAGTATGCCAAAATAATTGTTGATGGTGGCAATTAATAAAACAGCTGCCAAATGGCAGCTATATAACTATAAAGATTGTTTTAGATGAGGCGGTTTTTAAAAAAAAGTTTAAGAGTTTATTTAATTTATTTAACAGCGTTTGGCTGTATCGTATTCCTGTTTTGCAGTAATTATGAAACAGTAATTAAGCCTTCAATTTATAAACATGATGAAAAACTTGTTTCATCACTGCTTTGCATAGCCGAGAACCCCGTTATAGAGCCTGTTAAGATAAATTTTCAGGATGAAAAAACCGTACCGCCTCCGGGGTGGCTTAAAGATTTTGGCGGCCAGTTTGAAAACAGGCCGGGTGTGTATGAGGGATCGCAGTTAATGTATGGCTGGAAACGTGTTGATAACGGGCAACCGGTAGACATAACCGGTAACGGACGTGCGAGAAATGAACCAGAAGATGTTCTGCTGTCAACCTTTGTACATATGCAGGCCAATGATATTAATACGCTGTTTTATGGAATTTTTAAGGGGAAAAAAATAGATAGCTACTGGGAGCTTAAACTGCTAAATGGAGTTTACAAAGTTACCGTAGCGGTTGGAGATGGAGAAGTTGGCAGGGCTGCCGAAAAGGATTGTATAAATGTTGAAGGCGTAAAAACGATTTATAATTTCACGCCGATGGGACGCGTTCGAAGCCCCGGGAGATTTAAAACCTCTACCGTAACTGTTACCGTAAGTGATGGCGCATTAACGATAGATGCGATAGGAGGTACCAATACCAAGATCTGTTATGTAGAAGTTGATCCCGTTAGCATATCACCATATGTTTATTTATCAGCAGGTTCTCAAAACCTTCTGGTTGATAAAAATAATAAAGACAGTAATACGATAGACGTCAATATCCATAATTCATTAAACACTAACATAAAGTACGAAGTATCAACAAGCTATGACAAGGAAAGCAATGGGGTAGGCTGGTTAAACAAATTAAAAAATGTTAAAGAGAGAGATTCAGTTATAACTTTTGATTATTCGGCAGCAAGAGCAATGCCTACAGGTACTTATACAGCCTCTGTACACGTTTCGGCCAATGGATACAGTAATGCCGTTATAAATTTAGCCTTGCGGGTTGTAGATCATAAACGGCCGTATGTTATATCCGCTACACCAATAAATGGCTCAAGCGTAACCTACAATAATATCACTATAGCGGCCAACAACCTGTTTATACCTGTTGCCAAAGGAGTAAAAGGAGGGGTTAATAATTCAACAATAACCAACGAAACCGTAAAACTCCTGAAAATAAGCAACGGTGAAAGTATAGAAGTGGCTGGAAATGTGCAAGGTACGGGTGGCGGCGATGCGATCAGTTTTGCGCCTGCAAAGCCGCTTGAACCCAACACCATTTATAAGTTTGTTATCACAAGCGGCGTAAAGTCATATGCGGGAACATCTTTTATGCCTTTTGAAACTGCTTTTTCAACTGCTTCAGCGCCCGTTGATTCTGCCAATCTTCTGAATGCTTCTTTTACCAAAATTTCTATCCCCGGCACACAGAATAAAAAATACACCTCGCTAACTTTTGGGCCCGACGGGAAGTTTTACGCCTTGAAAATGGACGGAAGCATAGAGCGGTTTGACGTAGACCATACAAGTGGAATGTTAACCAACATGACACTCATCAATACGCTTGTCGCAAAATATGGTGAAATAACCGCCATCGGATTAACATTCGATCCGGGTTCAACGTCATCAAACCTTGTAGCTTGGGTTTCTTTTTCCTCATCGGGCCTTACGGCAGCCCCGGTTTTTGATGGTAACATAACCAGGCTAAGCGGTAATGCTCTGAAAGATGAGCAGCTTATGGTTACCAGGTTGCCACGCTCAACACGTGATCATATGGTAAATAGTATGGCTTTTGGTCCGGATGGCGCTTTGTATATATCAGTAGGCAGCAATAGTTCGGCCGGCGAATATGACAAGGGATGGCAAAGGGATGAAACGTTGCTGGCCGGAGCAATTTTAAGGCTTGATTTAAAAAAAATAAGAGATGTAAAGTTGCCGCTTAATGTACAAACAACTGCTAATCAGGGCCTGATAAACCAGGCATCTGATCTGGCCTTGAAGTTACCAGACGGTACTTATAATCCTTATTGCTTAACAGCGCCGCTTACAATCTTTGCTTCAGGCATACGTAACGCGTATGATATGGTTTGGCATACCAACGGCCAGTTATATGTCCCGGCGAATGGGTCAGGCGGTGGTGGTAATTCACCAGCATCTGTAAAAGGAACCAGGAGACCGGATGGTACATACTACACCGGTGCCGAAATACCTTCTACCAGGAGCGTGCCGGTTCAGCATGATTGGTTATTCAGGGTAAATCCTAACAAACCGGTTGGTTTCTTCGGGCATCCTAACCCTTTAAGAGGCGAATATGTAATTAACCGTGGTTCGGTGGATAATCCTAATTACCAGTCAAACACAAAGCCTGATATCAATTACAGGGGTGCTGCATACGATTTTGGGTTTAATAAATCGCCAAATGGTGTGATCGAATACCGGAGCAACAATTTTAACGGGGCCCTTAAAGGTAAATTATTGGTTTGCAGGTTTAGCGGTGGTGGCGATATTATGGTTTTAGAGCCGGGATCGATGCTAAAGCAAAATAACAAAGGGGCATCTAACGATGATCACATTTATGACATAACTCATGCTGCAACCGGTGCAAGTAACTATGGGCTTGAAGGGATGAACGGATTTGCCAATCCGTTGGATTTAGTAGAAGATACCATAACCGGCAATTTATATATCAGTGAGTTTAACTGGAATGAGAACCCAAACTCTATTTCACAAATAACTCTGTTAAAAGCTAATAAAAAAGATATAGAACAATCCAAACCCACTGTGTATGCGTCGGGTAAGCGTTGATCTTGTGGCGTGTGGATAGCATTAAAGCAATTTGTAATGTTTTTTAGTCAATAATTATCATAAGATACGCTAATAAATTTAAATCTCCTTTTTCATGGAAAAACACAGGTACATTTTAATTGACAGCTCAATAAGTAAGCGGTGTTACAGTGTTTTAATTTTATTATGCCTCGGGATAGGCATTGCTTATGGAGCAGATAGAACAGCAGTGAAAGACTCTGTCAAAGGTATTACCGATCGCGTTTTGATTCAGGCAGCTGATGGGTGCATACCTATTAGTACGCTGCCATGTTCGGCAATTACAGTGAGTTTGCCATATAGCTTGTCATTTACCAGCAGCGTAGCCTCCTCCATTGTTGATAAAAATGGTTTAGGTACAGGCTTTACTACGGTTAATAGTTATTCAGGTACACGATTATCTGAAGATGGTACACCTACTGATCCATCGGTTCCGGGCTATGTACCTTCAAAGATAACTGTAACAGGAGGCAGGCTTCAACTGGTTACCAATAAAGGCATAGACATGCTTACTAACAATAACCAGTTGAATGTACTTGGGGTTAAAATTGTTGCAGTATCAAAATTGCGATTAGACGTAAAAATAATAAATCCCGCAAATGGTACCCAATCACAACAGGCGGGGTTGTGGTATGGGCTAAATGATAAAACCTATCTCAAACTGGATATTAGCGGCAATAAAATAGAGTTAAGAAAAGAATTTAACGATGTTTCCAGTTCAGTATCCGGCACCACTAACCCGGACCAACGGATCACGTCAGTAATTAGCGGATTGAACACTCAAACTGTTAGCTTAAGGCTAATAATCGATTCGACAACCAATACGGCGGAGGGCTTTTACTCTGTAGACGGCGTAAATTATTTAAGCACGGGCGCCGCTTATTCAATTGCAGGGTTAAATATTGCCGGAACAGGCTTAACAACAGGGGAGCAATTTGCAGGCGTTTTTGCAACCCATCGTAATTCATCAACGGCACTTACATATACTTTTGACGATTTTGCAGTGAGTAGCATTGCGGTTCCAATCACCACTAATATTGATTTTTTACCTGCCGGTTCAACTGCTCCGGCAGGTTTCACTGCAGATAATGGCTTGCCTTATGATGCGACAAGAAAATACGGGTGGGTTAACCCGGTAACAAAGGTTCCTATAGATCTAAGTGCCAATATGCGCTTGCGTACAGGCACAACCGATGCAAAACTGCGGTCTGTAGTTCAGATGCAAGCCAGCACCAACGGGCAAAATCCGGGTACCTGGGAATATGTTGTTCCAAACGGAAAGTATAATGTAACAGTAAGCGCGGGCGATGATGGCTATTACGACAGCAACCATCAAATTAATGTAGAAGGTTTACCTACAATAAGCGACTTCACGCCTTCAGCTTCAAATAAGTACAAATCAGGAAATGCAACTGTGCAGGTAAGCGATGGGAAATTGACTATCGATGCCAATGGCGGTACTAATACCAAAATGAACTATCTGACATTTGCTCCATTTAGTGCCGTAACGGATAACACGGCGCCTACAGCCAGTGTCAGAACGGTTGGTTCGCTAAAGTCAACCGGCGTTTACTATGACCTGGTGCGGGTTTACATCACAGCGGGCGATGTTGGTGGATCGGGCTTAAGTTCATTGCAATATTCAATAAATAATGGTGCCTATGTTAATTATACGGTGCCATTTTTCTTAACAGCTACCGGTGCCTACAAAATACAGGTAAAAGCTACGGATGGTAACAATAACCAGGTAATTACAAACGCCTACAACTTTAGTATCGTCCCTTCTTCGGGTGCATTTATGGTATTGAACAACCCGGATGCTTTTCCAAGCAATGATCGTTTGGTGTTTTCACGTATTCAAACGCCATGGAGAAGAACCAGCCCGGATACCACTGCTTATAATGCCAATCACGATAAAGTGAAGTTACGGATAAACAATAAAGGTACAGGCAACCTGGTGTTAAGTAACCTTACTTTATCAAATAGTACAGCCTGGAAAATAGCATCTGTTAATACAGATACAAACAGTGTTGTCCCTATAAGTATAGCGCCTTTATCGTATGCGGATGTTACTGTGCAATTCATAGCCCAAAATGCGGCCACAAGGCTTAAAGTATTTAATGATACTTTAACTATAGCGAGTAATGATAGTATCAGTCCGCAAAAAAAGGTTGTCTTAGGTGGGATATGGCAAGTGGCAGGGGAGAGTACTAACGAACCCTATGCGCAGCAAATAATAACGGCGTTTGGTTTTAATACCAGTACAGGCTATGGGCATGATGACGGCGATATAGACGGCACAACAAGGGTTCCTAATTCGAGCGAAGTAAACGCGGGGTATTTTGTAATTGCAGATCCAAGTAAGCCGATAACGGTTCATCAACTTGCTGCTTATCACGGTTGCTGCTCGGCGGTAGAAACTTTTGCCTATTACAAAAAAGGATCGAACACGCTTACCACATTGTTTACGCATAGTAATTTGGATGGGCAATCTGTTTTGCCGCGATTAACAAATACAACAAAAGGGTCGGCACAAGGTTCGTTCACCATATCGGGATCTTTTGGAATTAAAGTTGGTACATCATATTCTGATCGTACTAAAAATTTCAACGGCCTTATAGGCATAAGATTTTTAAAGGTATATGGACCTGATGGTAACATTGTTCCGGATGCCTATATTTTAGATTGCGATTATTTAGGTACATCTGCCACCAATTATGATTACCAGGACAATGTTTATTACGTTGATAATATTAAACCGGATTCTGGTTCGCTGCATCATTCTGAATTGGCGGCCTTACCCAACACGGCTGTTAATTTCGACCCCATTAAAACCGGTACATCTTCATCATTTGTAGTAACGATAAAAAATCAGGGTATTACCTATCCGGACGGCACCGGCGATTCGCCAATTACATTAAAAAGCGCGGTTATATCAGGGCCGGATGCTTCGGAGTTTACTGTAAGTGCATTAAAAACTGCTACTTTGGCCGAGCAGGCGACTACCACGCTTACCGTTAAATACACACCTGCTTCTGTTGGTATTAAAAATGCTGCCTTGCTTGTAAATTATAATAGTAATGCTTCACCATTGAGGGTGCCATTATACGCTATAGCCAATAATGCAAATAGCACGGTTAGTATTGTAAAACGCATTAAAGGGGGCTCTGACGTAAACCTGACTATCGGCAATCAGGTTTATGAAGCTGACAAAAATTATCGTTCCGGATCGATCAAATTTGATTCCCAACAGGTACTTACCGGGGTTGCCGGAACTGATATCGATTCATTGTATATAAGTTATTTGTCGGCAGCGGCAGATCAAGCACAAACGAGATATGAGATCCCGGTAACAAATGGGGATTACTTACTAAGGTTACATTTTGTAGAGAACTTTTGGACGGCACCCGGCTCACGGATCTTTAATACGACAATAGAAAATAAAGTAGGATTGCAAAATTTTGATATTTTTAGTGAGGTTGGATACCGTACGGCATTGGTTAAAGATTTTACTACCACTGTAACCGACGGTTCATTAAGTGTAAAATTTGACCCGACCGCAAATAGGGTTGCGTTGGCCGGTCTTGAGCTGTTTAAGGTGAGCACACAGGCTGCCTCATTGGCATCCACATTTATCGCGCCTGCGGGACCACCTATCACCACCAAAAAAATTGTTGTGTTCCCTAACCCAAATTTCGGAGCATCATTTAGTCTTAACGCTGCAAATTTCCCCGTGAATGAACCAGTTCAATTATCGATAAGTAATATAAGCGGTAAATTGATCCAAACACAAACGTTTACGACCGATAAGTTTGGCGCTGCGGGGATACAAGTTACTTTTAATAATAAGTTGGAACGGGGTGTATATATAATTAATACACATTCTTCTTCCGGAAATCTTTATTCGAAATTGCTGGTTCAATAGCCAGGTGATTTTTAATAATCATCGAGTTGAATTTGGCAGGAAACCTGTCAGATTCAACTTTTTTTTTTTGAGGATTTTCAATTAAAAAGATGCCAATAAAACCGCTGTGCTACCTGTACATTATCGCTGGTTTTCACACCTATTCTCACAATTCTACATTAAAGTATCAATGCTCAAAACCAGGCCTTAATAATTGATATTTTGATAATATTTGTTGGAGATCAATGAGGAAATGCTTCAATAACTCATGAAATATTAAATTGATCGTAACTGATAGCCAAAACCTTACACGCTGTAAGCGAGATGGCAACGCTGTATCGAATCAATAACAATATATATATTTTACAAAACTATACAGATTAATAAGTAAAACGAGAAATGATTATAAAATACCTATACATGAAAAATAACCGTTACTTCCTTGCTTCAATAGTTGCACTTGTTGGCTTCATGTTATGTTCATGCGGAAGCACAAAAAAGCTAATTTACGCGCAAGACGTTTCACAGGCGTCTACGCCAACTTCCCTGGCACTTGGTAACTATACAGAGCCTGTAATTCAGCCGGATGATATCCTGGCGATAAATATAAATACAACCGACCCAAATGCGACCTTGAGCATCAATAATAAAAATGGTGTTTATGCAAACGGCGGCACCTCAACCAATGGCTCTTCAAATCCGCTCGCGGGTTATTTGGTAGCAAAGGATGGAAATGTTGATATCCCGGTTCTGGGAACAGTGAAACTTGCCGGTTTAACAACGTTTGAAGCTCGTAAGACGCTAAAGGCTGTTGCTAAAAAATCCTTTGAGAACCCAACCGTTGATGTTAGGTTTTCGAACTTTAAGATCACTGTTTTAGGCGAAGTGAATCATCCTGCGGCTTATATCGTGCCTAACGAGCAAGTGACAATTTTAGATGCCTTAGGATATGCCGGTGACTTGACAATTTACGGACGCCGCACAAACGTATTGCTTATACGCAAAAACCCCAATGGCAATGACTTTTCTGTAAGGCTGGATATGACGAGAAAGGAATTTTTGAACTCGCCATACTACTACCTGAAGCAAAACGATGTATTATACGTGGAACCGCTTAAAACAAAGGTTCTTAACAATGATAATAATCTGGTTAAATACTTGTCGTTGGCAGCTACCTTACTTACTGCTGCAATATTTGCAAAACGCTATTTGTAGGAACTGTTTAACGCAAGTTAATTCTCTATCTATAATTCACCCCAGGAAACAAATGAAAACAAGATATTTAAACGGGAACGATAAAAATGACAATAAGTTACTGTCGCAACTAAAGTCCTATTGGTATTTATTCTTACTATGCCCGATACTATTTGTGGCATTGGCATATTTTTTTACCATTTATGCCACTCAACAGTACCTTGTAAGCAGTTCGATGTTATTGCAGCAGCAGCCTAATAATCCAGATGCCAGCTCCGCATATGCAAACGGCGGCGCAACATCTGCATTAAACCTGAATGAGATTATAAAAAATGAAGGTGATGTGCTCCGGTCACGCAACCTGATTCAGGAAGTGGAGCAAAAGCTGCACCTCAACATTAAACTGTTAGCTAATAGTGGATTGTTCGCAACAGAGATCTATGAAGAATCGCCTTTTGAGGTAAAAATAGCCAAAACTAAAGTCGACTCTTTGAAAAGGCGGGAGTACGTAATTACTCCGGTGGATGGTACCCATTTAAACATTGCCAACTCAAAAGAGAACGTAAACTTAAATGTAAGCTACGGAGCTGCTATCAAATTGCCCCAGTATGACCTGATAGTTAACAAGAAACCGAACGTGCCGGTTTTGTTAAGCGAATATTCTACACAAATTGTATCTGATGATGACGCCATAGCGGATATTACCCGCAACTACGACGCGGAGTTTATCGATAAAGGTACTACCACCGTTGCGCTAACGCTATATTATCCAAATTCAAAGAAAGGTGAAGTGATATTGCAATCTTTAATGAATCAATATCTTGAGGATAATCTTACACAGAAAAAAGCATCTATCGATAGTACTATTAACTTTATTAACTCTCGCCTGGGGGTTGTGGAAGATGAGTTAACTAACGTTGAGAAAAACTATCAAAACTACCGTAGCAGTAATAATATCGCGGATCTTGATGAACAGTCGAAAGTTTTGGTTGGCTCCGCAAGCGAAAACACCAATAAATACCAGCAACAACAAATTCAGTTATCTATAATTAAGGATATAAAAAGCAGGCTCGACGATCCTAACAATAAGCAGGTTATTCCAAGCTCGTTGAATATCCAAAATGCTTCGTTTGCAGCAAGCTTATCCCAGTACAACAATTTGTTGAATGAAAGGATAAAACAGCGTTTATCCTTCACAGAAACCAATCCGGTTATCGTTAATATAGATCAACAGATACAAACAGTACGGCATAATTTGTTGCAAAGCATTGACAGTTACAAAAATGAAATGGTTTTGAACAGCTCAGGAATTAATGCTCAAACTAATATACTGAGTAACAACATCAAACAGGTTCCGGGCAAGCAACGTACTATTATGGATTTTAACAGGCAGCAGGAGCTTAAACAGCAACTATATGTATACCTGTTACAAAAAAGAGAAGAAACTTCGATGGCCAAGGCCGCCAATATATCTTATTCCAGGGTAATTGATAACGCGAAAAGTTCAAAAGATCCTGTTAAACCTATCAAGCCGCTTATTTACGCCATGGGCTTTTTTTTGGGGCTGATAGTGCCTTTCGGTATAGTTAATTCTAAAAAGCTGATACAGTCAAAAGTTGTTTCTGAGGGAGATATAGAGCAACAAACCGATGTTGCGATTATAGGTAAAATTGGGCATCAATCGCTAAAACTCAATTCAAAATCAGATCAATTGGCCCGGACACAGGTTACAGAAAGCATGCGCACATTGCGAACTAAGCTTAGGAATATATTGGATAGCGGCCAGTCCAGTGTGATAATGGTTACCTCGAGTGTAAACGGCGAAGGGAAAACTTTTCTGACCAAGAACCTGGGTGGCACTTTTGCAATGGCCGGGAAAAAAGTATTACTGATGGAATTAGACCTCCGGAAACCGAAGCTCTCATCCGTATTGAATGTTGATAACGCAGACCTCGGTTTTTCCAACTACGTTTTAGAAAACATCAATGCCGATGATCTTATCAAGCCCAGCGGATTTGATGATAACTGCTTTGTAATAACATCGGGACCGGTTGTTTCAAATGCCAGTGAACTTTTGTTGACAGATAAATTGGGTGAACTTATAACCGAAATGAGAAATAAGTTTGATTACGTTATTATCGATAGTTCGCCGGTAGGGCTGGTATCAGATGCCCTTGTGATCCAAAAGCATGTTGATATGACCATTTATGTTTGCCGTCATAATTACACAAATAAATCCCAGATTGAAATCATAAACGAAATTAAGGAGAAGGATAACGTGGATAACCTGTACCTGGTTATTAATGACGTTAATTTTTCGAAAGCAGGTTATTTCGGGTATGGATACGGTATTGGCTACGGCGATTGATCTACTGATATAGTCTCATTAATATAAAAAGCTTCAATACATCTTTTAAAAGCTCGTTTTTATGATGAAAGTATCATTTGTGGTTACCACGTGCGTGTTGCTGTTTTACACATGCCGTGCGCAAAGCCCTAAATCTCAGTTTGTATGGGGTATAAATGGGCATCCCTTAACACAAAAGGACTATAGTAATAATTTAGATGACCAAATAACAGCTTTAAAAGATTTGAATGTTTCCAGCTATCGTTTTGACGTAATCCTCACCAAGGATGGTTATGCAAAAAATCAGCCGGCGTTCATAAAATTGCTTCAAGCGCTTAAGCAAAACAATATTTTGCCTTTTGCCGCCGTGATGCAAACAGGTGTTGGCGGGATGCTACCAGATTCCGTCTATCAAATCGCGTTTTCACAGGGGAAGAATTTTGGTGTAGCCTACGGTGATTATTTTACCGTGCTTGAAGTAAACAACGAAGTTGATAACAAGATCAGGGTAAGAAATGTACCGGACGGAGTTAGTCCTGATGCCGGGTATGATATCGAAAAAAGTAAGCGTTTCATGGCGCAGATATCAGGCTTTATAGATGGTGTCAAAACGGTTAAGCCCTCTATAAAGATCTCGCTGTCAGTTAGCTTTACCCATTTTTACTATCTGGAGCTATTGAAGGAAAACAAAGTGAACTATGATATAATTGGCTGCCATTGGTATTCCAACATGGGAGACATGCTTGCTCAAAAACTACCAATAGCAAATGTGCTTTCCTATATACAAGGGCATTTCAATAAACCGATCTGGATTACGGAGTTTAATAAGTTTAAAGGCACAGGGGCAGTGAGTTTTGCTATGCAAAGCCAATACATAACCGATAATATCCCTAAGCTGATAGCGCAGAAGAAAATAGGTGCATTTTTCGTTTACGAGCTTTTTGATGAACAGTCTTTATCCGCAAAATTCCCGTTAGAAGCAAACTATGGTATCATGTATAAGGATGCTTCGGGTAATTATGTAAAAAAAGATTCTTACTATGGTTATAAAGGATTGATATATAAGTAAATAAATAGAGTGTTGAAAGTGGTTGACTGCGGCTCTGATATCACCAGGCTGCTAACCACCTCCCAATAATTTAAGTATTGCGTTAAAATTACAAATCTCACAGCTATGAAAATCGCAATTGTACATGATGACTTGGTGCGTAAAGGTGGCGCAGAACAGGTGGCTTTAAGTTTTCACCATGCATACCCGTCGGCACCAATTTATACGCTTTCTTATGATGCCGCCAATACTTATCCGGAGTTCAGATCTTGTGATATCAGGACAAGCTGGTTTGGTAAGTTCATAAAAAAAGAAAAAAACATGAAGCGTTTTTTCTATCCTCTTGGGGTGATGGCCATGCAAAGACTGGATTTAACTGACTATGACGTTATACTTCAATCAACAACACATTGCGCTAAATATGTCAAAGCGGGTGCTAATACACTGGTAATTACCTATTGCCACAATCCCTTCAGATTGGTTTGGAGCCCAGATTCTTACGAAAAAGTTAGAGAATCAGGCAACCTAAAAAGGAGGTTATTAAACAAGGTGCTGGCCACTTTGAAAAGCATCGATATTGAGGCGGCCGATCGTACAGACTGGTTTATCACAAATGCAAGGGAGGTTGTATCAAGAATTGAGAAAGCTTACCACCCAAAAAATCCAATAGTGGTTATCAACCCTCCCGTGCGGATTGAGAATTTCTATGTTTCAAATTCCGTGAGCGATTATTTTTTGGTGGTTTCCCGTTTCGAGTCCTATAAAAAAGTAGACCTGGTAATTGAGACATTCAACCAGATGCCAAACAAAAAACTTTTGATTGTAGGCAAAGGCTCAAGAGAAAAGGAACTAAAGGAAATAGCCAATAGTAATATAACATTTTTGAGCGGGCTTGATGCCCGCAACCTTGCCAAGCTTTATGCTAATTGTAAAGCGTTCATTTTTCCACAATTGGAAGATTATGGTATAACCCCCTTAGAAGCAAATGCATCGGGCAGGCCCGTTATAGCTTATAACAAGGGGGGAGTATTGGATACAATGATCCCCTATACCGATAATCCGAAGAAATCAACAGCAATTTTCTTTGAACACCAGACTGTCGAATCGTTAAAAGAAGCCATTTTATTATTTGAGCAATTGGAGTTTGATACCGCCTTTATAAGCGCGCACGCGCGCGGTTTTGATGAAAATCATTTTATTGAAAAAATAAGGGCCTTTGTTTCAGAAAAATATAGCGGCAGCACTGGTGAACCAAGCTTCAAAGAGACGATAAAAGTGGAGAAAGTTCGTATATGAGAGTTTTGCTAACAAACAGTTTTTATTACCCTGCTTTTGTGGGCGGTGCCGAAGTTTCTGTTAAAATTCTGGCAGAAGGTCTTGTAAATGCCGGTCACCAGGTATATGTATTAACAACCGGATTGGATGATCAGGTTTACCGGGTAAATGGAGTAATTGTAATCAGCCTGAAACAACGAAATATTTTCTCAATATATGGCGGTACTGACGGCGTCTCTAATCTGAAGAAAAGCATTTGGCATTTAATTGATTCTTGTAACCTGTTTTATCACACCCGGATCACCTCTATATTAAAAAGGATCTCGCCCGATATAGTAAATACAAATACCATACAGGGTTTTTCACCGGTCTTGTGGCCTACAATCAAAAAGCTCAAAATCCCGCTGGTACACACCATGCGCGATTATTATTTATTGTGTCACAAATGCAGCATGTTTAACAACGGTAATTGTGCCACTTTATGTGCACCATGCAAGGTTACCCATCAGGTAAAAAAAAACTTTTTATCATACCCAGACCATTACATTGCTATCAGTGATTTCATTTTGAGAAAGCACCGTCAGTTTTTCAATATAGCAGATGGCCACGCTACTACAATTTACAATGCGGTATTAAAGGCTGGAAACACTAAGCACAACACCGAAACCGGAAAGTTCAGGTTAGGCTATATAGGAAGGGTGGCAGCTGATAAAGGGGTGAGATACCTTGTTGATGAGTTGTTAAAGCTTCCTGATGACAAAAAAGATATGCTAAAAATTATTTTCGCCGGAAAAGGCGACCCCGAATTTGTAGCACAATTACAAATTGAACTTACAGGAATTGAACATGCGTTTCTGGGCGTTATAAGTCCAGCCGATTTTTATGGGCGTATTGATACCCTGATCGTCCCGGCGCTTTGGAACGAGCCTTTCGGCCGTACGGTAATTGAGTCCCTATCTTTTGGCGTGCCAGTATGCCAAAGCGACAGGGGAGGCCTGGAGGAGATTTTTAGTGCTGATTGCTCCTGGCTGTTTTCACCGGATGAGGGTAACCTTTTAGACTTACTTCAGTATGTTTTAGATAACCGTGATGAGGTAGAGCGAAAAAAGCAAAATTGCATCCGTCGGTCACGTGATTTTTCGGCAGATAACTATATCAAAAATTACCTGGAATTATATCATAAAATACTTGTACCCTCGGCCTTACTCCAATCTGCAAATTGATTTACTGCCGGCGATAAAACACCGTCCTATTTTTTTAACTTATATGGATAATGCAATTCTATCAAACGAAAACACACAAGAACTCAATATCAAAAAAACAGGATCTGACAAAAAAGTTGTAGTGTCCGGTATCTTTTGGAATTTTGTTCAGTTAGTCGTTAATCAATCCTTCAATTTTCTGCTAAAACTGGTATTAGCAAAATTGCTTTTTCCCGGCGAGTTTGGAATAGTAGGCATGGCAACCGTGTTTACGGGCTTTGTACAGGTATTGAATGATTTGGGCGTTGGTGCAGCGTTGGTACAGAAAAAAGAAGACACTTTACGCGCGGAGCATTATCATACCGCCTTTTGGACCGGGGTTGGCTGGTCGCTGTTTTTGTTTCTGGTGATGAGTTTTGCGGTAGCGCCCCTGGCTGCAATATTTTATAACAAACCTATTCTCGAATCAGTAATACCGGTACTTAGTATAGGTATTTTAATAAGCCCGGTTAATTTAGTTCATAAGGCCCAGCTTACAAAGCAAATGGCTTTTAAAAAGCTGGCTTATATTGATAATGTATCAAATATTGTAGTTGGTTTGATAGCCCTGGTAATGGCGTTTAAAGGGGCCGGGGTTTGGGCTTTGGTTTTTAACTCAGTTGGTAATGTGTTTTTTGCCATGCCTTTGTTTTTCAGGGCAACCAGGTGGAAACCGGCCTTCATTTGCGAAAAAAAAGCATTTAAGGAAATATTTGGATTTGGTGTTTACACAACCGGCTCCAATATCTTAAACTATTTATACAATAACATTGATTATTTGTTAATCGGCAAGCTTTTAGGCGCATCTGCCCTGGGTTTGTATACGTTGGCTTTTGTGCTTACAGATACTTTTCGCGGAAGGTTGATGGCTGTTATCAATAACGTGATGTATCCTATTTATGGAAAAAAGCAAAACGATCTGGTGGCAATTAAAAAGTATTATCTAAAAGTAGTTTTATTCAATTGTTTACTGGTTTTTCCGGTAATGATCTTTTTTATCGTAAATGGTGAGCCCTTTATTATCCATGTTTTTGGTGCCAAATGGCACGACACCGTAGCTCCTTTACAGATTTTATCGGGTTCTGTCATGCTGCATATTCTCGTTAGCGGGAACACTTCTTTGTTGAGAGGTTTAGGACGGCCAGGCATGGAGATGAAGCAGCAGCTTCTAAAAGCCGCGATATTTCTCCCTTCTCTGGCATTTGGGATATACTACGATGGACTTGTTGGAGCAGCCTGGGCAATTTTAATCAATAAACTTTTTGTAGTGCTTATAGCACAATATGGGTTTAGCTTTTTATTGACGGTTAAAATTTCTGTAAAAGACTTTTTTACAGAATTAAAGGTTCCGTTCATCGCGGCGGCGGTTTCATTCATCACCATTTATTTGTTAAAAATGGTTGGGGTAAACTTTATTATAAACGGTATTTGCCTTTGCATAGTGTACTTCGGCCTGGTTTATTTGCTGATGGGCGATGAGTTAAAGAGACTTTATCAAGGATTTAAAACGAAGAGGACACAATCTTAAATTTATAATGATATCTGTTATAATACCATGTCATAATGCTGCAAGGTTTGTTGAACGGGCCATTAGGAGTGTATTGGTTCAAAGTTATAAACACATCGAAATTATCCTGGTAAATAATAATTCGACGGATAATACTTTGCAGATATTAGAGCGTTATGCTGCCTCTTATCCCGGTAAAGTATGGGTTTTAGACGAGAAGAAACCAGGTGCACCGGCAGCGCGCAATACCGGCCTTAAAAAAGCTCGTGGTGAATGGATTCAGTACTTGGACGCGGATGATGAACTGATGCCCAGTAAACTCAGCCATCAGTTCAATATTACCGCACTACACCCGGAGGCGGGTGTTATTGCAGGTGGGTGCATACTGAATTATTATAATACCGGTAATCCGGAGGAAATCATGAGGACTGTTGATCACCACATTTGGCGGGGGCTGATCAACTCTAACTTGGGTATCACCAGTTCCAACCTTTGGAACAGGGCAGCTTTAAATGACGCAGGCGGCTGGGATGAGAATATTACATCGTCGCAAGAATATGATTTACTGTTTAGATTGCTAAAAAATGGAGTTGTAATAATTACAGATCCTGGTGTTAATACGATAATACATTTTTCAGATAATTCCATCTCTAAAAGCAAGGACAAAGAAAAAATCAAAAGGATTTTAGATAACCGTATCAACTTCCGGATCCGGATCCGAACAGAACTTAAGTCGATTGGTATGTTAACTGCCGAATTAGAGGAATGCATTGACAACTACATCTACATGGAAATTATGCGCAATTACTTTGATGTGCCTGCTTACGCTAAAGTTTTGCTTAAGAAATTCCCTTATAGAATACCTTTTCACCGTGCCGCTTTACTTAAATCAAAAATGCAGGTTAAGCGGCTGCGAACACGAATTAGAAATTACATCATCCGCTAATATCTCAATCACATTTTGCCTGTATGAACAATAAAAAAGTTACGATAATAATTCCAACTTATAAAGACTGGAGTAGATTGTCGTTGTGCTTAAACGCCCTTGAGGCACAAACCTATGATCACGATTTATTTGAAATCATTGTTGTTAATAATTACCCAAACGACAAAATACCTGCTGATTATTTTATACCTCAGAATTGCAAGATCATTGTTGAAGGCAAGCCAGGCTCATACGCTGCCCGGAATGCCGGAATCGCAATGTCTACCGGCAATATCATCGGTTTTACTGACTCTGACTGTATCCCCGATATAAACTGGGTAAAAAATGCTGTTACCTTTATGGAAGCAAATCCCGATTGCGATAGAATAGCCGGCAGTATAAAGCTATACTACCATTCAAATAAACTTACAGAAGCCGAATTGTACGAGAAAATTTATGCCTTTAACCAGGACATCTATGTCCATAGGGATGGAACCGGTGTTACAGGAAACATGTATAGCTATCGCCATGTATTTGATGCTGTTGGCATTTTTAAGGATGATTTAATGTCGGGTGGCGATTATGAGTGGTCGATAAGGGCAAGGGATGCCGGGTATAAAATCAAATACGCCGAGGATGTTATAGTAAATCATCCGGCAAGGAAAAATATATCTGAACTGATAAATAAGGCCAAGCGAGTTGGTGGAGGACAATCCGGGTTTAATTCGACCTCTGGCAAAAACAAGTTCAAAACCATTGTTAGCTTCCTTTATGATCTGAGGCCTCCAATTAAAAGCATAAAACTGATAGTGAAGAAAGGCAAAGATCTTCATTTAACACAAAAGCTTACCGTGTTTTATATCCGTTATTACCTTTCAATTATCACTGCACGCGAAAAATTTATGGTAAGCCTCGGCAAAAGTGCCCAACGCCAATAAATATTATAACTCATTTAAATAATAACCTTAAAAAAACATCATTATGAAAATTGCTATTGTCGGAACCGGCTATGTTGGATTAGTAACCGGAACATGTTTATCAGAAACTGGAAATGATGTAACCTGCGTTGATATAAACAAACAAAAGGTTATGATGATGCAGCAAGGTCAGCTGCCAATTTATGAGCCCGGATTAGAGGCATTGTTCCAAAGAAACATCATTCATGAAAGATTACGTTTTACAGACAACCTGAACGAAGCGATAGAACACGCCGAGGTAATATTTCTCGCGTTGCCAACCCCTCCGGGCGGAGACGGATCAGCAGATTTAAGCTATGTGCTGGGCGCAGCTAAAGATATTGCTAATTTGATAACCGATTACAAAGTAATAGTCACAAAATCAACGGTGCCGGTTGGCACAGCCGATAAAGTAAGGGCCGTTTTCAAACAGCATACTGATATTGAAGTCGCTGTGGTATCTAATCCGGAATTTTTAAGGGAGGGCGTTGCCGTTGAAGACTTTATGAAGCCTGACCGCGTTGTCGTTGGCACGACGGATGAAAGGGCCAGAAAATTGATGGCGGAATTATACGCGCCATATGTAAGGCAAGGTAACCCCATAATTTTCATGGATGAGAGATCATCTGAATTAACAAAATATGCAGCTAATTCATTTTTAGCCACAAAAATCACTTTCATGAATGAAATAGCCAATTTGTGCGAGCTTGTTGGTGCCAACGTGGATATGGTACGATTGGGGGTTGGCTCGGATGATCGTATTGGCAAGCGCTTTTTATTTCCGGGTATAGGATACGGCGGTAGCTGCTTTCCAAAAGACGTTCAGGCGCTTGCAAAGTCGGCAGAAGACAATGATTATCATTTCCGGATATTGAATGCCGTTATGGAAACGAATACCATACAGAAAAAAGTTATGGTTGAGAAGTTAAAAAAGTACTATAACGATGATTTGAAAGGCAGAAAGTTTGCTATCTGGGGGCTTGCTTTTAAACCCGAGACTGACGATATCAGAGAAGCTCCAGCCCTGGAAATTATTGGCGAATTGCTTCATGAAGGCGCTCAAATTGTAGCGTTCGACCCGGAAGCCGCCAATAACGTAAAATACCTGCTTGGTGATAAGATCGAATATGTTTATGACCATTATGATGCACTGGCAGATGCAGACGCCTTGTTAATATTAACTGAGTGGAGTATTTTCAGGAACCCGGACTTTGCGCTAATCCAAAAAAGCTTGAAAGCGAAAGTGATTTTCGATGGCCGGAATCTCTACGACCTTGATAAAATGACCGAATTAGGATTCTATTATAACAGTATTGGGCGGAAAACTATTAACGATTCTGTGCCTTCTGTTGCGTAATGGCAGCGTGGTGATTATACCTTCATTCAACCACGATTTACCGTAACAATTTGAGATTGCACAGTTTTATACATATTAGTGCCAGAATCATAATTTGCCTGAAAGAGTAGCGTGTATATTGTATTATTGTTAAAGAATTCGCCATTAGTTTGTTAACTTTTTCTATTTGAGTTGTTAAGCTTATTATTTTTTTATTTTAAATATTTAGGCGAAGTTAATTTGAAAGCATTCTAAACATGGTATTTTAAAAAACACTCCTATGAAGACACGCTACCTTTTTTTAATTTATTTTGTGATGGCCGCCACCGATCTTGCTGTAATTAACCTGTCATTTTTGCTGGTCGTTGATTTGCTGGGTTATGATAAGACAGGTGTTGATATTGGATCGATGATGAGTGCAAACTACCTGTGGTTGCTCGCAGCCCTGTTGTCCGGCCTTTATACGAGTAAATCAATTCATCGTCTTGACAATATTTACCGGTTAACAGTAAAGAGCTTCATTGTATTTTCTGTGCTGTTTTCGTCATTCATCGTATTGTCAAAAGCGCATCAATTCTCCTTCACTTTAATTTTCCTGTTTTATTTACTGGTTCTGGTAGGCCTCGCGTTGAGCCGGGTTTTAGGAGCCGCTTTTGAACGGACACTTAAAAAGAATTTCAACATCACGCGATCTGTCGCTGTAATAGGTTTGAATTCGATGGGGCTTCGGTTGGCCGGCTTTTTTCAAGATACTGATAATCACTTTTCCTTTCAGGGATTTTTAAACCAGGAGGATAACTCAATACTTGATAAAGGCGGTGAGCTGTTGGAATCTGTTAAAGAGCAGATTGTTAGCGCAGCAAATTCTGGCATAAGAGATGTTTACGTGTCCCTATCCCCAGAGCGTATCACTGAATATAATAAACTACAAGAGGAGGCGGATAAATCCTGCCTTAGGTTAAAACTTGTACCGGATATATCAAATTCAACTGTGAATAGCTTGAAACTAAGTTACATGGGGGATTTTGCGGTATTAAGTAATCGTAACGAGCCATTGGAAGAGATTGAAAACCGTTTTAAAAAGAGGGTTTTTGATATTTTGTTCAGTTTGTTGGTCATTGTCTTTTTGTTAAGTTGGTTATACCCACTTATCGGGCTGCTGATCAAGCTTGAAAGCCGCGGTCCGGTGATGTTTAAACAGTTAAGAAGCGGCAGGGACAACAAGTCATTTTTGTGTTATAAGTTCAGGAGCATGAAAGTGAATAACCAGGCAGATTTACAAGCCACTAAAAATGATAGCCGGGTTACGAAAATAGGAACTTTCCTGCGGCGTACCAGCCTCGATGAGTTACCACAGTTTTTTAATGTATTGCTTGGCGATATGAGCGTTGTTGGCCCGCGTCCGCATCCGCTTAACATGACAAAGCAATATAGCCAGATCATTGATAAATATATGGTAAGGCATTTTCTAAAAGCTGGGATAACCGGCTGGGCCCAGGTAAATGGTTTCAGAGGTGAAACCCACGATCCTGCCCTGATGGAACAGCGAGTTAAACACGATATCTGGTACCTGGAAAATTGGTCGATGTGGCTCGAGTTGAAAATAGTTTATAAAACCGTTTACAACATTATAAAAGGCGAGGAAAACGCCTACTAACAAAATTTTTAACTTAAAAGCCAAGCTTTATGTTAACACAAAAACTATCAGAGATACAATTCAAACAAAAACCTAAAATATTGGTAGTTGGCGATTTGATGATTGACCGTTACATATATGGTAGTTCGAGCCGGTTATCGCCCGAGGCACCCGTTCCAATTGTTAATGTTCAAAATGAATCGATTACACTGGGCGGTGCTGCTAATGTGATCCAAAACCTGGTTAGTTTAGGCGCAAATGTTAGCGTAGCCGGAATGATTGGGAATGATAATGCCGGTGTTCAGTTAATTGACCGTTTAAAGATCGATTTTTTAGAAACAGACCTTATAGTAAAAGATAACACCAGGGTTACCACGTTAAAAACGAGGGTTTTGGTTGGAAACCATCAGTTGCTCAGGCTTGACAACGAAGTTGTCCATCCGATTTCCACAGCGCTTGAGAATGAATTGATAGACAAAATCAATGATGCGGTTCAGGAAACCGATCTGGTCGTGCTATCCGATTATAATAAGGGATTGTTTACAGAATCTTTCACAAACCGCGTTGTTGCATTGGCCACACAGCATGGCAAACGAGTTATTGTTGATCCCAAAGGCCTTGATTACAAAAAGTACAAAGGGGCCTTCCTTATAAAACCAAATAGAAAAGAACTTGCTGAAGCTTCAAAATCTGAAAATATTAATTCAATTGAAAAGCTGAAGAATGCAGCTAACGTTATATTCGATCAAACCGAAGTGCCTTACCTGGTAGTTACACTATCAGAACAGGGGATGGTTCTCCTCTCGCCCGACTCGCATGTTGAGCTGCCGGTAAAAGCTACAGAAGTTTTTGATGTTACCGGTGCCGGAGATACCGTAATTGCCTGTATAGCTTACTTCATTTCATTAGGCATGGATTTGGCGGATGCCTGCGAACTTGCCAATCATGCGGCTGCTATTGTAATTCGTCGTTTAGGCGCGGTTACTACTACGGTTGAGGAGATCCTGGCAAATCTTACCCAAAGAGGAGTGCAAGGCGTTCAGCTGGTACCTTAAATCTTTACATTATAACATCTACAACTTAAATTATCATGATTTCTGATGAATTAAAAGATCACGGTGACGTTATCACGAAGGTGATTGACAACCTTGTTCCTGATATTGAAGCCGCCTGTGCCATAATTTGTGAAGTTATTAAGGCCGGTAATAAAGTTTTACTTGCCGGAAATGGCGGAAGTGCTGCCGATGCGCAGCACATTGCCGCCGAACTTACAGGCCGGTTTGTTAAAGAGCGAAAACCATTACCCGGTATAGCACTTACTACCGATACTTCTGCACTCACAGCTATAGCCAATGATTACGGTTATGATCAGGTTTTTTCCAGGCAATTAGAAGGCTTGGCGTCTGCAGGTGATTTATTTATTGGCATATCAACGAGTGGTAACAGTGCTGGTATTATTAAGGCTTTTGACGTAGCCAGGGCTTTAAATTGTAAAACCTTAGGCTTATCTGGCCGTGATGGAGGAAAAATGAATGATTGTTGTGACCTGAATATCATTGTCCCTTCAGTCGTTACTGCCAGAATACAGGAAATGCACATTTTAATTGGGCATATTTTATGCAAAGCAGTCGATAATTTATTCGAATAATATCCTGTAAACAATGGAAAACAGCCTTTCTGCATTATTAAGCAAAAAAGTATATAATTTACCGGCATTACTGCAGCAGGTAACAAACTGGAAAGATGAAGGTCAACAAATTGTTTTTACAAACGGAGTTTTTGATGTTCTACATATTGGACATGTTAGTTACTTGCTCAAGGCTAAGGAATTAGGAGATAAACTTATTATCGGCCTTAATTCTGATACCTCTGTTAGCCGGCTGAAAGGGCCTAATCGCCCTATAAACAACCAGCACGACAGGGCGGCTCTGTTATCCGCATTATATTTTGTTGATGCCATAGTTGGATTTGAAGATGATACCCCACTTAACCTGATCACCAATATCAATCCTGATATACTTGTAAAAGGAGGGGATTACACTGTGGAAAACATAGTTGGAAGCCAGGAAGTGCAAGCCAGGGGGGGGCGGGTAGAAACAATCATTTTTGTTGAGGGCGTTTCATCAACGAAAATTATTGAAAAACTTCAGGCCCAGGCTTCTGAATGACAATCGAGGCCACACAATTTCCTGCTTACCTGGGAATGTGACAATACCGTTTCTTTATTAAATATTTTAAAAGCGAAAACACAACAATGAAAACGCCGGTTAATTATCGATTCTATCCTGATTCGTCAGAAAGATCTATCAAGATCATTAAGTTGATCGACCGGATAACCTATTTTTTTAAAAGCGAAAACGATCATAGATTTAAGGGTGATGAAAAAGAAGAGATCACACTTGTACAGTTAGCTCATATTGGTGATATGATATTAATGCTACCCGCCATAAAGGCTTTAAAAATTATGACGGGGGCCAAAATAAGCCTGGTAGTTAGCAGCGGAAATTTTAAAATAGCTACCAAAGTGCCTTTTATAGATGCGGTGTATGTTGCCGACGCCCCTTATTTTTCAAGAGACAAAAAAATATCCTATCTGAAATTTTTGGATCAACTACGCAGAATAAAGACAGGGATACTGTTTGACGTGAGAGGGGATCTAAGAAATAATTTATTTTTAAAGCTTTTTGCAAAAAAAAAAATATTTGCCGGTTATAACGTTGGGGGCGGCGGTGCTTTACTGGATGCAGAATTACCTTATGTGCACCGAGGGCATGTATCAAAAAGGATTAATCCGCTTTTTAACTATCTGAATTTGCCCGATCCCGTGTTTTCAGAATACTGGGAACCGAACGATTTACCCTGTGTTCCCATTGAAGACGTAACATTACCCGAAAAATTTGTGTTGGTGCATTTAGGCACTGGAGCACAGGCGCGGAAATGGCCGGTCCAAAATTTTATTCAGGTAATTAAAGGGATAGCGTTATACTTTCCAGTATATGTGATGGGAACAGAGGCTGATTTATCGCCAGATGAAATGACGGAGATTTCCCTGCTTAATAATGTCACCAACTGTGTTGGCAAATTTTCAATGTTACAGTCAATTTCCATCGTTAAAAGATGCACATTGTTTTTAGGTTTAGATTCGGGCTTTTCACATATAGCAGCGTTGCTTTATCGAAAAATAGTTTTAATATTTAGCGGGACGGTTAATGTCGATGAGTGGAAACCAATATCCTTATACAAGGATCAGGTAACTATTATAAAAGAAACTGTTGATTGTGATTTTACTACCGGCTGCGGGAAATTAAAATGCAGCCATAATATATGTATGACTCGTATATCGCCACATAGGGTTGGTGAAGCAGTACTACGTAATGCACACGAAGCACCTGCTATAAATAAACGTGAAATAAATTAACCAGTCCGCTGATCTGTATTGAAAGAACCGGTATCCACGTCGCTGCTACTGTCTACCTTCTTAATAAGAAGGTCTAACTCTTGATGATAATTATCGAGGCTCATTTTTGCCTTGCCCATCTTATCAAACAATGATTCCAACTCAATTTTGAGTAGCTCATTTTTATTGAGGCCGTCAATTACTTTAAGCGTACCCATGGAGTAAGAAATGAATTCAGGTTCCTGGAAAAAATTAAGTTCTTTTTTAAGGTATTCAATTTTTTCTTTTTCGAGCTTAACCAAGTTCAAAACCGCTAAGTTTTTTTTGGTTCGGATAATGTTCAAAGCGCGTTTTCGTTGGTTGCTCATTTTATAATGTCTAAAAGGAGGTGCATTTTTTGATAAACATCGTGAGTTTCTTGCTGTATGTATTTATACGCAATCAATTGGTGTTTGTTGTGTTTATTTAAAAATAATCAGTAATAATAACTAAAAAAAAGCACTAATTTTCAATGAAAAAAAATGGACAAACTGCAGGCAAATGACCTTCGCAATACACTCTTGCAAAGCTGGTTTATAATCATGAAGAATGAATGAATTCATTGTTTACTTGTTGGCAACCTCCCGAACAATTTCTAATTTAAATTCGGCCCGATTTTTTCCTCATCGCGGCGGTTTTACCGGAATTCTTAAATAAATTAGCCCTTCGATCGGGCAAGCGCCGGGCCGCCTGCGCAGGTACCGATAGAATCCGCAGGCCTCCGTATCGCTGATGCGTAATTTCCAGGCAACATTCACCAGGCTAATTGGACTAACCGTTCTCTATTTTCATAGATTTACCCTATGTCCGGGTGATCAAGAAAATATATTGAAACAAAAAGGCATGTTAAAATGAGTTTATCTTTCGTGATATCAGCAATTGGATACTATTCAAAGTAATTAGCATTCGAGGTGCTTTGATTTAGAGGTATCTTGTTTGTATATTAGTTTTAGTATTTAAGCTGGATTTGTATAGGGCTATGTTAAATTTGTTGCTTTTTAAAGTTGGATAAATGCAAAAAAACATATATCGCCTGGGGCTAATAAAGAAAACAATCAGTAATCCAATAACTCAATAAATTAATATAAAGAAATGAGCATATGTGTGTAATATATTGTGTACCAGTGAGAAGGTTATTGCCGCCCCCTTTTATTACTTTTGAAAGTGGATTTTTAAATTGTGATTTATACGATATAGAATAGGCCCTGAAGGGCTTATTCTATTTTTTAAGTAAAGAGATAGGAAAAACCCTGGTTTGAGCTTTTACTCAGATAAGTTGTTGTGATGAAAAATTCGACATTTACAATTTGTTATTGCTTTAATAAAGACTGTCCGAATTCGGTATACGGTTACCAATGTGTGCCCGTTAAATTGAGTGAGGAAGCGGTGCTTACTCAATCGTTCGGTTGTGCTACTTGTGGTTCCGAACTTTTATCTTCTGTCACGCTCGATTTGCAAATTAAGCTTTTTTCGATGCTAAATCACAGGCCAATAAAATCAATAGCGATAGTCGATGACGACCTGATCTATCATTATTCTGTTAAGAACCTGCTTCGAAATGCGCCTTTTATCAAAGCAGATTTTTATAAAAATGGAAAAATGCTTCTCCATGACCTGGAAATTAATTTAAAAAACAAAAGTGGTTTACCCGCGATTATATTTTTAGATATACACATGCCGGTTATGGATGGTTGGGAGTTTCTTGAACATTTTGAAAAAATTAATAACAATTTAGTTGTTCCTATACACGTTCATCTCGTTTCAAATTCAATTGAACCTTTAGATAATATTATAAATCAGCGTTACCCTTTTATTAAAAGCTATATACCCAAACCTTTAACAATGCAATTGTTAACACAAGTGTTAACCTGAAGCATTAAAATCCGTGCCACATCTCTTACTATTATATGCGCTTGGTTTTTGCGCATAATTGCTCACAATTTGTGCATTAAACTGTCGCTTCAAAAAAGCTTTTTGTTAATATAATCCTACTATTTTTATCGATAGCAAAAGGAGCTAAAATGAATTCGATTTTCGATGCAATCAATTTATATTTAGCTACTTAGCTGGTTGTATTTAAAATAATAGCCTATGCTTTTTAATTCACTTAACTTCGCCTTTTTTTTACCAATCATTTTCTGTTTATACTGGTTAACAAATAAAAATGGATTAAAAATTCAAAATATACTTTTGTTAGCAGCCAGCTATTATTTTTATTCTTGCTGGGACTACAGGTTTCTTTTTTTACTGATCTTTTCAACCTTACTTGATTATTTCACCGGGTTGAAAATGGAGGACGCAAAGAGCTTAAAACTAAAGCGGTTTTGGTTTTGGCTAAGTGTAACCGTTAACCTTGGTTTTTTAGGTGTATTTAAATACTATAACTTTTTCGCTGAATCGTTGATTTCAAGTTTCAGCCATTTCGGAATAAAGCTTCATGCTTCTACAATTAATGTAATTCTACCGGTAGGTATTTCGTTTTACACATTTCATGGACTATCCTATGTTATCGATATATATAAAGGACGGATCAAACCGGAGCGTAATTTTGTAGATTATTCCTTATTCGTGAGTTTTTTCCCACTGCTGGTAGCAGGCCCAATTGAAAGGGCGACTCATTTATTACCGCAAATAAAGCAGAAAAGGGTTTTTGATTACAGTAAGGCAATAGACGGATGCCGGCAAATTTTGTGGGGACTTTTCAAGAAAGTGATTATCGCCGACAATTGCGCCGAATATGCCAATATGGTTTTTAATCATTCTTCAAATTATACAGGCAGTACGTTAGCATTAGGGGCCTTGATGTTTACGTTTCAAATATATGGCGATTTTTCAGGCTACTCAGATATCGCTATCGGAACGGCTAAGCTCTTTGGCATTGACCTGCTTCGGAATTTTGCGTTTCCTTACTTTTCGCGCGATATGGCAGAATTCTGGAGACGATGGCATATCTCGTTATCAAGCTGGTTTAAGGATTATTTGTATATCCCTTTAGGCGGAAGCAAAGGAAACCTTTGGATGCGGATAAGAAACACTTTTATCATATTTATAGTAAGTGGTTTCTGGCATGGCGCAAACTGGACATTTATAATCTGGGGTTTTTTAAACGCGTTGTTTATCATACCATCCATAGTGATGAAAACAAACCGGAGCAATCTCGAAATCGTAGCCCAGGGTCGTTTGCTACCATCATTTAAGGAATTAATGCAAATGGTTGCCACATTTTCGTTAACTGTAATTGCGTGGATATTTTTCCGATCAGCCAGTATTGGCCAGGCTTTTCAAATTATAAGAGACCTTTTTAACCGCACCTTGTTCACTGCTCCCCATAATCCTCCCCGCCCGGTAATGTTATTGATCCTGGTTGTTTTTATGGCGATTGAATGGATTGGAAGGGAGGGTAGATATGCTATAGAGAATGTTGGTTTGAGATGGCCACCCATTTTGCGTTGGAGCTTTTATTCAATTATCATAGTTTTTATAGGAATGTACATGCAAACGGGTGGTTCTGATTTTATTTATTTTCAGTTTTAGATCATGAAAAAATTTGTATTCAGATTTTTCTTTTTTTCTGTGTTTTGCAGTTTATTTTATGTTGTACTAATACTATTATATGGCACGATAGTGCCTGCATCATTTGCAGTGAATTTTAATTATTTCGGTGGGATGGGGTTTACCAGGCAACGATTTGATGAAGTTTCGAAAATAAAAAATGTTGATTTGGTGGTAGCCGGGTCGTCGCACGCTTATCGCGGGTACGATCCCAGGATATTCAAAAAATCGGGGATATCAATGTTTAATTTAGGGTCAAGCTCGCAATCGCCCTTACAAACGCGTTATGTTTTAGGTAAGTACGTAACAAAATTAAAACCTAAATTGGTTATTGTTGATGTTTATCCGGTTTTGTTCGGCGTTGATGGGCTTGAATCGCAAATAGACCTCATATCAAGCGGGCTAATAGATAAAGATATTGTTGCTTTATCCTTTAAAATTAACAACATCAAATTATACAATACCTTACTGTTTGGTGCTTTCAACAATGAATTTCACATAAAAAAGCAGAAGCTATCAGACAATCAAGGAGATACCTACATACCCGGAGGATATGTCCAATCTTTCAGGCATTTGCAATTCAAAAAAACAAGATTTAAACAAAACGTTAATATCTCTGCCACACAGTTGGAAGCTTTTAAAGCAGGCTTAAATGAGTTGCGGTCGCAACAAATAAAATTCGTAATTATCCAGGCACCCTTTTCAAGAAGCAATTATGCTTCATATCAAAATAATGATGAAATAGATAGGGTATTTTCCAGCCTTGGTGAATACTATAATTTCAATAAAATATTAAACCTTCCGGATAGCATGTACTATGATGATAGCCATCTAAACCAACGGGGGGTAAATATTTACAATGCTAAACTTATTGATACACTGTCAAAAAGAGGGCACTTTCGAAAGTTGTCAATGAATAATTAGCCGTCGTACGATGATATAATGCAGGGACTTCATAAATAGCATAATGCCGGTAAGCCAAAAGCACACCGGCATTGTTATTTTGTTATTTGTTATAGTAGTAAAAATCCTTATGCTCAATCTCCATTTTTGAAAGAGATTTGAAATACTCAAGCGTTATTTTTAATCCTTCGCTTCGTGAAACCTGCGGCTCCCATCCCAATATAGCTTTAGCTTTTGTAATATCGGGCCTGCGTTGTTTCGGATCATCGGTCGGCAATGGTAAACAAATGAGTTCCTGGTCGCTCCCCGTTAATTTAAGTATTTCTTCTCCAAACTGGCGTATCGTTATTTCATCGGGGTTACCGATATTCATGGGTTGAACATAGCTGCTATGCAGGAGGCGATATATTCCTTCAATCAAATCATCGACATAGCAAAAAGAACGGGTTTGCGAACCATCGCCAAATATAGTTAAAGGCTCTTCCCGTAAAGCCTGCCCAATAAAGGCTGGCAGCACGCGGCCGTCATTTAATCTCATCCTTGGCCCATATGTGTTAAATATCCTCACAATTCTTGTTTCCACACCATGAAATGTATGGTACGCCATTGTAATGGCCTCCTGAAAACGTTTCGCTTCATCATAAACGCCTCTTGGTCCCACAGGATTTACATTGCCCCAATATTCTTCGGGCTGGGGGTTAACGGAAGGATCTCCATATACCTCAGAGGTTGAAGCTATAAGAATCCTGGCATTTTTAGCCCGGGCTAATCCCAATAAATTGTGAGTGCCCAGCGAGCCCACTTTTAAAGTCTGTATGGGGATTTTTAAGTAATCAATAGGACTTGCTGGTGATGCAAAATGTAAAATATAATCTAATTCTCCCGGAACGAAAATGAATTTAGATACGTCATGGTGATAAAATTCAAAGTTTTCCAGTTTGAACAGGTGTTCTATGTTGCGGAGTTCCCCGGTAATTAAATTGTCCATCCCTATAACATGATAATCCTCCAGGATAAATCTATCACAGAGATGAGAGCCTAAAAAACCTGCGGCTCCGGTGATCAAAATTCTTTTTTGTTTTCCCATTTTGCTGAATTTCCAGCTATTTTAACAAAAAAAAATGCCGTTACAGCTGCTGAAATGAGATTGCGGTTTTATTGAGAATAATTGAGCAAATGTGTACAACAGCGCGTGGTGATTTAAAATCAGTCTCTTTTATATTGTGTGGGGGGGTATCGTAGCATTTATAAAATACTATAATAGAGGTATTTATTCGGCCTGAAACGCGCAGTTATGAGGCGGAAAGTTTCTCAGTTATGTGTATTTAGCATAAAATTATACACAATAACTTTAATAATAAAGTTGATGGAAGAGCTATTTGTCGGCGAAAAAAGAAAATTTATTTTACGTTCACTAATCGCTTTTTGTCGGCAATTAGTACTGCGGTATCATATTCTTCTAGCAGGCGTAAATATTTTTCCTTCCAATCCGTTAACTGTTGTGGAGTGGTTGAAACCAAGATGTTATCAGCATAACGTTGATCGATAAACTTAAAATCATCTTTAGTAAACATATCAGGAAATTCAATTGAAAAATCATGCCGTATAACATTTCCAATTTTAAAGATATGTGCGGCACTCAGGTCCTTTTGATTAAACCAGTTATACAACGATCTTCTGTTGATGTCTAAACTTCGGGCCAGATCGCTTATATTAAAGCCTTTTTTCCTGATAACGTATTCAATTATTTGTCCGTAATGTTTTTCCATATGTCAATAAAGTTTAGTTGTTTAATATCCAAGTTAGAAGTAGGTTAACAAGTGAATATATTCTCCAAGATAAGCTATTTTTTTCTTAATGTGAAAAAGATTATGAACAATTTGCGAGTTTCGTAGTCAAATAGTTACCGGCAGAGGTAAATTTTAACCCAAATCGAGATTATTTTATAAAAATTTAGCAATTAAAGAATGAAAAAACCTCTTAATATCAGATTGGCATTGATTCGGTAAATGTTGCTATAAAAAGCGGCGTTATTATCACAATATTTAGCCAATTATTTCACTAAAAATGAGCATTTTATGGTTTTTAGAAGTAGCAGCATTAAACATTTCGGATAAATTGATAGGTTAGTATCGTTGAAGATTAGGGTGTTGTACAGGCTTTTAATATATGTTGAAAAATGTCTTATATATTGATGATAATCAGTTGGATCTTTATATTCTGACACTTCTGCAAAGAAAGTATCATTTATTTAAATCCTGTATAACAACAGCAGATGCGGTTGGCGCACTTCGGGAATTAAAAGAATGTGCTACTGATAAAGATCATTTGCCTGAAATTATATTTTTGGACTTGTACATGCCTAAGTTTAATGGCTATCAATTTTTGGATAAGTTTGAGCAGATTTATCCCTTGTTTACAAAAAATATTGAAGTTCATATATTATCATCGTCAATGAGTCCTAAGGATATGCAACGATGTATGCTGTACCCGCATGTTTGCGCATATCATGTAAAACCCATAACCATCGAACAGCTTTTAAGTGTTATCGGAAGTAAACCATAACTGTTTCTATAAAATAATGTTAAGCAGATCCCGAAAGTGAGTGGCTGTATTCTGTTTATTAATTCTTAATATCTCATAAATACACATTTTAGTATCAATTGTATTTAAGTGAGATTAACTTTAGTTAAAACCCGTTAGTTTAGTTTTTTCGCAAACAGAAAATTTTATATGCAGAGCTACATCCAAGCACGAACACCAGGGGTAACTAAGCTCCATAACCTAAGCGATAGATTGTTGTGGGTTGATTATGCTAAAGGAGTGGGGATTGTGTTGGTTGTTTACGGCCATGTGTTGCGCGAGATCAGGCCGGTAAAAGGATTGTTTAATCAATATGCAAGCTTCTTTGAGTTGTCTGATAAATTTATCTATAGCTTTCATATGCCTTTGTTTTTTATGTTGTCCGGATACTTTTTCATGTCGTCGTTATACAAAAAGGATTTTCTGTTCGACAAAATTAGGGGATTGGTTTATCCGTTTATTATCTGGTCTATACTGCAAACATCGGCCGAGATCCTAATTTCTACCATGAGCCCCTATACCAATACGCAAACACCCTTAACCGAATTAATTACCTGCGTTATAATACCAAGGGATCAGTTCTGGTTTTTATATGCATTGTTTTTCATAACAATGATTAATTATTTTTTATTCCGGATAAACGCTGCGGCCGGGATCTATTTTTCGACAGCATTATGGGTTGCATATGTTTTATTCAGGCAGTTTGTGCCCGAAACATTTAATAACACTTTTCAATTTTTAATATTTTTCAATATAGGGATATTATTTTCTCAAAGCCGGAGGTTTATTTTAATAATAGGGCAGTGGAGTTTTTTGTTGGTAGGGATAATTGCTTTTGCGACAACGGAATACTTTTATTTATCCGGAATTTCTCCTTTCCATTCAACAATCTTGTCGAAATTTTTAGTGGGTGTCGCAGGATCGGTGTTGGTAGTTCAGCTTTCAAGGCTTGCAATAGCAGCAAATTTTCTTTCGATACTTAGTTATATCGGAAAACGGTCACTGCCTATTTACCTTGCCCATATGCTTGTTGCAAGTGGAACGCGCATTTTTTTATTGAAAATTTTAAAAGTAGATAATCTTGCTGTTAATTGTGTTGCAGGTACATTAGCGGGCATATTTATACCTCTGTTTTTGTATAAGGTAACAGTGAAAAACGAGTACACCGCCTGGTTATTTATATTCCCCAAAAAAATCGACAAAAAGCGCGAGTCAATAAGGCAAACTATTATAAAAACCGCCTGAATCTATGGGTTTGGTGTTTTTGTAATTGCCGGTACCATCAAAGGCGGTAAGGGCTAACAGTAGGAGGGAATTTAAATTTAGCACACTGTTATACAATGTTTCACATAAAGCGCCCAATCAATCAAGTCCGGTTATTAATGGATAAAACTTTGCAATATTTGCTTAAATACTTATTTAACAAGTATTGCGCAATGAGACAAATGCTTCGGCTGATTCAATTATAGCACATGAGGAACTTAATGATAAATGGGCCAACCTATATGTTGGATACCGATGCTGATGCAGCTTTTGTAAAGAGATGCGTTAATTTTTTGATGCTTTTTTTTCCGATTACAACCTTCGTGCTTGTACCCTCAATACCTGGTACTACTATTATAACAGTTTTTGCGGGTTTGCTATTTCCGTTTATTCCGCTGTTGCCATCAGTAGCAAGTAAAAGGCGTTTTTTCCGGGAATTCGCCTGTTTTTTTTGCGTAATATTAATATTCGCCTTTTCATCACAATTGATCAACTTGCTCATAAATTTAAAATTAACTAACGACCTGTTGCTGATCAACAAAAATAATTTTACTAAAACTTTCTTTCGTACCTCGTTAATTACCCAATCGCTATCATTAATAGTCGGGTTTGTTATTTATTTGTACGTCAAGAATTTTTCTAATGATAAGATAATCAATTTTATATACTTCGGATTAAGATTGTTGTGTTTTTATGCGTTATATGAATTTGTGCTTTATGCGGCAACAGGTATAAATGGTGATTTTATGGTTAATCGAACTTTTGGAGACGACGCCTCATCGGGTTCCTTGTTTCAAACAGTTAGCCTTGGCGGCATAGGGCTGATGAGGTTAAAAGGCTATACCGGTGAGCCCTCTATGTTTGTTTATACCGTCTTCCCGTTTTGGGTGTTAGCGTTTGGCTTAAAAAGGAATTACGATATCTGGCTCCTATTTACTTGCTTGCTATTTACCTTTTCAACAACCGCATATGCATCAATGCTATTGTTTTTGGTTTTTTGGGTATTGTATAAAAGAAATTTTCAAATATTCTTCTATGCATGTGGTCTTATGGTTATAGTATGCGCGGTACTGCAAATGGACAGATTTCAGCACCTTTTGGATAGTCTATATGATTTTACATTTGGAAACAAATTGGGCGGTCAAAGTTCGTCTTCTGAATCAAGAGGTAAGGATTTTGTTAATCATATTTCGTTTTGGGCTAACCTCAACGGTTGGAGCCAGGCTTTAGGTATCGGCTTTGGTTATGTTCGCTCCGGAGACTATTTTTCAACCTTAATGCTTAATAATGGCATTATAGGGTTTTTAGTATTTAGCTGGTTTGTTCTAAGGAATATGTTTCTGTCGATTCCGATTAAGTTGGTTTCAATTGGATATAAATTAGGTTTGGTGATGGTTTTCCTGATCTTAATGACCACGGTACCTGAATTTGCCTACCCATCCTTTTGGATATATTTAGCCTTGGGCTTTGTGTTGGAGCGTCTGGATGTACCGCGTAAAACAAGCGGTAAACAAACAACCGTGCACCCATCAAAAAGTGTTACACTTGTAATAGCTAACAATGAAAAAGTGGCTGTTTCTACCGTATGAGATCAGCCACTTTTTCTGTTCTTTTATTTTGGCCTAACCTTCAAAATGTTTGAAAGCGGATAATGGCCATCTTAGTAAATGGTTAAGTTGCTCGCTACCAGTTTCTTTGCCCAGCTGGTATAAGGAGTGGTCCATTTCAAAAATCCGTAGCTACCTTCCTGCGCGCTTTTTAAAGGCTCATCAAATAATTCGTAAAACATCAACACTTTAACCTGGGGGTTGGCTTTACATTTGGCTACAAAGTTGGCTACGAAAGTATTTTGATTTTGCTCTTTTTCGCTTTGTGTCTGGGTGCTGCTGTACCTGATGTTAGATTCTGTGATCCAGATTGGTTTTTTAGGGAATAAACTTCCAAGCTTCACTGTAATGTCGTTTATCTTGTAGTTAGGAGCAAGCCTTTCCATTTCTGAGTACCAATGGTAAGCTACCACGTTAAATTTTACGCCATAGGTGTCGCACATTCTTAAAAACGCGTATTGTAACCAACCAGCAGAAATCATAGTTTTTGCATTAGGGTCTTGAGATTTTAAACCCTCATCCATACCTTTTAGATATGCTGCCGTTCTGTTAAATTTCGTCCTGTCAAAATCGTACTGACTCCAGCCTACTTTACCTGGAAGCAACAAATCTAAGGTAAGGTCGTTTCCAAGGTCATAGTACTCAAAGTTTTGCGCATACTTGGCACCAAAATTAGTCCCCAGTTTTTTGCCAGCCTCGTAATTGTAGCTTTGGCTTTTGGTTAGATCCATGGTTCTGGTGTAAAGCATTGGTAAAATGTTTACTTTACCGGCTGCGGCGGCATCTAACAAAGGGCTTAACAGGTGTGGTACGGTAATCGTACCGTCAGATTGTGCCATGCAATCTATCCTGTACCAGTTCATACCCATCCCCTTTAAAATTGAAATTTGTTTGGTAGCGGGAGTTTGGATGTAAGGCTGATCGCCAAGCGGGTGGCCGTTGATGCCTAATTGGAGTGTTGAGCCGGCAACGGTAATTTTTGATGAAACCGTGGTAGTTGCCGTGCTTGCGAAAACCGTTGATTGATTTTCAGGGATTGTAGCCATGTGGGCGGGTTGTACGTCATCTTTAATTGAACAAGATGTCAGACAACATCCGGCCGTGACGCCAATTGCCCATAGTTTTGTACGATCGAACTTTAACATAATATGGGATTTAATTAATAGTTAGGGGTCAAACGGTGATTTTGTTATAGATGTTGCATTGATTCTGGTAATTATTTGAAAAAAATGAATTAATTGGAACCTTAATGATAATTGTTTGCTTTTTTATTAGTTGTTATTGCTTGTTTTTGAGTTAGTTATATTGTTACATAGTGTAATGGAATTGTTGCAAACAAAAAATAAAAAATTCATATTTTTTTTGCATTAAATGATGATGTTAACTAGTGGGCAATAGTTTTTCAGGGAATTTATCCCCAAAAACTTAATTGTCAGCATTGACGCCGGCATGTCTTTCAAACATAATGCATTCAAGTCAGGCTGCGAGCTTAGCCTATGACCGGTATCGGCTTGGATGCGCCCGTATAGTGTTATAACTACACAAAGATAGGCCGAAACCCTAAAAACATAATGTGGCTTTTTGACCAAAAAAAACACATTTTTTGGTCAAGAATAATGAAATTGTGAAATTTTCTGTGTATTTGAAAGGTTTTGCTCCTTTTTCCAAAATGGTGTTAAACGTTAAATGACGCTTTGGTTTTTTAAAAAACACATGATGTCCACAATATATCTTGTGTGTGGATTAGGCCATAGAAAAATGGCGCTTCGAATTTAGGTTATTTCTCATTGATACACAAATTGTTATACGTTTGTAACCTACATGCAATCGCCTGTTAAATACTTTGTAATATTGCCGCATGTAAACCTACAATTCGGCTATAGGTAAGAAAAAAAATAATGTTATTGCGTTTGGTTGCGTTTTGCTGGTTGTAGAACAGGCCGTGTTAAGACCGTAACTCCCCCTGATATTAATGCGTCACTGGCTGTAAAGAAATCCCTGTGTACCAGAAATTAAGGTGGGAGTCATAGCCGGAAATTTATTTCAGTAGGCAGGTGCCCATTTAATTAAACAGGTCGGACCCGACGCTAAATTTTGGAATCATTTGCCACATGAATAGGTATTGATGGAAGCATATACACAGCCGACTTTTTGGACGGCTAATAAGAATAGAGATATCAGTACCAACAACGTATCAACCACGGCGGTACCTAATGCCTTTCCACCGTTACGAGAAAATAG
The DNA here is from genome assembly GCF_013376065.1 of Mucilaginibacter sp. SG538B. Lineage (NCBI taxonomy): Bacteria > Pseudomonadati > Bacteroidota > Sphingobacteriia > Sphingobacteriales > Sphingobacteriaceae > Mucilaginibacter > Mucilaginibacter sp. SG538B. The sequence continues at coordinate 50,365 of NZ_JABMJI010000005.1, forward strand.
TGAATTGGGGGTGATGGCATCTTTTATATTGTATCGGCAGGGCAGGCGGTCGGGATTTACAACGGAAAATCGAATTGATTTAACAAAAGTATTGGCAATGCTAATTCGGATTTGGATATTAAATGGATGACAATTAATTGAATATAAATGAGGTATTTAACCATTTGCTTGACGTTTTGCATGTTGCTTTGCGTTATCGTTTCCTGTAAAAAGAATTCGGAGTATGCTCCGGGCAATTTAGCATTAACTAACACCGCCGAGGCCGTTTTTACGTCAAAAACCAGTAATACACTTGCTGTTACGACAATTGCCGGCACATTTAATACAGAAGGATATCGGGACGGTGTGGGGAAGAACGCGTTATTTATGTCGACGGTTGGGATTGAACTGGCAAATGATGGAAGCCTTTTGGTGGCTGATACAAGAAACAATAAAATCAGGAAGATCACGCAAGAAGGGGATGTATCTACCTTGGGTGTGCCGCACGCTAGAGACGGATCAAGATTAATTAATCCCTATTTTGTTAAACAGGCAAATGATGGAACAATTACAATTTTTGCCAAGCAAGTTGATTTGGATTTAAAATATAAATTTTGGGTATGGAAACCAGGAGGCTTGACTATAGCTGTTAAGGCAAATAAAAATGCTGATTACGGTGGCTGGTCAAGTGACCCGTTTAATGACTATTACTGGACTTGCGGTTTGGAGTATACCGAGGCCGGGTTTAAAGGATTTATTGAACAGTTTCTGCCTGGCGGAAGGCAGGGTGTAAATCCATATTATTTAGCTGAATCTTTGCTACTCCCCGCCGATCAAAAATTTCCGGTTGTTTCTAAAATCTTTTCTGCCTATAATGGTGTAAAATATTTGGTGGTTAATAACACGCATATTTACAAATATACTTCATCCGGCGAATTGACCCGACTTGCCACGCCCGTTGCTTTTGGTATAATAGACGATATTATAGCAAATAAAGATAGCAGAACCATATACTTTACATCTGGAGGCCGAATTTATGGCCTTTTTAACGGTGAGGTACATTACCTGGTGGGGCCACATATGCCGGAGGATGGGCATGACGGCATTGGTAATGGTGCAGACGTGCACGCGTTTAACCTGGCGCTATCCAAAGATGAAAATACGCTTTATTTTACTGATAATAGAACTGTTCGTAAATTGATCCTCAAAGCAATCCGATGATGTCAATAAAAAGAGTGGGTGAAGTGGATGTTCGTTGATTCGCTGGGTGTAGTAGATGAGTAAGTTGGCTATTAGTTGTTTAGTTGGCAAAGATGATTCAGCCGGTCTGTATTATACTGCAAGCTACGTGAATTGTGATACCATTGATTGAACGATGTAACCTGCCATATCTAAAGTTAACCTATCCACCTTTGCCAGACATCCTTCCATGCAGCTAACCAAAGCGATTGGCTTCAATCCATTTTACAATTTAGAGTTTCGTTATATCTCTCCAGCAAGCGAATATATTTTTCCATCCAGTAATATACCGCCTCCTGTTCTTTATCAGTGTAAAAAGCTTTAGTTCCCTGGATTTTCAAGCCTGATAGGCTTTTCTCATTGATCTCAGAAGGAAATTCTTTTAAAAAGTTGTGATTTTTAGCAAGGCCGGCCTTCATCATATTGCTCGTCTCAAGGTCTTCTTTTTCAAACCAGTTATACAATGTCCCCCGGCTGACGCCGACTTTTCGCGAGATTTCGCTCAAACCCATTGATTGACGACGTATAGTAAGTTCTACAATTTTACCGCGGTGGGGATTCCGCTCTTTCCTTGTTTCAGCCTGCTTTGTTAATCTGCCAGGCGTGCTAATCATTAGACTGACCACTTTTGCCATATCACTACTTGTTTTTAAATTAACTAAAACTACCGGTTAATAAAGATGCTAATTCAGTAGCCATTTCGTTCTGTTACTTCCTTACACAGAATGGAGCTTTAAATAATTATTTGTTAATATTTTGACTGCTAATTTAAATGTCATCAAAGATGATGCTTGCTGGATAGTATGATTGTATACCGAAATGTATATCAGTTGGGAAGTTTTTGCGAGCCACGTACGTTAGCGCCAATTATCATCCGCATGATGATAAAGGCCAGGAGCATCCGGCCGGTAAGCAAATTTATTCACTTGGAGTATACAAGTGGGATGGTTTTATTCTTGGCGGTAGTGCTTGCTATCATCTGGGTTAATTCCCCTTTTGCGGATGCTTACCATCACAAGCTCAAGTTTCACGCTTAACCTTTATGATCTTCCTTAAAGTCCGGTAGCACCGAAAATAGCCAGCTGCTAATCGCCTGGTGAAGGGTCAGTATCTTTTCCGCGTACGTCCACCTGCTCCTAAATGTTCGGGGGGGGATAAAATGACCTTCAGCTAATGCACGCTCGATGCCGAACCGTTTTCATGAAATTATTTGTTTTGTATCTGTAGCAGCTGCAATAATCAACTGAGCTACCTCTTTAGCGTGCGAAATGTAAACGGAATGGCCGGCTCCTTCTATTTCCACAACATGACTTTTTGCACGTTTTGCGTACATCCGTTCAAGATCCGGGTTGATGATACGGTCTGACTTAGCTACCATATACCAGCTTGGCTTCATTTTCCCGGCAGGATTGCGGATGATCGCATGGAATACGGTATCTGCTGTTGGCGGTTGCGAGTTAGCCAAAAAATTAGCTCTTGAAGCTGGCAGATCCCCTGAAAAGTCAGCTGCGAAAAATTTTGGGTCGATATAATCCCAGCCGGCCTTGCCCTTGATCAGCGACCTGTAAGCGGAAGGATGCATCTTACCGTGATTTGCCTCCGACTCCCCATCATCAGGGGGCATGCGCAGCGATATATACCAAGCCGGCCACTTTGGGGTCATTGCCGGCTACAGTGATAACGGCTCCCCCGTAGCTATGGCCAACCAGGATACAGTGACATTTTGGGTATCATTCAGTTGTTTTTTTATTTTGGGGCTGCTGGGATGATGTAAGGACTAAAGCATAGCAAGTCATTGTCTTTCTCCGTCGCTGCTGCTACCCCAACAGGTCCTGCCGTTTGCGGGGTTCAGCCCAGCTTTCGAAGAACCAGCCATCCAGCCAGGCGATACCTTCCACTGGCAACAGTTCAAGCGGGCAAGCCGGCATGCTCGAATTCGGAGATCAGCGCGGACGACGATGATAAAATGTTGCAGGCTGCATGCCGGGAACACCCGGAGCCGGCCGATGAATTCCTGATACTAACTATGCTCTGCACATAGCTGACACATCTGGGTTATGGATCAGGCTGCTTTGCAACGCCGCTACCAGGGATGCGGAATGGGTGATAGCAGACTTCAGCAGAACACCGTTACTTTTCAATATCCTACCGGCTTCCCACAGGTGAGCAATACGGTCTGCTTATTGCTGCAAATGGTATAAGGACATGCAGGCCATCAGGTCCTGGCTTTTATCCGCTAAAGGCAGATTATATATCGACAGTATATATGGGTACCCAAAAGGCAAATCATCCTCATATGAGCAGCCCCGGAAGTTGTAACCCTTTTTGTTTGTTTTTCGTTATAGGATAAAAACAGCGCATGGAAAAAACAGCGTTGATGTAAATTGTTATTTTCCTGTTAATTAATTCCGGGATTGACAGTATATCTGCGCTTGTCTGCCTGGTATTGTTCGGGGCACTGACGGCAAATTTATACAGCAGGGCCTGCTTACCGGTGTTTACATCAAACAGTTAATTCAGGATTGCGAAACCCGGATGGAATCACTCAATATGTTGCTCAAAAAAAGTTGAAACTTAACTTAAACATGACTATCCTGTTAATGACGGACCTTTGTAGAAATGCGTCACGTATAACAAGTGTCCGCTCAATTTTACTGGCATGCGCAAAATAACCGCAGGTTATCTTACCCTATTTGTATTACTCTTTATTATCCGGCCTGTAAAAGCTCAAAAGCCGGTTTTAAATTTTTCTATCTTAACCAGCTCCGATGGTTTATCGCAGAATAGTGTGCAATGCCTGTTGAAAGATAGCTATGGTTTTTTGTGGGTTGGAACACAAAACGGGCTCAATAAATATGATGGATACAGCTTTATTGTTTACAAGCACAAGTTCGGCGACAACCATAGTGTTAATGCCAATGGGATCAATTGCCTGGCAGAGGACCACGAAGGGAATATCTGGATTGGTACACGTCTTGGCGGTCTGAGTAAATATGACCGGAAATTAAATACATTTACAAATTATCGACACAGCTCAAGTGATGCGTCAAGCCTTTCCAACAATAATGTTAATTGCATTCTGGAAGATAAGGATCAGCAAATATGGGTCGGGACAGAGGATGGTCTGAACAGATTAAATGTTGGAACAAGCCGGTTCGACCGTTTTTCCGGTAAACGCGGGCTGTCGAGTAATTGGATCACTTGTCTTTTCCAGGATAAAGACGGTCTTTTATGGGTTGGTACAGACTTTGGCTTGAATTTGTACAATTCCAGGGCCGGTTCTTTTTCATCTTACCGGCATCATCAATACGGTTCTAAAAGTATCAGTGACAATATGGTAGCGCATATCAATACTGATTTTCGTGGCAATTTATGGATAGCAACCTATCATGGTTTAAATCGGTTCAACAAAAAAGACAAATCTTTCGAGAGATACTATCCGTTGGCAGATAGAAATTCAGTAACCGGCAAGAATCCAATATATAGTATCAGGCGAAAAGGTTCTGCGCACGCATTTTGGGTTGCCACCAACACGACCATTCAAATATTCGACCTGGATACAAAGAGGTTTCATTCATTGGGTAAAGAATACGTACTGGGGACTGTTGAACCTGATGATGCACAAAATGATATTATTGAGGATAAAAACGGGATACTTTGGGTAGCCACTTCCTCTCTGGGTATCTATAAGTTCGATAGCCACCTGACTTATTTCCCATCTTATAAATACGCCCGCAACAACGCACCTTCAGCAGCAAATATTATCCGTGGAATCGCTGCCGATAACAACCAGGGACTTTACCTGGCTACAGATTCGGGGGTAGATTATCTGAACAAACTGACCGGATACAGCAGGCATTTTAGCCATCATGCGGAGGATGCAGCCAGCCTATCCAATAACTACACGCTGTCCGTCCTGGTGAACAGGCAAAATACTAAGGTTTGGATAGGGACATATACGTCAGGGCTAAATTGTTTGGATATCAAATCCGGCAAAATAAAGCGCTTTGTGAAGGGGAACAAGTCGTATAACCTGAACAATAATTCTGTTTACGCTTTGCTGGAAGACAGCGAAGGCATGATTTGGGCGGGCACAGCAAGCGGTGGTATAAATGTGTTTGACCCTCGGGCAAGAAAATTCATTAAAATCGTAAATGACGCCCATGATGAACACAGCCTCGGAGATAATGGGGTAGACGCCCTTTACGAGGATAAAGCAGGGAATATTTGGGTCGGCGGTTATTCCAACGGTATCAGTATCTTCAACAGGCAGACCCGGAAATTTACCAGGTATAATATGGGTAATAGCGGATTAAACTGCAATACAATCAATTGTTTTTTTGAAGATGATCAGGGCCGTATGTGGATCGGTACGATGGAGGGTGGGTTAAACCTTTTCGACAGGCATTCGAAATCGTTCAAACATTATACTGAAAGGGACGGGCTCGCCGATAATGATGTCAATTATATCAGCCGGGACCACACAGGTAAAATCTGGCTAAGTACTTTGAAAGGCATTTCTCAGTTTGATCCCGCTAATCAGAAATTCAGGAATTTTAATCGTTACAACGGGTTGAAGAGCGAAGAATTCAATCCGGGTGCGGGCATTAAGGTGCCCACGGGAGAAATTGCTTTTGGCAGCATCAACGGTTTTGTGGTTGTCCGCCCGGAAGATGTGTTTCTAAATTATAATAAGCCCGCGGTCGTATTAACAGGACTTGAAATATTCAATAAGTCCGAAGACTTTGGTGAACGGAATTCACCTTTGAAACAAAGCATATCGACCACCAGCGAGTTGGTATTGCCTTATGCACAGGCGGTGATTACATTCAAATATTCTGCACTGAATTTTACGGTGACGCCGCTGAACCGATACGCCTATAAGCTGGAAGGTTTTGACAAGGAATGGGTGTATGCAGGCGAACAGCGGCAGGCTACCTATACTAACCTTGATCCGGGCACCTATTTTTTCAAAGTCAGGGCAGCAAATAATGATGGTGTATGGAGTACCAGGCCGCTCATGCTCAAGCTTGTCATTGTCCCCCCGTTCTACCTGACATGGTGGTTTCGGCTAATGTTTTTTAGCGCGATTCTTCTCGGTGCATACGGCCTTAACCGTTATCGTCTGCGGGAAGTAAGGCTTCAGAATGACAAGCTGGAATCGCTGGTGAAAATCCGGACGGATGAAGTTCAGGCCCAGTCCCGGGAAATTCAGGCCCAGTCTGAAGAACTGATGTCCATCAATGAAGAACTAAAGGCCCAGTCTGAGGAGTTGCTGGAACAAAAGGCCGAGGAATTGAAATCCCGGCGGAAAGCGGAAGAAGCAAGACTGGAGGCTGAGCGGGCTAACGAGGCGAAGACTGCATTTCTTTCCACGATGAGCCATGAAATACGCACGCCGCTCAATGGTGTGATCGGTATGTCTTCCTTGCTGGCCGAGACAAGGCTTAATGAAGAGCAAAAGGAATATACTGCTATGATCCTGGCAAGTGGAGAAACGTTATTGAACGTCATTAATGATGTTCTCGATTTTTCAAAAATTGAGGCGGGCCAAATGGAAGTTGAGCACCATGTTTTTAATTTAAGAACTTGCGTCGAAGAAGTAATTGATCTGTTTCTTCAGAAAACCATGAATTCGCCGATCGATCTGATATATATGATCGATCGTAGTGTGCCCGAAAGTATCGTTGGGGACAGTTTCCATCTAAAACAAATCCTGACCAATTTAATAGGAAACGCATTTAAGTTTACGACAGAAGGTGATATCTATATCGGCATAAGTGCTGTCAGCCGAAACGACGGCACGCACTTGCTTAAAGTCGAAGTCAGGGATACCGGCATAGGTATAGCTGAAGAAAAGGTTGATAAATTATTCAAGTCATTTTCGCAGGTCGACTCGTCTACGACCAGAAAATATGGCGGGTCTGGTCTTGGACTGGCCATATGCCAGCGACTCGTCACGTTGATGGGAGGGACTATTAATGTCAAAAGTATCCCAGGGAAAGGAACTGCTTTCTTTTTTGAGGTATCCTATTCGGTGCCTGTTGGGCTGCCCGTAGCATCCCTGCTGAAAAATTTCCAGTTTGACAGGGAACGAAAAGTTTTGATTATCGACGACAACCTAACCCAACTGGAAACATTAGCCAAACAACTGACAGACTGGAAATTGAAGTGTATAATTACCCAATCCCCGATACAGGCATTGCAAATTCTCCGTGAAAGCGAAGCCTTTGATGTGGTGATTACCGATTACAGTATGCAGGAAATGGATGGAGTAATCCTGGCATCGAGGATCAGGGAACTTTATCCGCAGGTCCCTGTGATATTGTTAAACCCTCTAGGTGGTCAGACAGGCAAAATAAACATGGCTATCTTTTCTGGTATAGTCAGCAAGCCCATTAAACAGCGTCAGCTATTTAATACGCTTGAAGGAGTGCTAACAAGGACTGCGACGAACATCCTGTCTGGTGGAACTGATAGAAAGCGATTGAGCGAACCTTTTGCAGTAGATCATCCTTTTGATATCCTGATCGCTGAGGATAATATCATTAATCAAAAATTAATCGTCAGAATCTTATCAAAGCTGGGTTATAGTCCTGATACTGCAGCTGACGGTGTCGAAGTATTAAACATGCTGGAAAAGAAAAAGTATGATTTAATTTTAATGGATATCCAAATGCCTCATATGGATGGCATCGAAGCTGCCGGTGCGATTCGCAGGAATTATGTACAAATGCCTTTTATAGTAGCAATGACCGCGAACGCTTTTGACGAAGACCGGGAACGTTGCCTGAAAGCCGGCATGGACGACTATATAGCAAAACCGTTTAAACTAGAGGTGCTCTTAACTGTGCTGACAAGGTTGTCGCTCAAAAAAAATACTATATATATATAATCCAAGCCAAAATCCCGATATGGCTATCAGAAGAAATAACTTGCAGGCCGTTTGGTTAAGATAACATGCCTGACAATGCCTATCTGCGAATTAGCGTCAAAGAGACTTTTAATTAAAGCGGCTTTTCTACCAAAAAAACAAGCGGGAGAGAACATGAATATAAACCTGTGCGGTCATGCAAAGCGACGGAAGCGTGTTAATGCTGCTTCACGCTAACGTGTTTCACGCGGATATGCCAGCATGTTGACCATACCGTTCGGGCCATCAGACCAATGTGTTGTTGCGTAGTCATTTTCAAATATCTGGTTTAGAAAAGCAGCATGGTCAACATGTAACGGAACGCCCTGAATTCCTATCTGGAACGCATGGATCGCGCCGGATCGACTGGCAAGGGTGTTGGATCAGCTCGATCCGGGGTTTGATAATGTGCTGGAATTTCGCCATCCGGGCTGGTGGCGGGAAGAGGTTTACAGCGCTTTACGACAGCGGGGTGTGGCCTTTTGCGGGATAAGCCACCCGGAATTGCTGGACGAAGCGATGGTGACCGGCCGGTGGCCTATTACCGTTTTCACGGCGCGCCCGACCTGTACCGTTCGTTTTACAGTGATGAGGCGCTGGCTGGATTAAAACAAATCAGCAATCAGCATAGTTTTGTTAATATCATTTACAAATTACAATGCCTGAAATAAAATATGCTGTTACCCCGGCGCTTAAAATTGCCTATTCGGAGTTTGGTTCTGCACAGGGCTGGCCGGTCGTCCTGACCCACGGGTTTCCCTACGACGTTCACGCATTTGACGAGGTAGCTGCCATTCTTGTGAACAATGGCGCCAGGGTAATCCTGCCGTATATTCGCGGATTTGGCCCGACAAGCTTTATTTCAGCAGAAATAATTCGCAGCGGTCAGCAGGCCGCAAGAGGCAGCGATCTGATCAGGCTGATTGAGGTGCTGGGGTTAACAAAGCCCATCATAGGAGGTTATGACTGGGGCGGCAATGCGTCCTGCGTTGCCGCCGCATTATGGCCGGATCATATCGGTGGCCTTGTTTCCTACGCAGGTTATGACATTATTGATATCGTCGAACAGCAGCATGCGTTTCCCGCGTCCCTGGAACGAATATGCTGGTATCAGCACCTCTTCCAAACTGAGCGTGGGCGCGAATGTCTGAACCAAGACCGTCACGCTTTATGCCGTATCTTATGGCAGGAATGGTCTCCGGAATGGGCCTTTGACGAGGATATATTCGAGCGGTCTGCTGCTTCGTTCGATAATCCTGATTTTGTGGATGTCGTGCTACATAGTTACAGACACATGCACGGTTCGGAAAAGGGTGATCCGCAATTTGAATCGCTGGAAATAATTCTCGCCGGAAAGCCTCCGATCAGTATTCCTTCAATAACGCTCGACGGCCATTCCGACCCGCTGAAGCCTGGAGGAACCGCAGATCACGCGAAGTATTTTTCAGGACAATACGAGCATCGCTCATTTGCCTGCGGCCATAATTTTCCGCAGGAAGAGCCAACCGGATTTGCCGAAGCCGTGCTCACTGTAAGGGATTGGATAAGCTAGAACGAAATGCAAGCCCTGACCAATTGCATCAGATAACCCGGAAATTTATTGAGTGCAAGGTATTGGCATGAGGCACGACCCTTGCTCATAAGGCGTGAGTTTATGACCTGTAAAACGGCCGGCAGGTTAAAGGAAAGCTGTTTAATTCGATTGTGCAGCGTTTACCTGGTGGATGAACAGGCATGTTAACGGCAAAAAGCAGCAAGCCGGAATGCCGGGCTTGCTGCACATTAAGGCGTTCGATCTTAACCAAACATAGTTATGTTAGTCACACCACCATCTGAAATGAGTTCGGTGCCAACTACAAATGTGGAATCGTCCGAAGCAAGAAACACTGCGGCATTACCTAAATCTGATGGTTGCCCGATACGTCCTGCGGGAATAAGGTCAGTCCAGATTTTTTTAACGGCATTAACCTGTTCTTCCGGAATGAACTTGTCGAACACAGGTGTATCAATCGTACCTGGTGACAAGGTATTAACCCGGATCTTCCTGTCCAGCAGATCTAACGAAAATCCTCTCGCGAAGGAAATCACGGCGGCTTTCGATGCACCATAAACTGGCACGCCGGGGAAGGCCCGGTGCCCTGCTATTGAACCGACCAATATGATCGAAGCACCATCGTTCATGTGTGGCAGTGCTTTATGCACTGTGAAATAAACACTCTTTATGTTGAGGTCGATGTAGGCGTTAAAATCAGCCTCACCGGCATCAGCAACTGAACCCATTTTCGTCTTCTGTTTAAAAGCTAAACGGTTACCTTCTCGCTGTATAGAAATCGATCACGAACCGGCAATTTTTAGATTGCTGATAAATAATTTTGCACCGTTTTCAGATTGATTAGGGCCGCTGATATAAAAATACCTGGCTGATCCGGCTTGAAAAAGGATAGTGTCTGACAACTTGGTGTTATCCAAATATACGGCCATCTGAGTGCCACTTACCACTAGCTTGACATGCAGTGGACGATTAGCCGTCGCAGAAAGATCAAATTTCGTATTTGCCTCCTTGCTTAGGTCGTAGTTACCAATGTTCACAGCGTCCGCATCATAATAATGCAGTTGCACAAAAGCCCCGCCATTGCTGATGTACTCCCGGGCGGCATTGTCTTTTACAAAACCGAATGATATCGGCGACATATCCTTGATTTGCTCCGCCTGTGCCAGTATATCAAACTCAAAAATAAAGCTCTTGGGAAGGGAAGCAGGCCGGTTAAGCTTATAGGTGATGTTATCCTGAAGTGACAGCCATTTACCTTCCTGGCCGGCGGGCCGGGCAATCGTGGCCGCGCCATTTGTTTTAATACTGCGCGGGGTAGCGCCGATTTGGTACTTAGAGAAATCTTCGCTAAAATCGATATTTTGCGCCGCCGCCCGAAATACTGCAAGGCTGCTAAAAACAATAACCAGTCCCGTGATTAAAAAATATTTTTTCATAGATGAGATACATGAAAGATCAAGTAAAAAATCAATTATAGGGTGCTGAGAATTTACCTTCTGTAACCGTAAGATATTCTTCGCCACCGAGCAGTTTTAGCTTTCCTGAAAAGGTTCCTTTAACACCCCATTTCGTTAAACTGGTTATGGTTAAGGTAAAGCTGCTTCCATCAAGGTCCCCGCCATTATAGATAGTAGTACCCACGATTTTACCATCCTTCATATTCTGGATGTAGTATTTACCAGCAAGTAACAGGTCGCTTGCATCGTTGGCAGTGTAGGTAGTCTCCTTCGCACCTTCCTTCAGGTGCATGTCTATGCCAAATCCGGTAACCATGTCCTGCTTTTCCCATCCGCCAATTACTACAAAATGTACGGTGTCCGTAGCAGGTTTATCATTGGCATTCACACTGTAATTAAACTCGTGCAACTTGCCGTTGATCTTACAGGTAAGATATTTTTCGCCGTCTCCCGCTACTGCACCACCGTTCTTTTTGCAGGCAGACAGACCCATTATGACCAGCGCCATGAGGCAGGCAAGTTGAGCCTTCCTTATTGTATTTTTCATATGGTGTTAATTTGATTTAAATAAGCTGTTCGATGAAGATGATCAGGTTCAGCAAACAGCAAGTCCGGTATAATCCCTGGTCCGGTGATGGTTATTTCAGTTTAATGGATATCTCACCGTCATCCATGCCCTCAATATTTTTTTCCGCAAACACTTCCGGAGAAACTTTTTGGAGGGTTTTAAGAATGTCTGATGTAGAACCCGAATGCTGAAGCGTAATCGAAGACCCCGATGCGCCGTATTTCATCTTGGTGCTTTCAATCCCTTTCGCTGCCTGCAGTTTATCATTAATGTTCCGTAAGGTTGCAAAGTCAACGCCGCTAATTTTCACTGTAGTTTTTGTTTCTGATGAAGAGCCGTTCTTCTTTTTTCCAAAAAAACCCAGGATTTTGTCGCCGGTACTTTTTGTTTTGTCTGCGGTATGACCCGCACGGCCGGCTTTGTCGTTTGCCCTGTCGATTTTATCCAAAACTGCTTGTGCCCTGGTTGTTGTGAAGCTGAATAACAGCAGCGCCGAACAAATGATCATGATCTTTTTCATCGTTGTTTATTTTAGTGTAGATGTTAGCTATTAAACCATTGTATGGTATTCACTTTTTTAATAGGTATAATCGTGGGTAAAATCTGTGCTTTTGGTAACCGTAAAATCTTTTTCATCGTTTTTAACCTCACCGTTTATTTCTGCTTTGTAACTAATTTTGTAAGGCGAGTTTTCCACGTTTAAACACTGCACTCCTACACTGATCGCACTTAATGGCTTAATAGATTCAATGACATAAGTTTTAGTAGTTCCGCTAAAGTTATTTTTACCGAGGCTAACTGAATTCTCGCTGTTTTGTACCACACCGTTTACTTTCCAAACAGTACCTTCTTTCGGGTCGTTGGTTAAACCCACCATTACAAAGGAGATATAAGCGGATGACGGTGCGCCGGTCACGGTAACCGTAAACTTGGCATTACGCCCGTCTGACGGTGTAGGATCGCCGCTGCTTTTTTTGCTGCATGATGAGAAACCTGCAAACAAAACGGCACAAATAGTAAAGGCAATTAAATTTTTAAAAATGGCTTTTTTCATAGTTATTTGATTAAGATAATAGATAGACCGCAAAGCTATTCGTTGGCCTTAGCACTTAAAATCCCCTAATTGGTGGTTTTTTTTCTCCTGATTTTTAGGTATTTTATCAACAGCGGCCGTAACTTTTAGCAGGTTCTGAATTTTTAGCTGCATATTTAAAACCGGCAGGCCATATCTGTTGACCTGCCGGTGATTGAAATGAAGAAGATTTATCTGATGCCAGTCTGCCTGCTGATAACCGTCTACGCTTTAGCGCAGCAACAGATCCCTCTAAATGAAAGACAGCACGTCGACAGTTTGGAAAAAGTCCTGCGGTCAAATGGACCGGATAGTGCAAAGGCCAATGCTAATTTCCAATTGGTGGAATACTGGAAATTCAGGGATACCGTGAAAAGTAAAACGTATTTAATGCGCGGCAAACAACTTGCAGCGAAATATCCCTATTTTAAAGCATTGGCGCATTTTTATGAAGGGCAGTATTATTTTAACTGGAACGCGGCTAAAGCTGCTGCTGCCTTTAAAAAAGCGGAAGAGGCCTTTTCGGCGTTTAACACCCCGAAAGCACACGGCAGGCGTGCAGCTGCATGGTTCAATTACGCTATAATGAACAGGGAAACTAAAGGATACGAGTTTATTACCCGCATTATACTTGAAAAAGTTCTGCCGGAAGCGGAAAAAGCTGGTGAAAAAGTAATGCTGGCGCATTTCTACACGCAGCTCTCTACCGTATTGATGAACAATTACCAGTTCGCCACGGCGGCGACCTATAATCAAAAGGCAATTGAGCTGTTGCAGACCGAAAGCCCGCGCTCAACCAATCTTTTGTTTGCTTATCTGAGTGGTGTAAGTATCTATTGCTATGACGGCAAACCAGCAAAGGCAAAGGCTTTGTTAGCAAAAGCTAAAGCGATAATAAGTGCCTATCCCGAATCCGTAAACTATCCGCTGTATTATTATAACGAAGCTTTATACTATTTTACTGTTAAATCTTTTGAACAGTCGCTGATAAGCGCTGATAAGGGAATTGTTCTTGCAAAAAAATACAATCAGAAACAATTGCATCAGCAGTTCCTGTTCAGAAAATATGAAGTCTACGGACAGCAGAAAGCGTATGCCAAAGCCAGACAAATTTTACTGGATATTGCGAAGGATGGCACGCTTATGGCAACCGCTAATGATAAGGCGACGATTTACGCAGAATTGTCAAAAACCAGCAAAAACCTGAATGACTACAAAGCCGCTTACTTCTGGATGAATAAGTATCAGGTATTAACAGATAGTATCCACAAGGACCAGACCGCGCTAAAGATCAATGAACTGGAGACCAAATACCGCACTGCGGAAAACCATCAGAAAATTGCTGCTTTACAGGCGCAAAACAAACAAGCAGCCCTGAAAGCCAGGAATGAGCATTTATACAACTGGCTGCTGGCCATCGGTTGTTTATCGCTGCTCATTACGCTTGGACTGGTGATCCTGAATGCGAAAAACAACCGGAAACTTGCGGCTCAAAAGGAGATCAACTACCAGCAGCAACTCCATGAACTGGAGCAAAAGCAACAGCTTAAAGTAACCAAGGCCATGCTGGATGGCGAAGAGCATGAACGGGAACGCGTTGCCCGCGACCTTCATGACGGACTGGGCGGAATGCTGGCGGGTGTAAAAATAGGTTTATCGGGTTGGTCAAACAATAACTCGGACCTATCCGGGGACAAAGACCTGAACCACATTATTGGCCAACTGGACTCTTCGGTTTCGGAGCTGAGGCGTATCGCCCGTAATTTGTTACCGGAAACGCTTCTGAAGTTTGGGCTGGAAGTGGCGTTGAAAGACTTGTGTGAGTTTTATATGCGCGATGAGTTACACATTGATTTTCAGGCTTTTCATATCCAAAAAAATATCGCTTTGAGTATTCAGCTGAATATTTATCGCATCATTCAGGAACTGATCTCCAATGCTGTTAAACATGCCGGGGCATCAAATATCATGTTGCAGTGCAGCCAGAATGATGGCGTTTTTTTTGTCACCTTTGAAGATGATGGCTGCGGATTCGATACGGCTATGCTGGAAAATAAGAAGGGTATGGGTTTAGATAACCTTAAAAACCGGATCACTTTCTTAAATGGCAGGTTTGAGCTAAAATCTGTGATTGGCGAGGGAACTACCATTAATATAGAGCTTAATACAAACGTCGATGGCTAAACTACTGACCGCTATAGTTGATGATCATCCTATTGTGATCGAAGGATTAAAGGTTCTGCTTCAGCATGAGGAAAACCTGCAACTTGTTGGCGGATTCTGCAGCGGATCGGCTATTCTGTCTTACCTAAACATCAACCGGGTTGACCTTATTCTACTTGATATTACGTTGCCCGATATCAATGGCATTGAGCTGTGTCAACGAATAAAAGAAGTATCTGTAGCAACTGTCGTCCTCATCTTGAGCAATCATACCGAAAGGAGTATTATTATGCAGACGATTCAAAACGGAGCAAGCGGCTATCTGCTTAAAAATAGTTCCATTGATGAATTGCGGCATTGCATCTCAGAAGGGCTTAAGGGTAATATCTGCTACACTAAAGAGGTCATGGAAATTATCAGCAGGCCTTCTAAAAATCAAATACAGGGCATGCCCCGTCTTACACGCCGGGAAAAGGAGATACTGGCCTTAATCGCAGCAGGTAAGACCAGTCAGGTGATCGGCCAGGAATTATTTCTGAGCCCGCTGACCATAGATACGCACCGTAAAAACCTGATCCAGAAATTTGGTGTGAAAAATGTTGCTGAACTGATCATGGCTGCTACACAACAGCAAATACTGTAGATTACCCGGCTACTGATGTCATACCCGGTTCTTTTATGACAGGAAAAACAATCAAATCGCGCGCAGCCGGGCGTTACGTCTACCCAACAGCTTGCGGTTTGTCAATTTGAACTAAGCATGTAATGCAAGTCGTCGTTTTTGACAAGGTGCCAGCCGTCCGCCAGATCCAGCACCCAACCGTCACCCTCTAAGCTCCGGGCGGCCAGATCCAGCTGGCCGCTTACTGGTACGCTTACGATGTGCCAATCTTTGAGCAACATTCCGCCTTTATTTACTTTGAGGTGTCCCCAGTTATCTTTAACCTCACCCGTTGGGTAGATGGTACCGTAAGTGCCGAGATCGAAAAGTGTGTTGGGGTTGAAGATCACGCTCATTTTGACCAATGTAATGCGCAGCACCGGCCTTTGCGTAAAAGTTTCGGTATAGGCGGCCACAGTTTCCAGACGAATGGTTTCTTTGTGTTGTTCGGATGATCGGATGACCGTCCCATTATAGATCGATTCGTCCGGCGCGTTGCTGGCTTTGACCTGGTAATAGCGGCTGATGAGGTCCGGGAAATCAGCATTGGAGTCGATCTGCTGTGTCCAGTGCCTCGCTTTTTCCTGTAAGAGCAGGCCATAGATTGGCCCGGTTAGATAGGCAAAGGAACGGATCAGCGACTTTCGGTTAGCGGCCGTATCGCTCTGTGCATACAAATGCGGTCGCAGATCGCTGCGGCCAAGCGATGCGCCTGTGTATTCGGCCAGCCCTTCGTTCATTTCCAGCATACGTTCATTGGCAAACGCTTTGGGAAACAATCGTTCCCGGTTTTGACGGAAAGCTAAAGCATTAGCCAGGTCTGTTTGCCTGCGATTGACCGGTTTCTGCAGCGCCGCTTTAAGTGCTTGCAGCTCCAAAAGAAATATATGCGTCCCTCCATAGTGCTTAAATGATCGGCGGTCGGGCTTTTAGCGGGGAAACCGGTCTGTTCCTGGATGCGGTGAAAAGATTCATGTAACAGCAAGTTAACCCGTTCATTGCGGCCTTCCGGCAAAGGCCATAATAGCACCGACCAGCTGCGGCCGCCCCACTGAATGGACGTATTGGCGACCATCACATCTTTTGGCAGCGAACCGACATAAATCCCGCTATCTGATTTCAGTATTCCAGCGCTGTCGGGCATATTGGCGTAAGTGAGCCGGCTTTGCTGATCGACAAAGAGCATCGGGCCGTAGAGCGGTACTTTCCATAACTGTTGTTTTTGAGCGGCGGCGGCCACTTCCTTGAAATAGGATGCAGCCAAAGGCACCTGTGCAACAGCGGTACCGGCGAAAAACAGTAAACAGATCAATAGCTTTTTCATGGCACCAAAATAATGGCTTGTTATGAGCGGGTGCCACGTTATTATACCAATGGTGCTAAATTTTATACGAGCGGTAAGACGCCTTTGGCTGATGATGCGTACTTTAGACCATGCGTAAATTTGGGGTGCATGCGGGCTTTTGGCTGTTGTTCTTTTTGATCTGGGACCGGCTTTTGTATTTTTATGTCAATAACGAATGGAACCGGCTGTATTTTTCGGCCCTGGATACCGGGCTTATACTGCTGACCTTTTATGCGATGTATACTTATTTGATGCCCGATTATTTTCGGCGAAAGAGTCTGGGCAGGTTGATCATATTGTCGGTTTTGCTGGTGTTGGTTTTGGCGGGCCTGGCTGCGTGGATCATGGGGTTGCTGTTGCAAAACATGATCGTGCCCATCCATTTTGATTTTAGCTGGACATACAAGGATATGCAGTATAACCGGTTGTTCATGGCGTTTTTAGGTGTACTGGCTGGTATATTCGTTAAACTGGCGCTGGACCGTTTTGAGTTGCGGCGCAGTTTAGCGGCGCTGGAAAAAGAACGCAGCGCGGCGGAATTGACCTATCTGAAAAACCAGCTAAACCCGCATTTCCTGTTTAATTCACTCAATAGCCTGTACAGCCAACTGGAACTTGGAACAGGTGATCCGAAGCAGACGTTGTCGGCACTAGCCGATATGCTGCGGTACCAGTTGTATGATTCGGGGCAGGACCTGGCCTCTTTAAATAAGGAACTGGCTTATTTAGCCGATTATATCGCTTTGCAAAAGATGCGGATGGATAATTGCGCGGTCACTTACGCCGTAGCCGGCGATATAACAAGTCAGGGAATCGCGCCGCTTTTACTGATCACCTTTGTAGAAAATGCATTCAAGCACGTTTCCGATAATTTGATCGAAAACTTTATTAATATCCAAGTTCAGATCAGTGGAAGTCAACTCGATTTCAATTGCCGGAATAGCTATGAAGCCGGTGCTACAGGCAAGGGTATTGGACTGGACAATGTGCGTAAGCGCCTGTCAATGATCTATGGTGAGCACCAGCAATTGCAGATCAGGGAAGAGAATAATGTTTATGAGGTAAAATTATCGCTATGCTTAAAGTCCTGATCGTTGATGATGAACCGCTGGCGCGGCAGCAACTGGAAGCCTACGTCAACCGTCTGCCCTTCCTGCAATTGGCGGGGGGGCACGTAATACGGTGGTAGCAAACGGTATTTTGCATAGTACGCCGGTCGACCTGATCTTTTTGGATATCCAGATGCCGCAAACGAGCGGAATTGAATTTCTAAAAAGTCAGGAGATCGTACAGCAAGTCATCCTGGTCACGGCTTTTCCCGAATACGCGATAGAAGGTTTCGAACTGGCAGTTACGGATTATTTATTGAAGCCGGTGACTTTCGAGCGTTTCACCATGGCCTGTGAACGGGCTCTGGTCAATGTCAGCGGCCAGGGTCATGTGAATTTATTAAAACAACAGCCTGGCTATTTATATATCAGATATGATCAGCGCCTGCAAAAGATCCGCATTGCCGATATCCTGTTTATAGAGGCGATGGCCAACTATGTGCATATAGTTTTAGGGGATCAAAAGTACACGGTCTATTCCAGCTTAAAGGGTTTGGAAGCTCAACTACCGGCCGGCGCTTTTGTCCTGACCCACCGGTCTTTCTTAGCGGCGGTCAGTCATATTGATAATGTGGGCCGGGCAGAAGTCTCAATCGGCGAACATCGCCTGCCACTCAGCCGTTCGCAGCGCAAACTCGTGCAGTTGCTTATTCTTAAAAAAAACGTCATCAGGTCAAAGCGCTGATTAGCGATCAGGGCAGCCACTTATTGATGCTCTTATTGATCTGCATACCTCTCAACAAAGCTCATAAACATGATAAACGCTATTTGTTTTTCCGGATCAAAGCATGAGTTTGGAAACAGTAGCTAACCGCTGAATTCATGCATCTACATTTGTTTATCGTTTATATTTGAAGAATAATTACCTGTTACCGCATGTTGCATATCACCGGAATAATTATTTCCTTGTTTCTTTCCATCCTTCTTTTTACCAAAAAAGGTAAATCTGGAGCAGATTTGCTACTGGCTTTCTGGCTGCTATTAATTTCATTGCACCTGGTCACTTATTATCTGTTAGCCACAGGAAAGTTCATCGAATTTCCTTATTTATTGGGTGTTGAAATTGCTTTTCCGTTTATTCACGGCCCTTTTTTATATCTGTATACCTCCCTTCTAACGGGAAAGAAAATCACTAATCTAAAGTTCGGTCTTCATTTTATCCCAACATTATTAGTATACGTGGTATTATTAAAATTCTTCCTGTTACCTATAGCTGAAAAAATTCTCGTTTATGAAAATCAGGGCGCCGGTTATACAACCATATTAAAAATCATCCATTTTGCCGTAATACCTTCGGGAGTTGTATATATCGTGCTTTCGTTATTGTTGTTAAAAGAACATCGCAGAATCATTTCAAATCAGCTTTCCGCTGTAGAGAAAATCAATTTAAATTGGTTAAGCAAGCCAATGATTGGTATGGGCCTGATCTGGCTGTCTGTTCTTTTTGGCAACGATAGGACTACTTTTACCTGTGTCGATTTATTTATCCTGTACATTGGCTATTTTGGTGTGAAACAGGTGGGCATCTTTACCAATAAAATAGATGAGCAGCCACTCCCTCATGAAGAGATCGCATTCCCGGTCAAATATCAGAAATCAGCCATCGGAGAAGTGCTTTTGTCA
This sequence comes from Mucilaginibacter sp. SG538B, assembly GCF_013376065.1. NCBI lineage: Bacteria > Pseudomonadati > Bacteroidota > Sphingobacteriia > Sphingobacteriales > Sphingobacteriaceae > Mucilaginibacter > Mucilaginibacter sp. SG538B. The sequence continues at coordinate 70,046 of NZ_JABMJI010000005.1, forward strand.
GAGATACATGCTGAGCTTTTAAAACTAATGGAGCAAAAAAAACTCTTTAGAGATCCGGAGTTAAGTTTGAACGAACTCGCTAAACAGCTGGGCGTGCATCCAAATAGCTTATCCCAGGTTATCAATACTCTGGAGCACAAGAATTTTTACGATTATATCAATGCGCTAAGAATAAATGAGTTTAAAACAATCATGCTTTTTCCTGAGAATCAAAAGTTCACCATGCTGTCACTAGCTTATGAAGTTGGTTTTAACTCGAAAACTTCCTTCAACAGAAATTTCAAAAAGATCACAGGATTATCGCCAACAGCGTATTTAAAACAACATAAAATCCGGCTCCAAGTCACAATTTAAACAGCAAATAAGTGCCACCTTACAAAGTGGAACTATTTAAATGCCAACAAGACACATCTTTGTGCATAATGTTGGTCAGGCTTATGTTATGAGTTGCCTGTCTGGTTTAAATAGATTAATTGAAATGAAAAAAAAGATTTTTTGGATTCCGTTTGCTGTATTGTCTGTCCTTATTGGGCTATATCCGCTTAAATATCTTTTAAATGCGGGGAAAATTGGGATATTAAATGGCAAACCGGACTGGCTCTTAAATAGTGAAACCTGGAAGCTTTCCTTTTATACACATATTGTTTTGGGCGGAGTGGCATTACTTATCGGATGGATCCAGTTCAATAAGAAGCTCAGACTCCATAAGCCTTATGTTCATCAATTCATCGGCAAAATATATGTTGTGTCGGTTTTACTAAGTTCCTTTTCGGGCTTTTATATTGCCCTGTTTGCAGACCAGGGGCTGTGGGCTTCACTTGGCTTCATCTGCCTGGCTGTAATTTGGTTCTATACTACCTTGATCGCTTATTTAACAGTAAGAAATAAACAGTTTTTAAGACATCAAAATATGATGATCTATAGCTATGCAGCCTGTTTTGCAGCTGTAACACTGAGGATTTGGTTACCTGTTTTAATTATCATTATTGGTGACTATGGCACATGCTATATTATTGTGGCCTGGTTATCCTGGATTCCCAATCTGTTTGTTGCTTATTTAATTGTAAAAAGAGCAGCGTTCAACAATATTCTTATCGCTAAATCTTAAATCATTACATCTTGCCTCCAGAATGTCCAATATAATCGATCAAAATATCAAATCCACTCCTGTACTTAAATAATCGTGATAGCGTTCTTTGTCAAATTTATACATTCATCTTGGGTTATAACATGATGAAAAAGCGATTGATGGCCGTAATAAAACCGCTTGCCAATAAAAAACAGTACAAATATGAGATTGAGTGATAAAGAAACTATTAGCAGACCTCTTTTGAAGCTATTATTAAACATCAATGGTATATTATTATAAACGAAGATATAACTTATTGCCTCCAAGTAAGCTCTCATTATCATGCATCTAACCGCTATTATATTTAAGACGTTCGACGCTGTCTTCGTTAACGCGGGCATTTGAAAATTACCTCCTGTACTTATACCTGAAAGCTTTGATGCAACGCTGTTTTTACCTTTTCCATATCGCTTGCCAGGATCTCGTATATTTTATCATACTGATTGCACAAATCAAATATGCCTACGCTGTATTGACCAAGATACCTCTCGCTGTCTTCTTCGTTATCTGCGGCCCGTAATTTACTCCCGATATCCAATATCTTCAAATACAACTCATGTGATTTATTATTGGCGGCAATCAGTTCATCATAGGATAAAGTGACATCGAAGTAAAGCCCGATAAGGTTATGCCTCCAGTTAGCGACATTCATTTGTTTTAGCCGGGCATCAGCTTCTGCTAAACTTTCTGTCATCGATTTATAACTTGCCTCGCTTCGTTGTATATTTCTACCCTTCCATAGTTGAATGCTTTTTTTTAGGATAGACATCGTTTCGCCCGTCACATAATAATAATGCTCCGCTATCTCGACCTTTTTTGCCCTGTAATCTTTCTTAATTTCAATATCAGCCTTTCTTTTATCACCAACGTAAGCAAATAAGCCAGTTAAAGCTTGTGTTATTAAAGCGCCTGCAAGACCTGAGAATGCGCTGACAATTAGGGTTGTGTTTTCTGCCATGTTAATTTATATGTTTATTACAGATTGGCGAGTGAAACCTTTCGGCATTTTGATAAATTTCGCTGACTTTCGGATATGATTTTCTTAATTAAAACAACCGTTATAAAATCAGCAGATGAATCGGCGATTGATGGTTACAATGCCGGTTAAGTCACCTTTGGTGAAACAATTGTTTAGCCGTTTGGTTCAAATTAATATAATCAACGGCTAACGGCCATGAGACGGCACCAGATTCCTCAAAAGCAAATTGACATTATGCGGCGGCAGTTCATACGAGGGGATGAAACAGGCTACCGGATCGCAAAAAAACTGGGCATTTCGACGGTTACTTCCTGGAGATACATGACTGAGTTTAAGCGTATCAAAGCAGCTTACCCGGAAAAACTAAACAATATGAAGTTTTTTATGCCCGAAGAACCTAAGCAGCATAGAATGACTCCATTGTATGTCCAATTCCTCAGAGTTTTACCACGTCTATTAGCGGACGAGGACCTGGAGTGAAAGCGAAAACCGTTTGGCGGAAATACCGAAAGTTATACCCTGCAGGCTACGCCTATTTACCGTTCACTGAATTATTTTACATATGGATTAAAGAAAACGATGTGCCGGGAAAACCTAAGATAATTCAATCTTTACCGGAGAAAGACCTGAAGGTTTTGAAAAAATGGAAGCATTCGGCAATTCGAAGGAATTGGCAAATCGCTACTACACTGCTCATGGCGCTGGAAACTTCCTGTTACAAGGATATCACTGATAAAACAGAGGCAACATTTCAAACGATAAAAAGCTGGATCAGTACCTACGAAGAGAAAGGCTTAAGCGCATTTGCGTTGCCTAAGCACAAAATCTTCCCTACCGTAATCAAGCGGATGAACGCGCGTGCAGATGATGTGCGATAACCCGACAGCCTATATGAAAGAACAGGAGAGTACCGATTTTATAACTAAGGTACCTGTAACATTTGATGAAACCATTGCGCTTGATGGAAAAGTTGGTGAATATGTTGCTATTGCACGCAAAAAAGGTAGTACATGGTATGCAGGGGGGCTAACTACTGGTCGGAGCGGGATATAACACTGGATCTGTCATTTTTGGAAAAAGGCAGTTACGTAGCCGAAGTTTTTAAAGATGGAATGAACGCCGAAAAAGATGCGACCGATTATAAGGGGTATTCAGTTAAAGTAAATGCCGGGGAAAAGTTGCCGCTTCACATGGCGCCCGGAGGTGGTTTTGCAATCAGGTTTGACTCTGTAAAGTAAAACAGCACATGAATTGTTATCTCTACTATTGTATGTTAGGTCATTGAAAATGAGCATGCTTAAAAACTGTACGTTTTTATCTGTGCATTCCCCTAACGGCAATGCTACATTGATGAGAACCGATACGCCGCGAAAATGTCGCCCTTTTTAAAAGTCAACAAAATCCCTGAAGCCAACGAGCCGACATATGCGATAACGGCCAATATTGACAGCCTGGTTAATCGCGCCCGGAGAATAGCTCCCGGTTTTCAGCCGATTGCTGTTAATATTCCAACCGTAAAAGGAGCGGATGGGGTAGTTCGTGGCCGGATGCCTGCAATTACCTTTTTTCTGCTGCAGGGTAAAGCAAGCGGAATCTCTTTCAATGCATTAACCGGGAGTATTAAATATTCACATAGGTGTTATGATCAAGAGAACGCTTCATTTCAGCAATCCAGCTTATCTAAGTCTGAAAAACGGACAGATGATGATCGATCTGCCCCATTTAAAACACTTGGCGATAAAGATTCGAAAAAAACAGTGCCAATAGAGGATGTTGGAATTATAGTGTTGGATCACCAACAAATTACCATTACACATGGCTGTAAAGCGGTATTACTGGATAACAAGGCTGCTATAGTAACTTGTGATAAACACACATCATCCAACGGGCATGATGCTACCGATTGATGGTCACGACACACAAAGTGAAAGATTCCGTTATCAGATAGATGCATCCCAACCACTAAAAAAACAGTTATGGCAACAAACAATACAGGCAAAAATTTTAAATCAGGCTGCGGTATTAGCCGAGAGGAGCATTGAACATGAAAACATGCTGTATTGGGCAAAGTCAGTACGTTCAGGCGACCCTGACAATTACGAAGGCCGGGCAACGGCCTATTACTGGAGAAATGTATTTCCGAAAAATGTTGAGTTCTTTCGTGGGCGGGATGGTGATTCACCAAACAACTTCTAAATTACGGCTAGGTTAATAGCAGATCGAAGTACCATAATAATTCATTTGATACAAAAAAAAAATAAAAAATTGTTTTTTAGTAAAATACAATTTTATTCGGTAGGAAAATACAACTACGAATAATCGATAGATAACTCAGCTTTAGTTTGAATTTGATGCCCTCGGCTTTTATATTTCCTGAATTCTCAGGCTGCCATTTATTTGCTTTATCATTTTATCGAAAATCAAACCACAAGGTTCCCTTTATTGGCGTATAATTTAGCTGAATATTCTTTTGACTTTGCGGGCCTAACTGATCCGCCCGCTGGAATTTGGTGCCTATAGCGTCTATACTGTTCAGAAATCCCAGGCTCCCGTCAGGAAAGGGCGGATTGGTATTTTCGTTCGTAGCCCCGGCAGGTTTAACTGGTTTTAACATTTGAAAAAACAGGTTCTCATCATCGCTATAAACGGTAAAGGGGCTCTGTTTATTTTCGATAGTCACCCAATATACACTGGCATGAAATCCCTTAAATTCCGGGTAATCCCAGCTTTCGCCGGTTACGGTATTGTTGTAGTCCTTGTGCCAGACACCAAATTGTTGACCCTTAAGCCTGTTTTTCCAAACACGGTATGGACCACGACCCTCCCATTTCATTCCGGTTATTTTTTCCTCGGGATAATCAAATGTAATACCCGAAAAATCAAACTCCCCTTGTTGGCTGTAGCTGTAATTTAATTTCGCAGGCCTACCAGGACTGAATGTCCATTTCACATTAAACTGTTGTCCGCCTTCATATTCCGGCTCAACAATATAGTCATCCCCTGAAAAATAATGGTTCAGTGTTTTAAGCGCGTATTTTGCGCCCGCCAGTATAGGTCCTTTGGATAGAGAGAGTTCGCCTTTTTGTGTGCTCACCTTTTGCAAATACCCGGTTTGACTATCAAAATAATAGCCAATATTATCGGCCTTTACAATCAGTCCCCCAGCTTGCACTATCACTTCAATTTTGGAAGATGATGCATCAGATTGCCTTTTAAAGGTATTCGCGGGCGACTTAAGCGGCCAGCTCCAGGTGAAAATCTCTTTACCATACTGATCATTCGCCGTTAAATACAACACATCGCTCTGTTTCTTATTAACCGGTAGATTAAGCTGTAAAAAGCCCTTAGCCCCGGGCTCCAGACTGATGGGTTCAGCATGCCCGGATGCATTTATTTTAGCTTTCAGACCTTGCCCGCCCGGTAGCTGTAATGTCGCTAATTTCCAGTTGAATGTACATTTGCTTAAATTGGTATAGATATAACGATTCTCTACCGAAAGCCGGCCGTCAAATTTTTCGGGGATATAGCTCGTTTCAATAGCTACTGGCGACCATATTTCTTTGATGGTATAAAAACTGCCTTCCTTTTCCCGGTGTGGCCCTAATATGCCGTCGGGTGCCGCATTGCCCTGTATATCTATTTGTCCGTTTCTATCCGTGCGGGCCACGCCCTCGTCATGGAACGACCATAAAAAGCCGCCTGCCGTATGCGGATGCTTCATCATCAGCCGCCAGAAATCATCTAATCCTGCACCTTGCCCTCCATCCTGTAGACCATGCATAAATTCCGTGGGGAAAAAGACTTCATTACCATATAACACTGAATTTTCAACATAATTGTAATCAGGATAGTGTTTGGTATCGGTTCCATTGAATTTTTCCCACGGGTGGATAACCAATCGTTGCTGCGGATCATATTTGGCGTATTCCGTATCCAGATCTGTATTAAAGCCACCTTCGTTGCCATTATCCCATATTACAATACTGGGATGATTTACATCACGTACCACCAGTTCCTTTACCAGCTTTTTGCCAACTTCTGTATCATATTTAGCTTGCCAGCCCGTTAATTCATCCAATACAAAAAGGCCGAGTGAATCACAAACATCCAAAAAGTGCTGATCCGGAGGGTAATGTGACATCCTCACCGCATTCATATTCATTTCCTTCATAAGTTTAACATCAAGCAGGCTGATATCCTTGCTCAAGGTGCGGCCTGACTCAGGCCACTCACTGTGCCTGCAAACACCTTTGAAAATCACTTTTTTCCCGTTCACATAAAAGCCATCGTGCTGCCTTAGTTCCGCTGTGCGAAAACCAAACCGTTGCTTTACGCGGTGAATCATCCCTTTACCATCTCCAACAGCTACCACCAGGTTATACAAATTGGGAGATTCGGGGTTCCAGGGTAAAATATGATTTACCCGTTGTTTCAGCGTTACCTTTTGCTGCCCCGTACGTACCTGCGTACTGAACGGTAAACCAACCGGCTGACCGTTCAGTGCTTGCACCTGAGCAGTTACTTTATGATTGCTGTTCGCGTTATTGATGAATACATCCAACGCTAAAGCGCCGTTTGCGCTGGCGTCAATAGCAATCCTGTCTATATAAGTTTTAGGGACAATCTCCAGGTAAACGGGACGGAAGATGCCACCAAATAGCCAGAAATCAGCTTTACGCTCCGCCTGGTTTACTGACTCGTTGCCAGATCTTTTGCGTACTGCTACCTCTAACAAATTATCGCCATCGTGGTTAATTAAATGGGTTATATCATATTTAAACCGGTAAAAACCTCCCTGGTGTACGGGGCCGGCAAGTTGCCCGTTAATTTTAACCTCTGTTTCGGTCATCGAGGCTTCAAAAACTATAAAAACATTTTTATTCTTTACTGATGGGGCTAACTTAAAATGGTATTTGTATTTACCCTGTTCCTCTGGGTTTTGCGTGTCTTTATAATAATTGTACGTTCCGAACCCCTGCTGTTCCCAATTAGAAGGAACAGCTATTTTTTGCCATGAGCCACTTTTTTGCCCGCTATTGATATAAAAATCCCAGTCTACGGTGTGGTCCTTATCTGTACCGGATAAATATTGATATTGTGTTCCCTGGCCCCATGCCTTTAGAGAACCGACTAAAAACAGCAAAAAGAAAATTCCTGGAGTATAAATTTTAAACGTACTATATTGTTTCATCATTTCATTTATAGAGACCTGCTCCCCAAAGCGTAATTATGGACATTTTTCTTTTACAACAAAAATGATCCTGCCATGGGTTTTTGAAAGGTTAAATTTATTAAAGCTTTACCATATTGATTATGAAAACATCGTTCTCACTGATCTAAGTTTTTTGAAAAAGTTCCTTCATCATTAACGGTGGTATTTTCTTTCAAAATTGCAGCGCCATCATTCTGCTTTAAGCAAGTCGGTTTGGGTTTTACTACGCTGGCCAAGCTTATTAAATGATAGATAGCTGGTATATCTATCGTTCACTTTGTAGCCTGTTGATAGATCTCCAGCCTGTATTTTCCACTCGGCATATCGATTAACATCAGTTCAACTTTTTAAAATAAAGGCTGATTTTTCTAATGGCTTTGGGCGTTTTGTTTAGATTGTTACTTTGGGCAAAAACATTACAATGAAGCAAGCAACCTAAAATAATTGGTGAAATTTTCTTTTTCGAATTGATCATTATATGCTTTCCTATACCGGGAGACAACTGATAGTTGGGTTTTTATTTCTGATTCATTATGTAGTACTAAAAGCACCTTTTCATAATTTCAATTGGTACTTCGTCATTGTAAGGGTAATTCATCATCCTTAGTTTTGCATCTATGAGATAATCGGATCGGCCGGTTTTCGCCGGTATATTGCAATTCTGTACGAAAGCACTCAAAAAAGTACATATACACAATTACATACTTTAAGAAAGTATAATTGAATAGTTTATAATATAAGGTTGGTTCCGAACAGTAAACGGAGCTCTTAATTAAATTAGACAAGATAATCGAAGATTTCTGAGTTTTTAATGTGGCAAAACTAAGAAGTATAAACGCAATCGATTGTTTACAAATAGGGGCACGAATGTTTATCATCTACAATTAGTAGGTTATTTTGAGGCAAGCGTATCTGCTCTGAATTCTAAACAAACGATTCGTAAAAACTTTCCGGATACCATCACTGAAAAGGAACGCGGTTTTCTGCAGGTGCACCTGCAGAAACAAACCTTGATACTTAGTGGTGAACCTATTCTTAAAGCCGAGCTCGATAAACGCAAAACCTATTATGTCGATAGTCAGGAATTGTTTGAATAAGGGTTCAGATTGACCTGCCACAATAGTAACGGCATTTAGAAACGAGGCAAGAGGATTAGGCTGGTGAAGGGAAAAACCAAGGGCGAAAAACGGTACTGCCTCGCTTTTCGCTGAGCATCAGGAGAAAGTGAAAGCATTGACAAATAACCACAGGATTACTTTTACGCAAGTTGATCATTACGAATGGCTATCGGGGCGCTGTATTTTTCTTCATGATAAAAACAATGCCTGTAGTGCCGCCTGTTCCCGAATAGGCTTCCGTGTATCCGAGCGTTTGGACGAGTTCGAATTTGTTTTGGACCATGAAATTTAAGATAGCAGCATATGACTTTTTACCTGTAAGCTTATCGGAATACTCCTTTCCGGCCTTCAACTGCTCCGGGGTATCTCCAAAATCAACATCCACTTTTAGTTTTTTCGAAAGTAATTTACCTTCAATTTGAATGTAAGCATAGGTGAACATCGCATTTCGCGAAAGATTTGCAAGACTATCAGATGGTACCTCCTGAGAAAATGCTTTTATCGGGAGTATTGTCAAAATAAGATGGACAGTATAAGCCTTATGATTGATTAAAAAATTACGATCTGACTCAGTTTTCAGATCGCAGCCTAATTTAAAACATTTTTGAGGCTATGCCGATGATGCCGGTGAATTTTTCCAGGTAATATTGGATCGTCTTTAACTTAAAGTCTTCCCAGTACCCTGACAAAGGAAACAGGACCGGGTCCATAGCTTCGAGTTTATCCAGGACAAAACCCTGGGTATCCTGCTGCTGTTCAGCGGCAAGCCTCAGCTTTTCCTCATGGATAATGCCGGGGAATTTCGACAGAAATAACAATTGTACAGAAATCTTGTCGGCGTATGCTCCTTTGGCACTAAAGTGCAAATGCAGGCAGTTCAAGAGATCAAGGGTGTAGCCAATGGAAGCTTATCGTTACGCTCTACAGTGTATTGATTTTAAAAGACCTGCAAAGTCAATAGTTAAAGTGACCATATAGCTGTCGGTTTTTAACTCCTCCAAATTTTTAATACATTCGATATTGGTCTTTTGGATCCGTCTGATGAATAACAAAGTAATATTGACTAAAGCACAGGTACGAAAGATCGTACTACATGCTGCGGGACTTGCGCGAAAAGCGCAGTTTGGTACGGGGATCGACGCTGTTTATAGTGTGATCGATCATTTGGGTTTTGTGCAACTGGATACGAATTTCGTCGTGGAGCGGGCTCATCACCAGGTCATGTTCGCGCGTATCCCTGATTATGAAACGCAATGGCTGGCAGAACTGGTTGAAGAAGGACTGGTCTTCGAGTATTTCACCTCTGATGCAGGCTATCTCCCCATGCATGATTTTAGATATTCCTTGCCGGTCAAGGAAAGTTTTGCAAATAACGGAAAGCCCCTAAGCCCAGCGGAATCCCGTTTGATGAGGAGCGTCCTGGACCGGGTGGAAAGAGAGGGTTCGCTGACCGTGGGCGATTTTGATGATGACCGTGTTGAAGCGAGTACCGGCTGGTGGGACTGGCGCCCGGCTAAGGTAGCGCTCGAAAGACTTTATTTTGAAGGTAAGCTTATGGTTGTGCGCGGCAAGAACTTTAAAAAAAAGTATGACCTGCCGCTAAACCTGGTTCCCGCAGAAACCGATCAGACCGTACCCGCTGCTGAAGAATTTGCCCGGTATATCATCCGCCGTACACTGGGAGGACTTGGGGTGGCTTACGCGAAAGAGATCGCCTGGCGGGCGCGTCGTGTAAAGGGCAACGTGGTTAAAAAGGTATTGGAGGAAATGGTGGTGAACGGCGAGTTAAGAAACGTCATCGTAGATGGGCTGAAGACCGCTCCCCTGTATATGTTGAGCAACCAGGCCACAGACATAGAAATAGCAGGCGATGTTTTCATTCTTTCTCCCTTCGATATTCTGAATGTCTTTCGTCATCGTTTAAAGGACTTTTTTGATTTTGATTACCAGATTGAATGTTTCGTTCCTGCACCTAAACGCAAATATGGTTATTTCTCCTTACCGGTACTGGCCGGTGACACTTTTATTGCCCGGATGGATGCCAAAGCCGACCGGAAACAAAAAATACTGATTGTTCATAACCTTCATTTTGAAGACGTCAGTCTGAACGGCGAGCTCATCGGTAAATTTGTGGAGGCATTGAAAGCTTTTGTCCTGTTCAACCAGTGCCGGGATATCAGATTCGTTAGAACGAACAACGACGGATGCTTGGATGTTATCAGGCAAATGCTTTCGGAGTAATGGCTCTTTTTACTTGATCGAGGTTGGTCTCTATAGTTTGTGTCGTTCGGGCTATTGCGCGGAGACCCTCCTTCGGATCAGTATTCCGGTAGTGCGGCATACCGGCCATCCTCATAGCCGAAGCTGAAAGTGCCGCTCTGGCTGCTGCGCTCCTGCTCCTTGATCTGGTCGTAAAGCTCTCCCCGCGAGAAGCGGGTAACGATCTTTGGATTCAGAAGTTTGTTCAGGTCATCCAGCGCCCCCAGACTTGACAGCGTAGTGATCGCCAGGATATCCAGCACCAAAGGTCTACCGGCTTTGATCAGCCGTCCGGCGATCAGCAGTTCTTCGTTTGGCCCTCTGGTTAATACGCCGAGCGTCGGATTGGCCATGTAATGCGCCCGGGCCCGGATAGGCGAAATCCTTTTGAAACTCGCCGCAGCACCGGTGGGCAGGTAAGCACTGAAGGTTGCGGCAAGCGGCTACATTACATCACGCACTTCGCTTCGGGTTCCATTGCGCCGCCAGCCGCGCCGCCGCGCGTGTAGGAGTGTATTCGTTTCTCATACACACCTGCCTTCCCCGCCCACAGAATATTGAATAGTCATAGCACCGCGGTCACGAAATTACCTACGCATTAAGGTCCCAGTTGTTAAGCGGTGATATGACTGGGGGGTAGGTGTACCAACAATTAATAGGTCTACGCCAGAAATATTCGCCACAAGCTTATAGATGCCATGAGAATTTTGTATATATGTTTGTAAACTTCCTTTCACGGAAGTATCTTTATGGATATCAAATAAACCTAAATTAACTGTCTTATGGTAGCATCTTATTACAAATTTGCGTTACAAAAATCTTCTCCCCTCAACAAGCGGGTTCGGTGAAGTTATCGGTAATTTAAAGGTATTATTCTAAGATAAACGCTTACAAAGCTTCCAGCTTTTTTGAGAATCAATCGAAAGAATAATTAATCACGATAACAAGCGATCGTTTATTGAGTTCTTATTCAGGTTATCGGGATAAAAAAGAGCGGCGCCAAATTTGGTTAGCACTTATTAAACGCTATTGTATCAAGCGACTAATTAGAAATACACTATCAAGATTAACAATCATAAAAATGGCAAATTATTTTGTAGCAAATTCGGGTTCGGATTCCAATATAGGAACATCAAGCACACAGCCTTGGAAAACGATTAATAAAATTAATAGCATTACGCTCTCACCTGGAGATGCGGTTTACTTTAATCGTGGTGATATATGGAATGAAAAACTTGTCATAAAAGATTCTGGTGACGTTAATAACATGATAAACTGGGGCGCATACAGTGATACCGGAGTTACAACGCCACCGATAATAAGCGGATTTATACCAACTTTGCCAGCATGGTCTCCGGCAGGTAATTTAGCATCTTTGACCTTATCCGCAGCAATAGCAGGACTCAATATGGTTACTTTTAAAGGTGCAAATCAGCCGATAGGTCGGTTTCCATCACTGAGAAATACGAAACATGTTTGTTCTACTATGACCATAGGTAACTCACCGGTGTTTATCACGGCGGCTATCCACGGATTCGTTGTAAATGATATAGTAACCTTTTCAACTACCGGAACTTTGCCTTTTGGGCTAGTCGCTGATGCGGGGTACTATGTGATCGCGTCCGGTTTAACTTCAAATTCATTTCAATTAGCTGCCTCCCCGGGTGGCACATCAATAACTACTTCAGAATCATATTATGGCACGATAACGATCACGCGATCAAATTTCAAAAAAGCCACAAGTTTGTCTCTGATTAATTTCACTGCCACCAGCGGTCAATCAGTGTTCACTGCATCCGATGATATTAGCGGATTTGTTGCGGGTGTTTCCACCGTAAGGTTATCAGCTACAGGCGTTCTACCGTCGGGTTTATCTGCTAATACACTATATTATATAAAGTCGCTGACTGTATCAACAAACAATTTTGAACTTTCTTTAACGCCAGGCGGTCCAGCTATTGTTCCTGGGAATAACGGAACCGCTCCTTATTCTCTTATTGCAGGAATAACGGACAGTTCACTTTCATCTGATTTTAACGGGGGGCAAATAGTCACACGTAAACAACGCTGGATCTATGATCGTGGAACGATCTGGAAAAATACATCAGCAGGAATCATAAATTTTAATAGCGATCCTAAAGGTAATAACTATAACCCGATAGCCGGTTACGGATACTTTATTCAAAATCACGTCGGGTGTTTAAACTCTTTAGGTGATTGGTGTTACAACGGCGTTACCAAAGTAATTACCATGTACTTTGGGGTTATGAACCCGTCGTCATGCCAGATTGGCGTTCCTAATATAGATAGCAACGTATCTTTTCTGTCGGGAAAAGGATACCATACGATCACTGGAATTAATTTTGAAGGAGCAAACCAATTCGGAATAAATGGAGGTAACGGATGTTCCAACATCAAAATTTTGAACTGCGGCTTCAATAACATCGGACAAGACGCTATTAACTTCGATACACCATCAAATTTGACCATATCCGGCTGCACGATAAGCAACTGCAACAATAATGGTATTACTCTTTTCGCCCCAACCAACTGTACGATAACCGGTAATATAATTAATGACATCCATACTATTGCGGGAATGGGGCAATCAGGAGATGGTAACGGGATGGGTATATCTACGACTAACCAGGACCCTTTGCAGAATTTTAACAATATCATTTCTCTAAACACAATCTTAAGGTGCGGTTATAATGCGATTAGTTTTCAGGGAGCCAGCTACACAATTGAAAAAAATTACATCGATACATTTTGTGTTAATAAAGACGATGGCGGTGGCATCTATACATTCAATAGCACTTCCGCTCCTTTTAGCTATGAAGGCCTTTCTCGCACTATTAATAAAAATATTATACTAAACGGAGTTGGATATACCGATGGTATTTATGACAATACCCCCAAAGCACATGGTATTTATGCCGATAATGGAAGCAGAGAAATCGTGATGTCCAATAATACAGTCAGTAATTGCATTGCATCTGGCATTCTACTACATTCATCAACCAATATTGACGTCGAAAACAACACTATTTATAATTGTCCGAATGTTCACAACACATCCTATGCAGGTGGTTTATATATTCTAAATTCAGGACAAACCAGTCCCTCTGGTGATAGCAGTATCATAACGTTTAATGGCAATATTATTTGGACTACATTCCCCAATAATTATCTAGTTGAAGTAAGTAACATCAATCAGCCGACAGTTCTGACGTTATCGGGCGATAAAAACTATTATCAAAGGCCGATGGGAAAAGATAATTTTTTCTTTTATCGAAGGATAGTAAGTGGTTCCAACCTTACACAAACCATAACCGATTTAGAAGGATGGAAGGCTTTATACAGCGTAGACGCAGGTTCCTCGGAGGCCGAATGGCCGGTGCCACCTGTTTATGCAGCAGGATCGGTAAAATCTATGTTTTCGCCGGCAACTCAAACTTTTGACGATGCGACAAGCATAAATCTGTCGACTGCTGCCGGAAAAATACGAAGCCTTAATGCGGGTTCGTCTACTGTAAGCTGGCAAAATAGCGATCCAGTCGGATCTCCAGGAAGCACTTTAGACGGCGGTACATTAATAGTGACACCTACAGTAAATACAGCGGACGCCTTTGTAATCTTCAATGCTGTAAATCCAACAGAGAGCCTTGTTGCCGGAAAGCAATATTTGCTCAAGTTTAGTTTTTTTGCTGCCCATAATGGAGTTCTTGCTATATACTTCCAGCGGCAAGGCACCCCGGCGATCATTCTTAATGCAACAGAATTCAACTATTTAAGAATTAAAGCAGGCTTGCGTATGGAAAACAGCATTATACTACAAGCGCCGTTTGATATGGCTGGGGGGCTTTTGGTGTTTAGAATACTGGCAAATACCGGACCTGTATCGTTGGATAACATAAATCTTTCCGAAGCTGCTGTAACACCACCAGACCTAAGCGGTGTGCTTTTTTATATCAATGCAACAATTAGTGCACAAACCTATACATTGACAAAAGCTTACAACGATGGAAAAAATGATCCGCACGGTGCCGGGCCCCTCGTTTTGCAACCATTCGAATCCATTATACTATATCCTGCCTAATTAGAAATGAAATAAATCGCTGTCGCTAATCAATTTGAAGACAATAGTAGAAACAATCACGGCTGGATTAACGAGCGATCCTGTTACTTTAATGCTAAGGCGGAGAGGGCGGTGGAAAAGCAAAATATAATTGCACTAGCGATAGCTATTGTCGATCAACAGAGAAACACCAAAGAAGCACGTGCAGGAGTATATTCGTTCCTCATACACACCTGCCTTTCCCGCCCGCGGGTTACCGGTTAGTCACAGCGCCGCGGTCACAAAATTAGCTACGCCGGAAAACAGTCAAGCACAAATTACACAAATAAACGCCAGACCTAAATGTGTGAGATTTACAGACATCGTTTCACTTATATAGCTTAGAATCAAGCCAATAATTTTGGACTTTAATTCTTTCTTTCAAAGGATCATACATGCTACTAACCTCATCCCATACAGGTGTTTTATCAGCTAGTTCATTAACCACTTGTATTGGGGATTTTCCTTTTAAAGAGCTGTGTGCCCTAAACCAATTATAGTGAAATTGCCATTGTGAAAGCAGATTAGGCAGGTCTGGATCTTTAATATCAACGGTAGAATAAAATTCATCAAGATCAGTTCTTTGGGTTCTTTCGACTTTCCCATTGAGGTGGGGAGATCGTGGTTTTATCGGCCGGAACTTAATGCCGTACTCCATAAGCCTTTCCTGAAATGAATAGGCGAAAAACTCATTACCTCTATCGTTTGAATACGTTGTATAGGGAAAGGCATCTGTTCGATTACTGTTCAAGGAACCTCAAAGTATTAGATGCTGTTCGTCTGGAGAAGAGTTCAACAGCCTTAAAACGGCTGCAATCATCGATTGCAGTTTTTTGATAAAGCTTGCCCGCTATTTGCAAACATCCATTTGAACGCGGTCGCCAGGTACAAGGAGCGATCATATAAACGCTTCATTTCGTTGGCAATGCTACGGTGACCGAGCTTTCGATTATCTCTTAAATCAAGAACTCGGTGCTCATCTTCTAAGGTTATCTGAGTGTATATTTTATGTGGTCTTCTACTGTGTTCATTAAGGCCGTCAATACCAAATTCCTTATATCTTTTAATCCATTTTCGAAGTGTTGGACGGCTGATAACGCAACGCATGCAAACAACACCTGCCACGCCAATGGATTCGTAAAGCTTAACCCAGTCAAGGCGTTTTTTTACTTCATTGTTCATTGTTGTTATTGCTGATAACGGTTATCGGGGCGCGTTAATTGATAAAGTAAAGAAGATGTTCAAAATAGTTTTTGAGGTGATCAAAAGAAGCGAATTACACTTCTTCAAAGTACTTCCTAAACGATGGATTGTTGAACGAACTTTCGCCTGGATCGATACCAATCGCAGAGCAGCTAAAAATTATGAGCGATTCAACTCTACAAGTGCTGCAATTATTCATTTATCCGCCATAAGAATTATGTTGAACCGTTTTTAAACAGGCTCTTACATTTCTAAAAAATATCCGTGCTTTTTATTTAGCAAAGATGGCTGGGATGACTATGGCCATTATATACTTTACGATGTTGCCGGTTATAGTGCCTTTTACAATCCCGTTGATCTGGGTAACATTAAAAAATTATTCGCTCTTTAGGCTCTTTACCGGATTGGTCAACGCCGCCTTGATCGCCTTTGAGCTGACAGTGGTGGAATCCCTGGATAAAGCGATTGCTTTTTTTAGCGAAATCGGTTTGAAACTGGAGGGACGGATGGTCGTTGAAGGTGAATGGGCGGGCCGGATCACAGGCCTCCCTGACCAGCGGGTAGAGATTGGAGCTGTCACTGGCATTGTACATGCGGTAACACATCCAGTCCAAACGGCCAAGGCTCTAATGTACAGAATGGATCCCGAGACAATGGTTAATACTTCCCGGGCCATAGACAATACCGCAACTAAATTAAAAACTGGAACAAACGTCGAGAAAGCCGGAATCTATGGAATGATTACGGGAGAAATAGTACAATTAGCAGGAGGCGAAATTACCCAAGCCGGCGACATTGATCTGTTTATTAATTTCATTAAATGATGCGAACTATCTCTTTTTTAAAAACGCTTTTACCAATATCAGAAGGATAAAAAGGGATGCCGTGAGGAAAGTGATTTCCATTCCAAAAAAAATCCTGTCCGTTTTATTTATTGACCCAGGTGCGTTTTTCGTAGTCATGGAGAATACGCCTCCCATCAGCGATGCTCCGGTAATTAAACCCGCGTTCCTGAATAAGTTGAGTACTCCGGAAACAATGCCACTCTGTTTTTCCCCGATCGCGGTCATCACCGAAGTATTATTGGCGGCCTGGAACAATTGGTACCCTGGCGTGAGCAATAGAATACCGAAAACATAACCGGTCCATCCCCAGTTAGCTGGTAGAAAAGCCAATGCAATGGTGCCTGTAAGCATGAGAAGCATGCTGGCCCGCATCGTCAGTTTTGCCCCTGATTTATCTACGATTTTACCGGAAGGGATGCCGGTCAGAATGGAAATAACCGGTCCGGCTGTCATGGTCAAGCCTACTGTCAACTCATTAAACCGCAATCCGGCACTCAGAAAAAATGGTCCCACAATGAGCGTGGTCATCATCACAGTAGCTACGATGAAATTTGCGAATAGAGAACTTATAAGTGTCTTATTTTTCAGCGCTGTGGTATCGATCAGAAACTGGCTGCTACGTTGCTGGATCTGAAAAAAGCACCAGGCTAAAATTACGGAAAGTATGATCAGTACAAGAGTATTAATTGTAAACCTGTCTTTGCTTATGGTCATCGCGAGGGCATAAGTACCTGTTGACAACAAAAGCAGGACCAGGGCCATAAAGTTGATAGGCGAGCCCTGCTTATTCATACGATCTTTATTTTTGACGAATCGCATTGCCAGGAGCAAAACAGATAATCCAAGGGTCGCCAGGAAAAAAAATATGGCCGGCCAACCAAAATTGGCCAATAACACACCGCCAACCGAAGGTCCCATTGCTGTTCCGATCGCCGAAGAGGTTCCCAGCATTCCCATGGCGAAACCCATTTTTACTTTGTTCATACTATTTCTTACCATTACCATACTTACCGTTGACAGGACGGCAGCGCCTATTCCCTGAACCCCTCGCAGCATAATGAGCAGCAAAATATCTTTTGCAAATGCTGATGAGAATGAAGAAAGCGTGAATAGCGTAATTCCGGAAAGTAAAACCCGTCGATGCCCATATTGGTCTACCAGCTTTCCGGCGACGGTCACAAAAACGGTAATTGCAATCAGATACGCGATCACGGTCCATTGCACATATTGAAAGCTTGCTGAAAAATAAGTGATGAAAGACGGAAGCGCTATATTGACGATGCTGGTTCCCAGCGATGCCAATAGTACCGAGAGTGAGACGACAGTCAGTATTCCTTGATTTTTATTTTCCATGTTGAAGTTCGCATTCGAGATTTGATGGAGCGTTTTTCTTTTTCAACGCACGGAGGAATGCATAAACACCCAGACTATAGATAAGGTGAAAAGCAAGGACCTTGAGCAGTATTACCGGCTGTGTCCGAAATTTGGAAAATGCAATACCAAAGTTCAGCATGGGTTGAATAATGAATAGACTGATGACAAACGTCACAAGGGCTAAAACCAGCGCAGAAAAAGCAGTAGGTTGCCGGAACCATTTTTTTCCATACATCGGGATAAGAAGGAATGCAAAGGAAATGCCCAGGAGATAATGGGCTGTCCAGCCAATTAACAATTCTTTACCAGCTAATTGACCTTGCAACACGGAAGGCAGATGTGATTTTACCCACAGGCCCACCAGCAATAATCCGTGAGAATGCACTCCGAATAGCCTCAGAAGAAATGTCCATATATCTGTCGCGAACGTGCCGGCAATACCTGCAATAACAACCTTTACCATAATGTTCATACACTTCGTATTTTATTAATACAAAGGTATTTGCAAGGATTGCGACGTGGATAGGACGAAAATCAAGTTGTACAGGACTTACTTGAAATTATTCCGGAAAGCTTCGGGTGAAAAGCCGGTATGCTTTTTAAAGAAACGAATAAAATAAGAAACGTCTTCGTAGCCAAGATGCCAGGAGATCTGGTTTACCCGGTTGTTGGTTGCAAGAAGATACCGCTTTGTTTCAAGCAGTATATAATCGTTGATCACCTCAGCACTTGATTTGCCTAAAGTTATTTTCGTGATGGTATTTAACTGGTAGGTTGACAGGTTCATTTTCCCTGCATACCAAAGAACCTGTTTTTGATTTGCAATATTGTCCGTGATCAAGTCCTGGAATTGTTCTAATTTTTCCAGATGATAGGAGACTTTTTCATCGAATGTGCCTTCAAACTTATTCTTTTGGCGCAACAGTTCCACGAACAATAACTGCAGATTTGATAGTACAGCATAATGATACATTTCCCTTTTTTCAAAGATTTCCCGTATTGTGGTTCTTATGATGGAAAAGATCTTTTGCGACGTAGCCGTATCCGTAGGGTAAAAATTCTTCCGGCTGATCTTTTTCAGGATATGTTTTGTTGTTTCGTCAAAATGTGAGCAAAGTTCATCGGTTAATTGAAGCATATAGCCTTCAGATCTCGAATGCAATTTAAGCCCGTGAACCTGTCCGGGCCTAATTATAAAGATGTTTTGATCGGAAACAGGGTGGCTGGTGAAGTCAATAATATGCTCACCGTTCCCTTTGTCAATGATGAGCATTAAGTAGAAGCTATGCCGATGAATTTCCTGAACCATATCTTCACCGCCCAGCAATTCCCTCAAACTCCAGATATTGAGTTTTGAGTTAATATCCGGATCGTTTAGATCTGACTTTAAATGTCTGACTGGTATCTTCTGCATTTTAGCGAAGCATATTATTTACTGTAAATTTAGAAAATCCTACCAGTTCAGTAAAAAAGACGCCATTTGTTTATATCAATGATTTTTTCAATGACGGGCGGTTTGACCGCTGGCTTTTCAACTTTGTCACTATTGTTATATTATTCGCCCTGTATAAAATGGCCGTTAAATACTTATCTGGAACAGGAAGTCATGAAGACACAGCAAGGCTTCAACGCGATCTGGATTTGATCGTCATCCATAACCGGATCAGGGATGAGTTTACCTGTTAGTTTTTAGATCATGTGCATGTGTTTTAAAATCGGAGCATGGTTGACGGCTGACAAACACCCATGTTTACGGCTTCTGATAAGGTGTTGTTCTCCTTTTCACCCGCCAAAAAACACGTATAATTTCGCGTCAACAAGCCAGCCGGGGCCTGATGGCCGCCGGCCTACCCGGTGAAATGTTTGAGGTGGCGGGCGGGTCTGATCAGACATTCAGTTCGTTTAGAAAAAAATACACCGCAAGTACTTTAATTGAAATTTCTTACTGATTAAATTTATTTCTTATAAATGGCACGGTATTGGAGATAAGTCAAGCCTATCAAAAAGAAAAACATGATGAGTACGACAACAGCAGCAACAGGCGTAATGAATGACCTGATCGAGATCAACAATGACCGCGTAGCCGGTTTTGAAAAAGCAATCGCGGATATCAAAGACGAAAATATTGACCTTAAGGAACTGTTTCAGGGTTATGCTGCACAGAGCCGCAAAAACAGCCAGGAACTGGCGGCGCTGGTAGGTAACGTCGGTGACGTAGAAACCGGTAACAGTGTTAGCGGTACTTTGCACCGCGCCTGGATCGATGTCAAATCCTTATTTGGTGGCAGCGACCGTGCCGGAATCTTATCGGAAGCCGAAAGGGGTGAGGATGCTATCAAAAAAGCCTATCAGGATGCTTTGAACAGTGAAGACCTGCCGGTAAACGCCCGCGAAACAGTCAGCAGTCAGGCACAGGAGATCAGTGCTGCACATGATCAGATCAAAGCCTTGCGGGATGCCGCAAAAATCTAATTTCCGTGTAGTTTTTATAGGGCTGTCTTTAGGGACAGCTTTTTTATCATGCTATGCGGCGATAGAAAATTTTTACCAGGCAAGCAATTGAAACGGCTTTGCCTGTTTATCATATCATCTACTTAAAGAAAAATAAAATGAGATCATTACTGTACATCGTAGCTGTCATCCTTATCATCGGATGGGCTATCGGAACATTCGCTTACGCAGCCGGCGGGCTGATCCACGTATTATTGGTTATTGCTATTATTTCACTGATCCTGGGATTCCTCAGGAGGGATACCACGGTAGTTTAATTTATTGACAACAAAATAACCCGGTCATGTACCGGGTTATTTATTATGAAACCTTATGGCCAATTACCCGATCACTATAACATTAGATAAAGAGGTTCATCACTTTGAGGTCGGAGAATATCCGCACCACGACGAAATCCGGTGCCGTTACCAGGTCTACGAGGGCGGTAGCATGGTAGCCAGTTTTGAACCGGATGCACAGGATTTCCTTCATATATGCCAGAACAAAGCCGGGTTAAAAGAAGAATTACTTTATTTGCTGGCTGACCAGATTGAAGCTCAATTACAGCATCCCGGCAATAAGCACCTGGACTTTAAAAACAAGGAGCAATGAGATCAATCTGGACAGGATCAATCGGTTTCGGGCTCGTAAGTATCCCGATCAAGCTTTTCTCCGCTGTGCAGGAAACAAGGCTTGACCTGGATATGCTAGACAGCCGTGACCATGCGAACATCAAATTCATGCGGGTCAATGAAAACACCAGGAAGGAAGTTCCCTACGACAAAATTGTCAAAGGCTATAAATATGATGATGATTACGTAATCATCGAAGAGGCAGACTTTGAGGCGGCAGCGCCGGAGAAAACGAAAGTGATCGAGATCGAAAATTTTGTCGATCTGGCTTCGGTCAACCCGATGTATTATGAAAGTTCCTATTATACCCAGCCCGCTACGAAGAAAAACAAGGCATACGCATTGTTGCTGGAGGCGCTGAAAAAGTCGGGCAAGGCAGGCTTAGCGCGTTTCGTGCTGAGGAGCACGGAGAGCCTTTGCATCGTACACCCGGTGGATAGGGATATCGTAGTTACCCGTATCCGCTTCCAGCAACAGATCCGGGACCAGCAGGAGTTGTCACTCGATGATGATATCACCGTGAGTAAAAAAGAACTGGACATGGGCCTGGCGCTCATCAACCAATATGCAGAGCCGCTGGACCTGTCCAAATATAAAGATCAGTACCATGATGAGTTGATGAAGATCATTGAGGCAAAGGCGAAAGGTAAACGGCCGACGATCAAAAAGCTTAAACCAAAAGCTGCTAAGAGCGATGATCTTTATGACCAGCTGATGAGCAGTTTGAAAGCAAAAAAGGGGGCCTGATATGAGGATGCAATTGATCGATCCGCTTTCGTTGTCGGCAGCCAACAGTAGCCCATATTTCAATACGGCCATCAGCGAGCTAAATGACCATGTGGTGCGCATGGGGGTAATGACAGCACCCTACCCCTGGCATTATCATCCGAATTCGGACGAAACCTTTATCGGCTCGGAAGGCGTGGTCATCATTGAAACACCAAACCGGATTTTTGAGTTATCGCCCGGTATGGTGCTCACCATCCCCCAAGGTGTCCCTCACTGTACAAGGCCGAAGGGCGAACACAGCGTTAATTTAACGATAGAGCGTTCGGATATGGAAACAGTATTTACCTGAAACAATTGAACGAAAACATATAAAATAAACGCCAGACCTAATCAGCCTGACGTTTCCTGTTCCGAAATACTATAGCCTCGTCAAATCAATTTTCAATACTTAAAGCGTGCGTATCCTCAACAACAATCTCAGGCTTGCCCTGATATTCAATTATCTTTCCCTGCACTGTTATAGTTCTATTTGCTATTTGAGATGTTAATTGCCTGGCATCGCCCTTTAACACCACGGTCAGCAGCTGCTTGGGATAAGGCGCACCGAGGTTAACCAACACCATGCTCTTGATATCTTTGCTACTAAACACTTTCCCGGTAACAGAAACAGCTCTCCCAACATTATTTTTTACATCCTCAAGTTTGATCTGCTGAGCCGGAGCTGCATTGTTTGACAGCGCAGGGGCACTAATCGGTTCAGCTTTAATCGCCTTCTCTTTGGTATCATTAAATAACTTATTCAGTTCTCCCGCCAATCTTATGCCAGCCTGACCGATCCGTAAGTGTACGGTTGGCATGTACTTTTTATAATAGGCTTCATCAATATGCTGTCCTGATTTAATATCCGCGTAAAGTTCAGAACTGATCTGATAGCTCTCCCAAAGCCATTCCATTGGGCTGGCAGCCTGCCATTTCTCGATTTGCGCATCATTGGCCCAGTCATATTGTTTGGCGATCTCTTCCTCACTTAATCCCTCATGATCGATTAACTTGCTGTCCCACAAACTGTGCAGGTTAGTGCCTGCATGATCAAACCGCACCTGGATCGTATTGCCTCCCTTATCTTCGGCACGGCTGACATGCATAGGCTGATGCGCATCACCGACTAAATGGATCAGGTATTTAAGCGCGCTGTTTTTTTGATCCGGTGTTGAAGCCTGATCTTTTAAAATAGCTTCCTCTTTAAGTATGGCCCCGTAAACATTATCATTGCTTTGCTGATTAACAAAGTCAACAAATTGCTGGTGGCTTAGGCCCAAAGGGAGGTTTAAAAAGTGCCATTTACTTGTTGTAGGGTTGCGATGGTCATCAGCCCAGGTACTCACATCCGCCATGCTTTCGCCTTTCAAATAAGCGGAAACCGCATAGGCGGTATTTGGAGTTAAATGCTTTTGTGCTATCGTCGCTACAGCCCTGTGCCCTTTGTATCCCCATGAAATTAAAGCTGCCGATATCGCTATCAATGCTCCTGATAATACTTGTTTTTTCATGTGGCAAATGTAGGAAAGCAAATGACAGGTAAAGATCTTTATTTGAAATTTTGCTAATTAATTTAGTATGTTCTTTCTGAAATCAGAAGTCACGACGGCAAAAAGCCCGGAAAAGGGTTTAAAATTCAGACTTGATAAACGTATTTTAATGAAGCTAAGTATTTGTTTATCAAATGACTTTGACAGGTTTGATTTGTCAGGTGGGTTTGGTAAGTTTAGGAACCCAAAACTGAATGATCATGAAAAGACACCTGGTCCTGCTGTTCCTGGTTGCCGGGACGTTATTGTGTAAAGCAAGCTTTAATTTAACTGTCAAGGCCTCCAATAGCAGCTTCGCTACCTGCAAGGGAGAGAACCCATGCAGGGCCTGCAAGAATTGTAAATATTGTAAGCGCTGTGCCAAGCAGGGGCTGACCTGCGGGGTTTGCAAAAAATAGGCTGAACGACTTAACCGGATACAAGGCCGGCTGCCCGGGTTGTTGGTTGTAGCAGGGCATGCTTTTGCGGGATTTTGACTGGTGGGAGGCCTGTCAACGCCCGTTTTCCTTATAGAAGTATCGGCGAAGGCTAGAGGTTGATGGCAATTATATCCGCTTTCCTGCCTGTCTGGTAATCGTACATCCAGGCCGGCATTTGTTGCTGTTGCCGTGTTGGAAGCGAAGCGCCTTCCATGCTGATGAAAGCTTGCCGCTAGTTCTTTGCCACCGTTACCGGCACAGCGTGGCTGGCGTATTTGTTCAGGATGTATATGGTCAATGGCTTCAGCCTGCGTTCCCGGTGGACCGGGTGAAAGCCGCCCGCGGTATAAAATTCGACATCTCCCTCGATTTTGGAATACCAGACATGGCCCAGTGACCTTTGGCTGAGCGTGTCCGGCTTGGTGATCTTTCTGAAATGGGCCATTTGCAGGCTGTCCATCCCAAAAATATCCGAACCGCTCAATTTCTCCCGGCAGGAGATGGAACGGTAATGGTCCCCTGCCCAGCACATGCACTGTTCCTTACTTTTCTTCGCATTCCAGGCCCAAAAGATCCCTCCGCCTGAAGCACACAATAACAACAGCAAAACAGCTGTATTTCTTAACCTTGAGTTTCGGGCAGTTTTAACCGGGAGCGGACGAAGAACAGCCTGGTCATGCGTTTCCGCTGCGTGGTGACCGGGCAACTGATTTTTTGTTTTTGCAGGTACACCGGGCGTAGTCATGACAGTCGGCCCTTCCTTTTCTTCTTCCCGATTTTCCTCTTCTAAGATCCTCCCCGGTAAATTCATTTGTCCGGCTTCAGGATGATGTACCCTTTCTAATTCCACATAGGAACGGTCCCACGCGTAGGGGCGGGGGCTGAAGTCGATCAGCCAGGCCAAAAGCTCGATGTTTTTTTCCTGGGTTACGGAGGTACCCCCCTTTAAAAAATTATCAAGCGGTTTGAATTTCTCTGCTTTAAGATTGGTGATCGCCCGCATATACGCGGCGGCATCTTCGCGATGCCCGAAGAATTGCCGGAGTATTTTTTCGTCATGATGGTGGTCGTAACGCGCGGTAAAAACGGTCATACATTCCTCCCGCAACCTGCCGGGCGTGGTATGGACCAAATTGGGCGAAAGCCGGTTCGCCGTTTTCTTTTCGTGATAGGTCAGCAGGACTTGCTTTTGATAATCAGCAAACATTTTCCAAAAAAATTTAAAGTAAAACTAAGGGAATTTTCGGAATTCCGGCAGCATTTACGGAATCCTGCCGGAATGAGCGGAATTACCGGAATTCCTTGCAGCAAAGCGGTTTAGGCCGCTATACATTTGCTTTCGTAATCAGACGGGCAACCCGATAGCTAAGGGAAAACCTACCCGGCAGGTTTCAAAAAAAGAGCAGCGAAAGCGGCGGCCGCTAACCGGCTTGGGAAGCGGTAACCCGGCTCCCGCGATCGTTGCCCGCACTTCCCAAAAAAATGTAAGAAGCGCTTCTTACGCAGTTTGCCAGGCCCGGGACCGATCCCCCCGGGTGCCGGCCATTAGCTTACTTATTTAAATTTTTTGGAAAATGTTTAATCTATTCTTTGCAATATTTATGGCATTCGCATGCCCTGCACATAACCATCAGACCGGAACAGGCACCGGCACAGTAACGATTAATGCCGACAGCGGCGGCGATAACGGGCACCTGCCCCCTCCGCCACCTCCGCCGCCAGGTGGTTTTTAAATACTGTTATCAAGGCAGGCCCGGAAGGCCTGCCTTTTTTGTTTCCGTCCTGTAGTACTTCAAAGCTTTTTCCTACATTTAGCTCCCATGATCACACCGGGAAAGCTGTCTTTATGCATAGGCCTCTGCCTGGCGGTACTGTGTTCCTGCCGGGAAGCCAAACGGCCGGTTCCGAAGGCGAACTGGGATACTTACCGGAAAGCCTACGCTTTCCTTTCCAGCCGGCCAGACTCCGCTTTTTACTATTTCAATGAGGTCGTATCGGCTTCCAAAGACAGCCAGCAGGTGGCCATGGCCTATACCAATATGGGGATGATCCAGTCGGAAGCGGGAGATGATTTTGGTGCGCAGGAAAGCCTGCTGCTCTCGCTGAAGTTCCTGGATGAAAAGGATGGCAAGGACCACAGCAGCCTGGTCAATGATTACAACGAGCTGGGCCTGACCAGCTTCAACCTCAAGAACTACGCTGCTGCAATCAGCTTTTATGACCGGGCGCTCGCTGCCACTGCCGATGAGCAGCTGAAGCTGGTGATCCTGAACAATAAGGCCAATGCTTACCGGGAGCAGAAAGTTTATGGCCCCGCGCTGAACATCTATCGGACAATTACGGGGAAAACCGGGAAGGATAAGGGTGCTTACGCGCGGGCGCTGACCAATATGGCGGCCACCCAATGGCTGCGTGATCCCCGTTATGATGCCGCACCCGAACTGTTAAAAGCGCTGGCCATCCGGGTGAAAGAAAAAGATGAATGGGGGCAGAACTCGAGTTTCGCGCACCTGGCGGATTATTATGCCCCTAGCCGCCCGGATTTGGCGTTAAGTTACGCCCGCAGGCTTTATACTATGGCGCAGCGGCTCCAAAGCCCGGATAACCGGCTGGACGCCCTGGAAAAACTGGTCAGGCTGGCGCCCCCGAAAGAAAGCAGGGGCTATTTTGTAAAATACCGGGAGCTCGGGGATAGTATACAAGCCGCACGCAATGCGTCCAAGAACCAGTTCGCCCTGATCCGTTATAACGTACAGAAAGAACGGGCGGACAAGCTCAAGCTGCAAAAAGAAAATACGGAGAAAAAGTACCAGATCGACCGGCAAAGGGCGGTCATTGTAGGGACTTTTGTCCTGATCATTTTGGGCGGGTTCTTTTTGCGGTTCTGGTATCGTAAAAGGAAACAGCAGTCGGAGATGAAAGCGCAGCAGGCCATCAGGGAAAGCGAGCTGAAAACCTCCAAAAAAGTACACGATGTGGTGGCCAACGGCCTTTACCGGATCATGAAGGAAGTCGAAAACGGGTCCGGAATAGACAAGGCGGTGCTGCTGGACAGTATCGACAACCTGTATGAAAAGTCCAGGGATATTTCCTATGAGGATCAAAGGCCCCAGGTAACACCCTTCCATCAGCGTGTCGCCGCCATGCTGAATTCCTTTGCCACAGACCGGATCCGGGTGCTGTCCGCGGGCAATACGGAAAGTTTCTGGGCTCATACCGGTCCGGAACAGCAGGATGAACTCTGGGCTGTCCTGCAGGAGCTTTTGGTCAATATGCGCAAACACAGCCAGGCAGAAAATATAGCCCTCCGGTTCAATGTCGACGGCAAAAAAATACATATCCACTACACCGACGACGGCAGGGGCATCAGCGGCACCCTGAAAAAAAAGAACGGCCTGCGGAATACGGGAAACCGTATCAAAAGCATTGGCGGGGAACTTAACTTTGACACCGACCAGGAAAAGGGCCTGAAAATCCATATCACTTTCCCGGCCATCTAAAAGCTGTATGATGTTTAAAAACGTATTGATCGCCGAAGACCATGAAAGTGCCAGCATTTCCGTCAGGAAGACGCTGGCGGATTTGGGGGTGCCGGACCCGGACTTTGCTTATTACTGTGACGAGGCCCTGAAACGGGTGACGATTGAACTAAGGAACAAACGGCCTTACGGGCTGTTGGTTACGGACCTGTTTTTTGAACCGGATGATAACCCGCAGCGGTTGGCGGATGGTGAAGCGCTGATCACGGCGGTGCGGCAGGTGCAGCCGGACCTGAAGGTATTGGTGTTTTCAGCGGAACACAGGGCGGGGGTGATCGAACCGTTATTCGAAGAACTGAAGATCGACGGCTATGTCCGCAAGGCACGTCATGATGCCCAGGAGCTGCGCACCGCTATTGAAACCATTTTTTCCGGGAAAGTACATTACCCCGCACACCTCCGGCAGGTTGCAGCCCGCAAGAATGCCTATGATTTCACGGAACTGGACGTAATGATCATCACCCTGTTGTCCCGGGGGGTGCTTCAGAAAAATATCCCTGATTATTTGCAACAAAAAAACATGCAGCCCTCGGCTTTGCGAAGTGTCGAAAAGCGACTGAAGCAAATGCGGGACGCCCTGAACTTTTCGAAGAACGAGCAGCTCGTGATTTTCTGCAAGGATATGGGCATCATCTGAAATAAGCAACAATTACGCAGCTCATACCAGCGCCTGATAAACTATTAAAAATAACAGGGGACGCAGCATCGCGCCCGTCCCCTGTACCTAAACCTTATCACAAATCGGGCCGGACGGCCCTTTTCTTTTGCTAAAGTAATCAATTTCACGAGTAAATAAAGCCTTTTACCATTATGGCAGTAAAGGCTGCTGTTGAAGACCTTCGGGGCACCCGCGATGTTTTTTGGTATCAGCTTCTTTTTTTTAAGTATAGTCCCCAATTTCATTTTCTTCCTTTCAGGCCTGCCCGGTTAGCCCTGTGATCCCACATTGGCCGGATGAACTGCAAAGCCCTAATGCCGTGCGGTTTCCCGCAAAAAAGGGGGCTCCGGGAGCGCTAATTTTGAACAGACACTAATTAACGAACATGGTTATGAAAACTTATTACGTAAATACCAGGCCCCAGGCTAACGGGGATCATGAGGTTCATCAGGATGATTGCCGGTTCCTGCCGGCTTTTCCGAACCGGAAATACCTGGGCGTCTTCGCTTCGTGTAAAGGGGCGGTTGCTGAGGCAAAGAAAACTTATCCCACAGCGGATGGCTGTGCTTTTTGTTCGCCGGATTGTAATAAAGGATAATATCCTGCGATTGCTGATCCCCTCTTTCCGGTATTGATAAAGTTGTAAACGATTGTCAAACCCCTTCAACAAAGGAGATGAAATCATTTTCACTTGCTTTTATTCCTTACTGACGCAGGATGTAAAGGTTTGGATATCGTATCGGTTTGCGTGGCAGTTTACATACGGCAAGCAACGCTACAACGCAGATTGCCGGGACTTGAGCTTTTTTTGACAAATTATAAAACGACGCAGGGAAAGGCGGGTAACAACGTTTGCGACCCGGAAAAATAGCTTTTGGGAGCGCATGATACATCATAAAATTAAAATCTTAAATTTCAATGGAGCTGATCGATCAACAGGTTATCAACGATAACAAGGACATTTATGCCAGGATACAGACAGAGTTGCTCAAAGCAGAATTCGAGATCCTTATCGCAACGGCCTGGTTTACGGACGAGGATCTCTTTAATATCCTGGTCGCCAAACTATCCGAAGGTATTCACCTCGAAATCATTGTTGCTGATAATCAGGAAAATGAAAAGCTGGATTTTAGCCTATTGAGTTCAAAAGGAGCCATTGTCCACAAGATCAAAAATATTGGCTACGGCATCATGAATCAGAAGTTCTGTGTGATCGATAAACGGATCGCCCTGCACGGTTCTTATAACTGGACGGTGAACGCCCGGAAAAACAACCATGAAAGTATCATTAGTACGAACCACCTGGAAACCGTAGCTTCTCTGATTGAGAATTTTGAGGCTATAAAAAAGAAAATTGAAGAGGTAAAAGGGGAGACTGCTGATGGGCGATCTCCTGTTGCCAAAAATGAAAGACCAAAGGGGATTCCCATCGAAGTTCCGGCAAAGGTAGGCGCGGAGTTCGAAAAGGTGCTGGATTCGATGATCGCGGCTGAAGTAGGAAGTTTCGACAGGCGGTTATTGCGGGAACAGGGATACGAACGGTGCAGCGCAAACAATGGAGACCACCAGGTATTGCACAAGGCTTTTGATACGCTGTATTCTGTTTTTATCAACGATATTGATGTGATTGACGATAAAAAGAAACGTTTATTGACCAAGATCGAGGAACACCGCGTAAAAAACCTGGACCTTCTGGCGAAAAATTGTGAACTCCAGATTGATTTTCTGCAGCGGGAGCATGAGATCAGTAAGTCGAACCTGGAAACCAGGCGTACCGGATTGGAAGTTGAAGCGGATGTTGCTTTAAAAAATATCGATGACCTGAAGCTCATCAAAATACCCTTTCTCGAAAACAAGAATGCGGAGCTCGATCAGCAGATCAAAATGTCGGAGCGGGAATTTATCAGACCAAAGTTTAAATGGTTTGACTTTATTCCTACGGCTATATTCAATCTGACGCTGCTGGTTTACCTGATCGTTTTTTATTCTTCTGCGGCTTATATTTTACTGTTCAGCGTCGCTGATGCTAAGGAGGCGGAAGCGCAGGGCATGCCAATTGCCGCTGCCCAGATTTTTAATCCGGACGCAATGGGTAAAGCCCTTCATAAAAGTGGTACCGCCCCGCTCTTTATTTTTTTATTTGTGATTATACCGCTTGCTTTTGCGGTCATCGATCGTTTTCTGACCAACAAGTGGGCTGTGATCGCCGGGTCTATTTTCGGCATCATCTTACTGGACGGGGCTGTTGCTTTCAAAGTTACGCAGGCGGTATATGAGGTCAACTTTGCAAGGGGGAACGTCACGGAAGCCTGGCGCAATGGAATGGCTTTTACAGATACTAATTTCTATCTCGTATTTGTTTTCGGCGCATTTGGCCTTTTTCTGTTCAAGCTCGCTTTTAAAAAGCTGATGGGGATTTTCGAAGACCGGAACCCGGACATTTCAATGCAGCGTAATCAGTTGCTTATTGCGCACCTGCGGGAAGAAATCAACCTTAACGGTGAAAAGATAATGCAGCTCAAAGAGGATGTATCCGCTTTGGAAAAGAAGATCATTCAGTTTAAAGCCGACATTAAGCTCAGTGAAAACGAGCTGGCGGGTTTGCCTGTAATCCTGAACCAGAACCTGCAAAAGAAAAAAAGCCAGCTGATCACAGACAACAATATCATAGACCAGATCGCTGCCATTTATACGGTACATATCCAGTCAGATAACCTGCCTATTTCGGTTGACGCATTGAAGGACCGTATTAATGTTTTTCTGGAGGGTTGGAACGATTTTCTGTTTAATGAATACGCCATAGCAAAAGCATCCTTGAAAACTTCCGAGGCAGCAGGCGTCGCGCTTGCCTGGCAGAACGAAAAACTAAATATGAACAAACTCGACAAGAGGGTAAAATTAAACACAGGTGAATAAGCTTATCATTTCAGGGGTTATCGCGCTGCTTTCGCTGAACTGCAGCAGCCCGTTAAAAAGCGAAAAAGAGCCGGCCGCGCCGTCAAAAAAAAATTATGTGATCACGCATTACAATATCACTTTTGCGCCGGATCTGTCTAACCGGGTCAACCCTAACTTATACAGGCGACCGCTCAACGATGTACAGATCCTGAACATCATCGCGGGCGATCTGTACCCGCAGATTCTGCGTACCCACCGGTCGGAAAACCAAAAGGATAAGCTGCTTGTCGATTTTGTCAATAAAGGGCTGATCACCGAGTACGCCGTACATACCGATAAGCTGTTCATTGATTTCGGGCGTTTCCCAAACCAGATCGAACGCATAAGTTATATCTTAAACAAGGTACCTGCCAAGCCTACTTTAAAACAGGATATCGGTAAAATGTCGGCTGAGTTCACGCGGATCAATCAGGCGGCTGGCAGCAAGAATTTCGGCGCGGATATCTGGACTTATTTCAACCAGGGAATCGATGACAAACGCGTGCTCCCGGCAGAGGCGCCCAGGAAGGATGAGGAACTGACCGTTGTGAATACTTATCGCAACGTGTTGGTTTTGACAACAGACGGTTACATCGAGGCGGGAATATTCGGGAAAGGTTTCGATCTGAGCCAGAAAACCATAAACGGTTTCAGAAAGGCTTTCCTGGCCTCCGGTGAAAATGATATCAAAGTTTTTTTCCGGAAAAACAAATCGTTCCGGATCAGGCCGGTCAATAATGAGAACCTGAAAAACCTGGAGGTGCTGATCATGGAGCTTTATGACCGCTCGATGTCGAAAGGGGGCAGTGCGACCGTTCAGCCGACAGATATGGAGATCATGAAACTTTTCTGGACGGACTGGCTGGAGCAATCCAGGGTAAAGCGCTTCGAACTGCACCCATACGCTAATTCCGCAGGTGAGGCTGAACAGATCATTCTGAATTTTCTTGGCGTTAGCAAAATTCAATCTTGAACTTATTAATGAACAACCTAAACCTTATCAAATATGAGCTGGTCATATCGTAAGTCT
Organism: Mucilaginibacter sp. SG538B; assembly: GCF_013376065.1. Classification (NCBI taxonomy): domain Bacteria; kingdom Pseudomonadati; phylum Bacteroidota; class Sphingobacteriia; order Sphingobacteriales; family Sphingobacteriaceae; genus Mucilaginibacter; species Mucilaginibacter sp. SG538B. The sequence goes on from NZ_JABMJI010000005.1 coordinate 102,305, forward strand.
TTCGGATCGGGGCCATTCCGGGTCAATTTTTCTAAAAGCGGTATCAGCTATTCTATGGGTGTGAAAGGGGCCCGCGTTAGCGTCGGGCCCAAAGGCACCTTCGTCAGCCTGAGTGCACATGGTATTACTTACCGGCGGAAGTTACAGGGGCCGGCATCGGCAGGGGCACCTGGAGGGTATCGGGCATTACCTCCTGTAGTTGATGAAGGCCATGATATCGCTTCCGCAGCTATCGGGCAACTGACAGATACGGATTCCATGGACTTCGTAGCTGAACTGACCCGAAAAGCGGGCTTGATACCTTATGTGAACTGGCTGGGTATTCTGCCGCTCCTGATTTTTATTGCGGCCATGCTGTGGACTTCTTTTGGCAGCCGTACTGTGGTCAGGCGGCCTGCAAGGGATAGTATCTCTGTTATAGTAACCTCCTATGAAGGTGTAAACATCCGGAAGCGCGCGGATGCCGGTTCTGACATTGTCAGAGCGGCAGTTTACGACGAAGCTTTTCGTTTGACCGATTCGACCAATACAAAATGGGTTGGTGTGGGCTTCCATGATTCAACCGGATATATCAACCGGCGTTTTGTGCGTATAGATCATGTGCCATTGGAAGAGGTTGCAGAAACGCAGGTCTTCCTGGCCAACCCATATGCCGTTTATGAATTCCTGTTGGGCATCCTTGTTTTTACGGTACTTATCCGCTGGTTGAGGAAGTTGGACAAAGAGCGCTTTGAGATGGAACTGCATTACGATATGGATCCGCAGTTTCGAAAGGTTTATGAACAGTTTGGTGTTCATTTTGCCCGGTTTTCCGGTTCAGCAAAAATCTGGCAGTATCTGAACGCACAACAAACCAGTGATTATAAACGGAATGCCGGAGCGGGTAAGCTCATCAAACGTAAACCATTACGGGGTGTATTCACCAATAAACCTCCGCTTCCGTATTTCATCACCAACGTATCCACGCCCTGCCTTAAACTGAACGCCCTTGAATTTTATTTTCTGCCGGAAAGGCTGCTGATCAGGGAAGAAAACAAATTCGCGGCGGTGTTCTATAAAAATCTGCGGATAACCGGGTATACGACGCGTTTTATTGAAAGTGAGTGGCTGCCGCCGGATGCACAGGTAATTGATCAAACCTGGCGGTATGTCAATAAACGCGGAGGACCGGACAGGCGTTTTAACAATAACCGGCAAATCCCCGTTTGCGCTTATTCTGAGTATACCCTGACTTCCGATACCGGGATTTACGAAATAATCTCCACCTCGAAGAAAGGTGCGATGGACGATTTCGCAAGCTTTCTGGGGGAGATCGGCAACCTTCAGGCAAGGATGGCCATGGGGTAAGCCGAAGGCTCGAAGCCAATCAGGCCGATGAAAAGTGCTGGGAACTAATGATTCAATTTTGCTATAGCTAAAACTTAATACGATAATGGATTTTAAAGATCAGATACTGCAATTAGCCTCCCGTGTCGAGAAATTGCTTCCACAGCTCAAGACCGAGGAGGCAACTAAGAATGCCCTTATTATGCCTTTCATACAGGTATTGGGTTACGACGTATTTAACCCCTTCGAGGTCAACCCCGAATTTATCGCGGATATCGGGATCAAGAAAGGGGAGAAGGTGGACTACGCCATTATGAAGGATGGTGAACCGGCGATCCTGATCGAGTGCAAGCATCACCTGGAAGACCTGGATCCACACAATTCGCAGCTGTTCCGCTATTTCCATACTACCAAAGCGAAGTTCGGGCTGCTGACGAACGGGTTGAACTACCGGTTCTATACGGACCTGGTGGAAAAGAACAAGATGGATGCGACGCCTTTCTTTGAATTCAATATCACGGAGATCAAGGAAACGGAGATCGTGGAACTGAAAAAGTTTCACAAATCTTATTTTGATGTGGAAAGCATCACCAATACGGCCAGTGAGCTGAAGTACCTGAATGAACTAAAAGGCCTGCTGAATAAAGAGATGATCCTGCCTTCGGAGGCATTTGTGACTTTTCTGACCAAACAGGTTTATTCAGGGGTGATCACGACCAAGGTGAAGGAACAGTTTACCCCGATCGTCAAGCGTTCGCTGAACCTGCTGGTCAGCGATACGATCAATGAGCGGCTGAAGTCTGCATTGAACCAGGAGAAGCAAATGGACGTCGCCGATGCTGTGAAAATGGAAGAAGCCGTAGCTGAGCCGCAGAACGGGATTGTGACGACGGAAGAAGAAATTGAAGGTTTCCATATTGTAAAATCGATGCTCCGGCAGCATGTGGGAGCGAACCGGATTACTTACAGGGATGCACTTTCCTATTTCGCGATCCTGCTGGATGATAACAACCGCAAGACCATTTGCCGGCTTTACCTGGGAACAGGCAGAAAATTCCTCGTGGTACTGGATGAAGCGAAGAAAGAAGTCAGGCATGAGATTCAGTCCGTAGATGAGATCTACGGCTACCTGGACGCATTGCTGGTGGTTATCCAAAGGTTGGAAAAAGTTAAAGTTTAAATCTTGTCGAGATGCCTTACCGGTTTGAAGAGTATAGGGCCGCGGTGCTCCGGGATTACGAGGAGCAAAAAGCGTCGGGCAAACTGCCGCTGAAGCTTGCCTTTCCCACAGTGGTTAATTTAAAAGAACATGCGCTTTCAGCCTGTAAAGAACGGTTTCTGCGCCAGGATGAGAACGTGCTGATTTCATTCTTTGAGCGACAGTCAGATCCGGACGCATATATAGATGCAATCAATAAGGCTGATGCTGACATTTTCCGGCCGGTGAACTATTTTTTAAAAGGGAGGACACAAAGCCCGGAGGAAAAGCAGATCGAACTACTGGCCTGGTTAACCGATTTCGAAAACCGGCCGTACTCGAATTACATTTCGAAAGTGGAAGAAAAAAAAGGAGTCCGGACTTTCATAAATCATATTGGATCCATTCCCCAAGCACTTTGGGAACGTATCCCCAAAAAGTATTTAAAGCTTTGCATGTATGTAATAATACCGGTTCTTTTTTTAACCCTCTTCCTGTTGAAGAATACAGATGGACCAGAGCACTCTGTACCCGGGTTTGTCTACGTTTGCGAAAGCTCAACCGCAATAAGATATCATCTGCGGAATAACTGTATAGGCTTACGTAATTGTCAACATCGCATTATAAAAATCAGCCTGAACGAAGCAAAGAAAACCGGGCGGACGCTTTGCCATCTGGAAGGTGGTTAGCGACAAACTATAAAAAAACAGGTTGGATATTTTCAACACACTTTAATGACAGGTGAAAAAGTGCCTGATAGTTTTTGTTACCATCACTGCGCCGTCAAATATAAAAATCAACTATTCAAAAAACATACTATGAATATTAAACCTGCATACATCTTTGCAATCATTGCAATTTTCCTATCATCTTGTGCTAATAATAACACCCAGATCGCGGAGAACACTTTTATTCACGGCGATAAGATCTATAAACTGATCGATAATGAATTAAGGGAGATTGGCGATCTGAATGCCAAAGAGATTAAAAAGTTCGAGATCTCAAAACCTAAACAACGGGATTTAGGTTCGGCTTCTTTGAGCTTTGTTAAAAAGGGGGCCTATACAACACTCAAAGCCTTGTACCGGGGCAACTATTTATACTATACGTTGAAAGTGCAAGGGTTGAACGATCTGCGCGATAATTACCAGCCCGGACGGATCACCGTAGAATTTATCGACGAATTTGGCTTTATCCTCCATTCGACCGAAATACCGGTTTCAGATCTGACCGCGATGGTAGGTGATGATGGTAAACCGACGGAGTTCGTCTATAATGGTAAGACCGAAATGAGCACAGAAATAAACGCTGCCATCAAATCTTACGATGTTACGGCGGGTATAAGACGTAAATCCTTTTATGGCTATTAACGAACTCAACCCTGGAGATCACGATATAGCTGTTAAATTAAAATAAACCAATAAAATAAACTTTATAACAATGGCAAAACCAAAGGCTACAGCAACAGAAGAAGTATTGCTGGATTCCGGTAATCCAGCAATAAACAGGCCAAGACTTACCAAACTCATTATTAAAAACTTTCGGGCTATTGGCAATAAACCGGTTGAGATAGATCTCAATGATATCGTAGTCTTGGTTGGTGGAAATAATGTCGGTAAAAGCACCATATTAAAGGCCTATGAAATTGCCATGTGTCAGGGCTCAAGTAATGGGATACTCTCCATAGATGATTTTCCACGGGGAGAGGTGACTTTAGATGAGCTGCCTGAGATTGAAATTCAAACTGTTGTATTTGACAATGCGCCCGGGGAAGAATGGATTACCGTGACAGATCAGGGTGAAAGGTTAGTACGAGAGAAATTTACATGGTCGGAACCGGGAAAGCCTTCCAAAAGACAAGGATGGGATTCGAAGAAGGAGATCTGGAGCGAAAAGGTCCCCTGGGGGGCGCCTAATGTTGCTAACTCCAGGAGACCCGAACCACACCGGGTTGACGCTTTTGATGATCCTGCAAAACAGGCGGAAGAAATTAAGAAACTTCTCAAAAAGGTACTTGATGATAAAGTAAAGCAACATAAAGGGTTTGAGGATCAGGAGAGCGTGTATAATTCATTATTAAAACAGGTGGAAACGCTGCAGCGTGCTATAGTCGCCGAAGCTGAAAGTGAAATAAAGGAAATCAACCACGAATTATCGCGCATGATCGGTCAGGTCTTCCCTAACTATAAAGTTGACTTTGATCCGAGGACGACTGATGGAATCGATAAGACGATCAGTTTATTTAAAGGCGAGGCGCAATTGTTGATGGGGCCCGAAGACGGTTACATGAGCAGCATAGAAAAACAGGGAAGCGGTGCCAGGAGAACATTGCTTTGGTCGGCATTGAAATATATTTCAGAAACGAAATCAAAGAAGAACGACGATGGAACACCAGTTCGTCCGCATTTGCTGTTATTAGACGAACCCGAAATTTGTTTGCATCCGAACGCCATCCGGGAGGCCTGTAATGTGCTTTACAATTTGCCAAATAACCATTGGCAGGTAATGGTGACTACCCATTCGCCTATTTTTATTGACCTTTCTAAGGATAACACAACAATTGTAAAGGTAGAACGTAAAGCGGATGATTCTATCGTTGGTACAACCGTTTACAGGCCCGACCGCTTAAAATTAAGTCCGGATGATAGATTAAATCTCAAATTATTAAACATTTTCGACCCTTACGTCGCCGAGTTTTTCTTCGGAGGTAAAACTATTATCGTGGAGGGGGATACGGAGTTTACTGCCTTCAAGTATGTCATACAAAGGAAGCCCGAAGCATATAAGGATATCCATATCATAAGGGCGAGGGGTAAAGCTACTATTGTTTCAATGACAAAGGTTTTGAACCAGTTCGGGGCGGATTATGCTATTCTTCATGATGCTGATTCGAAACTGGCAAGCAATGGCAATGCTAATCCGGCCTGGAAGATTAATGAAAATATCCTGAACGAAGTACAACTAAGGCCGGAAGGTGTTAAAGTAAGATTACTTTCCTCTATTACAACTTTTGAGGCTGCGTACTTTGATGAAGAGATAAAAAGTGAAAAGCCTTATAACGCTTTGCAACAGCTGAGCACAAACCCGGTTTTTTTTAACCGGATTGAACGGTTGTTGTTGTGCCTCATTGATCATGCTGCAAGTCCACCCGAAAAGTGTATGGAATGGAAATCAATGGAAGAACTTGAAATTGCTTGTCAATAAATGGCTTAGCTACGAAGTTAGCTTAACTATGTTACATCGTGTTTTAAATGATAATAAATAGTTATCCATTGTTGAAAATGAACTAATTTATTTCGATGTCTAAATGCTATACAATCGGAGAGACTTTGTATTCAGATTAATTAAATTCCATGCTATGTCATTTATATTAGCTTAAATATAATTACTTTGCACAGTCTTTATCACATGACCCTGACCAATATATGAGTATTCAGAAAGAAAATTTTAGATTCTTACGCTACCCTGGCGGGAAAACCAAATTGCTTTCTTATTTATCTGAGTTTTTACCTAAAAACATAGAAGGAAAATATATAGAGCCGTTCGTGGGCGGTGGTGCTGTGTATATGTTCTTAAGTCCAGAAAAAGCCTTGTTGGCGGATTTAAACAGTGACTTAATCGACCTTTACCGCGGAATTAAAAATTATCCTCATAAAGTCTGGGAAACTTATTACACCTTTCCTGCCGGCAAATCTGGTTATTATAAAATCAGAAACGAAAAGGATATTAAAGCACCTCTATATTACCGGGCTGCCAAAACCTTGTATCTTAATAGGACTTGTTTTAAAGGAATGTGGCGTCATAACTTGCAGGGCGATTTTAACGTAGGTTACGGAGGTGAGGAACGCCGTTGGGTAATCTCGCACAAAAACCTTATTGATCTTTCCAAGCTCCTTCGGAAATCTGAGATTACTTCTGCTGATTTCCATAAAACACTGGCAAACGTTGCAACAGGGGACTTTATCTTTCTGGATCCGCCGTACAAACCTGGTGAAAAAGAGATGGATCACGCGCATTACATTAATGGTCGTTTTACTTTCGAGGAACAGAAACGGTTGGCAGATCGCTTAAAAGAGGTGTCAGCTAATCATGATATCAAATGGTTAATGACCAACTCATCACACCCCTCCATTCGGGACCTTTACCAAGATTTTACCATTAGAACTATACCTAAAGGCACCAGTAACATAGTGGGTGTCTTTTCAGAGAATTCAAATGAAGTACTAATTTCAAATTACTAGGTATGGAGAATTTTTTTGAACAAGCAGGGAACCTGGTAAATCCTTTGCGTGACTTAACGGAGTTTCTAAAAAAAGAAAAACAGTTTGAAATAGCCAAAGCGTACGATATGCTGAGGTTTGTAGGTTACGTATTAGATATCGGATATGATAAAATCAAGATCACCACAACCGATAACTTTAAAGTAAATGTCGGCGGGATACCGCGAAATTCTTTATTAGTGATGTGCCCGGATAGCTATGATTATAATAATAAAACTCTTCCGCCTCATTTCACAATTTTACGAGTTTTGGATGCAGCGCCAACTCCGTTATCTAGTGAAGATCAGCAAACATTCTTTGAGTTACATAAACGCTCTATGCCTGAATTGGATGTGTTTACGGAAAATCAACTGCAATGGGGGGCGTTAATGACAGAAGTGTTAGGCATGTTTTACGTCAACCCGGTAGATAACACTCAAATTGAATTTTCTGGAGACTTAAATAATTATGTAAGCGCGCATAAATACAAAATCTATGCCCCGGATGACAATTTATTATTCCTGATAAATAACGCAATAGTTCCTGTAAAAAACCGTTTCCAAATCGGTAAGCTAAGGCTGACTGAATCGCGTTTGCCTCTCCCCGGCAAAACGCAGCCGGATGTTAAAATCTACCTATCAACCAATGATTTCCGCGGATGCCGTACAGCGATGTTTGGCAAAACTCGATTAGGCAAAAGCAATGTGGTTAAATTGATTACACAGAGTATTATTGAAACGTCTAATAATAAAGTTGGCCAGTTGATTTTTGATATCAATGGAGAGTATGCTAATGATAATCCGCAGGACAATAACCTATCAATACGAGGCGTATATCCCAATGTCTGTACTGTATATGCGCTAACGAAAAAAACGCAAACTCCATCCAAACCGCTCAAAATTAATTTTTACGAACACCCCGAAAGCTCGCATCGAATCATAGGAACTTTATTAAGTGACGCTGGAAAAAACTCCATTTATATTCAGCGTTTTTTGTCTGTAGACATGCCTTCACTGCAACAATTGAGCGAAATGCAAGCGAACGAAAAATTACGTGCAAAAAGAAAAATACTGATTTATTGGGCAATACTGAATAAAGCGGGATTTACTGCTAATGAGCCAGCATTAAAAGGTAAGCTTTTTTTGGATATGGAATTAAGTGCAGATGTCTGTAAAATCGTATTTGGTGATGATAAAAGTAAATGGCCCAAGGTATCCGGCTTGGATGATTTGGTTGCTTCTCTCAAACCAGTAATAGAAAAAGACCGCGAAACAAAACTAAAAAATTCGAGTAAAACCAAAGACCTTTTTGATGCTGATGATACTGCTTTGTTTGATTTTCTGCAACCTATTTCCTCTGTTAGTGCCGGCCCCGGTTTGCTACAATCATTAAGAAAATATCACGACCACAACGCTGGAAACTTTGTCACCGAGATCTTAACAGAACTTGATGCTGGGCGGACAATAATTCTTGATTTAGGGAATGCTAACGAAGAAGTTATGAGATATTTTTCCCGTGAGCTTTCTACAGCAGTCTTTAATCATCAAACCACTAAGTTCACAAATAACGAACTTGGCGACCATTTTATTCAACTTTATTTTGAAGAAGCACATAATCTATTTGGTTATAATGATAATAGTGACGATACAAAAATTTATCGGCGCTTTGCGAAAGAGGGAGCTAAATATCACATTGGAATGGTTTACTCTACACAATCACCTTCAACAGTCAATTCTGATCTATTGGCTCAAACTGAAAACTTTTTCGTGCTTCATTTAGCTTCCACGGACGATGTAAATCGGTTAGCAAAAGTTAATGTTGCCTATGGCTCAATCAAAGAAGACATACTCAAGGCAAAGACTGTTGGTTTTGTCAGAATGCTAACACGTTCTCATCGCTTTGTTGTGTCGATGCAGGCTTTAATGTTCGAGCCTAAAACAAAGTAAGTATGGGACAGGCGAAGTCATTTACGGAAAAAAAAAGTAAGCTTGGCCATTTGGAGGTAATCAGCAGCCCGTTGGTCAAAAAGTTATGTTCTAATTTTGAAGATGCGATTTATACAGACCAACAATCCAAAACCAATTGGCAGTCCCTTCCCGAACCTGGAAAGCCCTTAAGCATTATCTTTTCGTCAAGCAGTGCTTACAAAGCGATCGAGTCGTTAAAGCCGCCGCATAAGGCGATAGCTTTTGTAAAATCAGCCTTATTGCGATTAGATCAATATGCAATAGCGAAGCTCGATCAGCGAAATCCAAGCCCATTTGCGATTAGAGATTTAATGAAAGACTCAGCCTTATTTCATTCTACAGCTTTTCCACTACGCCATGTATTTATACCCGGTAAAAGCTTATTGGACAGCATTCGTGAAATAATTTTTGAATCCGTCAAAGATCCGGGACTAAATAATTCTTTAAGCGGCGATATGATGAAGACTCTTAAATGGATTGCCTATGAAAAGTGGTCTGAAGATCAACAAAAAGGGCTGACACCCTTTGGTTGCCCCCACTGCGCAGAAAATGTAGCGACCCTAGCTTATGATCAAGAAAAAGGCGAATGCCCAAATTGTAAAAATGAAATACTAATTACTGATATATTTGGTCTGCATTTTAACATTACCCAGGATGACTATGCACCAAACCAAGTAGCAACCGATTATATGGCGGTTTGTGAAACATTGATGATTTTTTCACCAATTCGCTATTTCTGGGAAAATAACAAAGCCAACCTGAACAGCAGTCTAATGATCAAGGAAGGCCCATTATCTTTACGTGCGACTCTGTCAAAGTTGAAGGCACCAATTCAACGTTTTTTTAGATTTGCTAAAAAAAGCGGTTATGAAGTTGCCATGGTTGGTTACGAAAAGTCTGGTGTCTTCTATGATCATTTCAATCTTATAGCTGAATCAGCCCCTGACGGATCAATCTTCATACCTGACAGTGAGTATATCAAGAACGAAGTGTTTCATACCAACACTAATAGTGTTTACGGAGAATATACCAATTATGGAGCTAAAGTTTTCATCAAGTTCGATAGCTTCCATAAATTATTGATAAATGTTCCTACTGGTGAAAAGTATGAAAATGTGCTTTCACCTTCTATTGATAAACTAATAGCAATCGATAAAATTGTTGCAACCTTACCGCAAATTTTGAGTAACAAATATGAAGGTGCCTTATTACCGATGGAATTGGTAGATGGGATTGCATCATTATCTACCTATCCTTCGGCTAAAGCGCTCGATTTATTTTCTCAGCAAAATAAGGATTCATGATTAATCATCGTCGTTCAGATATCCCGAAATCGTTTACTAGCTCAACTATTCTTCAGTTGAAAGAGATCGTCAGAGATTTCTACAGTCGCAATTTTAACGAGCGCAAACAAGATAATTTTAGGTTTCCTGAACTTCCTTCCGATAGTAGGTCTGCTGTAGAGAATGAGTTTGGTCAAAAATGTGCTTATTGTGAATCTAAATTAGGATCATTTTCGCCATCTGCCATTGACAATTTTCGGCCACAACGTGGTGCTCGCGGTTTAAAGCGCGATTTTTATGATGATCTTTACTGGTGGTTAGCTTATGAGTGGGAAAACACTTATCTAGCTTGTCCTGAATGCAGTTATCAAAAAGGGACATGGTTTCCCATCGCTAACAAAAGGGCCCTTGCCGGTACATTTGGGCTTGACCTTTTAACAGAAAAACCATCACTCATCGACCCCTGTCACGATAATCCCGCTAAACATTTTTCATTTAGTGAAGAAGGCGAAATGATTCCAGCGACAAAACGGGGAGAAATAACGATTGAAATCTTAAAATTAAATCGCGAAAATTTAGTTAAGGCCCGCAAAGAGGCGTTAAAACAGTTTAAACTTGAATATGATTTGCTGCGCACTGCGGCCTTAATATATCAGCACGAGCCGACGACTATCATTGAGGAAAAACAGCCTCAACTCCGGTGTTTGGAAGTTTTTAAAATTAATTGTGTACTACCCTATTGTGGCATAAAACGATTTTTCTTTTTAAAATGGTCTAGTGATAATCTCGATATAGGTAGATACGTTATTCGTTTTTTAAAAGAGAACCCATCATTGAGCGTACATTTAGGATGGCGTATAGACAATATTCGCTCTTGGCAGAAAATGGCCTCGTCTTCGAATTTCTCGGATACACTGATGAATGAACAGGTTTTTGATAAGCTGGACAGTGTTGAGCGAATTCAAATCAAAAATTTTAAAAATGTCAGGAAATTAGATCTTAACTTTTCCCAGCTTCAAGGTGAGCGAGCACGTTGGCTGCTACTTTTGGGTGAAAATGGTCTAGGCAAAAGTTCTATATTGCAAGCAATTGCATTGACATTAGCAGGAAAAGAATATTGTCAGCGTTTATCATTGAATCCCAGCTCTTTCTTAAGTCGAGATAGTGAAAAGGGGTATGTAAAAATTAAGCTGACCGGAAGGAAAGAGTTCATAAAATTGAGTTATAACACTCAATCATTTACCTATACAAAAGCGCACTTTCGAAACTATTTATTAGCCTATGGCTCCACCAGGCTTATGCGCCAAGGTAATTTACAATCTGAGTTGAGTGAGGGAGTTGCGCGTATTCAAAATTTATTTGATCCTACCATTGCATTACACGATGCCAGCTCCTGGCTATATCAATTGCCAGAAGATAGATTTGAATACATGGCTCGGGCCTTGAAAAAGGCTTTAATATTGCATAATGAAGATATCATCAGTAAAGCCGTGGATGCCAACGAGATTCTAATAAAGCAGAATGGTTCGTCTCACACCTTGGGAAAAATGAGCGATGGTTATAAAAGTGTAATCGCTTTAGTTGTGGATATCATGCAAATTTTGGAGCGCGACGGTGCAACAATGGAAGAAGCCCAGGGTGTTGTGCTTGTAGATGAGTTAGAAACCCATCTACATCCAAGATGGAAAATGCGCATCGTCGAGCAATTACGCGATATCTTTCCCAGAGTTCAGTTTATTGTGACCAGTCACGATCCACTTTGTCTTCGGGGATTAAAAAAAAACGAGACCGTTGTTTTAAAACGGGAAGAAGATACTCAGGAAATAATTTACTTGAAAGACCTTCCGTCCCCAGAAGCATTCCGGGTTGATCAATTACTTACTTCCGAGTTTTTCGGATTGTTCAGTACGAATGACCCTGCTACTGAGGCTTTATTTAATCAGTACTATAAACTATTGGCCAAAGACAAATTGACACCTGAAGAAATGCAACTCTTAGAAAAATTGACAGCTGAGCTCGCAGGAATGCATCATTTTGGAAACACCTTAAGGGAAGAAATGATGTATACGGTAATAGACGCGCTTTTAGCCAAGGCTTACGATAGCGAAAGAATCATTGACCGGTCTAAATTAAGTGAAGCAATTATCGAAAATGTAAAGCGCGTTTGGGAAAGCGCCGGTATTATTTAATTATGATTTTTGTAGACCGAACTCTAGCAACTGTTCCAGCATCATTGACTCAAAAAGGCGGGCGCGCAAGGACGGAAACACTTCGCGCCATATTGCTTTACCGTCTTGCAGCTAATGCGAATCAGACGTTAAATTTTTCAGCTTACAAAGCGGCAGACGTAAAGAAACAAATCAAAAAGTTGTTCAATGGAAAATGTGCCTATTGCGAAGCCCGGTTAGTTACCGTGACGACCGGGGATATTGAACATTTCCGTCCTAAGGGCGGTTATGGACCGGATGGACAGGTAGTGAAGCCGGGGTATTACTGGCTTGCCGCAAAATGGGAAAATCTATTGTTGTCTTGTTCGAACTGCAATCGAAAAAACACTTTCGAACTTGTCGGTATTGGGGAAAAAGTGACGGGTAAAATGAATCAATTCCCGCTATCTGATGACCAATTCAGACTCAAAACACCGACTTGCGATTTTGCTGCCGAAGAGCGCGTCCGTTACCTTATAGATCCTTGTGCTGAAGATCCTATTTTATTTCTCTACTTTAAGCCCAACGGACTGATTAAGTCAAAAAAAATCAATCGGATAGAAAACCCCAAAGGCGCTCATACCATTGACATATGCGCTCTTCAGCGAAAAGACCTTGTCGATGACCGTGCGTTGTTAATCACCAAAATTAAAGCCCAAATGAAGTCTGTACAAAACTGTATTACTTTGCAAAGTAATCTGGGAATTGGTACTAATCAACTAGTGGATAACATGGTTCACCAGGAAGTAACCAAGTTAAAGGCGTTTCTGGATCCTAATGAACCATTTTTGAGTGTCGCCAGACAATTTATTGGCCCTTTCCTATTTAAAGTTATTGGTATTCGAGTTTAAAATTGTGACAGCTAACTATCATCATTTTGCACCGCGCATGGCGTTGCAGTTGCGGTTGTAATGCGTTCGCTAAAGTGCCTTTAACGACTTTGTTGCGCTATATTTTGCAGCCTACAAGTTTTGGGTGGGCTTAGCGATGTTCATCAAGGTGCTGAAGTGTAGGTCTTCGGTAGCCTGCCATTCGTCGGCACTGGTGTAATCGCTGTTATGCATACCCCCTTTGGCGAGACCGCAGAGACTGATTCCATAAAATTGGTTAGCTGCATGCAGATAGGTAACAACGCAAGCTTGATTTCGGGTTTGCGGTCATCTCCCAAGAAAAACAGCATGAGTCAATGTAACCAAAGTTTGATCATAGTGCGTCCATTTCCCTTTTTCGAAAGCTTGTCTATCAGTAGTTGCAGCAATGGCAACGATTGCTAAGAATATCGAGTTGTGTTACTTCTTGGGATTGAAAAGTAATAGAGAATCTATAACAGAAGGATACTTAAAACATAAGTATGCGATGGCAAAATAGCAAACCGCAATTAGTGGATAAATAATCCATATACTTGTCTTGCGCGCCTCAAGTGAGATTTTGTAATGCGTGTTGAATTCGTTTTCCGAAATTAGTTCTTTGGCCGCCTTTTTCCAATAGAGTAGCTCAGTGGTCGTAATACGCAAATCCGTGATATCTACTGCTGCCTGAAAAATGATCGACAAAATAAAATAGATGCCCAAGCCGTCGAATACATAGTAGAGCAACTGGTGTTTATCTAAACCGATGTTGTCTGTGAACTTGGTGAAGATGGTAAAACCAATAAGCACCAGCGTTGCGAGTAAATCCCGTAAAAAATTGCTAAGTAAGGTGCGGATTTTTGTTGAGTATAGATCGGACTGTGTGCGCAGATCTTTCAAGAGCTCTTTAAGCTCTTTTACATAGGCGTCTTTCCGGTCAAGAATGACAAAATTGTAACGCTCTTTGGCTTGTTCCCAAGCGCCGTCCGCATGCTGACGTAAAGCTTGAAGTAGCGTAACAGATTCATCAATTTCCAGCGTTAAGCGTTCATTAAACAGTTTTTTCCGGGTGTTAACACGATCTTCATATAACCAGGCCACCAAACGGATCATTTTATCGATGTGCGCATGATTGGTAGCTTGCAGCTGTTCTCCAACTTTAAGTGGCAAACGCTTCAAACCATTTAAAATAACTTTGTCAAAGCTGTAAAACTCATCGACGACGCTGACACTTAAACCAATTTCTGCCAGCTTGAGCAAGGACTCACCCAGAGGAGTAGTGTAAATGCCAGGCCCGAAAGCATACGCATTCGGATTGTAAGAAACCGGAAAATCCGCAATAAAGTGAATGCTTTCCTGCAATCTTCCAAACGTTGGCAGGCGTTCAGCGGAAGCTTGTAATTGTGTATTAGCAGCTAAGGGCCGTAATTGAAAGGTATCACTGCCCATTTGCTCCGTCAAATCATGAACGTAAATCACCAATGGTGAATACTTATTGATCGGATTTCGACCGTCCACTGGGTTCAGCCCATCGAGCCAATCTTTGCAAACAGCAGCAGTCAGAAAAAAATTATGATACTGCGCCTCGCGTTGAAAGTTACTTTCCAGAAAGCCCTGTTTATTAAACAACAAGGTCGACTGATAAAAAGAATTTGGACTTTGTTCGTAATCGTCAATATCCGCAACAGTGACCTCATCATTGTCTAAGAGAAGTCTTAAAAAATGAATTTGCCCCTGACCTGTCAATAAACCAGACAACTCGTGGTACAACTGAAATATAGAATGATCATACTGCCCCTTTAGCGAAAGACTAGCCCAGTCTTCCACGTAATGATCGGAGATGGCTTTGATCCCGACCAGCTTATCGATCAATTGCGCAGTGAACATTTGATTAAGATTTAACGATCTAAAACATCCAGTCGGCTGGTCCTTATTAAAATATGGAATAAATTATCGTTAGGATCTTTAGTATTGGGGATGCTGATTAAATTGTCCTCAGGATTACCTTCCCATTCAATTTTTACACCTTCGGCGGTCTGTCGCACGTTCTTTTTAACGTTCCGGGTCAAACTGTTCTTGTTGGGCTTAAAAGATTGGCCGGTCAACCCTTTTTCGTCACAGAAATCCTGCAGGAGTTGCGACAGTTTTTCCATACGCATTTCGTCATCATCTACAACGACCGAATTAATAAAATCCTCGGTCTTAAATGTAGGTGTTGCAGATAAATAAGCGATAGCCCGGTTTTTATAACTGGATATATCTTCGCCCGGGTCTAATTCAGCCTTGTTGGCAATCGCCCATTGACGCACCGTACTAACCGCCTTTTCTGTTAGCTTGGACGGGGTATCTTTTTCGACTACATCCAGAAATTTGGAAAAATACTCCCTGATCCCTTTTTGCAAACCGGGCGTCCGCTCTTTAGCGAGCACATCCCAGGCATAATAGTCCGAAATATCTATCAAGGCCGATTTTTGGATCGCCTTTTTATCTTCCACGAAGGTGTCCTTAATCTCTTCCAATGCGGCTTTAGATTTATTGATCTTGTATTGATAAACCTTACGGTTGTCCAATTTTAATAAGAATATGAGTTGCCGTGAACCTTCAACCTTAACTAAAGCAGTAATGAAAACGCCATCGGCGGTGCTTTTTGAATGTTCCCTTTTAAAGGACGCCGACAAGATTTTAGATATTCGAACAAACTGCCCGTTAGGATCATCCACCAATTGCTGGCAGTATTCTTTAAACTGTGAGTCAGCGCT
This sequence comes from Mucilaginibacter sp. SG538B, assembly GCF_013376065.1. Lineage (NCBI taxonomy): Bacteria > Pseudomonadati > Bacteroidota > Sphingobacteriia > Sphingobacteriales > Sphingobacteriaceae > Mucilaginibacter > Mucilaginibacter sp. SG538B. The sequence goes on from NZ_JABMJI010000005.1 coordinate 118,152, forward strand.
GTTTTTAAATACGTGCTGGATTCCTTCCGAGATCTCCTTAAATCTAAATTGAAAAAACTTGATCTGTTCTTCGTTAAGCTCGACCTCATCGAGATAAATCGGCGCCGGATCGGATTGGATAATGATGTGGAAGATGAACCGCTCGATTTCAAACGACTCTTTTTCTGCAGCTGTTAAGACACTTTCTTTTGCCATTTGTGTAAAGTTAGGATGATTATAGGTTAAACCAAAGCTTAATGCTAATTATTTTAGTATTAAGCTTTGGCAAGCAATATAGGAATATTAAATCATTCGCGACGGCACAATAACGCATCCTTTCTTTTAGTTGACGGGAAAGAATTTTTATACTATTTCATAATTTTACTAATTTTAACAAAACCTTAACGCAATTTTTTATGCCGTCTTATGATTTTTCTACGCTTAGCAGTTCGGACCTGGAAATGTTGGTCTGCGATCTTTTAAACGCTGCACAGGATGATAGCGGCGTTCCATACTACCGGTTATTTAAAGACGGAAAGGACAAGGGTGTTGACTTTTTACGTTCGACAGATACCGTGCCTTATGCCGAGATTGGACAAGTCAAGCATTATTATCGTACTGGTTTTGACGGTTTGTTTCGTCACCTGCGTGTTTCTGAAAGGCCCAAAATCGTTAAACTTAACCCCGGAAAGTATCTGTTAGCTACCTCTGTTGACCTAACAGTTGGTCAAACACAGCAAATTCAAACTTTACTTGCGCCGCATTTGAAAGGCCTGCAGGATATTTACGGCAAACAAGGCATCAATCAATTGCTGACCATTCACGAAACTGTGTTAAGTAAACATTTTAAATTATGGTTTTCTGATACAGCTGTGCTGTCCAAAGTATTGGCGGCAGAGATGTATTATCGTACAGCAGACTTCGTCGAACATGAATTAACGCACAGACTGCGCCTTTTTGTGACCACACCCGTGTTAGAGGCGGCAAGGAGATGCCTGGAAGAGAATCTTTTCGTGATTATCACCGGAGACCCGGGTGTTGGTAAATCAACATTGGCTGAAATGCTAATTTATGAAAAATTAAAGGACGACTACGAACTGCTTTATATTCACGATAATATCCATGAGGCAGAAAAGTTTATTCGCCCCGATGATAGCAAGCAGCTTATTTACTTTGATGACTTCCTTGGTAGTAACTCAGAAGAGATTAATCGTGCGCAAGGTAGTGAATCAGCCTTAATATCGATTCTACGTCGAATTAAACATCGCCCGAATAAACGGTTGATTTTCACAACACGCATTCATATCTTAAATAAAGTTGTGGATGAGTCTGAAAAGCTGGAACGCTTTCATATAAGGGATGGTGAAACGGTCTTTAATTTGGAAGAATACGATTCCAGCATTAAGGAGCAACTATTGCGCAATCACGTAGACGAATCCGAATTGCCAGACGATTTGAAGTCAGTTTTCGAAGAACCCGATACGGTCGCCTTTGTAGTAAAACATCAGGGATTTAATCCCCGGTCGGTGGAATACATCACTACGGTTAAAAATATCGAGGCGACGACACCGGACGAATACCGGCAATTTATCATAGAAAACTTCAATGACCCCATCAAAATCTGGCGCAATGCCTATCGTCGACAGATCGGCGATGTTGAGCGATGGTTACTCAATACGTTGTTGACATTTGAGGGACCTGTGGAAATCAAAACCCTAGAGCAAGCCTTTAATCAACGTCTGGATCGGGAACCCGCCCAAGAAATTAATGCATTTAAAACGGCCTTGATCCGGCTTGATGGTGGCTTTATTACTGTTAAAGGCGGAAAAGTGAACCTGCGCAATCCCTCAATCAAGGATTTTCTCTTGCAATTTTTAGGTACCGACAAGCAGGAGATCAGCAGGATATTGAATGCCGTACGGTTCATTCAGCAAATCTCTACCTCACTGGAAACACTGGCGAATGGACAACAATTAGCAGTGCCACAAGAGATCGCAGGCGATATGATGATCAATTTCATGAATTATACCCGTGCAGGCTACCGCGACCATGATATTATTCGGTTGGCTTCTTTCGTTCAAAAGTATGTACAGGATAAAGATAAAGACGATTACCTGGTAGAAATGATCGACTCTATCAGTCATTGGGAATCACTATTCGACTATGCCCTTAATAAATCTTTTACTGAGTTCTTAGAGAGTACGCGTATGAACTACCGCGTTCAGGAAGCTTTGAATATCCGAACAACTGAGATCGTCGACGACTTGGTGCTGGGCGAGAATGACTTGTTTAAAGCTGTCGATCTGCTGGAGAAATTGGCCGGCCAATTTCAGCTTGATTTTAATACATATGATACAACAAAGACCACCGCTCATTTCGACGAATTATTTAGCGAACATATTTCCAATGAAGTTGACTGGTTGGAAGATTATGCCTTGGACCCCTATGAAATTTCGGAAAAAATCGATGAGGTCAATAAACTTGAGGAGCGTCTAGGCATAATCGGTTATGAGTATGAAGTAAGTAAAAGCGATTTCGAGAGCCGTGATTGGGATGAAATCACGCGTCACAATGAATTTAGACGTCAAATGGAGAAAGATGATTGATTATGAAAATTACAGCTGATCATTATCGGTTGCTTAAGCCTGTTACCACAACATTTTCTCGAGGACTTTCCGCCGGATTTGATCAATGATTATAGTAGTTTTACTCCGATTTCCAATTGGGTGGTTCTTATTCTAGTATCCAAATAGTAGAGGATTTCGCTGATATTGATATAGTCAATAATGGATAACTGAACATTATCATAAGTTTGAATTCATTAGAAGACATGGCAAGCATTTAATAAATTAGCGAACCAATAAAGGATAACTAATAATTATCAATGAGTGAACTAGCCTATAAAAATCATTTTATCGATAACGGAAATTCTGGTAGAAGTAGCGAAAATTTTCAAAATCAACCAACTTTGCAATTTCCGAAATTAAGCTGAGTTCAAATCTTCGGCTTCTCTTCAGCGTTTTTCGAAAAAAAAAGATCGACCTTTCTTGTCCCAAGCTCGCCATTTTTTTTCTTAATGAGGTCTCGGCTCTTTGATAACTTATTTTGTGATACCAAATAATTTAAAATTTTTGAAAGTTCATTGCTGTCAAATGGATCAATCTCGATGCCTTCATTTATTTTGTTTCGTATTTCCGATAAATATGCCGGCCTATTAAACGGAAAATTTGGAATCACTTTTTTCTCTATATATATTGATCTTTTGCGATTAATCAATGTATTGAGAAAATATTCTCGATTAAGTTTGTATTTGGTCTTGAAATTATTCAATTCTGACGCAGTTTTTATTCTTTCCGGTATTTTATAATTAAGGTTAAATAATTTTTCACCATCGAATTCCAATAATTCGCCAATCAACTTGGCAAGGGATAATGATAAGTTACGATTGCCGTTTAGAATTGCGTAAATATGTCCTTCTGATTGTCCAGTGAACTCTGCAAAACCCAATTCTTCTAAACCAATCATTTCTAATAATTCCTTTAATCTACGTTGTAGTAAAAGTTGATATTGGTAATCTTCGTTCTTACTCATCCCATAAAGGGAGGAAAGAATTTACGCTAAAAATTATTCATATTATTTGCATATTTATTTTTTAATATGTAGATTTACTTTATCAATGATTTATTAAAAACATTTTTATCAGAAATAAGAGTTTAAATTAAAATTTGTACTTCCAATAAGGAAGTGGCATTAATCGAGGAGTCTCGTCGCACCAAAGTTTGACAGCCAAGACGCGAGGCAGTAAGAATAAATGCCCATATCTCCTTAAGTGCTTAACTTTGCACTTGAGAATAGGAGTATGGGCCTTACTGTGCCATTGTCTTGGCTGTCAATCAAGGTGCAATGGCCATAAGGCCCTGCCTATTTTTAGAGATTCCTTAATTCATTAATGAATAATGAAAGTGAGGAAAGACGCGTATTTTAAGAAAGCTTTAATTGCATTTCACGGCGAAAAATCGTTTGTTCTGCTTTTGAATAGATATACCATTCCATACGCCGAGATCACTTACCCCCTTCAAAACCCCATCAAGAACGTCATTAAAAGCCCTACGTAAATATCGAAAACGGCAGCTACGTTAATAGTTAATTAAAACCGGCTGCCGTTTTCTTTCTTTTGCCTGACCGTGAAACCACTGGTTTTTCACCGGAAGGGTTGTGCTGTGTCGTTAGTTTATGATTTATTTTCTGGTCGTATATGGGTGCTATAGTAGTAGACCTGAATGATATGGGTGTTAGAACACCCGAGCAGGCCGTCCGCGTATTTTTTGAAAGTTTCGATCCTGAGGAAGTGAGGGTGGGGTTGTGGGAGGCCTTTCGCGGTTTTGCCCTGGCAACGGAGACCATAACGGACAAAGAGCTGCCTGATATCGGGGATGTAGCCAATCTTTTCGATGGCCTGATCAGCCTGGTCAATGGCATCTGCGAGCTGCAGATTAAGACAAACGGGCGCTGTGTCATCTGCGGGAGAAGCGATGATGCTTCCGGCAGGACCGGCGGCAACAATGATGACGACCTGGTTACCGCGGGTTAGTATTTCCGGCAGGTGCCGGGTTGTTCTGGTTCAATAATTTATTGTTTAATGTGATTTAAAATGAAGCGATTTTTTTGCTTCCTGGCTTTGCTTTGCTTTTTTTTCGGAGCGGGGGCACAGGAAAATACGGATATAAAGGCGGGTGTCGGTTCGGTAGTTCCGCTAAAGATAGGGGACAGGGTGCCGCCGGTGGTGCTGTCCGGTTTAATCAATGGTGCGGGCTTATCGGGGAAAGGTTTGTCTGTTTTCAAAAGTAAACTGCTGATCCTTGACTTTTGGGCCACCTGGTGTACACCCTGTGTGGAAATGATCCCGAAAATAAATGCCATACAAGAGACCTATAAGGGTAAAGTACAGATCGTTCCCGTTGCTTATCAGGGTACCAATGAAGTGGCGACTTTCCTCGCGCGCCTCGAAAAGGAGCGGGGTATTAAGGATAACCTGCCGATGGTGGTGGGGGATACGGAGCTCGGCAAACTTTTTCCGCATTCGGAACTGCCGCACCTGGTCTGGATCGGTCCGGATGGTATCGTAAAGGCTATCACGGACCAAAGGGCGTTCAGTAATGAGGTGATCGACCGTTTCTTGGCCGGACAGGATGCGGGTGTCAAATTGAAAAAGGACGAGATTAAAGTTTACGATCCTGAGCATAATCTTTTGATCAACCGCCAGGAGGATGATCCCGGTATCGCTTTCGCGGTAACAGGTTACCTGGAAGGTGTCGGCCGGGGGTATTACAATAACACGATGATCCCGGGAGAAGGGGAGGACCGTCGCATGACCGCCCGGAACCAGACGATCCCTGAACTCTATTTACTGGCTTACTCCAAATGGCCGAAAGAGGTGCTGATCGAAGCGGCCGATACTTCCGCGCTTACGGCAAGGAACCTGAACAGCGACGATTTCCGGGAATGGCTGAAACAGGGCCATGGCTATTGTATGGAGCTGATCATGCCCGACACCGCCAGGAACAGGGCCTATGCTATTTTGAAAGAAAAGCTCGGCGGATATTTTACGAAGTACCACGCTTCCCTCGAAATGCGGAAAGTGAAGTGCCTGGTATTGGTGCGGACTTCGGGGGCTGACAAGATCCGGTCGGCAGGGGAGACGCCCGCGGTGGAGCAGGATGCCTTCGGTGCCAGGTTTACCAATTGTTACCTGCGTGTTTTTATAAAACGGATGCAGCTGCCGCTGCAATATCATCCGCTTCCGCTCAAGGACGAAACGGGTTACGCCGGTAAAGCAGATCTGACATTAAAGGGTAACCTGACTGACCTCGCGGAGGTAAACCGGGAACTTGCCAGATATGACCTGCGTTTCGAGGAACGGCCCGCCGACATGGAGATGCTGGTGATCCGTGACGCGGTTGCCGCGAAACCTTAAGATTTTATCACCTAAACTATTGACTATGACTATCCGAATTTTACAAAATATCCAGGCAGACCGAAATTATCCCGGGCACATGGGGGGCTTTTACAAAATGGTCTGCTTATTTTTTTGGGGCATATGCCTGGTATTGTTGCCGCAAACCGGTTTTGGCCAGGAGGGGATCATCCGGGGGCATGTGACAACAGACGCCGGTTTACCATTACATGGGGCTACCGTGAGGGTCAAAGGCGGGGACAGGAGCACGCTGACCGATAGTGCCGGTAATTTCTCCGTCAGCATTTCCGGTAAGGTAACCTTAGAAATTACGTTTGTCGGGTATACGCCTTCGGAAATCAATGTTTTATCCCGCACCGGCACTGCTGTAAATATTGTATTGAATGCTATGGCGGCTGAATTGAAAGAGGTCGTTGTTTCTACGGGCTATCAGTCCATACCGGCAGAACGCGCCACGGGTTCCTTTGTACAGGTGGATAATAAGCTGCTTAACCGTCGTGTAAGCACAGGCGTATTGGACCGGCTGGAGGATGTGACACCCGGCCTGCTCTTTAACAAAGGCAAATCGGCCAATGCCAACCCGCTCAGTATCCGGGGGCAGAATACCATTTACGGAAATGCGAATCCCCTGATTGTGATCGATAACTTTCCTTATGACGGGAATATCAATAATATTAACCCCAATGACGTGGAAAGCATGACGGTCCTGAAGGATGCAGCCGCGGCCTCGATATGGGGTTCACGCGCGGGAAATGGCGTCATTGTAATCACCACAAAAAAAGCAGCCTATAAACAGCCTTTGCGGGTTTCGTTCAATGCAAATACCACGGTTGGCGAAAAACCTGACGCCTTTTACCAGCCCCGGATGTCAACCACGGATTTCATCGACATGGAAAAAATGTTGTTCGCCAAAGGCTTTTATAAGAATCAGGAGAACGGCTATAACCATCCGGCGCTGACGCCCGTTGTAGAGCTCCTGATTGCAGGACGCGACGGCAAAATCAGCGCGGATGATATGAACCGGCAGATTGATGCCTTCCGGGCTGTTGATGTCCGTAACCAGTTTGACCGGTATTTTTATCAGAAAAGTATCAGCCAGCAGTATGCGCTGAACCTGAGTGGCGGCAGTGAAAACCAGCGTTTTTTCATTGGAGGTGGCTATGACCATAACCGGGATAACCTGACCTATAACGGTTTTGAGCGTTATACGCTCAATGCCAGCCAGACAGTTTCCATGCTGAAGCGAAAGCTGGAGCTGACCACCGCATTTTACCTGACGGAAAGTAACAGGCAGCAGGGTAACGCAGGAACCGGGCTGATCGGCCTGAAAACCGGTGCCGGGAACACCTTATACCCTTATGCGCAGCTGGCGGACGCGGCCGGCAACCCGCTCCCAATCGCCCATGACCACCGACAGGTATTTATTCATAACGCAGAAAATGCCGGTTTGCTTGACTGGAGCTATCGCCCCCTCGAAGAGCTCAGGTCTGCGGATAACACTTTAGGCGTGACCGATTACAGGGTCAATACTACCCTTAGCTACAAGTTGACCGAAGCATTGTCGGCATCGGTGCTGTACCAATACGGTCATACCCTGACGACCGGCAGGAATTTACAGGGGGAAAGTACTTATTATGCCCGTGATCTGGTGAACAGTTATACCCAGGCAGGCGATGACGGCAGCCTGACTTATGGCATTCCGAAAGGGGGGATCCTCGACATGACGCATACGGAGGTCAGCAGCCAGAGTTTTCGGGGGCAGCTGAGTTTTAATAAAACCTGGCGGGACAGGCACGCATTTAATGCGATCGCGGGTTACGAACTGCGTAACCTGCATACCGTGTCAGATAACAACCGGGCCTACGGTTATGACGATGCACATGCTACGGTGCTGCCGGTTAATTACATCACACCGGTTCCGCAGTACGCGGCGCCGGGCAACGAACTTCCGGTACCCTATGATGACAGTTTTTCAGACCTGACGGACCGCAACATTTCCTATTATGCCAATGCCGCTTATACCTATGGATATAAATATACCTTATCCGCCAGCGCCAGGCGCGACCGCAGTAACCTGTTCGGGGTGAATGCAAACAGGCAGGGGGTGCCATTGTACTCTGCGGGCTTGAGCTGGAATGTGGACCGGGAGGATTTTTATAAGATGGCATGGTTGCCTTACCTGAAGCTTCGGCTGACCTACGGTTTTAACGGAAATATCAATAAAACGCTTTCGGCTTATACCACCGCACAATATCTGGACGGGAATGCGATCAATACCATTTACGCCCAGGTACGAAACCCGCCGAATCCTGATCTGCGCTGGGAGCGCGTCCGGGTGATCAACGCCGGCGTTGATTTTGAGACGGCGGGCAACCGGATCAGCGGTACAGTTGAACCTTACTGGAAGCGGGGGATCGACCTGATCGGGGATATCGCGTTCGCGCCTTCGACAGGTATCAGCACGTTCCGGGGGAATACCGCGAACACCAGTGGGAAGGGTATCGACCTGACCATCAACAGCCGTAACCTGACGGGGGAATTCAAGTGGCAAACCACCTTATTGTTCAGCCATGTGACCGATGAGGTAACCGGTTACGCGTTTAAACAGGATGCAGCAAGCACCCTCAGCTTCGGGGAAAGCCAGGTTTATCCCATGCAGGGCAGGCCGTTCTATGCCTTATATGGTTATAAATGGGCGGGGCTTGATCCGCAAACCGGTGATCCGAGGGGATACCTGAACGGCCAGGTCAGCAAAAATTATGCGCAGATCATCAATGCCGCGACGGCCGACAGTCTCCAGTTTATCGGACCGGCAAGGCCGACCACTTATGGGGCGCTGCGAAATACTTTTGCTTACAGGCAGTTTTCCTTGTCGGCTAATATCAGCTATCGTTTCGGGTACTATTTCAGGCAGCCGGGTATCGCTTACAATGCCATACTGACCGGGCAGGGTTATTACGCCGGTTTATACAGTCAGCGCTGGCAGCACCCGGGTGATGAACTGCATACCAATGTACCCTCCCTGCCTGCGGGACTGAACGGAAGCCGGGACAATTTCTATAATTACTCGGCCGCTCTTGCGGAAAAAGGGGATAATATCCGGCTGCAGGATATCTCCTTATCCTACACCCTGAGTAAGGCGGCCTTGAAGTCTCTTCCAATACGGCAACTGTCCATTTATGGGTATGCGAATAACCTGGGGATCCTTTGGAAAGCCACTAAAACAAAGTTTGACCCGGATTATTCCTCGGCTGCATACCCGCCCGTGAAGACCTTCGCCCTCGGACTAAAAGCCGATTTCTAACCGAAATGAAAAATTAACACATGATGAGATGAAGAAAAAACACAACCCATATGCTTATCCCGTCCTGTTAGGTGCAGTATGCCTGTTCATGCTGGTGTCCTGCCAGAACGGATATCTTGGAAAGAAGCCGGACAAGTCCCTGCTGGTTCCGGCAACGCCGACGGACTTTCAATCTTTACTGGACAATTTTACAGTATTTAATCAAAGTCCCGGTTTGCCGGTGATATCAGCCGATGAAGTGCAGATCCCGGATGATATATTGGAAACCTTTGGCAGCCCCGTGGAAAAAAATGCCTACCTATGGGAGAACGATGTCTATGCAGGCCAGTCGGTACTGGATTGGAACGTTTCCTACCAGCAGGTGTTCTACGCCAATATCGTTTTGGAAGGCCTGGCGGCCAATCCGGGAAACGGATCGGCGGAATCGAGGAACAACACCAAAGGGGAGGCGTTGTTCTGGCGGTCTTTTGCGTTCTATAATCTGGTGAACCTGTTTGGTAAACCTTATGACCCACACGCTTCGTCAACTGATCCTGGTATACCGTTGCGGCTCGTGTCTGATGTAAATCAGAAAGTTGGCAGGGGGACTGTGCAGCAGGTATACGATCAGGTGCTTAAAGATCTGAAGGAAGCGGGTAGTTTGCTTCCGGTCAGCGCCCCATACCAAAGCAGGCCGACCAGCGCGGCGGCCAGCGCCTTGCTGGCCAGGATCTGTCTGTCTATGGGATCGTTCGATGAGGCTCTGGCTGATGCCACGGCGGCACTGAAACTGCATCCGGCCTTACTGGATTATAACGGGCTCGACGCGGCCGCAGACAGTCCCTTTCCGTCGTCGCCGGCGGTCAGTAACCCGGAAATGATCCTCTATGATCATCTTAATTCGTATGAAATGTTCCTGGCCCAGAACTTAACGGTGAATCCGGAATTGTACCGGCTTTATGAGCCCAACGATCTGCGAAAAGATATATTCTACAGCAGCGATATTCTTCCCTATTTCAAGGGCAGGTATACCGGGTTCAGTCTCGAATTGTTCGGAGGACTGGCGACAGATGAGCTGTATCTCATCCGGGCGGAATGCCTTGCCCGGAGAGGTGACCGGGCAGCGGCACTGGATGATTTGAATACACTATTGCTGACCCGCTGGAAGAAAGGTTCTTATGTTCCCCTTACAGTGGGGAATACGCCGGATGTATTGCAAACAGTTTTAATGGAACGACAGAAAGAGCTCGCGTTCCGGGGATTGCGCTGGGACGATCTGAAACGTTTGAACAAGGAACCGCGTTTTGCCAAAACGTTAACGAGGGAATCCGGTGGGCAAACGCTCAGCCTGCCGCCGGGCGATAAACGTTATGTGATGCCGATACCGGCTGATGAGATAAAAGGAAGTGGAATTGCTCAAAATGACAGGTGAAGAAAGGCGGTCGGCGGGTCGCCGGCCGCCATAGTAATTAATGGAAGGTGCCGGCTTCCTGTGATACAGGGTTACTGTTATCGATGTTAGGATCCTGTCCTGCCGGGTAGCTGATGGTACAAAGGTTAGTTGTACCGGTACAGGTGTAAGCTCCTGTAACCTGCTGGTAAGCGCCGGTAGATAACAGGCGCCATTTCACATTGGCCGGTTTAGCAGATGTGGCAAATGCGGCACCGGTGCCTAATAATACCGCGATGGCGGCGAGGTTCAATTTCATGCCTTTCATGATGTGGGAACGCTTTATTGGATCAAAAAACGCTCAGAAAAACTTTGATGAATAAATGTTTGCCTACTCTTTTCGCAGGTTTTCGGCTTTCCCCTGTTTGGATCAGTCAGTTAATAGGAGTGGTTGTTTTCTTTCAGCGTAATAGAAGTATATGGCGATCAGGTTCAGGATCAGGAAGAACCAGTTGAAAATGAGGTGTGTTGTCCAGGACATATGGTTCAGGATGCCGCCGCAGGAGCAGGGTACGCGGTCCCAGTAATGCAGCATGACCAGGGAAATATAGCCGGTGAAAGCGACAAGCAGTATTGCCGAGAGAATTAGCCCGGTAAGTACCGTCCGCTTAAAGGAAAGAAGGCCCGCGGTTATGATCTCGGCAACAGGCAGGAAATAAGTTAGTAATGCGGCGAAACCGTGTGAAAAGTTCTGATTGTATAACTGCTGCCTGAAGTCTGAAAAGGTTAGCAGTTTACTTAAGGCTGCATAGATAAACAGCATGATCAGCAGTGAAATGAGCAAGGTTTGAATAGTTGTTTTCATGTTCCGGTGATTGTCTGGAACAAAGTACGGTGGGATGAAAACCGTAAAACAGTGGTAAATGGGTGGTAAACCCTCTTTTTGTTAGTGATATGATTGATAGCAAGCGAATGGTATTTGGGGACCGCGTATTTGTCAGGCGGCCGTTTTTTAGTCCGTCGGCATACCGGGTAGAAAAATTGCGCGAGGTCCTGAATCTGACTGTCTTTAAAAATGCACTTTGGCTGGCGTCTCCCGAGTTCTATGTGCAACTTGAAAAAAAGGATTTCAATTATGAGCTGCTCGGCAGGCGTGAAAAGTTTACTGCCCTGAAGTTCTTTAACCGGATGAGCTTCCGATCGGTGCCGTTTGGCGCTTTTGCTGGTTTTTACCTGGCGCCATGGGCGAAAAGCGGGGTGAGGAAAGCAGTTGTCGGCCAGTCAGCGCGCTTATTGATGCTGCCTTCGGTTGAAAGGCGGATGGAGATCAAGGCTACAGCATCCTTCGATGACCATACGATACTCGCCCTTAATCCGACCCTGTACGGCATAACATCGGGCTGGCGTTATATACGGTTTGTGACAGAAAAGAATGCGAAGCTGTCTTTTTTTGCTTACCAGCTTCAGTACGATGAAGTGGACGCGCGGTTGCTGGAACATCTTTCGGCCACGCCTTTAAGTACCGCCGATCTTGTAGCCTTTCTGGAAGAACTAACGGGTTGTACGGCGGAGGAGGGGCGGATGCACCTTTGGGAACTGTTGACGGAACAGGTGCTTTTAAGCAAGGACACTTTATCGCTCCTGGAAGAAGACGAATGCCAGGATTCGTTTTGTGTTGATTACCGGGAAGAAGCCCCCTTGTTGGCAGATCTGTTTAGTAGGGAAGGGAGATTTAACGGCCGGTCATTTTATGCTGGTCTTGAAATAAAAGATATTAACCGGGGCATAGAAGAACACTGGCAGCAGGAGATCAGTGAGGCCATCGGCGTGCTCGCGAAGCTTTCCGGGAGCCGAACCATTGTTCCCCTGGAGAAATTCAGGGACGGGTTTGTGCAAAAGTTTGGAGAACGCCGGGTACCCTTGCTGGAAGCGCTTGACCCTGATCTCGGTCTCGCTTATGACGGGTTGCTGGAAATGGATGTCCATGAATTGTTGAACGGTCTGGATTTCGAGCGGAACGGGCAGAGTGCCGATCCACTGGAATGGACCCCTGCCCACCGTCTGCTGATGAAGTTATGGATGCAGAATGCGAACAGGAATGCTACGGAGCCCGTAGAGATCAGTGCGCATGATCTGTCGGACTTCCAAACCCCGGCTACAGCGATGCCCCCATCCATTAGCGTCATGTGCACCCCGGCGGATACGCAGCTCATTTTAAATAGTGCCGGAGGAGCGGGGGCCAATGCCCTGACTGGCCGTTTTTCTGTATTTGGGAAAGTTTTCAGGGATTATTGTCAAGTGATCACAAAGCAGGAATCCATAGCAAACCCGGATATTGTTTTTGCCGAAATTTTACAGGTCAGCCACCGGAAAATCGATAATATCAACAGGCGCTGCCTGCTTTATGAAAATGTGATCCCGCTCAATCATTTTCCGCCGGAAGGTAGTTTGCTGCCGCGGGACCTGGAACTTTTCGTGAAGGCAGGAGAGATCATTTTATTACACAGGCCAACCGGGCGCCGGATAATCCCGCGTCTGTCAACCGCTTTTAATTACCGGCATAACGATATGCCCCTTTTTCGTTTTCTTTGCGACCTGCAATACCAATCTGTGCTGGGAAGTCTTGATTTTGACCCGGAAAGGCTGTTCCCGGGGCTGGATTTTTATCCCAGGATCACTTATGGTAAGGTCGTGCTGAGCCTGGGACGCTGGCACCTGCGCAGGGAAGAGGTCGATCACCTGCTCCTGGAACCGCTTTCTATCGGCCGGCTCCATTTGTTTTGCAGGGAAAGACATATGCCGGTCAGGATCGCCGCGGGCAGGGGTGACCAGCAGCTCGTATTTGATCTTTCAAACGACAGCGAGGCTTTGTTTTTTTTGGAATCGCTCCGTGATCCGGTGATCCCGGTCATTACCGAATTTATCGAAGGCCCGGCCCGCGTGCAGGGGGCCGGAGGGGACTTTTCTTGCCAGTTTGTTATTGCGCTCTTTAACCCGGACCGGGTATATCTCCCGGTACCCCCACCTGATGCCGGACAGCAGGGCATCCGCGATTTTCCGCCGGGATCGGAATGGATCTACATTAAAGTATACACAACGACCCGGAGCGCCGAAACGGTATTGCTGAACATCCTGTTACCATGGGTGGAACAAAACCGGCGAAGGATCGAACAATGGTTTTTTGTACGCTATTTCGACCCGGAGAGCCATCTCCGGGTCCGCTTCCGGGCAAATGCAGCTGATGTAAAGGATTTACAGTTCGGGCTGCAGGAGTTACTGACGGGGGATCCGGCCTCGGGGATAGTGCAGAAAGCATATTATGACACCTACCAGCGCGAGCTAGAGCGGTATTCCGAAGCGCTCATTGGTACCGTAGAAAATGTTTTCTGCGAGGGCAGCGAAATGATATGCCGCTTCCTGTCCCGCGGTCCGGACCAAAACGAAATCGACGCCGAGCTTTGGCCTGTGCTTCATTGTTACCACATGATATCCACCTTTTTTGGCAGGAATCACGAACAGCTCATCGGGTTGTGCCAATGGGCTGCCGGTTCGTTCTTTGCAGAGCATGGGGGCGGGAAGAAATTGAAAAAAACAATGGATGACCGTTTCAGGGAATTAAGGCCGCGATTGACAGAACAGCTGCGCCACGGTCGAAGCGAAGTCAATGGCGCTGATGGATTTTGGAAGGCGTTGAAATCTCTTGCTCATATTTCCATGGCACTGGGTAGCAGAAAAAGGCAGAAACTGATAGCGGATATGGTACATATGCAGGTCAACCGCATCTTTCCGTCGGGCCAGCGCAGGTATGAGGCCTTTATCTGGCATTGTTTGTTGAAGATCTCGGTAACTGCAGCGAAAAACGGAACGCTCACCGGTGACGGTTTTATTGCCGGCTATTGACCAGCACTTTATTCATATTTTCAATAAAGGCCTCCCGGTATTGTCTGCCTACAGGAATAACCATCCCGTTGCTCATATGGACCTGTCCATGGTCAACGGCTTGAATTTCCGCCAGGTTAATGATAAAAGAACGGTGAATCCTTAGGAAATGATGGGCGGGCAGCCAGGCCTGAATATCAGAAAGTGTATGTAACGCGGTAACCAGGCCCGAGGTTTTTGAAATAATAACACTGTTATCCTTGCTTTCTAAAGAAATGACGTCCGGGATATTGATCCTCACGTATTTGCCGCGGCTTTCGGTGCGTACATAAAAAAAATCACCTGCGGGGAGGGGCCTGCCTTGCGCTGCGGAGACTTTATTTATTGATTGCTGGAACCGTTCGTATGAAAATGGCTTGAGCAGGTAGTCGCAGACCAGTAGTTCATAGGCTTCGGGACCATACTCCCGGAAGGATGTTGTCAGGACAATGCGTGTTTTTGAACCGATAATCCTGGCAAAATCGATACCATTGATACCCGGCATATCGATATCCAGAAAGGTGAGGTCCGGAAGGCTATGGTTAAATTGCACCAGCGCGTCAACAGGATCTGTAAAGGTGGCTTGTAAGGCGAGGCATGTTGTTCTTTGAACATAGGCTGAAAGCAGGGCAACAGCGGCAGGTTCGTCATCGATAATGGCTACCGTCATGTGTTTAAATTTATGGTTAGTTCCAGTTTAAATAATTCATCGTCTTCGGTCACCTGCAGGTTGTAATTCCCGGGATAGGCATAGTCCAGGCGGAGTTTCGTATTGGTAAGGCCGGTATTGCTCCGGCGCCCGGATGTACTGACCGGTTTGGGAATGTTCCTGGTTACAAACATCAGTTGTCCTCCGTCACTGATCTGTATGCTTATTGAGCGTGGGGGAAAGCGGAGGTCCCCGTGTTTGAACATGTTTTCTGTCAGGGTGATCAGCACCAGCGGGATGATTTTATGCCCCGATGGGTCGCCGCTAAGGCTATAGTCAATTTGTATAGTCTGCTGATATCTGTAGGTATTAAGCGCTATCAGTTTATTTAGCTGTAGTAGTTCCTCGCTCAGCAGTGCGCGTCCGTCCGGCTCTGGATCTTCAATACTGTACCGCATGATTTCAGAAAGCAACAGGATCGCATTTGCATCCTCTGCAGACTGGAGTGATGTATTGCTGTAAACGGTATTAAGGGTATTAAATAATAAATGAGGGTTGATCTGTTGTTTCAGAAATGCGTTCTGGGACTGTGCGAACTTGTATTGAAGTTCAGTGTTTGCTTTTTCCGACAGCGCCTTTTGGAGGTTCGTTTCTGCCATGCGGTGCTGGAACCGAGGATAATATCGAACAGCCCAAATAATAGTAGAGAAAAACAGGTAATAAATATTTCTGTAAAAATCCATGGCTAAAACCTGCCTGAACCTTTCCCTGTTTAAATCGCCCCAGCCGGCTGGTTTCATATACAGGAAATCGCGAAAGCCTTTGATAGCGAGAAATAAAATCAGTTCAGCTGTAACAAGCGCAGCCAAAAGAACATAGGCGGGCTGTAGTCTGTCAAGACATTTACCCAATACCCAGAAATTGGTATAAAAGAGCAATATGTTGCAACCATAAAAAAAGATAAAATCAGGTACCGTGGTTGGAATATGGAAGAAGAATATGGCAAAGAAGAGTTCATATCCGATATAACATGTCCAGCAAATCACATGGTAGCCTATGTTTCGATAATTCCTTGCCGGTTTTACATTCATATGGGATTTAAGTGTCGTTCATCCGCTGAAAACTGTCGTCTGCATTTAAATATAATGATAAGTGCTGAAATACATATTATAGAAAAAAAATAATTATGACAAGATTAAAATTAACACCACCAAAAACCACGAAGGTCTACAGCTATCGCAAAGCGGGCGCTGACAAAATGTTTGAAACCTCGACCAACACAGATCCGACCACGACCTGTACCACAGTGGCATCATCTACACATTTCTAAAGCGCTAATACGGATAAAATGCTGAAGAACGAACTTGGATTTCTGGCTGATAAACCTGAACTCGGAAAAAAAGAGCAGAAGGACAGCGCTGTAACCGGACGTGATTTCAGTAAACTTGTATCTGAATGCTGCGGCACGGTCAGGGAAGCCTGGGCGGCCGCGGCTTTTTCTGTAAAAAACGATACTTCAATACGCCGCTATTTTGATTTTCACTTTAAATTTCTTTCCGGTTTGATTTCACAGCACGGCGCGGATGCCGACAGCCTGAAACATCTTAACCTTCTGATGGATGATCTCCTGTTGTTCTACGGTGATTTTATCCAACATCAACAGCTCGTGGCGTTGGAATATTACAATTACAGGCTTCAGAAGGTCCGGCCGGACTACGAATTATTTATGGCGCTGCTTGAAAGTTCGGAAATAAACGATCATTTGCGTCGTTGTTTGTGCCATTGCCTGCCGCCGCTTTATACGGAGATAGCGGAGGGCACGGGGACGTTGGGCGACCTTTTTTACAGGGAAAAGTTAATTGGTGAACTTAATCATCGGGAGTTAAATTTCTTCGGAATGACGGAACAGGGACTGGTCAACAGGCTCATGGCAGTTAACTTCAATCATTTCCTGTTTTTTCAATATTTACAGGAGCAGGCTACAAGGGATATGCAAAAGATAGAAGCCGTTTTTCGCGGCAAATATTTACTCGATCAAAGTATAAACATTCCTTTAGCCAAAACCGGTAACCCGCTGTGTTTCGATAAGCGCTGGACGGGCATCTGTGATCTTTACAAAACCTGGCTCTATGAACAGGGCACTTTCCTTTCACTGGGTTCAGTTCCCGGAGAAGCCTGCCCGAAGATCCCGCTGAATATATCAGTTGCTTACCTGGCATGCCTGATCAGGGCATTTTATGATCAGGGCATTTATGGTGCTGTCAGCCTTACGGCGATTTTCGAGCATGCTGCGAAAGTCTTTACAACGAAGCGCCAGGAACATATTTCTGCAGACAGCCTGAGCAATGCCTATTACAATATCAGTCAGCAGACTGCTGCGCGTATGATCGGTATTTTTAATAATGCATCCGCAGCACTCAAACTTCGCTATTTCCCCGTATAGGCTGCAGCAGGTGCAATAATTCATTTTTGATTAGTACATCGATGAGCTCGCCCAGCCAGGTGTAGCTGAATCCCTTTTTTTCCCGGATCTGCTCCGGCTTTTCGCTCAGGATTGCTTCCAGTGTCGGGTAGCCCATTTTTTCACACGTCGCTGCAAACGAGGTGCTGACACGGAGCTCTTTTATCTGTTTTTTCAAGATAGATGCCGTCATTTTACTTACTCCAATAATGTTAAAGTTAGTGATTTTTATATAGAAAACACTATATATAGTGGGTTTTAAAAGGCGTACCAGTCTGTTTTTCTTTTGCTTTATTTTGAGGTCATGGGTGCCCGAAAGAAAGCTAAACCGGTTACAGAAACGGAAAAGGAATATTTCAAACGTATGGGTGCGCGTCTGAAGTTTTACCGCTTGTTGCGCGGGTATACAAATTACGAGGCTTTCGCGAACGAGTTTGATTTTCCACGGTCGACCTATGGGAAATATGAGCGGGGGGCCAATATTACACTGTTGACGCTAAACCGGATTCTGAAAGCGCTCGAAGTAGAATACGACGAGTTCCACAGCGGTTTAAATAGCGATTCCTCTGATTGAGCATCGCATACGGATTGTATCAACCCGGAGTTCTTTATAGGATAAGGCAGTTAACAGATAATGATTGCCAAATAAAAAGGAGAGTTGGTTGACTCTCCTTTTTTATAAATGACTCTTCGGCTTCCATGGTTTCCTTTATTACACAGAAGCCTTCTAAAGAATACATGGGAGCCGTGCTCAAGACAGAACTGCTGTATATGGACAGGACGGATTTTTGGTAGATACGCTCCCTGTATAGGAAAAATTCTACCGCCATCAGCTGAATATGCTTATGTGGTCAACATGAACAGGCTGATGAGTTTTATCACCAATGATGCCACAGAACGTTACCTTGCCTTGCTGAAGGAAAACCCGGAAATCGTCAGACGGTTGCCTAACCGGCTGGTGGCTAATTACCTGAACATAACGCAGGAAGGGCTGAGCAGGCTGAAGTCGAAATTGTAGTGTTCCAACGGACAAAAAGACTTTTCAAACAGCTCAAAAACGGGAGAAGAGTTATCGTATAAAAGCGCAGCCTTATCCTGTTTTGAACCGAGTAAGATATCATGCCGTTTAACAGAAACTTTAAGAAATGGATGATTGCGGGCTTCGCTGACAATTCAGACGACCCCTTTTATTGAAATACGCGGATTTTTACGTTTGTTGATATACATCAACGTCCGTTAAAAGTTTGAGGGTAAATTTGTATCGAAAATCTCAGCCATTATCGGGACAATCCTGGAACTGGCCACAAGTCTGACTTGCATGTTTTTTAAAGCAGGAAGCTTATGCAAAAGTTTACCGGCAGCATTACCTTTCCGCTATGCTTAAGTCTCTGACCGGAAAAACCACACAGCAGCACATTCATTTAGCATTGACCGATAAAGCAAAAGTGCTGTTGAACCAAACCGGCCTTACTACGGCCGAGATCGCTTACCGGCTGGGTTTTGAACATCCACAATCGTTCAATAGACTTTTTAAGCAGCGCACCAATCTATCGCCGGTACAATACCGGGACCGATTACGGGGAATTGAATTGTCCATAGATATCTTAGAGGTCTTTTTCCTTCCGCATCATACTGAGGAAGGCGGCGGTGATCCCCAGATAGCTGGCAATATGTTTTTGATTGATCCGCTGCTCAAGCCCGGGATAATGCCTGCGAAATTCAAGGTATCGCTGTTCGGCTGTCAGTGAAAGACTGGACGTGAGCCGTCGCTGGAACATGTCAAACCCGTTCTGGATCAGAATCCGGAAGAACCGCTCCAGTTTTGGAACGCGGTTGAAAAGATCTTCCAGATCTGGCAAGGTAAAATAACATAGCGCTGAATCTTCCAGCGCTTGTATGGTATGGGTTGCAGGTTTCCTCTTGAAAAAGCTTACGTTATCGCAAGCCCACCAATTCTCCGGATAAAAGCAAAGGTTATGTTCCTGGCCATCCGTATCAGTATGAAACATCCGCAAGCACCCTTCCTCAACAAAGTAAATGTGCCGTTCTGTTTCCCCGGGAGAGACTAACAGCTCCCGCTTCCTGGCGGTTTTATGATGCATCAACGCAAGTACCTGCTCCTCTTCCTCAGGAGCAAGTACGACGTGCAACGCGAAATTACGCAGGATAAGTGGAGACATTGCGCAAGTATAACTTTTAAAAGTCAATTTGCCGGGTCATGATCAGTTTAAGTTCCGCGGTGCCGGCCAAGCGGAGCGGGTTTGCTATAGTTTGGTAAACCCCGCTTTGCGCAATGGTCATGAACGCTTCGGCACTTGGATATTCAACAAGTACAACCTCGTCCCATTGTTCATCCTCATCGGCAACTATGTTTGCTATCACTTCGCTTACAAACCTCACATTAACACCTTCAATACCCAACTGCTGTACTACTTGCCCAAAGGCTGGGATGTAGTCTTCGAAATAGACTTTCTTGTCTTTAAACTTTATCAGGTTCAGCATTACCACAGGTCCCTGACCTGGTTTGATATCGGGAAATTTGATCTCTTCCATAACACAAAGGTCGCAAGTCATTGCCGGAATAAAGTTCAGGTAGTTGAAGAGTTTTTTTGATCTCAGTTGAACGAAGCCCTGAACTCCAGCGGCGATTGCTTGGTTTTGCTTTTGAACAACTTGCTGAAGGACTGGGAATGTTCGAATCCGAGACTATAGGCGATCTCACTTACCGATAACATCGTGGTCGATAATTGCTCTTTGGCTTTCTCGATCATTTTCTCGTGGATGACCTGCTGGGTAGTCTGCCCCGTGAGCTGTTTTAACAGGCTGCTCAGGTATTTTGGTGAAACGTTCAGCGTGTCAGCGAGGTATTGCACGGTCGGTGCGCTTTTGGATAGCAAAGCTTCATCGCTAAGGTAGTCCCTTAACAGGTTCTCAACCTTCTCCAGTATCTTATGATTGGTGATCTTACGGGTAATAAACTGGCGCTGGTAAAAGCGTTCCGCATAGTTCAGCAGCGTTTCCAGGTTGGCAATAATAATATCCTGGCTGAATTTGTCAATGTTGGAATGATATTCGTTCCTGATATTTCTGACCAGGTCATTGATAACCGATTCTTCTTTGTCAGACAGGAATAAAGCTTCATGGGTAGCATACCCGAAGTAATCGTATCTCTTGATTTTGGATGCAAGCGATGTGTTCCATAAAAAATCCGGGTGAACGAAAAGCATCCAGCCTTCCAGGCTGGCAGGTATCCCGTTCTCATCTCCCCGCAAGAGCTGACCGGGTGATAAAAAGGCCATTAAACCTTCGTCAAAATCATATTTCTGCTGCCCGTAGATGAGGTTGTCGCAGCCTCTTTTCATCGAGATCACGTACAGGTCAAATACAACAGCATTAATGTCGTGATCATTTTTCAGGCCTTTCAGGTCAACGATACTGATCAGCGGATGTTGCGGTTTGGGCAGTGCCATGAGCCGGTGTATCTCGGTGATAGAACTGATCCTGTATGGCTGAGCGTTTGGCATATGGCAAGTTAGTTTAATTTTTGAAAGGATATTTCAACCATATCATTATTAATGGCATGAACAGGAACGGAATCTCGATCAGGGTCATCCTGATATTTCCTGCTCGTAATGCCAGCCCTATGACCAGGATGATGGTCATCGCGTTGAGCATGTTTCCAATAAAAAATGTTTTTGGGAGCAGCAAAAGTATGCCTGTCATAACGGCCAAAATTACGAAGACCGGGATCATGGATATGCTAATGCCCAGGCTTTCCATCATTTTGAAAGATTCCGGGTTGCCTTGGTAATGCGCCGTATCCCAGGCATGTTTAAAGCTTAATGATACGGACACAATGAGCAACAATAAAGAGATAAGGTTTTTGATCATGATTATTTTAATAGGTGTGTATTGATAATATAGCTCATCACCAGTGCCATAGGCACGCCGATCATCGCACTGGTCAATGCCCTGTTGGCTTTTTTTGGATGGTTTTTTCTGTGTTTAAAGTATAGGAATACACCTACCGGAGGTATGGCATTGGAAACCATGAACCAGAACCTCGACAATTCGTCTTTTTGCATGTCTTTCATGTTTGTTAATTTATAATGAACTATTGAACCCGTTTCCATTTAAAGGTTTTACCCAACATTGGCACGCCTTTATAGCCGCGTGTTTCCAGGTCATTGATGCCGTTCAATTTGCCTTTCAGACTATACGTATTACCATCTTGTACGCTATACAACTTACCATCTGCATACCCGCTGTCCTTGAATACCAGCGCTGTGATGTGGGTAAGCCCTTGTACCGGCCTGTCCCTAAGTTTTACATCAGGATTCTTACTATCCTTCTTTGATGTTTTGCCGTCAGCCTCGAACATATCTTTTGACCAGAGCAGCTTTGCGGAATAAGTATTCCCGGATCTATATACTCCTATTTTATAATCGCTGCATTGCCAGGTGCCCAGTATCTGGTCGGCCGGAAGCTTTTGGGCGAATGATGTTATCGCTGCGAACAGCAGGATGACCGCTAAAATTGTTCTCTTCATTTTGCTGATCGGTTTGATTGAACATTTAGTTGCTTGAATTTTTCGAATTGTTGATGGCCGAAATTGATCAGGGCGCCTGGGATGATCCTGCTTAGCCACTTGATCACCGTGATCAGAAATGGCTTAAGTTCCGGCCTATCCTGTTGAATGCCTTTGATCGTTACTTCCACCATCTTGTCCACCTCCATCGTCATGGATGATTTCGTATCCGTTGAGATCACCCAATCTTTTTGCAGGTTGGTTTTTATGCCCGGAGGGATCATTTCAAAGACTTTAACGTTCGTGCCTTTAAGCTGTAAGCGTAAAGCCTGCGTGTAAGCCCGTACACCTGCTTTGGAAGCGCTGTAAACCGGTGCAACCGAAAAAGGCATGAAAGCAATTCCGGAGGAAACATTGACGATGGCTGCTGAATGCTGTTTTATCAAATGCGGCAGAAACTGGTGAACCATCTGTATCGTCCCGGAAAGATTGATATCGATCTCACGGGTCATGTTCTCTAAACTATTGCTGGTATCCTGCAGGTCAAGCAACCGCATTTCACCGGCGTTATTGATCAGGATATTTAGTTCGGGAAATTGCCGGGTGACATCAGCATATAACTCGGCTATATTTTGCGAATTGCTGACATCATTCTGAAATATATGGATCGCTGGAAATTGCTTTTTGGTCTCTTTGAGTTTATCCGGATCCCGACCCGTGATAATGATGTTCGCCCCAATTTGAGTGAGCTGTCTGACCATCTCTAAACCGATACCGCTGCTGCCTCCGGTGATCAGTACCGTACTATGTTGTAAATCCATATTGCTGTAATTTTATACAGCAAAGTTGCCGGATCACGAGTGACAGAATGTGTTCAAAATTCGCAACATTGTAGCCAAAAGTCACCATATGATATTTACAACTTCAGACAAAAGAAAGTTCGCTGCTGCAACAACCAACTCCGTCGGCCAATTTGCTGCCTCGCCAGGCTCTTTTCGAATACCATGACCAATTCTGTGGAGGGGCCTCAAACGCTCAAAGACTGGTACATCGTGAGCGTACCAGTAAGCGGGCAATTAGATCCGGCCACGCGGCACTTAGCGGGGGACGGCTGGGCGCTGGACCTGGCAGACGGCTGACACCTTTTCAAGAACGACGACCTACATTATTCACTTGGTTAAAACTGATAAACCGCAAGCCGTTGGGTAAACATAATTTGAGAAGCCAAAAATTGTAAAAGATATGGCATCGATCCCCCCAATTAAAACATATTATTTTCTACCTTATAAATATGGGTTAGAATTGTTATTAGATATCGGGTATATTGAAACGTTGAAACATTATGTGTTAGACAGCACATTACATCAAGTTAATTTTTACGAGATTATTTTTATCCACAAGGGATCAGGAACGTTTGCGTTGGATGAAAACAAAATGCCGATAAGCCCGAAAATCATTATTTTCATCAGCCCCGGACAAGTTCACCCGCCAGCCGGATGATCAAAAACAAATAACCGCCTTAGGCGCCAAAGCCGCCATTGGCTCTGTTTAAGATGCGGGGTTTTAAAGGAAGTTTTTACCGGTGCGGACGCGGTCTATGCCATGACGCCGCCCAACTTTGGAGCGGTCGACACGATCGATTATTACCGTAAACGGCCGTGGCGTACGCCGAAGCGATACAAAGTTCAGGCGTTAAGAAAGTCGTTTACCTCAGCAGCTATGGCGCCGGCCTGGACAAAAGAACCGGCGTCATCGTGGGATCACACCTGTCCGAAGGGATATTGAATAAGCATAAACCGGTCCTGGGCAAAGCCGAACTGCAGGAATTTCATGGAGGAGTTTGCAGCGGTTTACCGATCAAAATCGTAAATTCAACCGGCTATGGAACCGTACCGTATCAAGACCATCAGTGAATTTCACCAGTTCATGCAGCTGCCCAGCCCGGCGCACCCGCCGGTCAGCGTTGTGCGTTTCGAGGATTTCAATCGTGAGTGGTTTCGAACATCCTCAGTCGTTCAATAAATTATTTAAAAGCAAGACCAATCAAAGCCCATTGGATTTCCGGCAGCCCTTCAACTGAAATGGCCAGGCAACCTATCTGTAACACGTTTTTTTGAATCCATGTCCGGCTTATTTCATTTTTTACCATATGGTAAGTGAGCGCTTTGCGCGGTACACTATCTTTACGTGATGGAAGAGCTAATCAATCTTATCCTGCAATTTGGTGACCTCAATAAACAGCAGATCGAGTTTTTGCTAAGTAAGGCTGAAATGCTCGAATTCAAAAAAGAGGACTATCTGTCGGAAGCCGGGAAGGTGCCGAGGTATGTGGCGTTCGTGCTGGAAGGTGTATTCCGCTTTTGTTATTATAATAACCGGGGCGAAGAGATTACCAACTATTTTGTGGACGAAGGCAATTTTGTAGTGGATAATGAAAAGTTCGAATCGCAGATTATGGCCTCCGAGTATGTACAGGCTGTTACCGACTGCAAGGTCCTTGTTTTTAGCAAAAAGAACTGGGATGAGATATCCAACACCATTGTAGGATGGGATATGATGAAGGCTAATATGGTCAAAAAATGCCTTACGCTGGCTATGGAGCGGCGCAGCCCGCTGGTTTCGGAAGATGCCACCACGCGTTACCTGTCGTTCATCGAAAGCTTCCCCAGCCTCATCAACCGCATCCCGCTTTCGTATGTAGCCTCGTACCTGGGCATCACCCGGCAGTCGCTGAGCCGCATAAGGAGAAATGTCCGTTAACGGCGCTTTTTACCATATGGTAAATGTTTTTTCGCTGCCATTGTCAACATTTGCTTATTCATTTAAACAACAAAAAGATGAGCAAAAAGATCGTACTGATAACCGGAACAAATAGTGGTTTTGGCTGGCTTACCGCCCACAGCGCAGCCGCCTTGGGGCACCAGGTATACGCCACGATGCGCGATACCAAGAACCGTAACGCCGATAAGGCCCTGGCATTAGCCGCTGTAGAAAATGTGACCGTTTTGGACGTCACCCTGACCGACGACGACAGCGTGAAGCAGGCCGTTGATACCATTTTAGCCCGGGAAGGCACTATTGATGTGCTGGTGAACAACGCCGGTTACGCCATGGGTGGGGTCGCCGAGAGCTTTACCACAGCCGATGTGCACGCCACGTTTGATATCAACGTTTATGCACCCTGGCGGCTGATCAAACGGGTGTTGCCCGCGATGCGCAAACAGGCCGAGGGACTGATCATTAACGTGACCAGCGGCTTTGGGCGGGTATCGTTTCCGTTCGCTACCATTTATGCGGCCTCGAAATTTGCGCTGGAAGGAATAAGCGAGGGCCTGCATTACGAGGTCAGGCGTTTAGGCATTGATGTGGCCCTTGTGGAGCCGGGCGCTTTCCCTACCGAAATGCAGCAAAAGAACAACCCGGCATCTGACCAGGGGGTATTTGAAGGTTACAGCGCCATAGCTGATATACCCAACAAAATGATAGCCGCATTGGGCGGCGAGATGCAGGCTAAAAAACCTAACCCGCAGGACGTTGCCGATGCCATTATAAAACTGATCGGCACCCCGAAAGGCACCCGGCCGTTACGCACCGTGGTTGACCCGATAACCGGTCAGTACATTGAAGCCGCCAACCAGGCCGTAGCCGAACAATTTGCCAAAGGATTGACGGTGTTTGGGATGGGTGAGCTGCTGTAAACGAAACAGGAATTAATGGGAATGGCAGTGGTACGCTACTGCCAATTTTAATCTCTTTAATTGACGGCTGTGATCTGAAACCGCCATCAATTCTTTAAGCGGAAATAAGAATGCTTACCTGAACGTGCCGGAGTTTTACTCAGATTGGTTTTCAGCAATATCGGGAAAAAGATGCAGTGATCTGATCTTACCATTTGCTGTTGCCGCAATATCCATTCCTGTAGCCAGGGGTGGTTGGCCGGATATACGGGGACGTGTCAGCTCAAACCTAAATTCAAGGGGCCATTGCTCCTGCAGTTTGGCGATCAGCTCAATGATTGACTCGTAAAACACGATGTCATCTGTGTAAACCGCTTTCATTGCCGCCAGCCTGCTTTCGACTTGCCTGTCATTCCATATCATTGCAGGGGGATTGCGGGTAGGTTGTTGTGCTAACCGACCTTTTCGAATACGGTTTTCCAGGCGCGCGCTTTACTGTATAGGCCTGACCGGGCATTT
The DNA here is from genome assembly GCF_013376065.1 of Mucilaginibacter sp. SG538B. NCBI lineage: Bacteria > Pseudomonadati > Bacteroidota > Sphingobacteriia > Sphingobacteriales > Sphingobacteriaceae > Mucilaginibacter > Mucilaginibacter sp. SG538B. The sequence continues at coordinate 144,530 of NZ_JABMJI010000005.1, forward strand.
GCCTGCACCGTAATCGACTTACCATTGGGACTCAGGTTCCAAACCTCTGTAACGTATACTTCTGTTGGCTTTTGATCGATGATCATGCGCACCGTCGAGTTCACCGTCAGCGTTCGTCCATCAGCTGACCACTTGACGGTAAACTTTTTTCCTCTTCCCCGGCCATGGGCAATTTCGCTGGCTTTACTGTCGAAGGACATTTTTTCCATTCCGGCCGCCGGCGCTGTACCCGGAAACCCGCTGGACACCGCTACGGTCAGCCCACCTTCCGCCGCTGCTATTTTCATCGTTTGCGCGAGCAGGCGGTCACCTGGGTCAAAACAGCAAACGATATTGCCACCCATCGCTATCGATGTTTTGGCGCGCCATTCGCCTGAAAAGTCAGCGCGTTGCGCACCATTTTTTTGCCCGGCTCGTACCGGAACATACATCATGACAGCCAGTACCATCGCCAGGCTGTACCAAACATTGCTTTTATTTTTCATGTCTTTTGAAATTGATTCAGCGAATCTAAGTGGCCATTTTCAGGCATGACGAATTTGGATTGTAAATAAAAATGTAAACTTTGTAAATAAAATCTTGACATGATGCCTTTTTAGCCGAAATCATGGCGTTATACCAATTCCAGTTGTCACATTACATTTCAAGGTTTGATTTTGTTAACTTTGCCGGATGACAGAGGAAATTCCGGGCGTGAATATGGCAGACTTGCGGCTGAAAGGCTTCCGGGTACATGCCCTGCAGGCCTCGCAGGAACTCCCGCTTCGCCGAGGCCGCCGCGACTTTTATAAAATGGGCCTGGTCAACGGCGACATGACCGTCCAATATGGCGGGAAACTGCTGGAGCTCAAGGGCACCGTGCTCTTCTTTGTGAACCCCAAAGTGCCGCATTCGGTGGTCAGCCGAGTGAACCGGACCAGCGGCTATGCCTGCCTGTTCACCGAAGCTTTTATGAACAGCCGCGAACTGCACGATTCGCCGCTGTTCCGTGCCGGCGACAACCCCGTGATCCCGCTCGACAGCGCACAGGCCGCTTTTATGGACGGCATTTTCCGCGAAATGCTGTCGGTGTACCAGGAAGACTATCCTTATAAAAGTGACCTGATCCGCAACTGCATTTCCGTGGTCTTGCATGAAGCGTTGCGCATCCAGCCGCCGAAACAGGCCGCGGCTTTTCAAAACGGCGCGGGGAGGGTGACGCATTTGTTCCTGGACCTCCTGGAAAGACAGTTCCCGATCGAACGGCCGAATGAGCCGCTGCGGTTGCGCAATCCACAGCAATTTGCGAACAGGCTTTCCCTGCATGTCAATTACCTGAACCGGGCGGTCAAATCGGTCACCGGTAAACCGACCTCAGTTCATATCGCCGCGCGCATAGCTGCCGAAGCCAGGGCGCTTTTGCTGTATACCGACTGGAGCGTAGCCGACATTGCCTATGCGCTGGGTTTTGAATACCCCGCCTATTTTAATAATTATTTCAAGCGCCTGACCGGCACCACGCCCAATACCTTCCGGAAGGTTTGAAATTCATAGTTTTTGGTTTGATTATCGATTGTGGACGTGCGTCTTTCCGGTCAACTTTGTGCCATGAAAATATTAGTTACAGGAGCTACAGGAAAAGTTGGCAGCCGTTTGGTGCCACGCCTTTTAGCCAAAGGGTATGATGTCACTATTTTGGTACGCGATGCCGCTCAGGTAATACCCGGTACCCGGGCAGTCGCCGGCGATCTTTTTGACCCGGACACCTTGCATGCAGCCGTAGCGGGTATGGATGTGGTCATCCATCTGGCGGCCTTATTCCGGACTTTTACCGATAACGAAGGCATTGTCAAAACCAATCATTCGGGTACCGTCGCTTTAGCCCGGGCGGCGCTGGCCGCCGGCGTAAAGCGCTTTGTCTTTACGAGCACCAGCAATGTTTACCATGCCGGCTACGGCCATCCGGCCAAAGAGACCGATCCGGTGGATATCAATGATCCGCGGGCCTATGCGGCCAGCAAGATCGCCGCCGAACAGGAATTATTAATTCTCCATCCCGATGTAAGGATCTTACGCCTGGGCTTTGTCTATGGCGACCGCGACCCGCATATCGAAGAGATCATGCCGGTCCTTAAGCAGTGGAGGCGCCATCCCGGGTACCGCATGCATATGGTTCACCACCTGGATGTGGCCCAGGCGCTGCTGATCCTGCTTCAGCACGACGGACTAAACGGCGAGATCTTCAATATCGCAGATGACGCCCCGATCAGCCTGTACGAACTGGCCGACTCGGTCGGAAAGGCAGCGGAAACGTTCGATACTGAGCCCGGCCCACTCAGCGACCCCTTCGAAGGCGTCCTGGACAGTTCCAAGCTGCGCAGCCGGACCGGTTTCCGTCCGCTGGTGCCCAGCTATTACGTGGCGCGGGATATGGACCTGCTATAAGGAAACTATAAGACGGTACGGTTTCCCGCCCAGCCTGCTTTAACAGCCGGCACATCGCATCGTAAGATCATCACAAACCAATCATGAAGCTCAGGCGAAAAATATTCCTTGATTTGCTTACAAGCCTCAGGGGTTTGCATACATTGGCCTGTTTGAGTTTATCGAATTTTGCGTCATGGAATTGAAACAAATAGCACTGGGCAGCCAGGGATTGGTGGTGCCGGTGATCGGATTGGGCTGTATGGGTATGACCGGTTTTGAAGAAGGGCATATGTACGGCCCTGCCGATGAGCAGGAAGCCGTCGCGACGATCCATCGTTCGCTGGAGCTGGGTGGTAATTTTTTGGACACGGCCGATCTGTACGGGCCGCTAAAAAATGAGCAGTTGATTGCCAGAGCTATTAGCGGCAAACGTGATCAGTTTATCCTGGCCACGAAGTTTGGCTGGGAGATCGATGATAACAAAAAAGTAACCTGGGCCATCAATGGTAAAAAAGACTATGTAAAGAAATCGATAGAACGATCGCTCAAAAATCTTAATACCGATTACATAGATCTTTATTATATGCACCGTTTGGATAAAAGCACGCCGATAGAAGAAACGGTTGGAGCCATGGCAGAACTGGTTAAGGAAGGTAAGGTAGGTTATATCGGTCTGTCGGAAGTCTCTTCTGAGACCGTTAAGCGGGCAAACGCGGTTCATCCCCTTACTGCTGTACAAAGCGAATATTCCTTGTTTGAGCGGACGGTGGAAGAACGCGGGGTTTTGGCCACCTTAGCGGAACTGGGTATAGGCTTTGTCGCTTACTCGCCGCTGGGCCGGGGTTTTTTGTCAGGTCAGATCAAAAGTGAGGCCGACCTGCCGGATAATGATTTCCGCCGGGGCATGCCGCGTTTCCAGGGGGAACACTTCGCCAAAAACATTGAACTGGTCAAGGCCATTGAAGCGATGGCGGCAGCAAAGGACGTTACTTCCTCACAACTGGCTTTGGCCTGGATCATGGCCAAGGGGATCGTGCCGATCCCGGGAACGAAACGGAGGACATACCTGGAACAAAACTTGGCGGCGGCTACGATTGCGTTAACAGACGCTGATCTGTCACAACTGGAAAGCATAGTGCCTTTAGGTACGGATACCGGTGCACCTTATGATGAGTTTGGGATGGGATTAAATGATTAAATTTGTTTATGAATGCCATCAATTCCATATCCGAGTTTCATCGCTTGCTATCCTTACCCGGGCCCCGTCACCCGCTGGTGAGTGTGATCAACCTGGCGGAAAGTGTTTTCCTGGAGGACGAGGTATGGAAAGGTTTTGTGAACCGCTTTTATTGCGTGGCGCTCAAACGCGAAGCCAAAGGTAAGATCAGGTATGGGCAGCAGCATTATGATTACGATAAAGGCGTTTTAAGTTTTACTGCACCTAACCAGGTGCAACAACTGGACCTGCAAAATATGGAATGCGGGTCCGGTTATCTCCTGATCTTTCATCCGGACTTCCTGTTACATCATGCGCTGACGGGCAACATTCACCACTACGGATTTTTCGATTACGCGGTGAATGAGGCGCTGCACCTTTCAGCCCAGGAAGAAAATGACCTGATCGTTATTCTCCATAAGATCGATCAGGAATGCCGGCATATCGACCGGCATACACAGGAAATCATCTTAACCCAAATTGAACTACTGCTTAATTATTCCAAACGCTTTTATGAAAGACAGTTCATAACACGTAAGTACAACAATTCCGACTTGCTGGTCAAATTCGAAAAGATCGTGGACGAATATTTTATGGGAGAGGTAGCTGGTTTGCTTACCGTGCAATATCTGGCTACGCAAATGAATCTGTCGCCGAACTACCTGAGCGACCTGCTTCGGGTCCATACCGGGCGGAATACGCAGCAACATATCCATGAAAAACTGATCGCGAAGGCCAAAGAAAAACTGTCTACGACCAGTCTGTCCGTCAGCGAGATCGCTTACGCGCTGGGCTTTGAGCATGCGCAATCCTTCAGCACGCTTTTTAAAAAGAAAACGGATTTATCACCGATGGAATTCCGGCAATCTTTTAACTGACCGTTCTGTCAACTATCGTTGGTCCAATCCCCAGAATGCGATGGCTTTACGGGCGGCGCTGAAATCTCTGTTCACTTTTCCCATCAGTCTTGGGAATTTGGCTGTCGTTTGTGGAATGACATGGCCGCCCCCATAAACCGTGTATAATTCAACGACCTTTTGTTCGCCCTGTGACCAGGTCTTGCGTTCAACACTTGTCGGATCATGTGGATCTAAGTGGGGCAGGCGTTCAATCTGTATGGTCTTCGGCCCTGCATGGGTTTCGGCAATTGCTTCGGCAGTAGCTGATGCGCTGAGGACATTGCCAAGATCCTTGCCAAAGAACCTGACCCGGCCGCCGTCATATGGAATAATTGGATCTTTGGTGCCATGGATCATCATCACCCGGGGCATGGGTGCCTGAATATCGTCTGTGCGGTTATCGGGTGTCGGCAGGTTGGCACCCACGATAGCAATGCCGGCCAGCAAGCCAGGTACCGATGCCGCCAGCCGGAGCGCCATCATACCGCCATTGGAGTAGCCGAACACATAGACCTGCTGCAGGGCTATGTTGTGGGAGACCTGGAAACTTTCAATGAGCGACCGGATAAAACCGGCGTCATCGATATTTTTCTGCTTAGCGGGAAAGGGCACGTTCTTACGGATATCGTTCCAGCTGCGCTGATAACCATCCGGATAAGCCACCGCGAAACCATATTGATCCGCCAGTTGGTCAAACGCATAACCGGTCCAGGCCCGTATTTTGACCCCATTGATACCAGAGCCGTGCAAAACAATGACCAGCGGCACCTTTTGTTTTCCCAGAGCGCCGGGAGCGTATTTCCAACAGGTACGTTTTTCGGCGCCGACCGTCAATGCTTCACGGGATAGTTTTGCCGATAAGCTAGGCACTTTTGGCGTAGGTGCATAAGCCCAATACCAGAATAAAATGGATGCAGTGAGGGCTAACAAGCCGGAAATGGCTACCACAATCATCATGGCTGCTAAATTTTAATTTCGGTCAAAGATAGCTACCTTTACTTACCAAAATCCAGTAGTTTACAAAAGGTAACTACTAACCTTAAGGTAAGCAGTATGTCAAAGGAAGAAGAAATCAGGGTACGGGAACTCGGCTGCGCCGAAAAGTTACAGGCCGTTGGCGACTCCTTGTATGCGATCGGCGGCAAGTGGAAGCTCCGGGGCATCATTGCGCTTTCACAGGGACACAAGCGGTGTACTTACAGTCGCAGGTGACAGCTTTCGACGTGCAGTTTTTCCATTCTCCTGGTGCCGTTGATTTGCTCCCGCCATCATTGTCTTTTTACATACCCTTGTATTTAAAAAGTTAAATCGCGGAAAGTTGCCCTGAGATCATGAACGACTGCTTCGGTGTTTTCATAATAGCCAAAATGACCGCCTTTTTCATGAGCATTCAAATAATGGACATTGTATAGCTGATATTTTGGGCCTTTCTTGAACGCACTCACACGCTGGTCTGTCGTAACACCTGCCGGGTTTTCACCACCCAGAAAGGTAATACCGACCGGAGCCTCTATAATTGGCGTACGACCATGAGCCGGCTGCCAGGGATACTTTGCGCCGTCCGCGTAGAAACGCATCGAAGATGCTACGGTCCCGGTTATCCAATAGAGCATTGTGTTCGTAATCATATGTTCTTTGGGAAACACAGTTTCAATATTTCCATTTCCAGTTTGCGCCCAACTTCTCCAGCGTTCAAGCAACCAGGCAAGCAATCCTACAGGTGAATCCTGCAAGCCATAGGCCAGCGTTTGAGGGTCAAGCATATGTACTGCATAATGGCTCACAAAGATCTTCATCCTTTCCAGGCTCTGCTGCCTGATGTGGGCAGGTGTCGTCTCGGCAGTTTTATGGCCTGCAAATACATCCCACGGCCTTTCCTTATTGAATTGATCCAGATCCATGGTATGCATTAAATGTATGCCGTACAAACTATCTGCATATTTATGGCCAAGCTGAGAAGTAATTAACGCTCCCCAGTCGCCGCCACTTGCTGCATATTTCTGATAACCTAATGTTTCGGTCATTAACGTATGCCATAAATCTGCTGTCTTCCAGAAGTTAATGCCGGCTGGCGTCGGGGTCGAAAATCCATACCCTGGCACCGATGGTACAATCACATCGAACGCGTCTTTCTCATCACCGCCAAAAGCTTTTGGGTTAGTCAGCGGCCCGATTATCTTATGCATGTCCCAAAATGACCAGGGCCATCCGTGGGTTAGGATCAACGCTTTACAGTTTTTACCAACTCCCCGTTGATAAATAAAATGAACCGGCACGCCATTGACGGGAATACGATATTGCGGGTATGAATTGATGCGCTGTTCTGCCAGACGCCAATCATAATCATTCGCCCAGTAACTAACTAAGCTTTCAAGATACTTTCTATTTACGCCATATTTCCAGTCGGCATTATCAACATCCGTCGGCCACTTAACATGTGTTAAACGATATTTTAAATCAATAAGGTCACTTTCCGATATGTGTATCTTAAATGAGTATTCTTCCATGCGTAGAAATCTGCTTAAGTAAATGATCAATGTAATAGCTTAAATCCTTATGGATTTTAGTCGAAAGACAAGCGATACCCTTACGAACAATAATTATTTAAGCTAAAAAATGTCAATTCTAATTTATTTCAAAATTTTTGTAAGGATTAGTAAAGCTATCCGTCAAAAATACCATAAGCTTTATAAACTATTATTAGGGGTTCGTTGTCGATGCTTAATTTGTAAAAAATGAATATTTAATTTGTAATAAACTAAAGCCGGAAAATAGTGGGTTTGATCAATGCGACCGTTATAAAAATAGACATCATCATTTTTTTTGCTACGATATTCCGTTCCGCCTTTGGGTTTGGCGAATCTATCATAGCGGTACCACTGCTCGCCTTATTTATGCCGCTTGAGGTTGCCGTTCCGCTGTCGGTATTTATATCTGTTACGATCGCAGGCTTCGTAGTTGTTCAGGACCGGAAAAAAATACATTTTAAAAGTGCGGGCTGGCTGATCGTATATGCGATAATCGGCATACCCCTCGGCTTATGGTTGTTAACCCATGTGAGTGAAGCCTGGGTGAAATGTATTTTGGGGACGGTGATCATCGCATTTTCTATTTATTTGTTGACTGGCACCAGACTTAAAGCACTAAAGCAAGATGATGGTCGTTGGCTGTTTGGATGCGGGCTACTGTCTGGTATTTTAGGCGGCGCTTATGGTATAAACGGCCCTCCGCTGGTTATTTATGGTGCGAAACGTGGGTGGACCGCGCAGCATTTCCGGGCAACTCTGCAGGCCTATTTTCTTGCTGCAAGTTTGGCGGGCGTGTTGGGCTATTGGTACAGTAATTTAATCACCCGGGAGTTAATGTGCTATTTTTTGTTCGCCTTACCAGTGCTTGTACCTGCCATTCTTATCGGTCGTTACATTAACTCTAAAATGCAGGGAAGCCAGTTTTTTAGATACAGTTATATTGTTCTGTTACTGCTGGGGACTATGCTCTTGGTGAATGTGTTCGTTTCGAAATAAAAATTTATAAGGAAATGGCAAGAAGTAAAAGACGTATTTACGGGAAAAACAAGTTTATGGGCATAGCGTTGATCGCAATGTTTTTAAGCCTGAGTTTCTGCCCATTGCGGAATACGCTGTTTGCAGTGATTGCTCATTCCATAAATTCAGTACCCAAAACAAGTGGTGCGCACCTGCTAAACGCCCAGGATGATTGCAAAGCGACTGCCTTAAATGTTATAACAAACGCACAACGTTCAAATAGCTGGCATCCGCCTTTACCGTGTTGTGTCGTTTCCGTTTATTTATTCATCGCGGCAATCCTATTTTTGAAATGCCGGGATACTTCGCTCAACGCTGTTGATCGTCGCCCGCAGACAGTGCCGCTGTACACTCTTAATTGTACGTTTCTAATCTGATGATATGTTGTCATTGGTATAAACAACTGATAATGGATATGCTGTTGTCGGCAAATCTCAAACAACTTAAAATCAAATGCAATGAACAACAATATTTTTTCTATAACTGGTAAAAATTACCAGCAATTTGCGCCTTTGCTTTTGCGCCTTATTATCGGATTCGGATTCTTAGCCCATGGATGGGCAAAGCTCATGCGTGGTCCTGAAGCTTTTTCCCATTTGCTCACCCAACTGCATGTACCCGCCCCGGAGCTGATGGCATGGATATCTATGCTCACGGAGGTCTTCGGCGGCATAATGATTATGGCCGGCCTTTTTACCAGTATAATGGCATTGCCTCTTATTGGGACCATGCTGGTAGCTATGTTCACGATTCATATCCATTATGGCTTCAGTGCCGTGAAGACTATCGGCCTGACTCCTCAAGGTCCGGTATTCGGACCGCCGGGATATGAAATAAATTTAGTTTACATAGCTGGCTTACTGGCTTTAATTTTACTCGGAGCGGGACGTTATTCATTAGACGCGTTGTTAGCCAACCGATTGATTGCGAAACGAGATCAATAATTTAATAAAAAAGCCGTCTCATAAGTGAATTACGAGGCGGCTTTTTTATTTCAAGTGATTGAGATAAGCTAACTGATCAGGGTAATATTTCTTAAAGACAACTTTTTCGCTTATGTCTTTAAGATACTTCAAATTTTCGTAAGAGTAACGCGGCCGCCTCACTTTGAGACAACCTCGTTTAGTTTGAGCTGTTTTTTGTGTGTTAATTTATACCGCATAAGTAACTGATTATCAAAAAGTATGAACCTAATTTAGGTTACGCCTGATGATATACTTTTGCAAATTCTATGGCAAACTCTTCAAATTTTCTTTTGCTTAAAACTGGTTTATTCTTGTAGAACTCTTCTGTAATCCTCCCGTTTCCTAAGGCTATTCCCATTTCTGCTAAACCTTCCGCCGCATGCTTCGAAAGATGCCCGCTCTGCAGCAAGCCGCCAATAAATTGCTCATTGGTAAATTCAACCCATTTCAAATCTGGTTTGCCAATGGCATTTCCTAAAATGCGGGCAACTTCTGTTCCGGTTTTTTCGTCGCTGGCAACGAAACGAATTTTGTTACTGGAAAAGGGGCCGTAATTTCTTCAAATGCCGCGTCAGCAATATCCAGCGGGTGTGTTAATAGCAACTTTGTAGTGCCCGGATAATTAGAGCCCATCATTCCTGTATTCCTGATCAGGGGTATACTGTTATAATAATTGATGTAAAATGAGGCGGGGCGGAGATGCTTTACTACTAAACCGTCCATGTTATTAAAAATAGCCTCGTCATAGAACATGGATGAAATCGGTCCGGCACCTTCTTTCAGGTGAGCACCATTACTACTTAAATTAACAAGTTGTGATACGCCGGCAGCTGCAAGTGCATTTGCATATGTTTGGGCAATTTGCGTTATGTAGTCTGTATAATTTGATACCTGAAGGTTATCGGGTATCATGGTATACACCACATCAGCGCCTTTAAAAGTTGCTGCTAAAAATGCTTCATCCATTATCGAACCTATAGCCGCATTTGCGCCTATTTTTTGGATTGCTTCTTTTTTATTTTCATTGCTGCTTATAACCGTTACGTTATGCCCGGCTTTTACAAGCCGCCCGGTTAGTGACCGGCCGATATTTCCTAATGATCCTATAATTATGATTTTCATGATAATATGATTTTATTTGGCAGCAAATCTATATTTGCAGCTAACGTTGCACAAGAACTTACCCCAAGGTATGCCCGTATGACTAAAGTAAAAGAAACCTCGACACGTCAACATAACAAGGCCAAAAGGAAGATTACCTGTCCGCTTACCTATGCCGTGAATAAGATTGCGGGCCATTGGAAATTAATCATTATAAAAGAGTTAAGAGGCGGCCCGCTACGTTACTATGCGTTAAGGAAAAGCATGCCAAACATTAGCGAGAAGGTATTAATTCAGCAATTAAAACAATTACAGACAGATGAAATTGTGATTAGACGTGCTGTGGAGGTAATACCCCCTGAAGTGAGTTATGAACTCAGTGATTCGGGAAAAGAATTGACTGAAGTGTGGGATGTAATGGCTGCCTGGGGTCGCCGAGAAAGCAAACGGCAAAATGACAAAGAACATACAATGGGTTAATAACATTACCTAATAATCATCATAATCAAATAGCAATTAAAAACCTGGCTAGATAAATAAGCCACGTTAAAGCTGACTTATGACACGGCCTCATTCTTTTCGACATTTATTCGAAGCGTCATGATAATGTCAGCGTTCGCTTTTTTTTGAAAAAGCATTGTAAGAAATTTCCAGACCGAGCGACAAACCTGGAAAATCTTATAATATGAATCTACTTAAAAACCCCAAATCAATTTTACTGGCAGCAATTGCTCCATTAGCATTAACAGCCTGCAAAAAAGACAACAACAATGGATCAGTAACAACTCAACAAAGCACAATCACTGTCGAAAACGTGCTTCAGTCCCAACCGCTGGTAGAATCGGGCACTTTCCAGGGCACAGGGACACCGGCATTAATTCAACCAGGGCAGTCGACGACAATCACATTCTCAGCCGCAAAGGGTGAGGCCTTGTCTTTCGCCACCATGTACGGCGCCTCAAACGACCTTTTCTTTGCCCCGGACAACCCAGGTATCCAGGTTTATGATAACAACGGCAACCCGATTGAAGGTGACGTTTCAACACAGGTCAAGCTTTGGGACAACGGAACCAGAGTTAATCAAAAACCAGGTGCAGGGGTGACTCACCCCGGCGTCGCGGAAACAAAAAATATCTCTGAAGTAACCGGCACAGATGCACAGGGAAATACCTACCTCGCTGCATCTAAGCTGGTTAAAGCAACACTGAAGTACAATGGTAATTCGACCTTTGCATTGACGCTGCAAAACACCTCCGGAGGTACGGCCAACGAGACACCGCTAAGCCCGGGCGTATGGAGCGTTTCTTACATCGTTGGTGGAACGCTGCAAGCTCCAAAGCCGCTTTACACATCCGGTCAGCCGACAGCGAATGGGTTAACGAACATCGCCGAAGCCGGTGATAACACGGCGCTAAGCGCATACGTTAAATCAATTACAGGCATTTTCACCCCGCTGTCTCCAATCCTCGTAGTAGTTTATAACGGAATCGACAACCCAATATATAAAGCGGGCACAATCGATGCTGGTAAAGGGCTTACGCCATTGGCCCAGAAGGGTAATGCAGATACGCTGGCGGCTTATTTAAAAACAGTTAAAGGAGTTAAGGCAGTTTATGTTTTACCTGCGCCGAATACCAAGGTGTTACTGCCAAGTATAGCCGGTAAGCAAGGAGGCGTCGTATCACAGCAGCTTAACGTTGCCGCAGGAGACCGTTTGGCCATTGCCACCATGTACGGCTTTTCAAACGACTGGTTCTTTGCTTCTGCCGATAACGGTGTAGATGCTACTCAAAAGGGTGACATATCAGGTACCATTAAATTATTTGATGATGGGACGGCTATCAATCAATTTCCCGGTGCCGGCTTAACCCAGTTCAATCTTGCTGGAACGCCATTAAAGGAGAGTCAACCAATTGCTGCGGTTCCAAATCCAAATGCATTTACCACACTGCCGCCAGTTACCGGTATTATCAAAGTAACCCTTAAATAATCTAATTACGGGCTGCCTGTTTAGGCAGCCTTACATTGTTTTATAATAGGTGTTACTGGTTGCCAGTTGATTTTCCACCTGCTCCGGTGATTTAATACGTAAATTAGATAAAGAAGTGCGGCCAAGGCCGCACTTCTTGTTTTACTTCGCAGTTAGTATATCGGCCTTCTCAATGACAGGGCTGGCAGACAGCAATTCTGGAGCTTTAGCCATTAACGCTGCAGCAATCGGTCCGTTTAAGTGTGCGTCGCGCGCTGCTTCCGTTTCGAACGAATCAAAAATACCGAAAGTTGAAGGCCCTATTTGAAGGGCATACCAGGTAACCGTTCCGGTTTCCTGTTGAGCTAATGGCAATGCGCTTTTAAGGAAGTCACTTAATTCTCGTTCTTTTCCTGCTTTTGCTTCAAGCCCGACCAATAATGAAAATTTTACCATGGTGGATGTTTGTTATTTAATAATGTAAGTTGACAAATTAAGCCGCGTGTATGCCACTTAATGCAATGGTTAGTCGTAATTACGACAAGATCCTTACAATGAACATTTGAAATTTTTATCAGAAATATTGTAAGGTATCGCATAGTATTCCTACTAACAGGAAAAACTAAACTAAAAACAAAATGAAAGCATTAAAATTAAAAGCTCTTCCGGTAATGGCAGTTGCCGCAATCTGTTTAACATTAAGCGTGAATGCGCAGGATAAAATGGCTCCAATGAAAAAAGACACCATGAAAATGTCCAAAATGAGCCATCAGAAAATGAGCAAAAAATCGGGCAAGATGTCGAAAGTGAAAAAAGACACGACCAAAATGTAATGTCATTCGCCTGCAGAGAAAGCTCTGCTGGCAATTTTTAATCCTATTAATTCAATCTAAATGAAACCACAGGTCAACCGCAATTTTTTTTATTTAACCATCTTTACCACGGTATTGTTAGGTTTTACAGCTTTTAATGCTGCTGCCATATCATCAAATGTGCGCGATACGACAGCCATGCAGCAATACCCGAAGCAATCAACGGATATCAGTCCGCTTCTAATCGGCGAAAAAATCCCTTTGGTGAACATTCCGGCTGCCAACGGCAAGCCCTTTGATCTGAATGCACATGTTGCGGACAAGCCAACCATTTTAATTTTCTATCGTGGAGGCTGGTGCCCGTTCTGCAATAAGGAATTAGCAGGCTTACAAGGCATCCAGGCGCAGTTGGTAAAAATGGGCTATCAAATCATTGCCATAAGCACCGATAGCCCTGAAAATTTGAACAAGAGCATTGACAAACACCAGTTATCTTATACTTTGCTTTCCGACGCTGACCTTGCGGCATCCAAGCAGTTCGGCATCGCATTTAAAGCACCGGCCGCTTACGATAAGACAATCGCTGAAGGCTCGGCAGGCAAGGATGTAGATAAATTATTGCCTGTACCATCCGTTTTTATTTTAGACAAAGGCGGCATTATTCAATTTGAATACATCAATCCTGACTATAAGCGGCGCATTAGTCCAACGCTTTTGGAAGCTGTAGCCACGGCATTGAAAAATGAAAATCCTATTAGGTAACTTTATAATGATTTTTAATAAAAAACATCCAGGGCTTATTTGCGCCTTGATACTACTGCTGAGCGGACATAGTTACGCGCAGCAGCCTAATAAAAAAAGCGGCGTTAGCTTTAAAGACGGAAATCTCGATGCTGCGCTATCGGAGGCGAAACGGCAGCATAAGTCAGTTTTTGTAGATGCCTACGCGGTATGGTGTGCGCCATGCCAACAGCTTAAAAAGACGACCTTCCAGGATAAGACATTGTCTGCCTACTTTAATTCACATTTTGTGAACCTTTCTATTGATGTAGAAAAAGGAGACGGTGAAAAGTTTGCTGAACGCTACGATGTTAATAGTTACCCTACATTGTTGTTTGTCGATGAAGACGGGAAAACGATTACCAAAATTGAAGGATTTGTTGAAGCCAAATCATTGCTAAAGACCGCAACATCCCTCAAATGATGATTCAGGATTTCGCCAAATTTGCCTTATTTAGACGCATTCAAACAGGCTTAACTAAGGTTCAGATGTTACACCACTCGCCGCCTTGTGCTGAATGTCCGGCGCACCGAAATAGCTTGGATACCTATTATCTGGATTAATAACTATTCGTTCCAAAACAATCTCAGGATCTACCATGTATACCTTGAGGGTGTGCATACCCGGTTTTTTCACATTTACGTCTACGTCCAGCCAACGCAGGTTGTCAAAAATCTCATTCCGCCTGGGTTGTCTGCGTGAAACCAGCGCATAATCCGGCCCCAAAGGAGGTAGAGCCTTTAACACAAGAGAATGCGAAAGATTAGCCGGGGTGTATTCGTTAAAGGTGTCAACATAGCCTTTACGGGCATCTAATATAACAGGTTTTCCACCGTCAATAGCGACACCAATTCTTAAACCCCGGGCGGGGTTTACATCCTGCGAGGGTAATACACCCAGGCAAACCCTGGTACCACCTCTCCGGGGCAGGAATATGTTATATTCTAATCGCGGAGCTTTATCCGGTGTCGCGCTTGGAGCAGTAACAGGGTAAATTCCCATGCAGGCTTCAGTCCGGCCAAGGCCGGGCAGTAATATCCACTTTGCGCCCTTTCCTGCAATTTTGGCATTGTACTTTCCTGCCGGAATAGAGAACTCTCCCGAAAAGCCGCCATAATATGCTTGCTTGGTAACAGGACCTGCCTTTTTAAGAATATTCACAAGTATCGGGACTTTTGTATCGCCCTGAGCAATTTCAATAATCCCATTTGCAGCGCCTTCCGGTGCGGTCTTCCAGTCAATAGTTACCGAAATACGTTGCTCCTTTGCTACAACTCCTTCAAACGAACTTACTTTTATCCAGGGTTTATCAGTTTTGGCAGTATACTGAACAATACCCATCCCCCGGTTGAATATATCAATATAATAAGACTGTTTATCAAGCATATCAAATTGTGGCAACTCGGCTTTAGTTATTGCGCCAGGCCAGGCATCTGTACTGCCTTCTACAGCTACGCCCAAAGTAGGTTCTGTTAATGGCGTAACTAGGGATAAAGAAGGTAAAGTGTTTTGACGCGGCATGGACCATTGTTTGTAACCAATATGCACATCGCTCATCATATTCTGCCATTTTCCGCCAGCGATAGAATCGTTATAACGATTACTTAACCGTTGGTCAAGTTCAAATAAATCATTCGCTTGCTTGGCGTAGTCGTTAGCGCTTGTTCTTCCTTGTTTGGCAAATAAATTATTGCGCCCGGCAGCTATATAAATCCCGGCAACTCCCGCTGATGCTCTGGCGGGATAAAGAACCAATTGATAATAAGCATCTTTGGCATCAGCTGGCATCTTTTTTTCAAGCGACTCAGCTTTTGCAACCAGATCCCTCCACTGTTTGAGTACCCTGTCTGCCTCATTATAATTTACGAAGCTAAAGATTCGGGGGGCTTCCACTTCTGGTTTACGCATTAGATTGTACTTGGAATAGTTGGATACGATATCTGCAATTTCTCTGGCATGTTCTTGCCCAAAAATCCCCGTAGCCCAATCTGTTAAATAATTGAAGGTTTGATTAGCTGATAGTGTAGTAGGGTTCCAGGCATACCGCATGATAAAGTCAATCGGCATCTCCTTCGGTTTCAGATCACCTACATTCACAATCCAAATCCGGTCAATACCGGTTTGATATGCCAAATTAAGTTGTTCACGTAACTTGGGAATAGTAGTCGTGTTGATCCAACGATCATTCCAAGGACCGCCATTCATATCAATGTGATAATACATACCAAGGCCTCCTTTGCGCTTGAGTTCCTTTGCTGGCCCTGTGCGACGTATGTAGCCCCAATTGTTATCACAAAATAGAAGGGTAACATCGTCAGGGACATTCAATCCAGCATCATAATAACGCTGTACCTCGGTGAAAATGGCCCATAGTTGTGGTACTTCAGACGGATCTTTATGGTATACATTTTTGATGATAGTACGCTGATCTGCAATCACCTTTTTTAGCGTATTTATATTTTCGGCATCATCTCCTTTGCCCATAGCTACATCGCCGTCCCCGCGCATTCCGATGGTAATTAAGTTGTCATAGGCTTTATTACGTTCCAATCCGTCTGTCCAGAATTTCTTCAAATTGTCTGCATTGGCGACATAATCCCAGGGACCTACTTCTTTTTTTCGATTAGTATACTCTTTTTGGGCGCGCATCATGGGCTCATGATGTGATGTCCCCATTACAATGCCATATTCATTGGCAAGAACGGGGCTCATTGGGTCATCCTCATTAAAGGCATTACCCCACATGGCGGGCCAAAGGTAATTTGCCTTTAAACGTAATAGCAGTTCAAATATATGGACATAAGCTTTAGAGTTGATTCCTCCAAACTTAGCATGTGCCCAGCCAGAAAATGAGGGGCTTTCATCATTAATAAATATGCCGCGATATTTTACCTTTGGCGAATTCTGAACGTATGTACCGCTTTTAACGTACAAATTCTTGCTTTTTTTTACAGGTGCATCTGTCCACCAGTACCACGGAGAAACCCCTATCTTTTCAGAGATGTCATAAATGCCGTAAATTGTGCCTCGCTTATCGCTTCCTGCAACAACAAGATCATCTCCCACCGTTTGTATGATAAAGGATTCCCATTTCCCTTTGATCTTGCTTACATCAATTTTTTTCTCAGCAATAAGCTGATCTATGATATGGCTTTTACCAATGGTGCCTACAAGGATGGCATTCTTGCTAATAGTATTACTTTCCAGAACCTGGGCCGCGTTTCCAGTTACTTTTCTTACGTCATCGCCCAAATCACCCGCTGCGCGAATCACACCTTTCCAGTCCTCCGGATCTACATAAATGGTTGCCGCTTTTCCTCCGTCTGCAATGGTAAATTGCTTTGTGTTTGATTTAACAGTAATATATTGTGGTAGCGTCCACAAAAGGTCAGAACGCGTTGTCTGACTAAAAGCCGGGTTAAAAAAAGTTATAATTGCAAAAACGCTGAACTTGATCTTTTTCCTAAACATATCCTAACTGTTAACCTATTAATCCGCAAGTCAAAAAATATTTTATCTATTTAAGATGCCTCCATGATTTTATTTCATCGGTGCACAATTCAGACAAACTTTATTCAAACCCGGACGGTGAAAATAACGGATCAAAACTATTTAACCCGGGTCAGAGCCACTATCACGAATTGATATATTGATAGGACAAATGTAATTTACACTGTCTTGCTCTCTGGTTAATAAAATTGACATCACAGTATGATGGCCCTGTGTATTTAGCAATCTGCACTATCGAAATCTCTATTTATCCGGTAGCGAACTCATGACAGGTTTTTTAAACAAAATACAATTTCACTTATACTGTTAATAATTTCGACGATAATCAGCGTGACGTTGAGGCTATTGAATCCAAACATCGATCTGGAATGTTTCGTTCTTACTTAAATATGACCAACGACGTAACGCTATGCCACATTTGTGCTATACAAATAAACAAACGTCATACTGATCGACTTTAATTGGTCGTAACTTAGAACGTTGAAAAATCAGATACGCCTGTTTCGATCGGATGCACTTGGCTGCCTTCAACCATCTGAATTATTATATGGGACTATCAGACCATAACGGGAATAATGTCAGAAGTATCATCAATCTTGCGCAACGGCATCGCCCGCCCGATCCGCAGGACGGCGGCTTCGGGTAAGGGACGGCCACTGCTAATCCGGCTAATCACAGCGTTCGTAAAATATTCATTGTCATTTAATCAAAACCCTTTGCGCAAGCAGATATACTGGGTTATCAATTTAAAGTATAAGCGAAACAGATAATAATAATCATGAATTTAATATTTGGAATGTCGTTCGATAAGTCGTGTTATTCCTGCTACTCGTATTTACCGGCCAAAAACTTGCTGCTCAAACGGTGACCTCAGATGAACGGCCAGCCTTTATCAAGGGAACTCTAAGAGGCCCTGAATATGTAAAATCCGGTGTTTTCAAATATATTAATCCGGTTATAAGCGACTCAGCGATTGCCATGAGGGATCATTTTATCTTAAAGGTTGGGCATAAGTGGTATTGCACAGGAACTTCCTTGCCGGTTTGGTCTGGTCCAAATCCCGGCGTCAGGCTGTTAGTTTCTGATGACCTGGTTCACTGGAAACAACATTCCTGGATTATTGATGCTCGCAAATTACCTGCAGATTATCCCTATAATGGTCGTTTTTGGGCGCCGGAAATTCATTATATTAAAAATAAATTTTGGTTGACAGTTAGCAGCGGGAAAGTTACAATAATGGATCCTAAAGGTATGTCAAACCATAGTATATGGCTGTTTGTGACAGACCGTGTAACCGGCCCTTATAAATTGGTTAATGGACCGCTGACTCCGCAATATAACAATGATGCTACGTTATTTGAGGACGAGTATGGCCAGAGCTACCTGTATTGCAGCGGTAATGGTTTGTTTCAAGTAAGGTCATTTTCCGGCTGTATTCATTATCTCGTAAAGAGCAATGAAACTAGTCTTTAATCCTTGTCAATTTGCGCAAAACAGTTCCTTGCGGTTTCCTTTCAGGGAAGACCTTAAAAAAGACTTTCTGTTGATCGGTGTATGCCTGCACCGATCAGCAGATGGTGAACTTTTTCTTCTTTAATGGAGGCTATTCCGCGATTCCCTTACCTGAGTTTGTCAATGTTTATGCTATGGAGCGTATTATGATGAAAAATACGAGGAAATACGGTGTAATAAATTTCTCTATCCTTGCTCCTGTAAATGAATTATTGCCGATAGCAAAGATAATACCGTGACGAGGCGAGGGACCCTTTTCACGAATTTAGTCGGCCCTTTTGGTGTTGCTGCCGGACTGGCCCTTTCCGGAACCTTGCAAAATTTTGCCAGCGGGAAGTCATCTAATTGTAAGCTGCATTTAAAAAGATGTGCTGATCGTTAGATTATTACTATTGGTTAGCCGGATAGACCAGTCGGCGTTGTCGCTTTTCCTGATGTCCATCAGCATGTCATCCAGGTAGTTTTTGCCATTATAATCACAGCTGACGTTGGCATGGCCGAGACTATTGTTAGCGCTGTCATGAGACCGGTAGGAGCGGCTGCTGTGACTGGAGGTAACGCAGTCTGAACTGGAGCAGTTGCTGCGATATCGCTATGATCAAAGAAGCGTACAGTACCATTTAAACGCAAACCGTTCCATTAAAAGTAATGGTCACATCCTAATACATTATTTTTCCCTGTCCCGATTTTTCGAAGGGTCATGCTGAAAAGCGATGGAGTCGTTTAGGTTATGCACCTATCGATATTCCTTTATAGGCCCGCCATTAGTAAATATCGTAGTGGTGGCAAAAACTACAAAATTAAAGTAAAGGTTGTCCCCTTGCCGACTTCACTATCTACCGATATATCACCTTCGAGCGCTGTGACGTGGCTTTTTACGAGAAACAATCCAAGTCCTTTTCCTTCTCTGCTAAAATCAAATCGCTTGTAAGGTTTAAACAGGTCTCCACCATGTTTATCGATGTCGATCCCTATCCCGTTATCACCAATCTTGATGATGGCCTTGTTGCCGTTTATTTGTATATTCACCATTATCTCCGGCGTTTGCGTCGACCTGTATTTTAAAGCATTGCTGATGATGTTAAAAAAGATGCTGTAGAGATAAGCTTTATGCGATGGAATGATAAACGAACCTTCTGGAAGATGAAGCAGAGCACCCGATTTGTCGATATTATTTGTTAAATCCGCTTTCACATTTTGTAAGATTTCAAGCAGATCGACCGGCTCCCTGCTAATCTCTGCCGAACCATCACTTACGGATAAAATTTTACTTAGGTCCACTATTATCTGGTCCAGCCGATTAACGGAGGTCTTGAGATTTTCAATACAATGTTCCATTACCTCAGGGTTGTCTTTTTCCATTCCCATCAGGTCACTGATGCCTATAATATTTGCTACCGGAGACCGAAGGTTGTGTGATACCACGTAGGCAAACTGCTGCAGTTCACGGTTGCGGACAAAAAGATCGTCAGCAAATTGCTTCATTTCTTTGAGCGACTTCTTCCGCTCGGAAATATCATGCATTGCACCGACCATCCTCACCGCTTTCCCATCAACGCCCCTGATTACGAAGCCACGGTCAACTACATCAGCATATGTTCCATCTGCCCGCTGGTAGCGGTATTCGTCTTTCCAATTAGTTTCAGTACCGTAAATCACCGCGTAAACACTGGCGACTACGCGGTCAAGGTCTTCAGGATGTATATGATTGGTCCAAGAATGTAGATCCGGGATTACTTGATTTTTAGGATAACCGAATATTGCCTCGAAGCCCTCGCCCCAAAATAAGGTGTTTTTTTTCAGGTCCCAATCCCATATGGCATCTGATGTGGCCTTTGTCACATATTCATAGCGCTGGTTACTTTCCTGAAGCGAAAGTCGGAGTAATTCCCCCTGGCGTTTAACCGTGCCGTCACGCGCGATACAATGCAGTTCTTTTTCTTCGTCATCCCAACTGGCAGACCATAACATCGGTATGTGCTTTCCCGCTCTATGTATACAACGGTTCTCAAACCTGTTTGAGGAACCTTCATTCATTATATCAGCTATAGATGCTCGGGTTAATTCTAAATCATCAGGATGGATAAGTTCGAGATAAGTTGTAGCAGTAAGTTCTGAAGGGCTATAGCCTAGTAAAGTGTTAACGGCGGAACTCACTCTTAAAAAGCGCCCATGCTGGTCAATCGTACAAATAATATCGAGTGAAAACTCAAATATCTTATCAAGTTCCCGTTGGGTCTTCTCTAATGGCATGCAGTGTTACTTTTGTTGGTGTAAACCGACTCGTTTATTTGGTTAGTTACTGTCTTTGTACGGAGTGTCACCCTAAAAGGATTTGTATATTAACTATTCGCCTGTGACCTAATTGATCGTACTGCCGGTTGGACTGGAGCATCGCTGTCGGCACTCAAAGCAACCTCTTGCTAAGGATTTACATGCTGAGGCTTTTAGTACTCACACATTTCATCTTGTAGATTATTATTCTGCGCAAATAGATCACGCAACAAGTTTTTTTACGATCTAACACCAAATTATGGCAAATCAAACGATTCCGTAAAGTATGGGGCAACTGTCATGTTAGCTATCATTATTGGCTTAGTGTTAGGCTACCTAAAAAGAGAGAATGGCGGACCAGTTCGTGAACTGCAAACCCGTTTCAGCGATAGACATCAAAAGGAGGTCCATAAAATGATGGCAGAAAAACTCCAAGTACCCAAGTCGCCATTTATCAATAAAGTACTCGATACGAAAGGCGCCAAAATTCACTATGTGAAACCGGAATTAGTAGCCAACTTTGAATTCGCTACCTGGACAAAGACCGGTCGCATCCGCAAGCCGGCCACCTTCCTCGGTTAGCCTGATTAACTTCGCTTTCACTTAACGAAAAGTTTCCTGGACGAAAGCAAGGATAGCCAAACCGTGAAAGTAGATGGCTGCCCATTAACGTTTAACCACCTGGGTAAAGTTTATTGGCCGGAGGATACCATTACTAAACGGGATATGTTTAATTATTATGATCGGTCGCCGAGTATATGGTGCCTTATCTGAAAGACCGCCCCATGTCGCTCAACCGTTTTTCCAAGGGTATCCATGGTCCGGGTTTTAATCAAAAGAACGTAAAAGATAAAGTGCCGGATTGTATGGCAACGATGCCACATATCCCCTGAGACGGCCTTCCCATTCCAGCCATTTACCGTGGTTAAGGGCTTAACGGAGAGTTATTTGCTTACAAGGGTAATACTTGTATTGTTAGATGGACTAACCGATCCATGAATGCCGATGCTTATGTGAGCTTTTTTGAAGATGAGAATGGAAAAGTAACGGGTTTTAAAATGAAAGCGATTTCCCCTGAGACAGATTTTAGCTACGACTTTCAGGATTTGGATTATCATCGGAAATGATAAATCTTGACAAATTCTGCGGAATGAACCGAAGGGTATCATCGTCTGAGAGCAGTTGATAGATTTCTTTGACCCGGTCGTCATAATGAGCGAGGTCCTCAAGACCGATGGGACGAAGCAGGCATTCGTTCTCCAGGGAGAATGTAGTTAGCATATAGCCGGCGAAATATTAATCTTTAGTGTTGACTGCAAGTTTCATCGTAAATTTCCAATAAAATTCAACCCGCGGATTTCCAGATTTTGAAGCTGTTTTTATAGATACCCTCTGCATCACGGATGATCAGGGAAAGGTTTTCCTGCCTTATGGGTATATGCTGGTCTACAAGCCGGTAGATCTGTTGCAATATATTACCCAGCCGGTTCTCTACCTCGAAACGTGACAGGGAAACAATGACCTGGTTCGCGACTGAGGTGACATGCCCGGATACGCCTAATTCTGATTTGATCAGGCCTGTAACTGCGTTGCAGAGTTCTGCCAGATGGGTTATTTCAAGAGGGTTCATATACTGCTCCTTTAACCGTAAAATGAATTCCTTGTTTTCGGAAATTCCGAATCATGTGATTTCACCGTCTAAAATAACATAAAACCGACATTTATGCTATCAGGGAGGAGTACTAACCGAAATTTTACAGGCAGAAAAATCACCAAAGTATGGCAAGCTGGGAACGTGAAGGTGCTTTGATTTCCTCTTTAAGCCTCGCTGATGCCGTTACCTCCGGTCCGGGCTTTTCTTTGCAATCGTTTTAAAAGAATTTTCGCCGCGATCCCAAACGGATTATTGGTTTGAGGTTAAAAAAACAAGCTAAAGTATTCGGAGCGATGTTTAAATTTAAGCTTACCGGCAGTCGGCTGTAACGTATATTAGCGGTTAGCTATAAGATAATGATTGCCGCAAAAAAGGAGAGTTGGTTGACTCTCCTTTTTTATACAGATTTACAGCTTTGGTGTTTTAACGAAAACTTTTCCTTCGGAAACTTAATTATCTCCTTTATACGGTAGCCGATAGCGTACACTGATTAGCATTTTCGACCATTTCCAAAAACGCAGGGCTTAATGGTATCGGGGGAAAGGGCGATGATTTCGCCGCCTCCAAGGTCGACATAAGAAGTTGAACAGATCTGCTCAGCATAGATGCCGGCGTTGCCGGCGCCGTTGACATAACCATTTATTTATTGCGTAAAATTGGCCCTGCACTTTTACCCGGCCTTAAAAGTACTATCCGAACGCGTATAATTAGATAACAAATTATATTCATCAGATTATTTAACTACTGGTGAAAGAAAATATACAGCAGAGGATTCAGAAAGGATTATATCGGGACGAGTTATCCAGAAGCTATTGCAGGCTTTCTTTTAAAAGCTTTAAGGGCCTGTTTTGTGGGGAATCTACGCCATTTAAAAAGCGTTCTACGATGAAAGGTTCGCTCCTATTTGTTGTCAGGCGGAAACCCGGGTGCGTGCAGGTGCTGTTCCGGTGTATTTTTTAAAGAAATTGGTAAAGTATGCTGGTTCTTCGAAACCAAGTCCCCCGGCAATTTGCGCAACGCTCCAGTCGGTATGCTGTAGCAGCGCCTGGGCTTCTTTGATCATACGGTCTGAGATCACGCGGCTGGTGGTGCGCCCGGTGATCATTTTAACTGAACGGTTCAAATGATTGGTATGAACAGCCAATCCCTGGGCAAACGCTGCCGGGGTGCGTAAGGCCATCGACTGTCCGGGCGAATCGATGGGGAACTGCCGCTCCAGCAAAGCCAGAAACTGCGCGGTGATACGCGCCGCGGCTCCAGCATGGCTGTCTGCCGGAACAACCGGAAGCATGTTGAGTGATTCGTGCATGAGTATACGCAGATAACTGCGCAGCATATCATATTTAGCGCGGTAATCGGATGCCATGACGGCACGCATACGGTTCAACAGGCCGGAGATCAGCGCTAATTGCGGCTCGTCAAGTTCCAGCACATGCCCTTTATCTGCCTGGAATAACGGAAACTCCGGTAAACGCCCCTTGTAATCGACAGATTCGATAAAGGCCTGCGTAAATAAGCAAAAGTATCCGCTTTGCGGGCCACCGCCTGATTCCCAGGCTGAGGGCACTGCCGGGCTCGAGAACACCAAGGCCTGGCGGTCGATGACAACCTGCTTATCCGCGTAGATCATTTTACCCTTGCCGATAACCAGCGCCACCTTGTAAAAATCGCGGCGGCCAAAAGGTGAGCGGTTTAAACACGGCTCCCGCAGAAAAACATTAAAATGTCCCTGGCCGGTATTATTTTCCGGAAATTCGGTTTTATCGCCAACCGGGTGCCGGCGGTAGAAATCAGCGAGGGTTTCGATCGGTTCCATGATTCAAAGATAAATACTATTTGATTATTATAATTCAATATGACAAATAAATGATTTAAAACACCATTTGTGTTTGATAGTTATAATTTGTTGTTTGATAGTTATAAGTCGCCGTTCGATAGTCCGGATTAATTTTGGGGCATGGAAACCGGATTCAGAAAATGGATCATCGTTATTACGATCATCACCTCGACTATCATAGAACTTATCGACACCACCATCGTTAATGTATCGATTAATACGATGAGTGGCAACCTGGGCGCTTCATTGGAAGATACGGCCTGGGTTATTACTTCTTATGCCATCGCAAATGTGATCATTATCCCCATGACCAGTTTTTTGGCAGAGAAAATAGGACGGAAGCAATACTATATTGGTTCTATCTTATTATTTACGCTGGCCTCGGCGATGTGCGGCTTTTCCACGAACCTATGGGAATTAGTGGCCTTTCGTTTTATCCAGGGGGTTGGAGGCGGGGCTTTATTGTCAACCTCCCAGGCCATTTTGTTTGAGACTTTCCCGCCCAAAGAGCGTGGTATGGCAAGCGGGATTTTCAGTCTGGGCATAATTATCGGCCCTTCTATAGGCCCTGTTATGGGTGGTTATATTGTAGACAATTTAAGCTGGCAGTGGATCTTCTATGTGAATATTCCAATAGGCCTGATGGCCGCCTTACTTTCATTGATATATCTGCGCCCGACCAAAGGTGCTGCAGCTGGCCGGCGCATCGATTGGCGCGGCATCTTTTTGCTGGCCGTTGGCGTGGGTGCTTTGCAGGTCGTTTTAGAACGCGGTGAAACTGATGACTGGTTCGCGGCAACATATATCGTCATACTCAGCATGGTGTCAGCGATCGCTTTGATACTATTAGTTTGGTGGGAGTTAACCACAGCATATCCGGTGATCAATTTCCGGGTGCTTAAAAGTGCCACGCTGTCGATCTCGGCGGTGATGACTTTCGTTCTGGGCTTTGGCCTGTTCAGTGCGGTTTTCGTATTCCCGCTATATGCGCAGCGTATTATCGGTTATTCGGCGTTCCAGACGGGCACGATGTTATTGCCCGGTACACTGATGGCAGCTATGATCTCGCCGTTTTTGGGGCGTATGCTTCAAAGCGGTTTACGTCCGCAGTATCTGATCATTACGGGATTTTTGTTTTCGGCCATTTTTGGATTTTTCATGTCAAAATCGAACCTGTCCACCGGAAGTGCATATTTTTTTATCCCGCTTATATTCCGGGGGCTGGGTGCAGCCTTGCTTATCGTACCGTTAACCGCTTTGGCAGTGTCCGAATTGAAACCGCAAGACATCCCGCAGGGGGCAGCGCTTAACAATATGATGCGTCAGATGGGTGGCTCGTTCGGTATTGCGCTGATCAATACCTATATCGCCAATCGGGCTGCGGTTAACCGGACGGCACTGGTCGCACATGTTACGGCTGCTGATCCGGCGACGCAAATGCGGCTGCAAGGCTTTGTGGGAAATTTAATGGCGCATGGTGCGACTTATTTGCGGGCGATGCAGCAAGCGATCGGTGGACTGGAAAATACGGTGGTTCGGCAAACCTTCTTATTGAGTTATATGGACGCTTTTTTGTTGCTGGCTTTGATGAACGCGTTTTGTATACCGCTGGTGATCCTAACGATCAAAAAGCGTAGAGCTGGCGCTGCGCCGCAAAAGCCGGTGGTCGTTTCCGATCATTGATTTCCAGTCAGTCTTTGAAAAGTTTGGCAACCAAAAGGCTCGGAAAATTCCCAATTATTTCTCGATCAATCCAACAAAAGAATTTGTTTAACAGCTAAGTCCCTTGATTAAGCGAATAATAGAAGCGTAGCATAAAAATACGCTTTTTAAAGCAAAAAGGTCATTTTCGCTCGAAAATAGCCTTTTTTATGCTGTGGCCCGTACTTTACAAATTTCGAACTATTTTCTTGCTCATTTGCGTTTACTTGCCGATCTCGACCAATAGATTTTAATACAACCTACAAACATTGAGTTCCCACTGGAGCACTAAATTTTTAAAACTTTTTTTTTAAGCTTGATTGATCGGGCTTGATTATGTTACTATATAGTAAATTTGCCATTTATAGCTTTCTGATAATAAATATTCATTGGATTTCTGGACGCATAATTAAGCTACAGCAATTGATTTCCATGAAGGATTGATGCAAATTAATGAAGTTAACTATTAGATTGAGTCAAAATTCCCAATACTTGCATTCGGTACATTTTACCGATAGGCATTATAATGTTAGCAATACTTATTTCATCCTGGGTATAAGAATCGATCTTATCAAGCGATACAAGGTATGACCGGTGCACTCTTATGAATGATAATGATGGCAGCACGGCTTCAAGTGATGTTATCGCGTACTTAGTAATGACGGGGCCTTTGGTTGTATTTATCCTGACGTAATCTTTTAAGCTCTCGATGTATTGAATATCGTTGAGCATGACTTTAACCATTTTGCGATCATATCTGAAATACAGAAAAGAAAGATCCATGCTGTCGGAAATCGTGACTGCTGTTTGGTTCTCCTGCCGGAGTTCCTGCTCAGGCAAGGCTTTTATGACCGCTTTCAGGAAACGATCAAATCGTATTGGTTTGACCAGATAGTCGGTTACATCCAGTTCAAATACCTTTACGGTATTGTTCGAACGCCGTCGTCAGGACTATTTTTGGAGCATTGACGAGCGTACCTATCAAATCCAACCCTGTAATCTGCGGCATTTGGATATTCAAGAACAGCAGGTCGATATGTTGTTGTTTGAGAATGCTGATGGCCTGCACCGCATTGCCGCATTCCCCAATAAGATTAAGCATCGGTATCTGGTTGATATAACGCCGCAATACCTCCCTCGCAAGCGGCTCATCATCAACGATGAGGCAATTGTAATTCTTTGTTGTTTCCATTGTGAGCAGTTTTTGTTGCCTCCACCCGGCCGGTTGCCAGAGCGATCTTTAAATTAACAATATACATTTCTTCTTCATCATTGATCACCAGTTCATGCTGACCGGGATACAATAGTTCCAAACGTTTGCGAACATTGGCGATGCCAATCCCGGAGAGCTGACCATTGGTAGTCGCCGGTTTGCCATTGATCATTTTCATCGATAGTTCATTGTTACTCACCAAAAGGGTAAGGCTGATCCAGGGATGCTCCATAACCTGACTTGGCCCATGTTTAAAAGCATTTTCGATGAATGGCAAAAGCATAAGCGGCGCGATCCATTGTTCGGAGACCTTTGGCATTTGGACCGATTAATCTAAACCGTCATCATAACGGGCAGATTCCAGCGCGAAATAATCCTGTACCATTTTCAGTTCCTTTTCCAATAGCGATTCAATTCTCGGGGCAGATTAGATGCGCCTAATTTCATTTTAACATCCGATTTGATTTGGCATAGGCTGCCAATAACCACATTCATTTTCTCCCGCTGCTTTACCATTTCTTCATAGGTTATACCGGTGAAACTTTCTTCAATTGGCACTTTCTTTTATTTGGAAAACGTTTAAATGCACTCCATTTTAGATGATTGATCGATAAATTGCGGCTGCATCGCTATGGCAACGCAGCCGAAATCCCCGGTTTATTTATAAGGGTTGTTATGCAGCGTAAAGATAGGTATGTCGATTAAGATACTCACGGTGAATACGCCTTTAGCCGGTACAGGGTTAAATGTTCCGTCCGATTTGGTATAAAATAATTTTGGCGTCCGGCGATACCCGCCGCCGAAGCAGATCGGTGTTCGGCCGATCTCAAAGAAGACCTGTGCGGAAGGAGAGAATATGCTTTCCAGGCGGATCTCCTGTTTTTGCGTTCCGGTGTTTCCGCTGTAAAGGTTATAGGACACCAGTGATCCTACATCGATCAGTCCGGCGAACCCGGTAAGCGCCCAGCCGCTCTTACCGGCCCATCCGTGGCTGAAGGAAAATCCCACGGGCGCATAGATGCCGCTGGCGTAATCAAGGTCAAAGGTATACCCGAGGTAGCCATTTAATGAAATGTTGAAGTCAGATTTCTGTTTGATCGTATAGCTGCCGGCAGGTAGCGCTACCGACTCGATCGCGGCTTTGGCTTCTTCAGGAGTTTTAGCTTCGACGAAATTGGCGGCGAAAGAGGCATATTTCAGGAAGTCCTGGCGGAAAACGGCCAGTTCCTTGTGATCAGCGGCGGGGTCATAGCGTTGAGCCGCGGTGTTGATCAGCGTCAGCGTACCCATTATGGCAGCGCTGTAGTTTACATTTAAGATCTGCCCGGAAATTTCCAGGATACTGTTCGTCTGGTCAAAAAAATAATTGGCTTCATCGGGGATCACCAGACGGCTATCGATGATCGCGGTTGTGCGAAGCGCCTGGATCAGTTGTTGCACTGACTGCGTTAAAGCAATCAGGTCAGGCGACAGTTCTTTTTTGCCGTCCAGGCGATCCTTTTTAAGATTGTCATAGGCTGTTTGAAGATTTTTGGTTTGATTGTACAGGTTAGCCAAGTAACTATTAATCCCGTCTAAATTGTCTTTAGTAAAAATGTCGGTTGTTACATTGACTTTGTGGGTATCGTCGATCGTAAAAACCAAACCTTTATAGTTGTTCGCAACCGCCATCTGACCCCATATGAGGCCTAAAAACAGGTCCTGAAGGGTCTTATCGGACTTCAACTGGTCAAATTGCTCGCTGGTCAAGTAGCTTTTTCCCGTTTCATTACTTTCCATACTTTTATTGAGGATATTCAGCATTTGCAATCCGCTACGGGTGTTTTCCGAAAATCCAACGGTGTCATTCAATAAATAAGCAGGCTTGACAACGGGGTCGATAATGTCAGGTATTTTATTCCCCTGGATAAATCCGTCTCCCAATTTACAGGCGGCGAGTAGCAGGCGTCCGTCCTTACTTTTTAAAAAATCCTGAATGGCAGCAAGGCGCGTCGAGCAGGCGGTGCGATCGCCACTGTCGCTGACGGACGTGCAGACGGTCCCTTTCAATTTAATAATATCTGCGGGAAGCGCCTTAATGTCTTTATTGAAGGCCTCTTTCAGCGTGTTCAACAGGTTGGCGTATTCCCAAGACTTAAAATTGGAAAGGAAGACCCGAGTATTGGGGAAAAGCGTCGCAAATTCAGGGTATTTGGCCAGAAAATCGTTCAGGCGAACGAAGAAAGCTTCGTCGATCTCCCCTTTGGCGCGGTCAATCAAAAATAGGGCGATACCATTAGCCATGTTGGTGACGTTAAAGCCGCCGATGCCCGATGACAGCGCGTTCAATCCACCACTGCCGCCGTCATTGTCCGTAAAATTTGAATAGGCCGAAATAAATTTGTCCCTGGTAAAAAATATGCTTTTGATATTACTTTTCGGGCAATAATTGGCCAGGATATCCATGACCTGGGGTTTGACGGGTTCCTGCCATTTCCCGCCTGCGTCCAGCAGTTTCTTTAGCGCCAACGCATCGTAATAGGGTGTCTGGGCATGCGCATTTTTCAGAAAGCCCGCCGAAAGCAGTAGGCCTAATAGCAGTGTTTTTGTCAGGGTTTTCATCGTGGAGGTTTTTAGGTGATTTGATATTGAAAGTTGTCGAGCGCGCCATATTTAAAGGTCTGGCGGTCGCTTTGGTATTTTTTAAGGAGCGCCAGCAGGTCGGCTCGGGAGATGACGGCAGGTAGGCGGCTGGAAATGATGCAGCTGCAAAGGGCAGTGATAACGGCGGTCACAAAACTTGACCCCCTGGATTCCACCGTCTGAAAATCAACACCAAATGATTTGTAGGTCGTCATCGCCGACAGCACCTGAAGCGGTACGGTAATTTCAAGATCGGTGCTATATTCGTCGATGGAACCGATGCTAATACATTCCGGCATACCGGATGGAAATAGCTGATCGTTAATGGACATATTGTCGCCCATGGCGCACAGTACGAATTTATTGGGGGCGGCATGGAGCTGCTTGATCAGCGTAGCGATCTGGCTTTGCTGCGCCTGGCAGCCTTTCAAGATATCATCGGTAAAGGCCTGGCTGAGATTGACGACGGTCGGACCTGGATTATTGAGCGCCGATCGCAGTGCGGAAGCCAAATTATCCAGGAATTGTGCGGAGGTCAGGCGGTCGGATTTATACTTCAGTGATATCACCCTGGCCTTCGGCGCCAGGCCGATAACGCCTGCCTTGCCGGCGATGATACCCCCAATGAAATTACCGTGCTGGTTATTGATCGGATCCGTATTCAGCGGCAGCGCAGACATGTGGCTGAGATCGAAGAAACTGCCGTTCTGCACAATCCCTTCGTCGATCACCATAATTGTCGTGCCGGCACCCTGCGTGCTTAAGATTTGCTGATCGAACTGCTTAAGGAAGCGGTTGTAATAGACGGCTGTAGCGGGATCTCCGAGGGTTGTTCGTCCGCTCCAATAGAAGTTACCTGCATCATCGCCATGCCAGTCGTCTATGCCTTCATAACTGTCGCCTTTGTAGAGGTGATCATGCACCTCGATCGTGTCGCCCGGCGACAGGTATACGTTAGCCGGGGCGTTCAGGCTGGGTGCCCCGATCCTTACATTGAGGAAATTACCCGTTACTGTTACTTTCATCAGCCATCGATCTTTTTAGGTTTTGGCCCTCCGTCTGCTTTCGGTTTTTGAGCGGCATCCTCTTTGGGCGCCAGTGAGCTGCGGAGCTGCATCAGTTTGTTAAGCAGGTCGAACCAAAAGGATGCACCCATCGATATCGCAAGGGCCGTGAATAGCCAGCCGAAAACCGAATACCATTCAAAATTAGGCCCGAAACCTCCGGCATAACCAATGCCCAGCGTATGGGCTGCATCCGGTAAATAATCCCCGAGCACTTTGCTTTCCTCGTCCTGAAGCTTTTTTACGGGATTTTGATTGACCAGGCGCTGCAAAGAATCTCTTTTACGGCTGTATCTTTTATTGCCGGCCTGATCGTTAGACGCTGGCCTGGTCAGGTCGCTGTACTGCTGCTGTAGATCGGCCAGGTTCCTGGCAAGGTCCGGGTTTTTCTGGGTGAAGCTGCTGACCTGGCTGACGATCTGTTTACGCAGCTCCGGTTTGGCCTCCAGCAAGCGGGCGATCTTGATAGTGTCGACATTTAGCAAGGCGGCGATCACAAAACCGATAGCGAGCAGCATCAGCTGCGTATATTTTTTATACCAACCGGTGGTGCGGTCCATCATTTCATTGAACCAGTCGACGATAAAACCCCGGAATTTGCTGACATCTCCCTGGGCGTCTACCCAGACGGATTCGAGATACATACAGGTATCGTCTTCGAGTTTGGCAAAAGGGGCTTGCTGATGATGCTTATCGTCTGCTTTCAGATAGCGTCCCCCAACCAGTTTTTCATTGACCACCTTCCAGGCGATCTGCCCATCTTTTAAACTTCTTTCGATCAGGTGACGGTCTGTCCCGCCGGCCGTGGCTTCCGGGCCGCGCAGCAGGTCGATCAGCACTTTAGTGAATGTGTCGGGGTCGATATAAGATGGCTTTTTCTTGACAAAGATGGTGTCGGCGCGCAGATATTTGATCAGGGGATGTGCAAAGAAAGCGGCGCTTACTTTTGGCGGCGCGCCCGGCGCACGCTGTGCCGCCTTTTTTTCTTGCTTCACCTCATCCGCCCCTTCTGACTCCGGATCATCTTTTTGAGACGTGGCTCCGTCATCCAGCATCCTTTCGATGGCTTTTTGCAATAGCCAGCCCCGGAAACCCGTATAACTGGAGATGATCTCGACAATAATGGTGCAAAGCAGGCTGTAAAGTAAATAGACGAACACCAGTCCGATGACCACGTCTAAAGCGGCGTTATTGAACATATTGTGATAATTTTAGGACCGAACTCACGAGCGGCCAGGTGTTTATTATTTTTCCTTTTGGACCAGATTGATGTAGGCGGCCAGTTTAAACGGATTGACCCCCGCATGGTCGATGCGCTGTAGCACGAGGCTGTAAGACTTGCCGTCGTATTCAAAATCCAGCGTCTTTTGCAGGCTGAAACGGCCTTCGTCGGGCACGCTGACCGGGTTGCAGGTGCTGCCCATTTGGTAGCACACATTTACCTGCGCGATACCGGCATCACTTTTCAGGTCACTCAAAGCTACCTTGAATTGATCAAAAAGGATATAATACCCTTTTTTGACCCAAAAGATGGGATAGGTTTTGATGCCTGACGCGGTCGTTTTATTGGTGGTCACTGCGGCCTGATCCGTTACCGAACTGCTGATGTCGGCGGATGACTGCACTGCCGGCCTGAGATCAGGCGGCGCGGCAGCGGTAGAAGCTTTGGTCACCTGTTCGATCTGTTGCTGGGCCTGCTGCTGGACGGATGCGCTTTTATTGTTCAACTGCGCCTGTAGCCTGATCAGCTTCGCGTCGTCATCGTCCAGTTTTCGCGTTACGGCACGGGCTTGAGGATCGTTTTGATCATAATGTTTGTCTGCTTGACGGATGGTTTTCTGATTTTTGTAGATATCGTAGTTCAAAGTTTGCGTTTGGTCACATATTCGCTGAAAACTGTCAACGGCCGCCTGTAGCCGGCGGTTCTGGTCGGGCACTTCAACGGAGCCCATCAGGCAGGCAATGGAATCTTTTTTGCGCAGGATATGGTTGGAGGCGTATTCGCCCCGTAACTGCGCTAACCGGCTTCTGGCGTTGTCCGATTGCGCGGTAGCATGATCGTAGGTTTTCATCAGGTAGGTCGAACCCAAGGATAGAGCGGCTGCGAAAACAGCCATGATTACCAGGCGGACGGTTTCCCCCCAGGACTTGCGCCGGGCCGTTCTGCGATCTTCCTCGTAGCTCGAAATCTCCAGGGCAAGTTTGATCCGCTCCAGTTCTTCTTTCGGCGTCTTCAATAATTCGTCGTCATCGGGCAGTTTCATGATAATAAGGCGGTTATGAAAGTTAAATATACAAAATATTTTATTTCATAATTATTAATAGGCTAAAAAACAGCTAAATACGCGGATCTGGTAGCAGATAAGTATTTTAGGCGCCCCTGTTGGACAGCGTTGTTCCGGAAAGCAGCTCGCTTACCGAGCATAACCGGCCAGGCGTCCCAAGCAATGCCATGGAATTTTCGTTATACATGATATGACCGCTTGGCGCTTCGAACTCCAGCAGGGGCTGGTTAATGTGGATGAGCCGGTAAATTTCGGCCTGTTTACTTTTTTTTTCGTCTGCCCAAAAGCTACACCACCAAAAGATATGAGATCGGGCTCACCATCAATAACGTGTTTGGCGTAAAATGGAAGGAAACCCAGTTTGAAACAGTAACCCGTTTAAAAGGTCAGAAGCCAGTAGATGGCATTGCCTCTACGCGGGGACAAAGTTTTTGGCTTTGGGACATTTTGCTTACAATTTCTAATTATGAATCTATTAGGCTGATAATGAAAAGTAATCCTTAGGATAAGAAAATTACCCGCATCCTTGGTGTCAGAAAAGGGGCAATAATGACCTAAAAGAATTTTTTAAAAAAACATCCTAATTTGGCGCCGAAATCTCATAACCGACTGATGAGCAATGACTAATTGCAATCTGTATCGAAGTTTACAATTGCGCACTTTAAAAATTGTTTTCTATGCAACGATACCACAATCAAAGTTAACAACTTGCCTAAACCGTGGTATTAGTTAATTTTATCTTATTAAGCGAGATTCAATATAAAATCGACCTTTCAGTATACATAGTTTTTACATAAGTATCTTTAAATAACGACAACATCAGGCTCACAAAAGCGCCATTAAAAAAGTTGCCAATAAGGATTGACAAGTTGCCTAAAAGTGAACCCTGATTGGATCGAACCTGTATAAAAAAACGTTAAACAACTATTATGAACTTTTCTGCGTTGGCTAAAAGTGATCATCAAATTGAACGACGTTTTCAGGTTCGACATAAAACGGGTTAGATATTCCGAAACCGGCATTAATCATCAAATAAGGCCACAAACTTGTTAAGGTCATCTATAAATTGGTTCGTGGGGACGACGGGTTTGAGTGCTATTTTAGGCAAGTTGTCAATCCTTATCGACAACTTTTTTATGGATTGAGTAATTGTGGATAACCGACTCTACCTCTTGAGATAGTCACTATATGGAGCGATAGAATGACAGATCATGCATCGCATCCCCCGATCACCACATTCGTACGCCAGAGAACCCGATAACCTGCAATGCCCTTGTTGATACCGGTTGCTATTGCTACCTTGTAAAAAAAACAAATATGCTTACCGATATTTTGCAATCGCTCTTATGCCGCGACCTGAATAAACTGAAAGAAGAATTGGAACTTTACCGGGATGAAGCCAACATCTGGCATATAGACGGCAGCATTCTGAATTCAGCGGGTAACCTGTGCCTGCATCTGGTTGGCAACCTCAATACTTATATCGGCGCAATTCTCGGCGACTCCGGCTACGTCCGTAACCGACCGGAAGAGTTTTCATTGAAATATATACCCAGAGATGAGCTTGTTCTTAAGATTGAGCAAACGATCGTCGTTATCGAGGCAACACTACCGCTTGTCACTGATGCTCAAATGCAAAGCGAATACCCGCAGGAAATAAACGGTGGCAAACAAACTACCGGTTATTTTCTTGTTCACCTCGCTACGCACCTCAGCTATCACCTGGGGCAGGTCAATTATCACAGGCGGCTTCTTGACCGTAAAGAATGATACTTAGTAAATAAGTCAGAACAATTTCGCTTCCCCGCTGCGTTTTCAATATCTCGCGGGAACTTAGCTTGAAGTTTGACTTTGCTTTCCCATGGCCCGTACTTTTTCAATATGGGGCCGGTATTCATAGTGTGTGAAGACGACCTGATAGGCGGCGCTTGTTTCAGTAAGGCCTCAGCCAGGTGCAGCCGCACGCGGTATGGACAACGCCCGGCCTGAAAGTGGCCGGCGAAGCGCAGTAAGCGGCATCACCAACCAGCACTGGCACTCCGTTCAGCCGCCCGGCGTATTGGGATATGCGATACTGGCCTCAAGAATTGCGTCGTCTTCGCTATCCTCATTAAATAGCACCTGACGGAGAGGCAGGATATGGTCTATTACCATTTGCGTAAAACCTGGTGAAACAGTTACTTTTTATACTATTTGTTGGTTTTTTCTTTATAGGGCAGGCGATAGCGTTCACTGAACAACATTTGGGACCATTCCCAGAAGCGCCAGGGCTTGATGGTAAAGCTGCGGTAAAGCCGGTTGTCACCCTGGTCTTTTTCGGGGTGTTTACATAGAAAATGTCCATAAGACCTAACACAGCCTATAAAAGATTTTCCTTTTCCAGACTCTTCTGCATACGTAAATGAAGAATCAAAATTCTGGTATTCATAATTTTCTTGAAAGAAGAAATTGAAGATCGGTAAATTGCTGATAAATACGATTGCTATGATGATAATTAATGCTTTTTTCATTTCAATTCATTATTTAATTACATGGCCCTTTACTAAAAGGAGTAGTTCCACCCGTAGTATTGACATTTGGATCGCCTTTTTGTTGCGCGATACTGCTACCGAGCGCTGCGGGCGCGGGTACCGGGTGGGCGGGGTATAGGGATGAATAAGCAAAAGGGTTGGGGATTATGACGTTGCCAGCCAGGCAGGCACTGTTAACAAAACTGGTGCAGTTGAATTCAGTGATGTCGTACGTGGCGGGCGGGTTACTGATGTAATTGACGATCCTGTTGAAGTTTTCGGCCGTGACCTGGTAAGTGATGCTCACATTGTATTCGAGGTCGCCGCCGTTGTCGACGATTTTGGATGGGGCATGCATTTTATCGAGGCCGCTGGCGTCGGGGTAAAAGCCGACGGTCTGAGTAATGCTTGTACGGCCATTGCTTTTGGTCAGGCTGATGGCGGTATGGCCCACGCTGTTTGGGCCTACATTGAAGGTGGTGCCGGGCCAGGGTTCCTGAACGTATATGGTGATTTTCATGATCGCACCGTTGTCCGGCATATTTTGAAAGCATTTCATGAAATCTTTGGGATTGATCCCATTTTTATTTTCGTCCGGGAGATTGGAGGGCTCCGGTGCGGAAGCCGGGGCGGCGCCTCCGCCGGCCGTTGGCGCGGCCGGCTGTCCGCTGAATGGATCTGGGCTCCCCGGGCCGTCACCGCTTCCCATGTCCAGGAAGTTGACTGCGCAGAGCCTTTCGGAATAAATGACCGCGTTTCCATCGCCGTCGACATAATTATTATCCGTCCAGCCGCAGGTGACTACGGGTTCGAGCCTGTCGGCTTTGAGGGGCTTTGCTGCGGGGGGGAGCGGTTTGATCTCTCCGGCGAGTTTGCCGGTAACGTAGATCCTGCCGTACAACAAATGGTAGGTGGGATCATAGGTAAACACCCTCCCGGTGAAATCTGCCTGGCTGATCTGCTTTTTACGCTGGAGATAGATCACATCGGGGATGATCTCCAGGATCCGGCTGTTTATTTTTCCGTCTTTGTTTTTATAAAATATCATGGACCGGTAGCCAAGGCCGAGGGAGTCGAAGCGGGGCCTTCCGGGGAAACCGACCAGCCAGTAGGGGTTAGGCTTGGCAGCGATATAGATGGCTTTATCCCAATAGAGATGACGCCTGGTATCAGTTTGACTTGCTTTGACTTGCTCAAGGCTGAGGCTTGCCGTTGCTGTGGTTGTTTCCTCCGGTCGCCGGGTTTCTTTCCGGCAGGCTAATAAGAGGAACAGCAACAAGGTGAAGTAGCTTGTTTTTGTTTTCATATTGCGGTGGTGTCTGAACAAAATTGGGGTATTGTTCCGGAGAATAATTTGATTTAAATCAAATATCTCTCCTGGCCCGGATCCGGCTAAGGGTCTCTAGCGTGATGCCGAGAAAGGAAGCGATCTGGCCCAAAGAGGCGTGCTGGGTGATATCGGGCTGTTTTTGCAGCAGCAGTTTATAGCGTTCGGCGGGTTGTTTGTTACGCAGTAAAATGGCGCGCTCCTCGGCCATGATGTAATACTTTTCGGTAACGAGCCGGCCATGGAAATTATATTCGGGGAACTCGGCATATATGATCTGCAGCTGGTCCCAAGTCATCGACAAAAGCGTGGAATCTTCGAGGAGTTCGATATACTCGGCAGCGGGTTGCTGGGTATAGAAGCTATAAACTGAGATCATCAGGTCATATTTGCTCATGAACCAGGTCGTATGTTCCCGACCTTCGCGGTCCAGGTGATAGGCGCGGGCGGAACCTTCGGCGATAAAATAGATCCGCCGGGAAATCTCGCCTTCACGCAGGAGCAGGTGTTTTTTCTTGTATTGCCTGGTGATGATAAAATCTTCAAACCGTTTCCGCAGTGCACCCGATAAGGGCGCGATCATGGTCAGGATCTGGAAAAGCATGTCAAGTGCTGTCGGCTGGTCAATATTATCCATAATAATTTGATTAAGATCAAACCGTCGGATATTACAGGATTTAGCTTTTGATTAACAGATAATAAGTTGAAGTTAATAAATTATATTTTATAATAAATAATTATTATAAAAATAAGTGAAATGATACGGTGCCCGGGGCGTATCTATCATATATCATGTGGCAGGTAATTTGCCATCCAGGCTCCCCGGGGGAAAAAGTACTTCAAGTTGCCGGGCAATTTAAAACAGGTAAATATCCTGGAGCGCATCAAACTTTC
This sequence comes from Mucilaginibacter sp. SG538B, assembly GCF_013376065.1. Classification (NCBI taxonomy): domain Bacteria; kingdom Pseudomonadati; phylum Bacteroidota; class Sphingobacteriia; order Sphingobacteriales; family Sphingobacteriaceae; genus Mucilaginibacter; species Mucilaginibacter sp. SG538B. The sequence goes on from NZ_JABMJI010000005.1 coordinate 182,627, forward strand.
CCTGAAGCCGGAAGCCCGAACGTTTCAGTACTTTATGCGCCGCCAGGTTTTGCCTGTTGACCACCGCGGCAAGCTCGTCTATGCCCTCGTTTCGGAGATGCGCTGCGACCTTTGGCAATAAACGCGACATCAATGCATTGCCCCTGGCGCTGCTTTTTAGATAAAATTCAATAAAATACGGATATTTTGTTAAGCGGTAATGGTCCCGGGCTACACACGGCGGTATCAGGTCAATAATACCCATAAGGGTGCCGGTCCCTTTTGACCGGATCAGATGTACCTGGTTGCGGCCGGAATGAAAGTTCAGGAGGGCGGTGTTCAGCCAGCTTTTTGCCGCTGCTACGGAACCCAGCTTTTTTTCTGGCAGGAATTGCAGGGTAAGTTCATCAGAAAGCAACTGATAGATTTCCCCGGCCAGCTCCTCATATTGTTGCAGGTCGCTTGCCCCCAGCGGGGCGATACGATAGCTCTCGTTTTCTATAGTGGTCATATACTCATTGCAGCATTACAACTGAGTTAGGGCGGTAACCGGCCCGCGGGATACCCCATCATTCTGCGCCCCCGGTAAGCTGCATTGGCTGTCTTTGATCATGGAGTGAGTCATGCTTTTTAACAACAGGATAATCAACCCGGTTTTGCAGCGGTCTGAGGCGTCGTTCGGGGTTCCGAAGGTGTGATCATTACATTCAAGGCTGTTGCATAAAAGGTGTACCATAACAAGCGGCTTAAATTATGGGTTTTTTTTTAACCGCTCAAACAAATTTATCGGCGTTATCGTGCAGACTGGGGCAAGCGCCTACGGATACTTCTTAGCTTCAGCAAGTTGCGCGGATGCAGGCATGTCAGTATTTGTTTGCCCTTGACGTTTCTTCCTGCGCTATCGCCCGGTCGGCTGGTGCGGGAAAAGCGTAAGACAAGGAATGTAAATGATATGATCTTCAACAGTGCTGTCGCAGAAAAGAAACCAGCCGCTTTATGGCGCTCTCAATAGTTTTTGATTCGTTTGATCAGTTGCTCCAGCGCGGCCGTGGCCACCTGTTTGTCCCTGTCTTCCATTTTCATCGTGCTGCTCCTGGCGCTTTTCCAGGAGAAATCCTGCATCCTTTCGGTGGAAAGATACGGCGTTATACTGCGCAGTACGAGACTGAAGGACCTTGCGGTCAGCAGCCTGGTATCATCTGCCGCCTTGAGTATAATGGCGATTTGATCTACGCTAAGCCTGCATGTCACTTTGTAAACGGGGGGTGTTCTTTCGGTTGTACAGGCATGCCGGACGGAGTTAGTTGGAGGACAATCAGTAAGATAACGGGCGTATCGCCGTTGGAATTGCGTTTGTAACTGCCCGAGCTCAATAAGGACCTGCCCGCAAAAGGCATTGAGCGGATCGTCTTCCGGGTAAGCGGCCATGTTGACCATGGCCTGCCGTTTGAGTTCCTCTAAGCAGTCCTGGTAATGCGTCAACATGGTACTTACCTTTTTGGAACTGAGTAAAGAAAAAGCTTGTGATTTCAGGTTTTTCCAGACGCTGCTGGTTTCTGACCGGAGTCGGTGCTGCCAGCCTGTTAGTTCCTCCTGTTTAATCCGGGATCCAGCCGGATGTTGCGGGTTGAGGTCTTTGCCGATTACTTCATCAAGCCAGTCAAAGGGGTAATGTGCCAGGTCCTTGTTTTCCATATCCATATTTTAAAAGATGGTCGCGGAGGTTTCCTAATTTTTTCCTGATTTTTATAAGATTGTCGTAGCGCCGGTACTGTTCGCCGGCGCTTGCTGCTATCAAAGTTAGGCAGGGTGGGGGTAGTGTCGGTTGATCGAGATCAAATTTTGATATAACCGGTTTTGCATTCGTTATTAGTGCCCTGATCGTTTGTAACAGGTGTTTTTTGCCCCTGGGAATGCTGGTTTCCAAGTGTGCAATAACACTGTCGCTACCTCTTGAATAAACGTGCGGCGGGTCATAGAGATTTCGGGCTGGTACGCCTGATCGCGCTTCACACTACGGCATTTGATTTCGATCAAGAATAAGCTCAGCGCTGCTATGGTTATTTCGCAGCCGCGGCGTCAGCACCTCTTTGTCATACATATTTTGTACTGTCTGTTTCGAGGGTGCCGTTGCCATGAACTTTTGCAGGAGGTCATCACGCTCCCCGGGCTGAACAAACCCGGAAAATATTCCAAAAAATTGGTGGGCAGGCCCCTTGCTTTGTCCCGCCTCCGCAAATAATGCCGGTTGTTCCATTATTCCCCCAGTGGTTTTTACGTAAGGTAATCTTCAGGTTTTCTGAAGACAGGGATGGTTGCGAAGGAAATTTACTCACTTCGGTCCGTCGGGGTCTGGATTGATCCCGTGCTTAATGTGCGCGCGTTTCAAGACCGGCGACCTGCGGAAAGATATGCCACATCCAGTGCCTGCATTTCCGGCCGCGACGGGGCCCGGCTAATGCGGTCGCGTAATTTCGCTGCTGCGCGTCCGGAAACCAGTGCAGACCGTTCATTGTTTTGCTTCTTCTTTGGGCACTTCTTCCGGGTGTTCCTCAAAATGTTTGCGCGCATGCGACAGCCCGGTGGCGATAGCCTCGCCTTCGTTACCGGTAGACTTTAACACTTCGTTCGCGATCTCGACCGCTTTATCGCGCAGGTATTTGGGTTGGTTCTTATAAGATGGCGGGTAGTCGCCGTTATACCAGGGCATAGCTCCTCCTTTTTAAAAGGACAACAACAGGAATAAAGATTGGTTTCCCGTCGCCGGAATGATTGATCCGGGAAGGCGCCGATCAGCGATTAGTTGCATTACTTCCACCAGTCGAGCGGGAACCGGATATCCTTGACCGCATCCACCACGAGGCTTGGTTTGTAGCCATAATGGTTGAGCTGATCTTTATCCGCAATGCCTGACAAAACCAATATGGTTTTATAGCCCATATAGATGCCTGCTTTGATATCGGTTTCCATGGTATCACCCAGCACGGTGGTCTGTTCAGGGGAGAGTCCCATGTAAGCGCTGGCATAGCGCATCATGACGGGGCTGGGTTTCCCGATCACAAATGCATGACGGCCGCTGCCTTCCTCGATCATGGCGGCCGTAGCTGCGATACCGAGGTTGTTCCAGCCTTCCCCTGCGCGGTGAGGGATCTCGGTTTGTGGTGATGAACCTTGCACCGGCGATAATCATATCCACGGCTTTATGCACCATCTTCAGATCGAATTGATATCCCTCGCCCAAAATGACAAAGTCGGGTTGTCTGTCGACCAGCCTGATCCCGGCATGTTCCAGGCTTTTGAGCAGGCCGCCCTCGCCCAGCACATAGGCGCTGCAGCCGGGAAATTCGTCTTTCAGGAAGGCGGCGGTTGCCATGGCGCTGGTATAAATGTGATCTTCAGTGATTCCTTTGACGCCCACGTTTTCCAGTTTTTCGACGGCTTCCCGGCGGGATCGCGAACTGTTGTTCGACAGGAAAATAAAATCGATCTTTTCTTTGAGCATCCGCGCGACAAAGCGGTCCGCATCTTTGATGAGTTCTTCGCCGGCGTAGATCACGCCGTCCATATCGATCATGAGTCCTTGTTTCATTTTCTTGATGATTTGGTGTTTGGGCAAGAGGTATACACGATCGCTGGCTCAGGTGTTTAATTTTAATAACCTGTCGGCATTGCCGTGGGCGAGTTTGGACAGGTCGGCATCGGGCAGATCGATCCGGCGAAAAAATTCCATACCTTGCTCGTTGGTACTGAAGGGGTAATCTATGGAAAACATCAGGTTGTCGATGCCGAAAGTATCCAGCGCGATTTGTAGGGGTGGCAGGGTAAAGAAGCCGCTGGTGGTGATATGAACCTGCTGGCGCAGGGTATCACTTAGCTTGCGCTGGTTGGCGCCGCCCGCGCCTGGCTGAAAGGCCCGCTCTGACCTGGCCATCTGGAAAGGCAGCATTTCACCCATATGACCGATGATGATTTGCAATTTGGGGTATTGATCGAAGATGCCGGCATAAACCAGGCGCAGGATGTGGAGCGCGGTTTCAGCATGCCAGCCCCAGCCATAGGCAGCGAGGGCTTCCGCTATGCCAGCATGATTGGGCAGGCCGCTGTAATAAATATCTGCGACGCCTTTAGGCGGCAGGCCGGGATGCAGATAGATAGGCACATCCAATTTTTCTGCACGCTCCAGTATAAGGCCAAATCCGGGATGATCCAGGAACTGGTCTTCTGTCAGTCCACGGATCATAGCACCCCGAAAATGATGTTCTTTTACTGTTCGCTCCAGTTCATCGGCGGCGGCAGCCGGCGCAGTCATCGGCAAATGGGCAAACGCGTTGAACCGCGTTTCATAACCCCTGATCCTTTCTGCGATCAAATCATTATACTGCATGGCAAATGCCGGGCCTGTATCTTCGGCCAGCAGGTTGGCGCCCGAACTGTCCACCGATAATATCTGCATGCTGATGCCATTGGCATCCATGGATGTTAAACGGTCCCCGGTGATATCCGCCAGTTTGGGTACCAGCTGTTTCATTCTTTCGTTTTGACCAAACCCACCTAGTTTTTCCGTAGGTATCTGGCCGGCCATTTCCGGAAACGAGAGGTGTTCTTCAAGTGTAACGATACGCATGTCCAATAAACCAAGACCAGGAGCTGATTGTTTGAGGGGCATCAGTACGTTCTTGAAAGCGACCAGACTTGGCTGATCTTATACAATGCGTCGGCCATTGACGGCCATTTCCATAAACCGTCCAGCGGTGTACAATCTGACCGGTCTGGCCAATGAGGCTGTGGAACCCGAAGCCGAACCCGTTTACGACATAACAAATGGAGAAATTCCCGAGCCTGTTGTACCTCGTTATAAGATGGCTTTATGACCACACAGCGTTACAATGCCGGTGTGCTGTTGTTCAACACTTTCCAGATGGCCTTGCCCGGCATTGGGAAGCTGACACCCTTCGTGCTGCCTTTAACACCGGCATCCTGACCAAAATAATACAGCGGATGACCGTTGTATGCTAATTGAATCTTGCCGCTTGCCTTGGTTGTGGTGAACAGCGTCTTATCAATTAGGCTCGGAATACTGCCAATAGTTGGTATTTAAACGGATAAATATTGATATGCCTGTTATATTTTGCACCGCTTTCATTGATGAATAAGGTCATGCGGCTGGAACTTCGTAAAGGCATGAATTTGGAAAACCAACTCTTGAAGCGTCTTGATCCACAATACGGACAGTTTGAAGTAATCTGGGGATATATGAAACAATTGACCGATCATATTAAACCTTACCGGAATCATTTGGCGCATAACGGATCAGTCCAACATACAGATCTTACCTTATTGAATGTGCATTATACTTACGGGATAGGGAAGCCTCAAAAAGGTTGATGCGCTTCGTTATGAGGCGGCAGCAATGGTTTTTGAATAGCATTTTGGCTGACCGGAAGAAGGATATAGAAAACCGGCAAACGGTTTTCTGGACTTTTGCCAATAAAAAAGTGTTAAAGTCGGATTTTGAGGATTACCAGCTTCCTTACCTGGAACGTGTTATCGCAGATGGCTTTCTTCAGGTTAACGATATGGGGGTAGTCGAAATGGTTGATCCGGTGAAGATTTTTATTGCGGGGAAAGTCCGTGAAAACGGGGATATCAGCTACTGGCATGTTGCTGAACCTTTCCGCAAGGTATTGGATCGGCTGATCGCCGAGGGTTTACTCGAAGTATCGGACAAGCTGTTTACCAGGGATGAGGTTAGTTATCTCAATTTTCATCTGAATATGAAGGGGGTCAGCAACAGCAAGGATGTGCGTAATAAATACATGCATGGCTCCTATGAGCAGGACGCGAAGAATCAGCAAGTCGATTATTTATATTTTCTGCGGACGTAGATCCTGATCCTCATCAAGCTTCGTGACAATGCTGTTTTGAAGCGTAGGTGGTTTTCGGATTGATTTTAATCAGCAGAAGATTTCCTGTACGTTTTCCTCGATGTAAACCCTGCCGGTGGAGGTGATATGATACCCATAGTCGAAGCAGAAGTTAAAGGTGCCGACTTCTGGCATTTCGTACTGGCTGGTAAAATATTTCAGGTTAAGGCCTTTGCCGAGCAGGTCGCGGAGCATGTAGGGTTCGTCTTTGTAAAGACTGTGCATCATCAGTAGCTCCCGGTTGCTTAATAATATTTCATAGATCTTCCGGAAGTTGGGGCTGTCCCGGTGGTCTGCTTCGGGTTCCTTTTGGTTGCCCTTGCGCCTGCGGTTGTTATAGGCGGTCCGGCAAATGTCATTGCAGAATTTGCGGTCGTCACGGCCTGCGCCAAGCGGCTGGCCGCATTCAAGACATGTTTTCTCATTTATGCTATGGGGGGCATCAAGTGTCATTGATCGCTGGGTTTGAAATGTTTATAATCGTTTAAATAACAGTGTTGTGTCTTTTTTGATTGATTTACTGTGGAGTTTTGTGCTTTACTAATTCAAACGGTCATGGAAAAAGCACAGCACGCAACAAGTTATCCCAACCTGGCGAGTGAAAATTTCGCTCATGGGAAGAAGCGTTATTTTATCGATGTGAAGAAGGCGGCGAATGACAGTCATTTTTTGCTGATCACCTCCAGTGAGCAGTATGGAGAAGGTGAATATCACCGGCAGACGGTCCAGCTCTGGGAAGAGGATCTGGGGATGTTTGTAGAAGGTTTGACGATGGTGCTGCGCCGGTTGGCACATGGCGACCTGGCTACTGCGGAACCGGCGATGAAGCTGGTCAAAGATGTTACGGGTATGGAGGCCATGGCGCTGGAAGACCGGCCACGGGAGAAGCTGCATGCTTTTGGGGCAGCTGCGCTAAGTAATACGGAGTTGCTGGCGATCTTGTTTTGTACGGGCAGTTCAGAACTGTCGGTGCTGGATTTGTGCGGACAGGTGATGGCATCTATCAGTGATGAGGCGGCGGCTTTGAGGACGATGGCGACGGAGCAGCTGTGCGCATTTAAAGGCGTTGGTGCGGCAAAAGCGGCCACGTTGCTGGCGGCGCTGGAGTTGGGACGCCGGGCGTTCACTTCGTCCATCAGCCAAAGTTTTTAGGGCAGGCAAGGGTCGCGCGGGCACAACCTGTCCGTCAAGGGTCTATGAACCGGGGCTTTGCCCCGGCCCTTGACAGACAGGCCGTGCCGCGCGGTTGGGCCTTAAAAAACTTTAGCTTATGGAAAAGTTCGCATTGATCCTGCAATCCCGGCCCGACATCGATGAGCGGCTCGCCGGGCGCCTGGTGCCTTATGAGTATGAAATATTGAATGAAATTGCGGCTGCTATCCATGCGGGCAACCTGGAAACATTGCAATGGTTCGCAGGTTTTGGCGATAGCCTCAGGGCGATATTGATGAATGTTCATGCTTACCGGAAGGGGGCGGAATTCGGTTTTACGGAGATCGCGTTTGATCAATATGGCTGGTTTGTCCGCCCGCGGTTTTTGGATTATGAAGTCGTAAAGTTAGGGAACACCGCCCTTTATGGCGAGTATAGCGAGATCCGAATTGGTCGCGGTGTTAACGGGATCTGGTCGTTTGCTTTGAGTTACCGCTTTGGCTGCGCAGGCGGCGGATCTGCCTTATCTGTTTATGATCCGCCGTTTGCGAGCCGCGAGGCTGCGCTGACCACTGCGCTTAGTAAGCTGAAAGTGATGTTTACTGAAAAGATTGGTGCAACAGATACGACTAATTACAAACAGGATGTGATCTTAAAAACTTTGAAAGCCATTGAAGGGGCACAGGTTAACATGGTACAATTGAGCCTCTTTTAGGGGCTTGATTTTTTATTCTTCTTTCGTCAATAAGGTGATCCGGCAGATTAATGAACGGATATTGGCTATCCGTTGGCAAGGCTGATTGATGGTAATTAAAAGGGGTGGTTGCCCACCCCTGATTTTAAAATAATTTGATCTTTTCGCTCAATTCTTTGAGCCCGGCCTTTTTCAGGCATTCATCAGAAAAGTTCCTGAGTTCTTCTGCATCTGCCGGAGGAACCAGGGCCAGCAGGTTGGCTTTTGCCTGATCGGGTTGCAGGCCGTTTTCGATCACGCTGCTGAATAGTAATACAACCTTTCGACTAACCTTAAGATCGATTTTTACGCCTTCATTCATCCCCGGTGTACATAACAGGGTTTCGTACACCGTTCCCAACACATCTTTTGCCATGTCGTAAAATTTAAATGGTTAAATAATGGGACAAAGCTAAGGGGTAGCATCGAAACGATCCTGTTCAAAATTTAGTCGGGATGTGTGGATGTCGTTTGGCCGCTTTACTTTTGGTTGTTCGTGATGATGGAGGAGATGGATATGGAAGCGGAACGGATGTCATTGGATCAGATCAGGGCACTGGATATAGTGGCCTGGCTGGCGGGTCTGGGCTTTGAGCCGGAAGTGGTGAAAAAGGGTTATGAGTACTGGTACCGGTCGCCTTTACGGGAGGAGGCGGACGCGAGTTTTAAGGTTAACCAGCGGCTGAACCGCTGGTATGATTTCGGGCTGGCTGCGGGTGGCAACCTGGTGGATCTGGGGTTGCGTTATTTTGGCTGCACGGTTAGTGAATTGCTGGTGCGGTTTAATAATGGCGAGGGCGCTGGCGGGCAGGTGTTGCACATCAGGAAGCCGGTGGTTGCGGAGCCGCAATTGGTGGTTAATGATGTACGGCCGATCTTTTCTTTTCCGCTCAAAAATTACCTGCATGAGCGGGGTATCCCGGTGGCGGTTGCGGATGAGTTTTGTATGGAGGTTCGCTATAAGGTGGGCGGTCACGAATTGTATGGCATCGGGTTTAAAAATGATGCCGGGGGGTATGAGATCCGGAGCAAGATCGCTAAGTGCTGTTGCTCGCCAAAAACGATCACAACTTACAATTTCGGGGCACCTTCGGTGCAGGTTTTCGAGGGCTTTTTTGATTTGCTTTCCTGGCGGGTATTGCACCCTTATGACGATCCCCGGGCGACGAACCTGGTGGTGCTGAACAGTGCGGCTTTGTTCGGGCGGGCGCTGCCTTTCCTGGAATCGCATGAGCGGGTGCATTTATGGCTGGACAATGATGCGACGGGCAAGCGTTACCGGAACGAGGCCCTGGCTTTGGGAAAGCGTTATTGGGATGAGAGCGGTTTTTACAGCCAGTTTAAGGATTTAAACGAGTGGCTCTGCCGTAAGGGGTTGGTGCCGGAACAGCGTCAACGCCTGAAGGTCGGCGGTTTGTGAAGCGGACAGGTGGTTTATTCTTTTTCCCCTCGTCTGCCCATGGGTTGAGTTTGCCTTGTGCGCAAACGGCAAGATGTATAGTTGTCTTACAACTATTTCCTGCCGCCCTCGGAACTCGGGCGCCTTCGCGTGGAGAAATTGAGCTGTTATAGGGTGTTTAGACTGATTTTGGGCTGTTTTTGATTGGATATGATGGATGAAGTAAACGCGCAGAAAAAGACGGGCCGGTGGCGGGTGATCAATTTTCGGCTAACGACCGAGGAGTATGATTTGCTGTCTGGGCGCTGGAAGCAAACGACGCTGAAAAAGCTGAGTGCTTATGTCCGGCAGGTATTGTTCGGTCGGAAGCTGACGGTGAAAACGCGCAATGTTTCGGCGGATGAGCTGGTGGCGGAATTGGTGCTGCTGAAGAAAGAGCTGAATGCTATCGGCGTGAATTTTAACCAGGCGGTACACCGGCTGCATACGCTCGATCATGCGCCGCAGATGCAGGATTGGCTGCAGCGCTGGGATGTGGATAAGGTGGTTTTATTTAAGCAGTTGTCGGCCATATATGCGCGGATGGCGGTGATCGAATCGGCATGGTTGCAGTGATCCATAACAGCACTTCGATGGCCCGGGTGATCAGCTATAATGAGCATAAAGTTAAAACGGATCAGGCCGACCGGCTGGAGGCTTCGGGCTTTCTGAAACATCCTTCTTTATTGGGTTTTACGGAGTTGCTGCGGCGCTTTGAAAAGCTGACGGAATTGAACCAGCGGACGAAGGTAAACAGCCTGCATATCTCGCTGAATTTCGATCCTTCGGAGCAGCTTTCGGAAGACAAATTGCTGGCGATTGCGCGCGACTACCTGGAGCAGATCGGCTTTGGCGAACAGCCGTTTTTAGTCTACCGGCACCGGGATGCAGGGCATCCGCACCTGCATTTGGTGACAACGAATATCCGGCCGGATGGCAGTGCGATTACGCTGCATAAATTGGGTGTGAATAAGTCGGAGCCGGCGAGGCTGGCAATGGAGGAAAAGTATGGCTTGGTGCCGGCGGAAAGTAAACAAAGACGGGCCGTGTTGAAGCCCGAGGTTGTCGATGCCGCGCGGGTATTGTATGGGAAGTCGGAGACGAAAAAAGCCATTGGTAGGGTGCTGAGTTTTGTGCTGAAGGAGTACAAGTTCGCGTCTCTGCCGGAATTGAATGCGGTGCTGGGTTTGTATAACGTGGTGGCCGATCCGGGTGCAGTGGATAGCCGGGTCAGGCGGCATGAGGGGCTGGTGTTCCGCGTGCTGGATGCGGAAGGGAATAAAGTGGGTACAGCGGTTAAGGCGAGCCTTTTTGCGGGTAAGCCTGTTTTGAAAGACCTGCGGGCTATGTTTGAATGGAATAAGGTTAAACCGGTTGAGGGGCAACGGCATTTGCGGACCGTTATCGACCTGGCTTTGTCGGGTAGAGAGCTGGAATTGGATGCGTTAAAAGCGGTTTTGAAAAAAGAGGGTATTGACCTGGTTTTGCGGCAGAATGAGGCAGGGCTGGTTTACGGGATCACGTATGTGGATCATGTTCATCGGGTGGTGATGAATGGTAGTGAGCTGGGAAAAAACTATAGTGCCAAAGCGATGCTGGAGCGCTGCAAAGGTCTGGTTGCGAGCGAGGGGGAAAAACAAAGCGGCGAGGCGCAGCGGCCGGGTGGCGGGGCATGGCGGGTCGGCGAACCGGGGCGCGGGCATGGTGGATATGTGGGGGCTGGCGAGGGGAAAAAAGAACCTGCGGCCGGGTTGGTGGAGGTATTGCTGGATACCGGTTACCAGCCGGAGGCGATGGACTGGGAGTTGAGGCGCAGAAAGCGTAAGAAAAAAAGGCGTTTGTCGCCGGGGTAGTTCGGGAGTTTTTTGGGTTTTGAAGAGGCCGTTTTTCCGGTGAGGAAAAGCTGGCAGGCTATTGTTGTGCCCAAATTTTCGGGTGAGAGTTGAGGATTGATCAGGTGAGGAGGATAAGATGCAGACGGGAGAGAATGATCAGGCCATGCGCCAGATCCTGGATATGACGCGGCTGATTGCAATTGTGCTGTTGGCTTTACACTTTTATGTGGTTTGTTATGGGGCGTTTGCCGGATGGCGGCTGACGGCGCCATTAGTGGACCGCATACTCGAAAATGTGGGGCGAACGGGTTTGCTGGATGGGTTTAACCGGCCTAAGTTTTTCGCGCTGGGGTTCCTGGTGATCGCGCTGATCGGGGTGCGGGGGAAGAAGGATGAAAAGCAGACCTGGAAGACGGCGGCGCTTTTTCTGGCGGTTGGGCTGGTGCTGTTTTTTGGGAGTGAGCTGGTCTTGCTGATCAGAGGTAGTTTGGAGTTGGTAGCCGCTGGCTATATGGGGCTTTGCGGGTTGGGGTTCCTGCTGTTTTTGAGCGGTGGGACGATGCTGTCCCGGATCATCCGGGACAGGCTTTCGGGGGATATTTTTAACCGGGACAACGAGACTTTTCCGCAGGAGGAGCGGCTGCTGGAAAATGAGTATTCGGTGAACCTGCCGACGCGTTACCGGTTGCGGGGGAAATGGCGGGTTGGCTGGCTGAATATTATCAACCCCTTCCGTTCGACGGCGGTGATTGGCAGTCCGGGGGCGGGTAAGAGTTATTTCCTGATCCGGCATTTTATTACGCAGCATATTCGCAAGGGCTTTGCGATGTTCGTGTATGATTTCAAGATGCCCGACCTCTCGGTCATCGCTTATAATACCTGGCTGAAATATAAGGGTGGGTATAAGGTCACGCCGGATTTCTACAGTATCAATTTTGATGACCTGGCGCACAGCCATCGCTGCAACCCGCTGGATCCTTCGGCGATGCACGATATCACGGACGCGGTGGAATCTGCGCGGACGATCCTGCTGGGGCTGAACCGGGAATGGGTGAAAAAGCAGGGGGACTTTTTTGTGGAATCACCGATTAACTTTTTGACAGCGATTATCTGGTTTTTGCGGCGTTACCAGGGCGGTGAATTTTGCACGCTGCCGCATGTGGTCGAGCTGATGCAGGCGGAATATGATAAGCTTTTTACGGTATTGCGGACGGAGCAGGAGATCGATGTGCTGATCAATCCTTTTGTCAGCGCTTACCTGCGGGACGCGGTGGAGCAACTGGAGGGGCAGATCGCTTCGGCGAAGATCACCATGTCGCGTATCGCTTCACCGCAGTTGTATTATATCCTGTCGGGCAACGAGTTTACGCTGGATATCAATGACCCGGCCAAGCCAAAGATCGTTTGTATGGGGAATAACCCGCAGAAAATACAGATCTATGGGGCGGTGTTGTCGCTTTTTGTGAACCGCTTGCTGAAGATCATCAACCAGAAAAACCGGTTGAAGTGCAGTTTAATTTTAGATGAGTACCCCAGCCTGGTGGCTGATGTGATCGCTACGATTGCGACCGGGCGAAGTAACCTGATCAGTACCTGTTTGGGGATACAGGATGCCAGTCAGTTGCGCAAGGAGTATGGCCGTGAAGCGGCGGATGTGATCATGAACATCGTGGGCAATATGGCGGTTGGCCAGGTGGCGGGTGATACGGCCAAAATGGTTTCCGAAAAGATCGGGCGCATTATGCAGGACAGGGAAAGTTTATCCATCAACAGGAGCGATACGTCGATCAGCCGGTCGAAGCAGCTGGAGGCTGCGGTGCCGGCCTCACGGATCTCGGCGTTGAGTTCCGGTGAATTCGTTGGTTTGGTGGCGGATAACCCGGATGAGAAGATCGAACTGAAGGGTTTTCATTGCGAGATCGTCAACGATCATGAGGCCTTGAAAAAAGAAGCGGATGCATATCAGCCGATACCGGCTGTTCGGGTGATCAATGCGGGTATTGTCCAGCGCAATTATTTGCAGATCAAACAGGATGTTCGCGAAATTATAGAGGAGATATTTGAGCGGTTGTTGAATGACCCGGCAAAGGTGCATCTGGTGATCAGGAAGGCTAAATAATATCTAAATTTCGATGCCTTATTGGATAAACCAATAGCACAGATCCCTCTTCGTTCATTTGCTTTCTTTTCCTAATGGCTTGAAATCAAGCACTAAAAGTGGTCATTTTTAAATTGGCCGAACGGGCTAAATCAGGTGTGGTTTAGCCAATTATGTCACTAAGCAACAGATAAAAATATTGGTATTTTCGGAAGGGATTACTTTTAATAAAAAAGAAGACGTTCGAACCCCGAGAAAAAATTTACTTTTTTTAAATCTCGCTTATTTTCAGAAAATTACAAGCAATAAAAAAAGCGGCATTCCTGAATTAAACCTGGATTTTGCCGCTTTCGCCTATGTAGTAGAGGGAAACGGCAAAAGTTCGGACATCCATGCGGATATTGAAGCGATTATCGACGCTAAGAATTCAATTGAAAATATTTGTAATTAGGGCGGTGTAATTAATTCAAATTGTAGAATAACACATGTTTAAATATTAAGATGATTACGCTTAAAGGACATTTGGTTCCCAGAAAGCACCTAGTATTTTCGTAGGATATATTGCTAGGTGGGTTGGGTAATGTAGGAAATATTTTATTAGTTAGTCCGAGGCTTGGATCAAATCAGCTTATCAATACGGATAAAAGCTTAATAATGATCGCGGAATAGTTTGAGATTAATCTTGTTTGAGCTCGGATGCCGATGATTGGGGATTGGAATAGGCTAAAAGATTTATAAATTATTTAATAGCTGATATAATTAATGTGATTAGAATTAAGGTAATCGCCAGATTAAATTTGATGTGTTAGCCGATCGTATATAAGGAATCGAATGGCTAGTTAAAAATGATTAACCGGCAGCGTTTTAAACCATAAAAAAGCGAAGGTTTTACTTAACAAAGATTTATGAATAGTCAATATTTAATCAAGATCAACCGTCGCAAATTCATAAGTAATGCGAGTCTGATCACCGCAGGTTCTTTAATGTTTCCAAAGTCGATTTTTGCACAGCAGCAGAACCCTGTGGTTGCTATAACAAATGCTGCGAAAACAGCAAGAATCACAGTGACAAAATTGCGTGGAAATATTTCCATGCTTGACGGTTCGGGCGGAAATATCGCCGTATTATCAGCTGCGGAGGGAAAATTATTAGTAGACACAGGGATAGCAGTTTCACAGCCACATATCCTATCCGCTTTAAACAGCATAAGCAAGCATCCAATTCAATATGTGATCAACAGCCACTGGCATTTCGACCATGCTGATGGCAACGAATGGCTCCATGAAACTGGCGCAACAATTATTGCTCAGGACGTTACAAAGAAGCATCTATCGAAGACAACCCGTGTGGAAGACTGGGATTTTACCTTTCCGCCACATTCTGCCGCAGGCTTGCCATCAATAGTTTATGACAATGAATATCATCTTCAGTTTAACGGCGAAAAAGTATCTGTTAAAACTTATCCGCACGCCCATACTGACGGAGACAGCTCCATATTTTTCGCGAATGCCAATGTTTTGCATACTGCGGACACATTCTGGAATGGCTATTATCCATTTATTGATTATTCGACCGGCGGAAATATAAGTGGCATGATTGCAGCAGCTAAAATCAACATAGACCGGACAACAAACGAAACGCTTATCATTCCCGGACATGGTCCGATAGCCAAAAGACAACATTTGATTGAATTTCATGACATGCTTACCGCCATATTTTCAAAAATTCAAACGTTAAAAAAACAGGGAAAGTCCCTTCCGGAGGTTTTAGCATTAAAACCAACTGCGGCATTTGACGCAAAATTTGGCGGATTTGCTATAAACGGTCAATTTTTCACACGTCTCGTTTACAAAGGTGCGTGAGCTGGCAATGCATCTATTATTGTAATGATCGCAGGCCATACAGCGCCCTTTATTAATCATTTGTGATATCGTTTTGGGTTAACGGATCGGTAAATCTTTGTAGAGCCATAAACGGGCAGGTCTATAACAATTTTCTGAACGCTTGTTGAATTTAAAGTTACCCCCCGCAAACCTGATCAATAAATGTTACAACTCGTTTATCGGAGTACTTTCTATTAGCAGGTTTTATTATTCGATATTGACTTTGGTGCTGAAGTATGAGATGCGGTTCTCCCAAACCTGAATGATCTGGAGAATGAACCATTGCCGGGAAAATGCTGTCGGGAAATAAGTTAAAACTGATTGAAATTGATGTCGCTGACTTAGTTTGTTTAAACTAATTTGTTTTTAATTGCCTGGTTGCGAACAAGACAGAGGGCGTTTAAAGCATAACAATGTAATGTCGTGATTAGAGCATATTTACTATATACGGGTGATGATGGTCATTCACACGTAAAAACAGGTAGTATTAGCAACAATGCTACTGTACGAGCGGAATATACGCAGTTTAAAGAAACTGAGCCTCATTCGTCCTGGGATTGGCATACAGACCCCGTGCCAAGATATGTGATAAGCATAGCGGGTATCCTGAAGTTTGAAACATTCGTGGGTGAAACTTTTATACTTCAACCGGGAGAAGTACTTATCGCAACCGACAACAATGGTACCGGCCATAAATGGGATATCATGAATGATGAGCCATGGAAACGTGTTTACGTCGTTTTTAAAGAGGGCGAAAACTTACATTTTTTTCCAGATGAGGAATAATTAGTCTGATTTTATGCAGAGGCGTTTCAATAAATAATTAAACAACCAATCGGTATATTCCGAACTAGCTACCGAGAAGAAAAATGGTTGCTCGTTATTAATTACTTAAATGACAATTGTTATCATTTAAATAATATAAAAAATCACCTGAACAGCCAGAACTTTGGTTAAGAAAATGTTAGCTAAAATAACCGGATATGATCAGCATTCCTGCAATCCAAACTTGGTGTAAGCCATTGGTATACTGTGAAATGAAAGTGGGGAAAACTGTCAAAATAAGGTGTGCGGTTTTTACGAAACTCAGGGTGCAGTGAGCATAGTTGATCTCGTTGTGACCGACCAAATTGTCTCCATTTGAAATCAGGTTTCAGCATAGAAGGTCACATTTAGGTTCGTTATTGGCTGGTAAATAAGCATCTGTTAACTTACAAATGGCTACATGAACAATTTTGTTTTTGCATGCCCCTTCGCAATAAAAGAGCGTCGAGAATTGCTAACCAGTCCCGAGCGGAAAGGCTGTCCACGACCGAACCGAATTTATTCATATCAATATAAATTAATCTTAATGCCATGAAAACTATCAAATTTTATTCTATTCTAATTTTAGTGCTACTATCAACAATGACAACAATGGGACAAACTACGAACAACACCAAACCAACAATCGTTTTTGTACACGGGATTTGGGCCGATGGCTCCTGCTTCAGTAACCAGATAAAAGAGTTACAAGCTAAAGGTTATCCCGTTATGTCCGTACAAAACTCAGTCACTTCACTTGCCGATGACGTAAACGCAACAAAAAAAGCGATAGCGCTGGCTAAAGGAAAAGTCATCCTTGTCGGACACTCCTGGGGTGGCATGGTGATTACCCAAGCCGGTAATGACCCGAAGGTACAGGGTATAGTTTATCTTGCGGCTTACGGGCCTGAAGCTGATGAATCGTTATCCGACGTTTCAAAGAATGCCCCTGCAACTGAACTTATCAAATACCTTATCCCAACGGATGGCACCGTTTTTATTTCAGAAGAAGGCGTGAAGAAAGTATTTGCGCCTGACCTGAATCCACAATTACAATCAATCCTTTACGCAACGCAAACACCTGCTTTCCATACTGTTTTTGACGATAAAAGCGGTGCTCCAGCTTGGAAAAATAAGCCCTGCTGGTTTATCGTTGCCAAAAACGATAAGACTATTCACCCAGACCTTGAACGTTTTATGGCAAAAAGAATGAAGGCTAAAACAATTGAAATTTCTTCTTCCCATGTTATGATGCTATCCCACCCGGATGAGGTTTTAAAGGTAATCGAAGAGGCTGCAACGTATACGTACAACCAATAAACTTTCTTAGATGTTCCGCTTTCTATCATCGGGCGCTGGGAATGTTCAGCTTTGTCAATTATACGGCAAAGCTGAACATCCGTTTGCGTTTTATTTAATTACTTTGAGGTGGGGGATTCATCGAAAGACGCGTTTATTTGTTGCTTGTCCGGCGATTTGCCTGTTGGCACCTCATCCGCCCACCCGGAAAGCTGGCGAATGAGCCAAATAACTTTGATTTAAATTTTGCTTGTTAATTTGGAATGTAATAAACACCGGATTTTTACTAAATATTATGTTCTATAACAGTAGATTGTTATGATCAAGAGCCCAATTACCTGCTTCACCCTTCTTTTTGCGGTATTAATATCCATTTCATTCGATGCTCTCGGACAAGGGGAATCAAGTGACTATAATGAAGGAATGACAGTAAAATTCGACAGCACCGGAAGGAAATACATCCGCTTCATTACATCTGCAACATTTTGGGCAAGACATACTGAGGCAAACCCCGGAACGCTTGTAAATGGTGTCCCTAAACATAGTTGGACTGATTTCAGTCTGAGGCAATTCCGGTTCATAACGATCGGGCAATTGGGACCCCGATTTCTGATCCTTACCGATATCGGGATGGACAATCAAACTTTTTCCTCTGGAGGAACGCCAGGAGGGGGCAGTACCGGCAATGGAGGAAACACATTTAACGGAACATTAGGAAAAAAGCCTGGCATCTATCTACACGGACTAACCAATGAGTTTACACTGATCGCTGATAAAGATATGAAAACAGGTAAATCCAGGTCTTTTTCGCTATATATCGGTTCAGGGCTTCATTATTGGATGGGCCTGAGCCGGATGACCTCTGCAAGTTCCTCCAATTACCTGGCCTTGGACGCTCCCATCTATAACTGGCCAACAGTTGAGCTATCCGACCAATTTGCACGCGCCTTAGGCATTTACTTCAAGGGTAATGCCGGGCCGGTAGTATACAGATGGTCGCTCAATAAACCATTTACAGTACTCTCCAATCCAATTAACTATCCTGTAGGTTCGCCTGAGATCAAATATGCTGTTGACAACAACGCAACGGGTAAACTGGCCACAACCGGGTATGCAGCTTGGCAGTTATTTGACAGGGAAGGCAACCCAATGCCATATACAACGGGGACATATGTTGGAACAAAGAAGATTTTTAATATTGGTGCCGGCTATTACCATGCGGGCGAAGGTACGGTTACACAAGCCGGAAATAGCGCCTCGTCACCGCTTATCCGCCATAATATCAATCTATGGGCGATCGACAGTTTTGCTGACTTGCCTTTTGGAGGCCGTAAAAACTGGGCACTTACAGCATATAGTGTTTACTATCATTATAATTTTGGTCCTAACTATTTAAGGAACGGGGCTATTATGAATGCGAATGTCAGTGAGGATTTTGGCTATACCGGCCACGTTTCCCAGGCAGGGCCTGGAAATAATGCCCCCCTGATCGGGACAGGTTGGAGCTGGTTCACACAGGCCGGCTTATTATTACCTAAAAGTCTGACCAACTCCAATACGCGCATCCAACCTTTCGGCGAATTCAGTCTGCAAAAATTCCAGCGTTATGGTAATGCCAACTTTACATACTGGAGTGCGGGCGGTAATATATTCCTGGACGGACATTACGCCAAGTTAACTATCAAATATCAGACTAGGCCGATCGTGGAAAACAACGTGCAGGCTGCATCAAAAGGCACGTTCATTATCGCTACTCAGATCACTTTATGATCTATATACCTGACCGGTTTCGTTAATTCGCCCAAGGGGCATTACCAGAAATTCGACACTATTTAATAGCAATTCTTAATGATGGGTTGTCTGAAGTAAATTAGATCAAAACATGAAGGTTGAAAATAACGATGGTAACAGAATAGAAACTTATGGTGGCATAGAAAGCCTCAATAGGGAGGACCTGAAAATATATCATTCTGTTTCGAAAAAGCTAACCGCCAGATTTGCGGAATAAATGGAGTAGCCTAAGTACCAGCTTAAAACGAACCGCTTCAGAGTTGGAAATCTCCACATCTGGCGTCGTCCCAGAAGAGTTTATAAATTGAGTGGACAACTACTCCGTTCCTGAATTTTAAAATGCGGACTTATCGGCGACCCAAAAAGAGGATAGCGTCCATGATTGAAATGGCGTGGAAAGAACATGGATGATTACCATTAATTGCTAAGGTAAAATACTGGTATATCGAGAAGTCATTGCTTTTTGTTTCGATTTTGCTGTACCGGTGCTTCGTTTCATGCCTGTTTTTTTTCGCCATTAATCCTGATGTTTACCAATTTGCGCGTTTCGACAACGCTATGACTTTAGCCTGCGTTATGCCATTCGATTTTTCGATATTTAGCTTAACCGGCACCAAACTCAGCTGATAGACGCCTTACCGGAAATCTATTAGTGTCCTGAGTCGAACTTATCAATACCTAACCGTTTTAGTTTTGAATGTAAAGTGGTTGATGGTACTCCCAGCAAATGTGCTGCCCCATTTATACCCGAAATTCTTCCCCGGCAATATTCAAGTATCAGCGTGATGTGATCGCGTTCATTTTCGGCAATTGTTTTAATAAAAGTCCGATCTTGCCCGGATTTTGCCATCAATTTTCTTTTCTTAACCGGTATGCAGAATCGTCTTATAGTTTTATCTTCAGCCAACAAAATGCTTCGCTCAACAGTATGTTCCAACTCTCTGATGTTGCCGGGCCAATCATAATCTAATAAGTCCTGAAAAGCCCAATGTGTTACCATATTAATTTTCTTTGCTAACCTTTCTGAAATTTTCTCAATAAAATGATTAGCTAATGGAATAATGTCGTCTCTTCTTTCTCTCAGCGAGGGCAATTCAATGGGGAATATATTTAATCTATAGTAAAGATCGGCCCTAAAGCGACCTTCTTCTACCTCCAATTCTAGGTTGCGGTTTGTAGCAGCAATGATTCTAACGTCTATTGTAATGGTGTTTTTGCTGCCGATACGATATATTACTCGATCCTGAAGTACACTAAGCAATTTTGCCTGCAGCTCCAGTGGCATCTCCCCAATCTCATCCAAAAATAGTGTGTTATTATTTGCCATCTCAAATTTGCCGATATGTCGTTCATAGGCCCCTGTAAAGCTTCCACGTTCGTGACCAAATAATTCTGATTCGATCAAGTTCGCTGGCAGGGTTGCACAATTAACCTTTATCATAGATTTATTTTTTCGGGGTGAATTATTGTGAATTGCTCTTGCTACCAGTTCTTTCCCCGTACCTGTTTCCCCTGTAATTAAAACTGTACAGGAAGTATAAGCTATTTTATCAAGTAAAGTCAACGAATTTTTAATCGCCGTACTTTCACCGATTATTTCGGAATGTCGTGCCTTAGTTTCGACATTTTTTTCTAAGAAAATTCGCTGTTTTTGTAATCCCATCGTAGTACTATTAATTAGTTTGATTTTAAGTTTGCATAGACGTTAACTAGTAGGTTATTTAGATTTGTTAGACAGAAATTGTTTTTCGCACTGCGTAATATCTGATCCAGTTATTAATTCTATCAATCACCGCATCCTTTCCTTCTGCGCGTCTTTTCTCCATCAGCAATGTTCAGGCAACAATTTGGTAAATTGCCTTTGCCATCTGTTTACTATCAATGAGCTGTTTAATGTAGTCAAATATAGGTCTGTATAACTTATTGCGAAATCATCTAATTGATTAATGATATTAAATTTCTGATAATGGTAACAGCAATTTCTAACACTGTTTGACAGCTTGTACCTGTCAATAAACTGAACCTTTATTTTCGCAATCCCTGAAGGCCGTAATAGCAGTCAACAATAAAAACAGATTAAAAAAAAACGATTGTAAATCTAAGGAACCAAATTCGCGCATGTCCATTGCTTGCGAATAAGCACAAGAAAATAATCTTCATATTGATGAAAGAAATTATATTCCAAGGAGCAGCCTTCAATGAAAAGACGGGGAGATCAATTGGGGGGCCATCAAAAGGGGGTAGATTACGTGGGGATGATATTTCACAAATTAACATCGCAGGAGGTAATCAATTGTTAATTTCTCAGAAGCTGTTTAAATTTGATTTAATAAAAATGTTATAGCGGATTTTGGCGGATAATTAAGCGACTTACAGCGATTTTGATTCTCATTAAGTCAGCGATTGTTTCTGGCTGTCGATGGTCTTCACTGGGAATTTTAAGAAAACGGTCAGGCCATTCTTATTTTCAATACTAAGCGAACCTTCAAGTTGCTCTGTTAAGCCTTCCAAAAGTGTAATACCGAGAGATTCTGCACCTGAAAGATTGAAACCTTCAGGCAATCCTACACCATTATCACTAACTTGAACTTCCAAAAATTTTCCTGCACGTTTAACCCGGATCGCGATACTTCCCGGCTGGTCATTGGGGAATGCGTATTTTATCGCATTGGTCACCATCTCATTTAAGATGATACCTACAGGTATGGCCTGGGATACATCAAGCGTGATATCGTCGACATCATAGTCTATTACAATTTTATTGATTCTGTGATTTAGGGAATTGTCTAACGACTGAATTAATTCTTTAATGTATATCAAAAGATTGATCTCTGTAACATTGTCCGTTTTGTACAATTGGTCATGGATCAGTGCGATCGAGCGTACCCTGTTCTGGCTTTCCAAAATTGCCTGATGCGCACTTTCCACAGAAAGATATACAGATTGTGAGGCCAACAAGCTCATGACAATCTGCAGGTTATTTTTAACCCGGTGGTTCACCTCTTTTAAAAGAAGATCTTTTTCTCCGAGAAGCAAATTTTTATCCGCTATCAGGTGTTTAAGGGATAAATTTTGATGGTCAATCTCCAACTTCTGTTGTAATAGTTGCGCATTACTGCGTTGCTTGAGCCGGTATTGATTATAGACCAATGCTGTAATAATCATTAATAACACTGTTCCACCGACTGTCACCTTCTGGATGAGTTGATTACGCTTTAATTTGGCATCGCTTAACAATGCCTCTCTGGTGAGCGAGTCGATATGTTTGTTTTTTTCGAGTGCTTCGTTTTCAATATGTAGTAGGGAGATCTGGTAAGTTTTTGCTATATTATCGATCGAATCTTTAATCTTCTTTTCTTTAAGAAAGTGTGCCATGGCGGATTTTTTATCGCCTTTTAACGAAAGCAATTCATAATAACGATATTCTGCTGTCCTGACACCCGCCGCAAAATTTTGTTTATGCGCCATGGTGGCATACAACTCTGTATAACGATAAGCGTGTTTCACATCCCCCGTTGCAGAATAATAAGACGCAAGAGCGTTGTAAGCATCCATCAGTTCCTGGATATTAACCGCAGCAATCTTCGGTAATAAACTCTTCAGATTCTCAACATACCGGGCAGCTTCGCTGAAATGTTTGGCATCGACCAGATTGTTTATAAAAGCCATTGCCACAGATAAGTTGTCCAAATCACCAACTGCGTGGCTTTTCATGTCATTAAGAACGGCGAAAGCCTTGTCGGCCTGGTTAGTACGAAGGTATTCCAGGGCGAGTGCCGGCGATTCCATCATTACAACACGATGGTCATGATAACGCTTTGCCATCGATAATACATCAATGGAAAATGGTATCGCCCTGCTATAGTCCTCCATTTTAATATAAGTGGAAGCAATAATATGATTTATACCAGTGAGTTGTATGGTTGTATCACTGACTTCTTTGGCCGTCTCGAGCGCTAATAAACTATATTTTAGCGAATTAGTGTAATCACCCAATTTAAATGATATCCTGCTAATGTTCAGATATATGCCTTCAACAGTGCGACGGCTTACAGCTTTCCCGAGGTCTAAAGCTTCAAATAATGACCTAAGACCTTCTGTAACCCGGTCAGCCCGGAATAACAGGTCTGAGTTGCCTGTCAGCAAATAGGATAGCCAAAGGTAGTTCCGATTCCTCCTAAATATTTCTATCGCTTTGTTAATGTACATGATTCTTTGTTGAAGGGAAACTGGATCTGAAATAGGGTAGTACTGAGCTATCTGATGATATGATCTTGCTTCGCCGTCGCTATTTTTGCGCATTTGGGCAAAGGCCAGAGCATTTTGAGCGATCTTTAGACCCGTTTGCCGATCATTCCGATTATAAAAGCTTTCTGCGCTAAGGAGCATGGAATTAATTATTCCAAAATCATACTTTAGACGATAGCTAAGGGTAGATGCTTGCTCGGCAAATTTGGCTGCCGAATCAATATCCTTTATCTCTTTGGTAGGTTTAAAAAACATTAAATGACCTAACGCAAGTTGCAATTTGACCCTATTGGTATCATTTTTACTCGTGGCCAGCTTGTGTCTTAGTATAGGTAATGGAAGTTCATCCAAGTCGCTGGATTGCGCAAATGTTGTTATCGCTTGTTGAATCAGGAATATGCATAACATTGCAGTCCTCATCACCTTTTTAATTAAAATCATGCAGAAATTTCACCTACTAAGATACGATAATACAGGCTCGGAAAAAAGGTGCAAACGGTAGGCCGACAACATCTTTTCGTCTCCTTTTCGTCCCCCAGGCCTAAGCTGCAAGCCGCCAACTGATTGATCTGAAAAATGGTTGCGGCGAACTTGTTATAAGCTACGCTTTATCCAATGATCCTCGAAAATAAAATTAACTGCCTTTAAAGCTCCGAGAACTTATCAAATCTAACGATCTGCTGACCGGATCGGTAATTTTTTTGCCATAATTGATTCGATGTGGTATGTGATAGCAAGCCACTCCAAGGCAATCATTGCGATTCAAGTTTTATCTATTACTATTTCCTGATAATAATTACGCCCTATACTAGCTGCATTTGAGGGAAATTGCAGGTATTCCCATTTTGATTATTTCACTAACTGAAATGTAGATAGCATGATTGCGGTGGTTAAGATCAATGCAGACCGGACAACAAACGAAACACTGATCATTCCCGGACATGGGCTGATAGGCAAAATACAGCGTCTGATTGACTTTGATGCTATGATTATTACTGCATGTCAAAAATTTAACTGCTAAAAAACAGGGAAAATCCCTTCTGGAAGTTTCCGCATTTCATACTCGACCGATTGAAATGGTATTATATAGACGGTCTGGCTGATTCTTCGGTGAACATCCCGGATAACTCGGAAATTGACCTCTCTATCTTGAAAGACATGAAACCGGGCAAATACAATTGGGTTGTTCTATGATTACCGCACCAATAAGCGTGTGCATTAGGAATGGCAATAACCTTTTCGCAACTAGAACCGAAAATATTGATCGGATACGGAAAACGACTTTCGTCTCAAATAAAAGCCCGGACATAAAACGTGGCTATTACTACTCCTTGATTTTTATTTTTTACCAAATTGTTGATACAGCGTCAAGTCTACGTTATCGGTAGCACCATATCATTAATACACAGATAAGAACAGTTATCAGTAAGACTATCATACGGTAGCGAGCGAATAGAAAGCCAATTGATTTCGAAATAAATAGTACCCGGATCGCCTTCTGAAAATGGTTAACAATTTGTTTACGACCGAACTTAAGCTTAAGTCCCTTCCGTATGGGAACAGGCAAGATTTCAGTCCCTCTTTGTTGTGGGCGAAGATAAGCCTGGCCCTTTCTTGCTCCAAGTGCAGCATTTACAGGCGTATCTGTTTTGAATTGAAAGTGTTCGGTCATAGGATTGCGATTAATATGCCTTTGTTTTTTCAGCCTGGCAAATTCTAAACTATTGTTATTAGATCAATTATTTAAATCAATTACCTGATATCTGTCATCAGCAGGATAATCACAGGTTAGATTCGCTGACTTGATCATACTTAAGTATAAACCCCCGACCGCGGACATTCATAATTTTTATTGCCGGATCGGCCATCAAAAGCTTACGCAAGCGGGTTATAAAAACGTCCATACTCCTGGAATTTGAATGATCATACCCACCCCAAAGTTTCAGGAGGGCCACACGCCGTTCGAGCAGTTCGTTCTTTTGCTTTACCAGTAATAATAAGAGATCCGCTTCCTGCTCCGAGAGGGAAATGACCGCCGAGCCATGGAGCAATTCCCTGAACTGATGCCGAAAACGGTAACTTCCAACCCGGTATTCCCTCATAGCTGAAGTGTCAGGAGGCTGAATTCGCCTTTTGACAAGCCCCTTCAATCTCAAATACAGTTCTTCCAAGCTGAATGGCTTTCTCAAATAATCATCTGCCCCCAACTCAAGTCCCTTTAAAACATCTCCAATCTGTGTCCTCGCGCTCAAAAAAATGATCGGGACTTGCTCATCTACCAAACGGATCTCCGAGACAAGAGTATACCCATCTTTCCGAGGCATCAAAACATCGACAACACAAATATCCGGTTTGATAGATCTGTACATTGACCAGCCCTCAACCCCGTCTTTGGCAAGGTGCAAGATAAATTCCCGTTGTTCCAGGCTCTCGCGGATAAGGCTCGCGAGTACCTGGTCGTCTTCAACCAGTAAAATGTCGAACTTTTTCATCTTGGTTAATATGCTAACGACCGGCATTGACTTCCGAACAGTGGTTACAAGGCCTGCTTCAAATCAAAAGGTCAATGGATGTCGCTCCTTTATATCACACCGCTGTCCAGATGGACACTCTGCACGATCAGCGTTGGGCAAGTCTTTTTATTGCCCATTAATGGGGCCTACTAGTTTTCTTTTAATGTACATTCGAAAGCTGTGTCAACACTTGACTAAACGTATCGCCTTTGTAAATCCTATTGTGAATGTGATAACAATTTGTCGATGGATTAGCTGCTCGCTAAGATTTTATCTTCATTTAACGGCCAGTTTTTGGACAAAATTACTTCCAGTTGTTTAATTTCTCCGGGAAAAGCAGTTATCTTTCTCTTACCAAAATACAAAGTATCTTCAACCGGCGGGCTGCCTTCCCAGGCTAATTTGATTAAGTTTTTTTCGATTTCTTGCCGGCACAGGAAATCAGGTACTACTGCGAATCCTTTATTGTTTGAAAGGCACCGCAAAATGGCCCCGTAATATGGTACGATATAGTTAGGGCGAAAGGCAGGCAGGGTATTGAAACTGGCTGACCAAAACCTTTTCAGCGGCTCCATATCGGCAGCTGTGGAATACCACAATTGAGTTGTCAGCCAGTCTTTTACTGCTTCCCGATCCTCCTTGAGGATCAAGCTATCCAACTCGGTAGTGTCAGTTTTTCCCCCGCAGATCAAAATGATTCTTTCTTTACTGAATGGTGTATACTCAAGGTTATGTTGGGTACCTTTTTGCGGAGTTAAAATCAGGTCTAACGTGCCATTGTTCAATTCATGTAACATTTGCGAATAATCGCCAAAGCGGGTAGTCAGATTGAATGGAAGCTCCGGAACATGAGATTCGAGTATATACTGAAAAACCTCCATCGACATCCCAACACTAACGGTTGGCTTTTCGAGTTTCCATTTTTTATTGAAGATATTCTCGGCTTCCTCGAGTTTGTTCATATGTTCGATGATAAAATTGTAAAGAAAGGTTCCCCTGTCCGTCGCAATCATCTTTCGGGTATCCCTGTCGAAAAGACGGTATCCCGTGAAAGCTTCCAGCGAACTTAAATGCAGACTTACGCCGGGTTGGGATATAAACAATGCTTGTGCAGCCGCAGATAAAGTACCTGCCTCGTAAATAACTTTAAAAGTTCTGAACCATTCTAAATTTATCATTGTGTGTGTCGTTAAGGTAGTTATTTTCGTACTTCAGCATTTAATCACGGGAGTTTTGCAACCATCGTCTTGAAAGTCTTTCGTTCAGCCACCTCAGTTTCTCCCGGAGGATTATCTCATTCTATTTATCTTTTAACGGATCGTGTTAATGGCCTTAATATACCCTAAGTTACTTATCGCGTGAAGCAGTTTGCTCCATGAAATAATCTCTGCTCCGGGGCGTAGTAGCCCACAGTGTATACACCTCATAGCCATTTCCATGGAGTTGGTTTGCGAAGCTATGGGAATACTCGCTACTGGAGTTCAGCCCGTGAACATCAACAGCAATGCTTTTCGGCTTACTGCCAGCTATCCGGTTCCCGAAGAAGATTTTTTCTCCTTGTTGGTTCCTGAACGTTGATGTTATTTGTGTCTCCGTCATATCCATGCAAATGAGTAAGTCATTTGCATGCCAATGGACGGATAAAATAGATGGATTAATGCAAGGTAATGATAGTCAGATATTTAATAAAAAAAGGCATTGCCAAAAACTGGGATAATTATTTGAGTATTCTCCAATCTTTCGGAGGTAAAGATCATCGACTCCAATTTTTCGTATTTTTAGCTGTCACCAACAAAAGTATCAGTAAAATTTCGGGAGTAAGCTAAGAATAATTTTCGCGGGTGATCCCGAACCGGGCCATTTTGGATTCAAGCGTCGTGGGTTTGATATTTAACAATTCAGCGGCCCCCTTTGCGCCACGTATCCGCCCTTCCGTTTGTTTCAGGATAGCAATAATATATTCCCGCTCCGTTTCCCGTTGAGCGTATCTGATATCGTCATAACTGGTGAGCCGGACAGGTTCAACAATCGCAACGGTATTTTCTTTAAGGGGCTGCTTTAACGCCAATTTGGAAATTCCGTCATTCAGAATTACTGAGCGCTCTATTACGTTTTCCAATTCACGTATGTTCCCAGGCCAGTCATAAGTTTCCATTTCTTTCAGCATCGGATCGGAAATACCTGTGAACTCCTTATTAAATTCCTTGCAAAACTTATAAGCGAAATGGGAGGCCAGGGCTTCAATGTCACTTTTCCGCTCCCGCAGCGCAGGTAAAGTAATCGGAAAAATATTAAGCCTGTAATATAAATCGAGCCGGAAATTTCCGCCAGCAATTTCTTTTTCAAGGTTTCGGTTCGTCGCTGCGACTACGCGTATGTCAATCTTTTTGGTATGACTTCCACCGACGTATGTAATCTCCTTTTCCTGTAAAACACGAAGTAGCTTAGCCTGCATATCAAGTGGCAACTCCCCAACCTCATCCAAAAAAATGGTCCCTCCGGAAGCTTGCTCAAACTTTCCTATCCTTTTTTCGGTAGCACCCGTAAATGCTCCTTTTTCATGACCGAAAAGTTCAGATTCCACTAAGGTTGCGGGGATCGTGGCACAGTTCACTTTTACAAACGGCGCTTTTCTTCTGCCTGAAAGCAAATGGATACATTCTGCGATCCGCTCCTTGCCGGTTCCGCTCTCACCCAGTATCAGTACGGAGGAGGTATATGGAGCCACCTGTTTTACGAGATCGAGAGCTGCCATAAGCTGTGGGTGCCTGCCAACGACATTGTCAAACTCCGGCACCTCCGATACCGGCAGGATCGTCTGGTCCCGCTTTGCAGCTATCCCCAACACGCGCTGTGCTTTCTCTCCAAAAAATTTTTCCGAGATATCTTTAAGGTGGACTTTCAAACGTTGAAGCAAGGCGATGTGCTCCTGATTATAAATACCACATTGACGGCTATAAAATGAAAAATTCACCCGTGTGCCGTTATTCAGCAATAAAGTAAAAATAAGATTAGACTCTATCTTAAAATGATCGAACAATTTCCGCTCCATTTCACTCAGTTTATCAAAGCTACTGTGAGTACTTGCTGTATAACTCAAGGCATTCGATTCGTCTTTAAAGGTTTCGTTCTCAAAAAAATAGCTGGGTTTCAGCCCAGAGATGGCAACCAGCTCATCATTTCCAATGACCTGATATTCTTCAAGTCCAGTTCGTAAGAATCCGAATCCTGTACAATTTTCTTCCTGAAGTGGTTTACGTTCAAGCAGGATCAGGTTATTCGGTACGTACGGCTGCAGCAAATGTGTGATCTTTAAAAAACCTTGCACGGGATCAGATTCCCTGTTACTTATTTCAATCAACTGGTCCTGCAGCAGCTGCTCCCGCAGTAATTTAGATTCAAGGCTGTTTTTAGAGCGGTAGGATGCGATATCAAGCGCGACCAGCACATCTTTCTCACGAAAAGGTTTGACCAGAAAGCCATAAGGCTCCGTGGCTTTAGCCTCTTCCAATACTTTCTGGCTGGAGTTTGCCGAAAGATAAATAAATGGAATTAGATCTGCCTTTAGTTTTTTGGCTAGGTCAATCCCATTTCGCTTGCCGCTTAAATGGATGTCCAGCAGGACGATGTCCGGTTTAACTTTTTGAATGGCAATTTCTGCATTTTCAGCGGATGTAGCGACCCCACAAACATGGTACCCCGCCTGTTTGATGACCAGACGTAAGGCATTTGCTACTATAAATTCATCTTCAACGATGAGTATTTTGCAATTCATATTAAATTTTTTATAGGTTTATTCTGATGTCCCGCAATCATTAATTTGTTAACATTTTGAATTTAAGGGTAATATGAACGCCGTTGTCTGTTTTTATATCCAGTTCGCCGTTTAGCTGGTTAGCTAAACCCTGCATCAGGTCAAGTCCGAGCGAATTATGCTCCAAGGCATCGAAATCTGCCGGAAGACCGACCCCGTTATCTGATATTTTAAGCTGTAATCGCCCGGGCCCGTCTTCCAGCAAGACGATCTTAACAAGACCTTCCTGCTCATTCAAAAATGCATATTTCAGCGCATTTACAATACTTTCCGTGACAATTAAACCCAGCGGAATTGCTTGCGATACATCGAGGAGAAGTTCTTCGATTTGTTGCTTAAACACTATATTGTTTCCAGCATCTAAACTATCATGCAAGTACCGCACCAGGTCATTGATATAGTCCTTTATGGCAATGAAAGATGTATTTTGGTCCTGGTAAAGCTTTTGATGAATGAGTGACATTGCCTGCATCCTTCTAAGGCTGTCATTGACGGCCAATTTGGCTGCACCGTCTTCGAGATAAACAGCCTGGGAATAAAGCAGGCTTGTCACCATCTGAAGATTGTTCTTGACGCGATGGTGCACCTCTTTAAGCAGCCATTCTTTTTCTTTTAATAGTTTATCCTTGTCCGAATTAACCTTTTCCAGGAAGGTGTTTTTTTGGTCCAGCTCTTTCCGATTAGCTTCAAGTTTAAGGTTTACGCCCTGTTTATTGAAATACAGCTTGATCAGCAGCGCAACAATGGTGGCAAGCAACGCTAAGCCTCCTAATACTATGTTTATTGTCCGGTTTGCTTCCCTGGCCCTTATCTGGGCCATCTGCTTTTGACTGTTCAATAACTTGATATTTTTATCTTTTTTTTCAGTTTCGTATTTAACTAACAGCTCCCGCGCCTTTTTGACCTGATCGTCGCTAAAAGCCGAATCGAAATAGGTATGCGCTTTCTGAAGATCTGTGACTGCCTGGAAATAACGCTTCTCAGTAGAGTCGATCTTAAAAAGTTGCTGGTAATATAATCCTAATCCCTGCAAATCCTCAGCGGTTGTAAATCCTCTTGCTTGTTCCAGCAGTTCTCTTGCTTTTTTCGTATTGCGCCGTTCCCGGTAAAAAGTAGTTATCTGATATAAAGCTAGTGGAAGCTCATCGTGCACATATTCAATCGGAAAAGCTTTCGCCATAATCAGAAATTGTTGGTAGTTCGTTTCTGCAAGCTTGAAATTATGGAGTTTGTCGTAGGTCAACCCCTGCAAGTAAGCGTAGTGCATCTGCTCAAAGTAAGTTGAAATTACATATCTCTTTGGATAGGTTTTCAGTATTTTTATGGCCTCTAGAGGCCTGTTAAAGCTGATAAGCAACTCTACTTTGCCGGCCATGGCCCTGAACCAATACAACTTAAGTTGATCGCTTTGTGCATTCAGTGCCTTATCAAACCAAAGCATAGCCTCCTGGTTTTTTAACAAGCGCTCTAATACAGCACCCCGGCGACAATAAAAATAACCTATAAAAGCAGAATCAATTCCAGAATGAATCGCTTCCAGGCTTTGATTAGAATATTCTAAAGATTTTGTTAACTGCCCCTTTCTATTATTGATATAGGAGAGCGCGTCGAAGGAATATTGCTGGCAGTGGAAACCAATTTCTTTTTCGCGTTGAATGATATCGGTAGATAATCTTTCGGCATTATCATATCTTTTGGCCGCAAAATTCTCAATGATGATTTGCGAGATAGTTTCGATCACTTTTTCTTTATTGCCAAGGACTCTAAAAACGTCGAGCGCTTTTTCGAAGTCAGCAAGCCGCTCAGGATCTCCATAATGAAGGGCACCGCCGGCTTTAAGCAATGCCCGGCCCTGCGCTGATTTATCATTTAACTGCTCAGTAATTCTGATCACTTCACGGAAAACGTTCCGGCTTTCCTCTGATTGTCCGGACTGCTGTAACAATTCACCTTTAAGACTCATGATTTCAATTTGCCACTTCACCGCAACCGAGCTGCTGCCTGATAAGGCCTCATTAATATATTTTGCGGCTTCCTTAAGATCTATTGGAGCATTGCCCGGCTTAAAAAGAAAGTGAGTTGCCAGTTCGACCAATAGTCTCAGGCGGGTTTCACCCTTACTTTTGGCTAACTCCATTATAGCTTCGCTCACTTTCCCGGCATCTAACAGTATTGTTCCGGTCGAACGTTCTCCATTGCTGTAGCCTTCATTGTAGGCAAGAAAAGGGCTGAGTTTGTACAATTTGCTCGGGATGAGTATGGCACTGTCCATATCGATCTGCCCTTGGCTTACGGTATGAAGGTATTGTGCGGTAATACGGAGCAGTAAGCGCTGTTTGGACACTTCTCGATAGCCGCTCAGGTTGGCCTGGCCATTTGCACTCGACCCGAAAAACAATGCACCTAACACTGCGCAAGCAAGTCGCGCCGTTAGCTTGCCCCTTTGACTCAAACGCTTCAGCGGATCACGATGTTCCATAAGAAATATACCTAAAAAGGTTTATAAACTGTGCTCATAGTTCCATCTCCCATAAACGAATATAAACATTCAGCAGTTAAACAAATAAAATTCAGGCCAGCTGTCATATAAAAAAGTTGACAGGAAGCAATCATTTGCGTGACGGCTTAAACATTTTACGGCTAGGCTTTTAGGAAAAAGAATCGTAAACAGACCAGTCTGAACAAGAGCTTAAGATTACACTAATAAACATTACCGTTGTTATCCAGATTTTTTGACTGAACAAGCCCAATACCAGACCGATGATGTAACCCGGGATATTTAATATGATCAGGTAGGGAGCGGGTTAGTTTAGCCATCATCTATCTTGAAAAATCGTTGACCATATCTAATTCAATCAAACTTGTAGCCTGTGCTATCACCACCGAATATAAATGATGCCAAGGAGAGTTGTCAAGGCGGTCCTTAGCAATTCCGAAAATTTAACAATAACAAGCGGTAAGGGAAACTTTATTGTACATAGAAAGTTCTAATATTTAAAATTCATGAATGCGAAATCACTTAACTCCCGTCGTTAACCATACGTCTCAATGGATTCAAACGGTAATCTCCAATCTGATAAAACCCGCTCCCGGTCAAAAATCCTGAGCAGTTGGCCTAATGACAATTTCATTAATATCCACATCCGCAGGTTGTTCTATGGCATATGCAATGGCTTTAGCTATCGTCAACGCCGGAATAGCCTTTTCGTAAAACTGTTTGACATTGATCGCACTTTCCGCATGCTTGGTACTGAATTTTAATTCCGATTCAATTGCCCCGGGTTCGATCGTGGTAGTCCGTATATTTCCGCCTACTTCCTGCCTGAGCCCGTCGCTTATTGCACGAACAGCATATTTGGTACCGCTGTAGACAGTTCCACCCGGGCTGAAAACCTTGATGCCTGCCACAGAACCCAAATTAATGAAATGGCCGTTCCCTTGCTTTTGAAAAATGGGTAAGGCAGCTGCAATACCATAAAGTACCCCCTTTATATTGATATCAATCATTTTGTCCCATTCATCGGTCCTGACCTCAGACATCGGAGCGATCGGCATCAGTCCCGCATTATTGATAATGACATCGATTTTGCCGTAGGCTGCCACCGCACTATTTACTAACGAAGCCACCTGCTCTTTTACCGTGACATCTGTTTTCAGATAGATCGCTGTTCCGCCATTGGCGGTGATACTTTGAACCACCTTTTCCAACAGATCAGCCCGCCGTGCGCCGAGCACTACAATAGCGCCTTTTTCAGCCAGGTATTTAGCTGTTGCCTCACCAAGACCGCTGCTTGCACCGGTGATCACGATGACTTTTTTTTCAATGTTGTTTTTCATTTCCTTCGTCTTTGATTGTTAACAATTGGCTGAATACAGCTCCGTTAATAGTACGAAAGTATTGGATTAAACCAAGTTAATGACACATTCAGTCATAACAGGGATGATAACTGCTATTATCAAAATTATAAACATAGATCAATGTTTATCAATTCCTTAACAACAAGCCAATAAGCATTCATTTTTGTCCTGACATAGCGCATTGATCGGCCTGCGACTTCACGGTAAAGTGTTAATAAAGTTTAACACTTCGGATCTCCTGATTTAACATATTAATGAGGTTACTCCCTTATTTTTGAACTTTTTAAATATTACCTGATAGCATGAAAAACACTTTGATATGGATAATGATGATTGCCTGCATGGCATGTAGACAACCGCAATCCCCGTCTGCTGCAATTGATGGGCCGAAGAAGGACAGCATAAAAACCGGCGGAAGCAGATTGATCGGCGTCGGCGGAGGGCACCGCGTATGGACCAAAAAGATTGGAGAAGGTAAAATTAAAGTACTTTTATTACATGGTGGACCTGGGTTTTCCCATGACTATATGGAATGTTTTGAGGATTTTTTGCCAAAAGAAGGTATGGAAATCTATTATTATGACCAGTTAGGCTGCGGAAACTCGGATACACCTACAGATACCTCCCTTTGGACCATACCACGGTACGTGGAAGAAGTGGAACAGGTGAGGAAGGGTTTGAATTTAGACCATTTTTATATTGTAGGGCACTCCTGGGGCAGTCTGCTGGAGATGGAATATCTGAAAAAATATCAATCACATGTTAAAGGTGCGGTCTTCTCTAACATGACCGCCAGCCTTAAAGACTTTACGGATTATTCTGCTGAACTTAAATCAAGGATATTCTCCAATTCAGATAAGGCCCGCTATGATTCACTCGATAAACTCAAGGCATATACATCACCGTTATATTCAGATCTGCTGATGAATAAATTATACACGCAGGTGATATGTCGTTTGCCATTAGCACAGTGGCCCGAGCCGTTGCTTCGCGCTTTCAAGAAAGCGAACCAGCAGATTTATATGCAAATGCAGGGTGTGGATGAGTTCCACGTCACGGGAAATTTCAAGGACTGGGATTTCTGGGAACAATTGCCTGGCATCCATATACCGGTGTTAGTCCTTGGGGCCAGGCACGACGAGATGAATCCTCAAAGCATATTAAGGGAAGGTCGGCTGCTGCCGAACAGTCGGACCTATCTCTGTCCGGAAGGAAGCCACATGGCGATGTATGACGACCAGCAGCGTTATTTCAATACCCTGACCACCTTTTTAAAAGATGTTGAACAAGGTTCATTCAAACCTGATACTAAGTAGATTCTGCCATCCTTACTTAAATCGGAGTAGTCAGGATTTACGATTTGTCCAGCATTACTCGCTCATGCAGTTTCGATAATGGGATAAGTACTATCCCCAATAAATGCCCCCAAAAACTGTGTTTTACTAACTAAACTAACCGCTACAGTGAGGCTATCGAACTTCTGGACTATGCACCGGATATGAATGCATCTCGTGCATCCCTTACCGACGAGGACTGAAGTTTTGCACGAGCCGGCAAAGTACAGGCCAGGGTTCCTTGTATGTAATTATTATAAAAACTATAAGTGATACAATTCAAATAATAGCATAGAACCACTAAACTCAAACCAATCGCATTATTTTTGAAATAAAAATAGGAAAAGCATTCGGGATGCAACACCAATAGTCAAATCATCTAAGGTCAACTTTAAATGGTCAAAAGTCATGGAAATAGAAAAAGACAATCCGTATAACCTAATACGTTACCATAGCATAACGATAGCCGGTACTCAGCTATTCTACCGCGAAGCAGGAGACCCGGGCAAACCAGCGATTCTCCTTTTGCATGGCTTTCCATCTTCTTCTCACATGTTCAGAGATCTGATGAACTGGCTCTCGCCAGATTTTCACCTGATCGCGCCTGATTATCCCGGCTTTGGCTATAGTGGTTGCCCGGACGCCTCCACGTTTGAATATACCTTCGACCATCTTGCTGAAATTGTTGAAGAATTAATAGACTACCTAAAACTTGGTGATATAAGTTTTTATATGCAGGATTACGGTGGACCGATCGGTTTCCGGATCATTAATAAACGACCGGAATTGGTTAAAAGCCTGATCGTACAGAACGCCAATGTATATCTGGAAGGTCTCGGACCAACTGTTCAAAAAGTCGCCGCGTTGACGGCAGCAAACGATGTATCCGGCCTGGAGGCTACAGCTAACTTCATGATGTCAGCGGAAGGAATTAAAGAGCAATACATATCTGGCTCCATAAATCAAGACTTCATCAGCCCGGATAGTTATACCATGGATCATTATTTCATGGAACTGCCGGGCAGAAAGGCAATACAAAAGATCCTTTTCCAAAATTACAATACCAATTTTCCTAAGTATCCCGAGTGGCAGCAGTATCTTCGAGACCATCAGCCCCGGATGTTAATCGTATGAGGGAAGAATGATAAGATATTTCACGGTCCGGGCGCATTGGCTTATCAAAAAGACGTACCAAACGCCCAAATCCACTTATTCGAAGGCGGGCATTTCCTTTTGGAAGAATTTGGTAAAACGGTATCTGATCTCATTCGTGATTTTTTAAATACCTGATACTCCATTTAGAACACCAGGCGACAGAATATTTCCGAAAGACATTACATACGCCCGGATCATTTGACTTATATCTTGGTAATTTATATAACCTATCAATATACTAATCTTTATAATCGGCGGTTAATCCCAAATTGGCCGTATTGTTGGATAATTACTTTTACCTTATTTATGGCTAATGTCAATCGATGGTGAATTGCAATTATCCGTTTACGCCTGTTTTCTCCTAAAGAAAATTATTTTTTGAATATAAGATTAGAAAAACTCAGATCAACTTATCAGCCGGGATCCTTGATATATAATACAATATGGTTTTTACCGGCAGCACAAAAAGCCGGGTAATTCTAAAAATATTAGGCTGGAAATGAAAATCCTTCGATCGTCGTGATCACTAACTTTCCAATTAATGATGGGTTGATCAAACAATTTATGCCCAAATGGCAATGCCGTCAGATCCCCATTTAACCTGA
This sequence comes from Mucilaginibacter sp. SG538B, assembly GCF_013376065.1. Lineage (NCBI taxonomy): Bacteria > Pseudomonadati > Bacteroidota > Sphingobacteriia > Sphingobacteriales > Sphingobacteriaceae > Mucilaginibacter > Mucilaginibacter sp. SG538B. The sequence goes on from NZ_JABMJI010000005.1 coordinate 219,090, forward strand.
CGCTTTCCATAATTGACTGGTTCAATTATTCTCGCAACTTCGTCATCTATAAGCGCAAGATCATCAGCATCTAACATTATCGTCATGGCAAGCGCATTTTCGACGGCTTGTTCCGCATTTCTGGCTCCTGCCAAAACAGTCGAAATGCCCGGTTTCATTGTAGCCCAGCGCAATACCAATTGTGCTAAACTTGCGCTTTTTTCCCGCGCTAACGGCTCGATCCTGTCTAATAAGGATTTAACTTTGGAAAGTTCGAAGTGACTAAAATAATCGTTACGATGGTCATTCAATTTCAGGCGGGCGCCTGCAAAATATTTCCCAGTGAGTAGTCCTCTTTCCATTGGTGTATATGCAATAATTCCTAAGTCTTGCTTAAGCGCATATGGAATGATTTCTCTTTCAACTTCCCTGGTCAGCAAGCTGAAAGGAACTTGGTTTGACGCAAGCCTTATGCTGCCCTGAGCTTCCTTCATCTGGTCCACATTATAATTACAAACACCTGCAGCTCGGATTTTACCCTGATCAATCAACTTTTGCAAGGCCTCCATCGTTTCTGCGATTGGGGTGGTCGAGTCATTCCAGTGGATTTGGAACAGGTCGATGTAATCGGTCTTTAACCGCCTCAAACACTCCTCGGCTTCCTTTATGACATTTTCTTTGGAGGCATATCTGTATATCGGATAGGTTTTCCCATTGTGATCTAAATGAAACATAAAATCTCCTCTGCCATCATTACTTCCATCCCAAACCATTCCAAACTTGGTTAACAGTTGAATCTTACTTCGATCCCTGCCTTTTATGGCCAGGCCAATAATCTCCTCACTTAACCCCATGCCGTAAAAAGGTGCGGTATCAATGGTTGTTACTCCATGTTCAAGTGATGCTTGAATGGCGTCTTTAGCTTTTCCTAAATCAGTTCCGCCCCACAATATTCCTCCAATAGCAAAGGTACCGCAAGCAATCGCCGATAAAGTCAAATCTGTATTTCCTAATTTTCTTATTTCCATTGTTTGATGATATTCGGACTGGCCGCGCAGATAACAATTTCCTGAGCTTGCCATATTTTGAATAGTCATTAGCGTCCGTAGACCATTCTGATAAACGTTTCTTAACTATGGTTGCAACTTCTCGTCCGACGTATTGACCCTATAAAGGGTTCGATAAATCAACTCGCGGAATACTCTGCTTTGTTACAGTATAAATCCTTTTATAGTAACCGCCATTTCTTCATGCTGAGTTGTACGCTAACACTAAAAGTACTGTCTAAAGCTGTCTATACCATTCAATGATTCTGAAGCCCATTAAACTTCGGCAGCGTAGCCTTTTTGTTTTGATAAAGTTAAGGGATAGAATGAGAAAAAGGGAAACTATACGAATCATAAGTATTATTAGTTTTATGATCGTCATATTGGTTTAGATAAATAGGGGGGGCCACTGCAGTCAAGCCGCGATAAAAAAGATCTTTATAGGATAGGCTGTGCCAATCAAGAGTAAGCTTAGAGGATTGTATACAAATTAAAATTGTAAGCGGCGGGACCTAACTTTTAAGGCTTTGCAAGATAGTTTATAAACAACTCAAGCTCTCGGCAAATCGATGCCGATTAACACGTGGGGATCGAGGGCCTTCAATCTAAATCAAAACTCTAAAACAATATGTTATCCGTATCCTATCCATTTTGGATTGGTTCTGCTCCCAGCTATCGCCTTAAAGATTCGCAACCAGGTTTGACCATTTGCGAAAATGTCTGACAACGGTGCAAAAGCATTAGCGTCGGTACATCTTAAAGCCTTGCTTCCAGATCGAAAATAATTGTTTCGAATATGCCAAAGAACTGATAGTTGTTTGGATTTTCACTGTTGATGATCATGTAGCGTACTGATGCATTAATTCTTTGCCGGCTTTTGCGGAGAACGTATCATTATGGTTTAATCTTTATAAGCTGCAGCTCCGGCTGAAGCGACCTGGAAATCCTGTTCGACAGTACCGCCGGAAACCCCGATAGCACCTATCACTTTTCCGGTATCGTCCCTGATGACAATCCCGCCCGGAAAAGACACCAAGCCCCCGTTGGTCTGCTCTATATCATGCAAAGGGCCTCCCGGCTGCGAAAGTTTACCTATATCTCCTGAATCGCGATTGAATAGACTGGAGGTTCGTGCTTTCTTTAAAGCGATATCAGCAGAACCTAACATCGCGTTATCCATACGGACAAAAAATTTGATGTTAGCCCCTTCATCCACAATAGCTATATTCATCGGGATACCAATCTCTACCGCTTTGGCTATTGCAGCTTCGGCGGTTTGCCGGCACTGAATTAAATTGATGCTCATTGGATGAAATTTCTATTGAAACACTAAGCAAATGTCAGCGGAGTAGTCACATTGAGTTCCCGTGACTCCAGTAAGGGAACTATTTTTCCTACTACTATAGTTTGGAAATGAACGGAGTTGCGATGTTCAGCTGCAGCCGCTTCGTCACGGTATCCCTCGAATAGCAACAGGGTGTCCGGATCGGCGTTATCCTGCTGTATTTTATAAAATAAATTGCCTTTCTCTTCTGAACTTGCCTTAACAACTTCTGGTAACAGAGCAAGAACAGTTGCTAACTCGCCAGGTTTAACTTTCCATTTGGCGATAACATGAATTGGTGAACTTTTCATTCGATTGGATTATTGGTGAAGTTTTCTGAAGTAACCTCGATGTAATCGATTGTTAATTGATAAAGCTAGGACTGTCGCCTTTAAAAAGCAACAGTCATATGCATAATCTTTTTTAGGATTTTCCAAGTAACGCAACAATCTTTTCGCCAACGCCCTTCCCCGACGCAGGGTTTTGCCCGGTTACCAGATTGCCATCAGTAATACTGAATGGCTGCCAGTTTTCGACAGTATGGTATATTGCGCCTTGCTTGGTTAGTTCTGTTTGCAGATCAAAAGGGACATCAGCCCTTGCATAGCTGTCTTCTTCCTTAGTTGTAAAAGAAGAAATGTTTTTGCCATTTACAAGGTAACTGCCATCGCTGAGTTTAACATTCAGTAACGAAACCGGCCCGTGACAAACAGCGCCGACGACTGCCCCGCGCTCATAGGTTTCTTTAATCACCTTTTTGATCAATTCGTCGTCTGGCATATCAACCAGGGGGGCAAGTCCGCCGGGAATAAACACAGCATCATATTGACTTACGTCGACCGTAGAAAGTTTTGCGCTATTGTTACGCATATCGTTCCAACCTTTTCCGGTCAGGAAAGCAAGATTATCAGGGTCCGCCGCAGATTCAAGATCATCGAGATAGGGACTTTCGCCCGTTAGCGTGGCAAAATCAATTTGATAATTCGCCCTTGAAAATTCGGCATATGGATGTGCCACTTCTGGTAAAAAATTACCTGTCCTTCTTTTGTGCGGCCCAATAGTATTGGCGTTCGATGCAATGATCAGAACTTTCTTTTTCATGATGGTTTAATTTAGATGATAAATAATATACTATTTCTTATTTAGACTACATTACAAGTTTGGCTGTTCGGAGGGGAAAGAATGCAAATCATAACTAATAGGCGATCCGCGTCAGGCCAACCAAGATTTTCTGTAACTTAACTTTAAGTTGGTTTTGCCCTTTCATATTGATGTGGCCATATTATATCGGCATGCACGACAGCTGCTGCTCTCATAGGGAAATAAGGGTCGCGTAACATTTCCCAAGCCATCATAACCATATCGGCATCACCATTAGCCAAAATGGTTTCTGCCTGGGCCGCCTCTGTAATGAGACCCACTGTACCGGTTAGCACGCCTGTCTGTTTTTTTATATTGGACGCAAATGGTAACTGATATCCGAACCCAACAGGTATCTCTTGCTGGGATACCAGGCCACCGGTGGTTACATCCACTAAATCCACACCGTTGTATTTAAGTACCTCAGATATTTTTATAGCATCTTCCATAGCTAAACCGCCGTCGACCCAGTCTGTACCAGTGATTCTTACAAAAAGCGGGCGATCTTGCGGCCAGACCGAGCGTATGCCGTCAATGACTTCCAGCAACAACCGGATACGCCCGTTGAAGCCACGGCCATATTGATCAGTTCGATGGTTGGTCAGCGGGGATAAGAACTGGTGCAACAGGTAACCGTGAGCTGCATGTATTTCGATCACATCAAAGCCAGCACTTGAGGCGCGTTTAGCTGCAGCGGTAAAGTCACCGATTACTTTTTCTATGTCGGATAGATCCATCGCGACCGGATTGGGGTAATCGTCAGAGTATGGGATAGGCGAGGGGGCAAGGGCTTGCCATCCACCTGCGCTTTCAGGTAGCTTCCCGCGACCGCGCTGTGGTGCCAGGGTGCTGGCTTTCCGGCCGGCGTGAGACAATTGCACACCCGCTACACATTGCTGCGACGCAAGGAACGAAGTGATATGCTGCAGAGGAGGAATATGTTCATCCTTCCAGATGCCAAGGTCGTCCGGAGATATCCTGCCCTCCGGAGATACGGCTGTGGATTCAGTGATGATCAAAGCCGCTCCACCTACCGCACGGCTGCCCAGATGTATCAAATGCCAGTCATTAGCAAATCCATCCATGGCCGAATACTGACACATCGGCGATACAGCGATCCTGTTTTTAAGAGTCACATTTTTTATCTTAAGCGGTTCAAAAAGCTTGGCCATAATTATTTTGTCTGCCCCGGGAATAACCGGAAGGTTTTAATATTCAATGAATAACAGTTCTTTAACTTTCAGGGGTTATATTCGTGTTTTCCGATTTTTAATTATTTTTCCGTTGTCCCAGAGAACTTAGGATAGACCATCTTTCTACTGTTTCGCATGATTAGCGACCTGATCGAAAGCAACGGTCATAGCCTTGATTTTCTTTATAATCCAATAGACGGTATCTGTTCCGAAACCATGTGCTCCGGGAGAACCCATTTCAAATGCGCCTTAAACCAGCAAAACTTTTGGCTTTTAGACACTCATTATAGCATTCTTTTATCCTGTTCGCTTTTAGCTGACATCAGTGATAGAAAAATGATAGAAGCAATACCACTAATCGAGGGGGAAGTCGTAACAGTAGTTTTCTTATATAAAATTTTAATCCCTTAGTTTGCGTTGGAGTGAGATGCTCCAGTTCTATTTCAAACTTTCCTCAACAGTGGTTCTACTATGACAAATCTCCGAACAGATCTTAAATTTTTTATATCAGTGAAATGATATGAGTTATCAAATTCATAATATATAACTTTTGTTTAATGTGATGCGTCAGAGATCATAGACTGTGGGATCAAACAGGATAAATCTCTCAATCGTTTGCGATAAGAAAGCTGATTGTTATATTTAAGCCGTTTTCATTTTCGATGATAAAGCTACCATTCAGTTGCCTGGACAGCCCGAGTATCAGTTCCAGCCCAAGCGAATTGGATTGAGCTGGGTCAAAGTCCGTCGGCAGGCCAATACCGTCGTCGCATATTTTTAATACAAGTAGTTCCGCACCTTCTTTAAACAGCGTAATACTAACGGTGCCATTTCGACCATCAGGAAAAGCATGTTTAATTACGTTGACAACACATTCAGTTATAATCAGACCCAACGGTATTGCCTGTGTGGCGCCGAGATCCACTGGTTCAATGTCTTTTAAAAAAATAATTTCCTTTTCGGCTTCAAAGCTATCACTTAAATAAAGTATTAAATCGTTGATATATTCCTGCAAGGGTATCTTTGAAGAATTTTCATCCTGATAGAGTTTTTGATGGATCATTGATATAGCCTGCATTCGCCGCAGGCTATCTTTAACGGCCACCAGGGCAGCCTGATCTTTAATATAAAAAGACTGCGTATACAGCAAGCCGGTTACCAATTGAAGATTGTTTTTGACCCTGTGATGAACCTCCTCCAACAGCCAGTTTTTTTCCTTAAGTAGTTTGCTTTTATCTTTGAGTAACCTGTCCTTATCTGTATTTGCCCGCTCTAAAAACATATTTTTCTGATCCAGTTCCTTCTGATTTGCCTCAAGCAAAAGGTTATTCCGCTGCTTAATGCGATAACTATTATACAGTAATCCGATAATTAGTAATAGCAGTACAATTCCGGCATCAGTTATATGCTCTTTCATGGTAGCTTCGGCAACTCGTATCCGCTGCAGCTGATTTTCACTGTTCAGCAATTTTATATCCTTATTTTTTTTATCATCTTCATACTTCACCAAGAGCTCCTGAACGTGTTTTACCTGTTCATAACTGAATGCCGAATCCATGTACTTCTGACATAGGCTTAGATCTCCGACAGCCTCAAGGTACTTTTTTTCGGTCGAGTCAATCTTAAACAGATTATAATAATATGTCCCTTTTCTTTCAATCTCTATTGTTGGCGTATAAGCCCGCCCGCGGTTCAACAACTCCCTTGCTTTCTTAGTCTGCCCTATCCGGCGATAGAATTCGGCTACCTGAAAAAAAGCTGACGGCATTTCATCATGTACAAATGCTCCCGGGAATGTATCCGCAATGGCCAGAAAAGCTTTATAGTTTTTATCTGCCAAGTCATATCGCCTTAAACTTTGATAGGTTTCTCCAAGCAAATAGCTAAAGTTCATCCTTTCAAAAGCGGTTATCGGGGGGTAGCGGCGGCTAATCCTGTTAATCAGCGCTAGAGCTTCCCCCGGGTTTTTGGTTACGATTAAAAGATCTGCCTTTGCCAAGAATGATTTATACCAGTATAACCGGTTTGAGGATGAAATATTTGTCAGTGCTTTGTCGATCCATTTTAAAGCTTCCTGGTATTTCATAAGATGTTCGGACAAAAAAGACCTGCGGGAATAAAAATAGCTGGCAAAAACCGAATCCTGTTTTGTAACCAGCTCTTCAAGGCTTTTATCTGAGAATAGTATTGCCCCAGCTATGTCCCCTTTACGATTAGCGATATAAGCAAGTGCATCGTCAACGTATTGTTGCTGACGAAAATCTAATTCTTTTTGTAGGTTGCGAATTCTGAACATAACCTGTTCCGCCAGATTATATTTTTTCAGCACAAAATATTCTATGTTAATGTCTGACAACGTCTCTATTTCCTTTTCCTTATCATGCAGCTTCTGATAAATGGCAAGTGCTTTCTCATAATCAATGAGCCTCCCTGGCGCACCATACGCTAATAATTTCCCTTCAGTAACAAGTGCAAGGGCCATTGTTTCAGGGTTTCCATTTTTTTGGCTTAACCGTTTGATTTCGCTGCAAACCTTCAAACTTTCGGCTACACGTCCGTATTGATTAAGCACATTAGCATGAATAATCAAACTCGCTATCTTCCATTTAGCAGGTCCACCGGCACTCAACGCAATAGCCTCCTTAATATAATAGGAGGCCGCATTTAAGTCGGCCTTTTTCGAACCGGGCTTAAAAACGAAATAGCTCCCCAGTTCGATCAGCAGCCTCATTTTAAGCTCCCCGTTCAAACGGGTTAACAAAAGTTTGGCATCATCAATTTTTCCATGATCTATAAGGGTTGTGGCTAATGTTGAAGCCCCGTCGCTGTAGCTCTCATTATAAATTAAAAAGGGACTTAAACCATAGATTTTACAAGGAATAAGTACGGCGCTATCCATATCTATTTGGCCTTGGCTAACGGTAAACATGTAGTGTGCTATGACCCGTACCAACAACCTTTGCCTCGAAAAATCGTTATAGCCGCTAACGTTCGTCTGGCCATAAAGACCAAGACAATAAAATGAGAGGATGAAAACCTGGCTCAACCTCCAAAAATGCTTAATAAAGATTTTAATTCGAAGTTTTGTCAGATAGAAATATTTCATGACATTGGTTAGTAGGCTGAAAAATATTTATCCGAAATGCCGTTCAGTAATAGAGTGCCGGATATATTGAATAAATATCTCGGTTAAAAACTATTTCCTAATCACCTAACGGGGTGACAATTTCCGTCCAAAGACTAGGATGCATGAAAGCATAACTTAATATGAAACCGAGCATAAGGGAAGCGGTTTAGCCCGCTTCCCTTATGCGAAACATATCATATTGTCTATTCCTTTTGGGTTTATCATCATCAAGCAATTGAATCCCGGCGGGGTTGCCGGATAGTTACAATCAAGTCCAAGCGATCTCGCAGTATTGTTGCATCTCAAGCGATTGGCAGCTCGCCGAATGCAAGGCATTAGTTAAGCAACCTGATCGATAACAAATTGTGCTATTTTATGTAAACCGTTTTTATGTTTACAAATTCATGAATACCGAAATCAGCCAGTTCCCTACCATAGCCGGAGGTCTTAACACCGCCGAATGGCAACCGCGGGTCAGATACCGTACGGCTGTTTACGCAGCTCGTTCCAGCCTCCAACTGTGTTGCAGCTATACGCTCGCCCTTTACCAGATCCTGGGTAAACACGGCGGAGCCTAGACCAAAAACACTATCGTTAGCTATACGTATGGCATCGGCCTCATCTGACGCTTCAATAATAGAGGCCACCGGTCCGAAAAACTCTTCGCTGTAAGCGGCCATTCCTGGTTTTACATTAGTAAGTATAGTTGCCGGATAAAAAGCATGATCTCCAGGAGGCACTTCACCCCCCAGAATGCATACCGCCCCTTTTTCTATTGATCGTTTTACCTGATCATGCAATTCATCACGTAAATCAGCTCTTGCTTGAGGGCCAATGTCGGTTTCAGGATCTAACGGGTCGCCCATTTTTTTGGCTCTCATCTTTTCCAGGAACAGACGTGTGAATTCATCAATTACCGATTTTTCAACGATGAACCTTTTAGCCGCTATACAGCTTTGACCGCTATTGATGAGCCTTGCATCGACACAGGTTTGCGCAGCAAGTTCCAGGTCTGCATCTGCCAGCACCACATAAGCGTCGCTGCCACCAAGTTCCAGCACCACCTTTTTTAACACCGAACCTGCCTTAGTTGCAACCTGAATACCAGCGCTGGTGCTACCTGTAATTGTAACCGCCTTAATTAACGGGTTCTCAATAATTGCTGCAACTTTACTGCTGCCGATCAGCAATGTCTGGAATACATTGTCCGGAAATCCGGCCTCCTTTACAATAGATTCGATAGCCAGCGCCGATCCAGGTACGTTAGAAGCATGTTTTAACACCCCACAATTACCTGCAGCCATTGCAGGCGCCAAAAACCTGAACACTTGCCATAATGGAAAGTTCCAGGGCATTACAGCTAAAACAACACCAATAGGTTGAAATGTGACAAAACTTTTGCTTGCTTCAGTTTCTATCAACCGATCAGCTAAATATTTGCTACCATTTTCTGCATAATATTCACAGCAATACGCACACTTTTCTATTTCGTAATATCCCTGTGTAATAGGTTTACCCATTTCGCTGGCTAATAAAATGGCTAACTCTTTTTTGCGTTTTCTTAGTACAGATGCCATGTTCAACAGCAACTTACCGCGCGTTTCATGGGTTGAGGTCTTCCATCTGTTCCAAGCCTGGTGTGTGTCCTGGATTTTTTTTTCTACCTCTTCGGTACTTAGTTCGGCGTAGGCTTTGATGGTTACGCCATTAGCAGGATTGATTGATACAATACTCATGACTTTGCTTTTTTTTGTTATTGCTTATTCTTTGATAAGTTCATATTCAGAGCTGTCTTTTAAGAGTTCATCGCTGTAGGCGTACAAAAATTTCATTGATACCTAAGTGAGCTGGTTGCTCGATAGCATAGGAGATGGCCCGGGCTATCATTAAAGCCGTTACAGCTATCTTGTAAAACACGTTCACATCGCCCGGGCTTTGTTTAGATGTGGTTGTGAATTTTAAATCCGGTTCGATTGCTCCAGGTTCTGTTTTAGTGGGACATAGGTCACAGACACCGCCATAAAGCCATCAATTATAACCCTTGTTTTCAATATTATAGCCCATCTCTCTTTGTTGTTAATGTTTCTTTGTTAAGATTGACCTGTGTCTGCTGAATGCCTTTAAAAACGATCAGGTGAATAACGGTGTCACCTGTACCACTTCGCGCCATTCGAGCAGCGGTACTATTTTACCAACAACCAGTTGCCGGAAATGTACCGACGACTGATGGAGTTGCTGAGCCTCTATATCCCGGTAGCCCTCAAACAGCACCAGGGTATTGATATCGTTATTGCTTTGGCTTACTTTGTAACAGAGATTACCCTCTTCCTCAACACTTGCCCTCATTACCTTTTTCAGCAAACTGAGTACGGTGTCGAGCTCGCCGTCTTTTACATGCCATTTTGCGTAGACGAATAATCGTTTTTCATCCATAACTTTTATTTTACTTGCTTTTTAATCTCAAGATAGCCATCGTCCCCAATTAAGCCTAGAGAAGATGCCGAGTTCTGACCGGTTATAAATCTTATTTAGTTATACTTTAAGCTGCTGCCATGGCGCTACGATGGCATAAAAATTCGCACTATGGTTCTTGAGTAAGTCTCCCTGTTTAAACAAAACAAATATCATTTCCCCATACTACCTCTTCTTTGCTAGGCCGAAGCTTCGGAATGATAAATCGTGCAAGGCATTGGAAGCTTCTTGGTCAAAATAAATAACAACTAGTTAAAATGTATGTCGCATTGGTTTTATCGTTTACCTAAGTCAAACCAATTGTTATTTCGCTCTTAATACCGCGATGGCCACATTGTCTCTGACTTTAACTTGTATATTGTCTCAAACGGAAAAAGGGCTTTCGAAGTAAATCATTGGCTGTGATTTTCCTATCGGCTTGCGATTAGCAAAAATGTTCCTGCCTGATTTGCATTTTATCGTCAGCCAAGTTTCTGTTACCGTTTGCATTTTCAAATCTCGCTTGGCTCGACTGTTTTTCTAAATCATTTGATTTATAAGTATTATCATGAAAATGATAGAGTCCATTGATTTTTTTTGAACATCGAACAGTAAGCTCCTGTCGTTATTCTTGTGTAGTGGTAATTTATTCGTAAAACTTTAGAGATTAAAGCACTAATAACGACACTGTTTTTTTTGACTTTAGTCAATGAATGGGTAATTATACTTTGGTAAAATTGCTGATATCAAATATATTGTTGTTTGGATCGCCTGAAAACGGAGGCTAATTGTGTTTATCCAGCGAACCACGCTAGAAACTTCCGGATAACTGCCTCTTTAAGTTTGTTTTTTGGTGCGAATGGCTTATATAGAATTCTTAAGATTCGCTGATCCGGCCAATGAGTGACGATGAAAATTTGATGCAAAAAACTTTATGACAATTTTTAAGAAAATTGTTTCCCGATTAAAAGTTACATCGCTGTTGATTATACCTTCCGCTGGTTTGTTAGCGCAGGCAGGTGTGGTTAGCGATACCGCTAAAAAAAAGGATACGGTAAAAAAGCGTTCTCTGAAGGAGGTTCATATTATACTACGTTGACTTACAAATTTTGATTAGCCTGACATGATGAAACAACAGCAATTGATCGACAAATACGGAAGAACGTTGGATTACCTCAGGCTGTCCGTGACAGATCGGTGTAATTTCAGGTGCTATTACTGTATGCCGGAAGAAGGAGTGAACTTTGCACCGCGTAAAGAGCTTCTTACCTTTGACGAGATGTATGAAATCTCCAGCCTTTTTGTAGGGTGGGGCATCCGTAAAATTCGCATAACTGGTGGTGAACCATTTGTTCGGACCGGTATAATTTCGTTTTTGCAGCGGTTGGTAGTATTAAACGGACTGGAAGAGATTACCATCACTACCAATGGAACCTTAAGTGACAGGCACCGTTCGGTGCTGAAAGAACTGAGGATCCGCAAGATCAATATCAGCCTGGACGCACTTGATGCCGGACGGTTTTTCAGGATTACCAGGAGGGACAGCTTCCATCAAGTTTATCAGGGAATAATAGAGCTTCTTAAGGATGGCTTTGAACTTAAGCTGAATTGTGTGGTCGCTGAGGGGAAGAATATAGAAGATATTATCCCATTTGTCGAATTAACTAAAGAGCATGCACTGGCCATCCGTTTTCTGGAAGAAATGCCGTTTAACGGTGTCGAAGGCAATAAGCAGCCGTTTTCATGGGACTATAAACGGATCTACGAATATATTATTGCAAGGTATCGGCAGGTGATACCCCTGCTAAATGACAAAAATTCTACATCGATTAATTATCGTGTAGATGGTTATCAGGGAACATTTGGTATTATTCCTTCATTCAGCCGTACCTTCTGCGGGACATGTAACCGTATCCGATTATCGGCGACTGGGGAACTGAGGACCTGCTTGTATGGACCGCCGGCACTTAATCTTCGTGAAATGATACGCGTAAGGATGCCGGGCGATATATTGGAGCAGGCAATAAGAAACGCAGTGAATCTCCGGGCTGGCAACGGCTTCGAAGCTGAAAGATTAAGCGGCGGTCAGGCACATACCTCTATGTCTGCTTTAGGTGGTTAGGCCTCCCAGCAGCGCTGCAGTAAAAGCCTATATGCAATTCGTTTTTTATGAAGATGGACATCATGGCATTTGGAAAAGTTTACGGAGTTAATTGCTGACAAAGCGCCGGACGTAGGATCCGTACAGGAAACGGACGGACTCAGGGATTTTCTGAAGAAATACTATCCGGCGCTTAAAGGGGCAACATATATGCTGGCGGCAGATACAAAGCAGGTGTAATCAAAATATTAAATTGGCAGCCAATGCCATAATAGTTAATATGCCGCCTTTTTCGGGTGGCTGAACAAGGATATGAATGACCGCTACAGCAGACAGATTTTATTAGAAGGCTTTGGTGAGCCAGCCCAGCAGCAACTTGCCGGCGTGTTGAACTCGCCCCGGGGCCTCACTTTGTTCAAATTTCGCACGACGACTTTCATTGCGGCCTTGATACCCGCATCGGTAACATCAAATTCGGTACTTTTTCTAGCCAGCACCTTGCCCTCGGTTAACGTGCTAAACTATATTTTAATCCTCAATCCATGTTTTTATCTGAAATTCTTATAAGGTTCAATTAATCGTATCACACCGCCAACGATTGCTTCAGCGCGTTTAAGCCATTCTCATAAATGCCCTGAAACAGGGATGAAGCTTCCGGTTCTGATGTGTTTACCGGTGTGAATTCGCCAAACCATTCCACCCGCGCTCCCATGCCATCAGCACCCGTTTTGACACGCAAAGTCGAATGATAATCTTTTACCGGGAATGGAGCTTGTAAGATGCTGTAGCTATAACTGCGCTCCTTTTCGTCGAATGCCATTAAACGTTCGATAATAACACCACCATCCGGATTAACCAGGTGACGCACTCTTCCCCCTTCGCCTAATTCCGACTTAGGTATATAAGGAAGCCAATCGGGCAGCGAGTTAAATCCGCCGATCAACCGCCAAACTTTTTCCGGGTCGACGGGTATTTCAATAAATGCAGATGCTTTTGCCATGGTGGATTTTGTTTAATTTTTATCGATTGGAAGCGGAGCTGCGACATTGACCAGGTTATGTGCCCTCAGTTCCTGCCAAAATTTGGCAGGTACAACTGCGTGGAGCGCTTCTATGTCTTCCCCAATGCGACCTGGCTTACTGGAGCCTGGAATAACCGCAGCTACAGCTGGGTTAGCAAGTGCAAATTGTAAACCGGCTGACTTCATGCTCACACCATATTGATCGGCAATAGCTTTAATCTTTTCCACCTTTTTTAATATTTCGGGGGATGCCGGAGCATACTCAAAATTTGAACCGCCAACCAAAACGCCTGAGCTATACGGGCCGCCTACAACAATGCCCAAGCCCTGGGCTGATACTTCCGGCATTAAGCGCTGTAGCGCACGATCATGATCCAGCAGTGAATAGCGACCGGCAAGCAGAAAGCCATCAGGTCGTGCATTTTCAAGAGCAAGGATAATCTCAATAGGTTCCACCCGGTTTACACCTAACCCCCAGGCTTTAATTACGCCTTCGTCACGCAATCGGTCAAGAACCTTAAACGCCCCTTTACGGGCAGTTTCAAACTTATCCAGCCATTCGTCTCCATAAAAATCCTGAGCTACATCATGTACCCAAACAATATCAATATGATCGGTCTGAAGGCGCTTCAAGCTATCTTCAATTGAGCGTAATGTAGCATCGGAAGAATAGTCATTTACCATTTTATTAGGCCGGCCATATTTGAACAGATCTCCCTTTTCGCCAAGGTCTCTCTTGCTCACATCCTCAACTTCATCAAGAATAACACGGCCAACTTTGGTGCTGATAATGTACTCGTTTCTTGGATATTGGGACAGCACATTGCCTAAACGAATTTCGGCCAATCCTGCTCCATAAAACGGAGCGCTGTCGTAGTACCGTATCCCAGCGCTCCAGGCTGCGTGTACAGTATCAGAAGCTTCATGATCAGGTATATTCCTAAACATATTGCCTAACGGAGCAGTCCCAAAACCGATTTTGCCCGGAAGTAATTTTTTGATATTCATAGCGCTACTAATTTGATTATAAACGAAACGGAAATTCGTTTTCCGTAATTCTGTTTAGTGTAAAAGTACGGCGGCAATGAAAACAAAGATAAATTACAGGAATTATAAGTGTTATCAGTATTGTTACAGCTCCGCCCTCTGTGGGCGTGAATAAAACGCTCTTTTAGATCCCGGACCTGAAAGCTGTAACTAGAGTTGACCCATGCGTCGCTTCAACTGGAGTTGTTGAGATTTGATGATACTGTCAGGAGTCTTCAATATTTGTCTGCGGATAAATGTGCATCAGCCGATAATTATCAATGGCCATATTTTTTATGGAAAGGCTGGAGGGAGTTTTGTGTGTTTTTTTGAAGAAACGTCCGAGATAGTTGGGGCGATTGAAATGCAGGTAAGTAGCGGCCACCGAAACTGTGATCAGCTGTCATGCTGCCTATGCCCTCATGGAAACGATTGCTGAGAAAGCGATCCCTAAAAAAGCAGCTACCAGGGATAAAGAATTTGTTTACTTAGTCACGCTTACAGGTTATACCACTGGGCGATGCCTCGATGCAGCGCCAGATCAAAGCGCTCACTTTAGCCGAAAACCTACCGGCTATCATTACAGTTATGACAGACATAATTTAAATGATTTCATATTATTAGTTACTGATCCGATCTTGCTGCAATCTGTTACTGAACAGAGTGCGGGGTTACGGGTACGGAAGAGGCAGGATGTACTGTATAGGACAAAATTGATAATCTTATGCTAAAAAATGCAGCGAGGATTATCGAAATATGACCGGTGTGAGAACCTGTTCCAGAGACCGCCAGGAAGAGGCATGGTAAGAGTTTAGCATAAAAGCTGTGCTCAGCGAAATGCGGATGATTATCAAACAGTATAGGAGATCGATGAACTTATTCCACAAATAGATTAGACGATGCATACAAGCAATAACATAACAGACAAAGGTGCCTCAGTTCAGCCGGTATTCAAAATGCACGCGCTTAATAATGTGAGGGGAAAGTTAGTGTTACAAAAAACAGAAAAAGGTGCTCATGAAATGCTTTTGAGTTATATCCAGCGTTTCAGTAGCAAATCGCTGTCGGAGTGGGAAAAGGATCAGATCAGAAAGGCCTGCAAGATTAAACTGCTCAGGCGTCGGCAATACCTCTTACAGCAAGGTGATATTTGTAAGTGTGTTGGGTTTATCATCCAGGGTGCTACACGTATGTATTCAATCAATGAAAGAGGGCAGGAGGCGATCATCAGCTTCTGTGTCGAGGAAGACTGGGTCGCCGACCAGGAAAGTCTGGCATTGCAGCTACCGTCGCTCTATCATATCGAAGCAGTCGAAGATACAGTCATGCTCTTGATCCCTCTTTCGCACCTCCAGTTATTGTCAGCGATCGTACCTACGGTAGAACAGATGGTGAGCATAAATTATCGTCAGCAATATATCGCTACCCAAAAACGTATTCATGCTGCCATTAGTATGACAGCCGAGGAACAATATCTTTATATGTTAACCTGTAATCCCGAATACATGCAGCGATTTTCACAAAACATGATTGCTGCCTACTTGGGTATTAAACCGGAAACGTTGAGCAGGGTCCGTACAAAAATGGACCATTAAGACTATAGTCTGCCGTCAGATGAGCTTAAGTGAACAAGCCTGGTGTCGTAGGGGCAGTGCTGGTGTTAATGCACAAGTTTTTTTGCATATCAAGCACGGCAATTAAAGCTGGCTTCTTCGAAATCATCCAATCAATGGATGATTTTGCAATTGCTGCCAGAATGCAGCGTTTGGGCAAAGCAAAAAACCCAGGTCATTAGATGGTTAATCATTCAGGTCGGGCAGGACGATTGGGTTTCTGACTGATGCCCGTGCCTTTATGAAACCATAGGCACAATATATCCTTTGGTAAGTTTGCAGCTAAATAGCAAAAACAGGTCGAAACTTTGGAACAAAAATAATAAAAGTCGATGGATCGCAGAATTCAGATAAAGATCCGCCCATATAGTCACCAGCGAATGCCGGTGACTGTTAGGATCGGAAGTGTATAAGGCTGAGGTTAGTTATGGGACATGTTTCTTTATTTTGATAACCACGCGCTTTGAAGCCGGCATATTGCTTTCGCCGACAGTATTATTGATGGAAACCAGCACATTTGTTTCAGGAAAGTAGGTGACGGTGTTGCGTTCAGGGATTGGATAAGCAACGATGATGAATAGTTTAGTGACACGCTCGATACCATCGTCGTAGTTGAATAGATCAACAAGTTCGCCGTTGACAAATCCGCCACGGTCAATATCTTTTTGGTTCATAAACACTACACGCCGCTCATTGTGAATTCCCCGGTAACGGTCCTCAAGTCCGTAGATGGTTGTATTGAATTGATCATGGGTCCGCGTAGTGGCCATCATGTACTCATCATCTGCCAGGTGCGCGTATAACAGGGGCGTTACGGTGAAGGAGGCCCTGGTACTATCGGCTTTGGAGGAAAATTTTCCTTCCCGAGGCAGATTCGGCAGGTAGAAGCCGCCTTTCTGTCGCACCCGTTCATTGTAATTATCAAACCCTGGGATACATTTTTCAATAACATCGCGGATATCATCGTAGCTATTCATGTACCGGTTCCAGTCAATCACGGACCGATCCCTGAGTGTTGCCATCGCCATTCGGCAAACAATATGCGTTTCATTAATCAGTTGATCCGAGATCGGCTTCAAGATTCCCTTCGATGATTGTATTACGCCCATGGAATTTTCTGTACTGATGAACTGTGCTTCGCCATTTACGATGTCCAGATCGCTTCTGGAAAGTGTCGGCAGGATCAGGGCTTCCTGTCCGTGGACCAAATGGCTCCGGTTCAGCTTAGTTGAAACGTGTACGCTTAAATTTAACTTGCGTAAACCTTCCGCGGTATAATAGGTATCCGGTGCCGCTGAAAGAAAATTTCCGCCCATTCCGAAAAAGGTTTTCGCACGCCCGTCATGCATGGCTTTGATGGCGTTGACGACGTCGAAGCCATGTTTTCGCGGCGGTTCGAACCCAAAAACGTCCCTGAGCCTGTCAAGTTGCTCGGTTGTTGGCTTTTCATTGATCAGCATGGTGCGGTTGCCCTGCACATTACTATGTCCGCGCACCGGGCAAACGCCGGCACCCGGCTTGCCGATGCTGCCCTTCATCAGCAGGATATTGACAATCTCTTTCAGCATTTCCACCCCGTTGGGCTGTTGTGTGAGCCCCATTCCCCAACAGAAAATGATTCGTTTGCTGCGGGCGAACAAATCTGCGGCTGCTTCGATATCAGCAACGTGTAAACCGGCTTCTGCCGCGAGATCCGCCAGCTTGAATTTTTCAAACTGATGAACGAACCCTTCGTAACCTACGGTATTTTTGTTGATAAAATCATGATCGAGCACTTGACCCGGGTTGTTTTTTTCTTCTTTAAGCAACAACAGTTCAATGGCTTTTAAAAGTGCCATGTCCGTATTGATCTTCACGGGGAGGTAAAGGTCTGCTAATTGTGCGCCGGTACCCAAAATTCCGTTGAGGTGCTGCGGATTCCGGAAGCCCATCATGCCGGCTTCGGGAAGCGGGTTTATTGCGAGGATTTTCGCGCCGTTTTTTTTTCCCGTTTCAAGGGCGCTCATCATCCTCGGCGCATTCGTTCCCGGATTATGTCCAATGATGACGATAAGGTCGGTATGATAGAAATCTTCCAATTTGACAGTTCCCTTAGCAATACCGATAGTAGGATCCAAAGCGGTCCCGGATGTCTCGTGGCACATATTAGAACAGTCCGGCATGTTGTTGGTGCCAAACTCTTTTGCAAAAAGCTGGTATAAAAACGAAGTTTCATTACTGGTACGGCCGGAAGTATAGAACAAGGCCTGGTCCGGTGATTCCAGCGAATTGAGATGCACTGCGATTTTGGCGAAGGCATCATCCCAGGTGATAGGTTGGTAATGTGTACCGCCTTTGGGCATAAACATCGGTTGCGTAAGCCGGCCCAGTCGCCCGATTTCGAAATCGGTCAATTTGGCCAGATCGAAAACAGAATTTTTGGCAAAGAATTCCGCCGTCACCTTTTTTGTGGTCGCTTCTTCTGCTAAAGCCTTAGCACCGTTTTCACAATATTCGCCGACCGGAGATCGGTCGTCGTCCGGATCCGGCCAGGCGCAACTCGAACAATCGAAGCCACCTTTCTGATTCATGGACAATAAGGCCCGTACTCCACGGAAAGGTATTCCCTCTTCGACGACGTCACTTAAGGCGGCCAGCACTGCAGGAATTCCAGCTGCCCATTTTTTGGGACCGGTTGAGGTAAGTTTCAGTAGTTTAACCGGCGGTTCTGCAGCCGGCAGTTTCTCATTTTCTTCCATATTATTAACATTTTAAAGGATCAGGATGCGGGTAGTTATCACTTTGATCTTCATCGGTTTGATCTATACATACAAAATCCTTTTCCACCAACAGGAAAAGCTTTTCATGATTCGCTTTAAATCCCACTTTATCTGTGTCATTCAATTCCCTGATCATCGCTTCGGGCATAGCTATCTCAATCGTGCCTCCGTTAAATGATGCGGTAAGCAAAGGTGCTCTTGTAACACGTATAGAATAATTGAATTGCATTGAGCCAAAGTCCACCTCTTCTGTTAAGAATTTTTCCTCGGCCAAACGGCTTACTTCCGAACGGCTCAGCCGGTACCGTATGGAGTTTCCTCTAATCCTGATTTTCATAAATTGAAAAATTGATTCTTTTTTGGTGCGTATAAATATTAAACCTGTCGTTTTTCAGAAATCCGATCAGCGTTATGTTGAATTCTTCGGCAAGCGTTACCGCAAGACTTGAGGGAGCGCCGATAGCGGCAACGATAGTTACGCCGCCCATAGCTGCTTTTTGAATAAGTTCAAAACTTGCACGGCCGCTTAATAGCAAGCCGTACCTTTTCAGCGGCAATAAATTCATCTGTAAAGCAGTGCCGATAAGTTTGTCCAGCGCGTTGTGCCGTCCAACGTCTTCTTTTAACAGGATGAGTTCACCTGAATCATCAAAAAGCGCGCAGGCATGTAATCCTCCAGTTTCCTGGAAAATTTCCTGTTGGCGGCGTAATCTTGAGGGCAGCTCCATCAGCGTGTCCAACGACCAGCAGACATATTCATCTTCTGCTGACGGCTCAAAAACACTGACAGTTCTGATGGCGGCGATCGATCCCTTACCGCAGACCCCGCAACTGGATGTGGTATAGAAATTCCGGTCTGCCTGGCTGATGTTAGGCGTTATCGACTCTTGTAAATTTACCTGGATGGTGTTCTCCTTATTTTCCGCACAAGCGAAACCCCGTAATTCGACTGACCGGATATCTGATGCAGCGCGGATAATACCTTCCGTAAACAAAAAACCTAAGGCAAGCTCCGTGTCGTTTCCCGGGGTACGCATGGTTACAGATATATTCCTGATCACCCTTTCTTCTCTCTGGTTGAAGGCCAGGCGAATCTCCAGGGGCTCTTCAACAGCCAGAAAGTCAGCCAGCGGATTAACTTCGTTGCGGGTCATTCTGATGACCTCCAGGGGCATGATGGAAAGGTTACGCGCAGGGATCATTTGTCTACAGTAGATTAATTGCCAGTCATGGTTATCCATCACGAACAAGCTGCACAATAGTAGGATGGTTTTTGACACAAAACATTGATTTATATCAAAAAAATTAGCGGGTTTTGTGAAACTTAATTCAGGAAATGGGGATTCGCAACCCGCAATGTCATTTTCCATTTACATATATCAACGTTTTTTTTTGACTTATGTCATTTCCCCCCTTTGCGCGGGCGCTTACCTTGCATTGAGGTCGGCAGACTGATCTGCAGTTTCTTAAATGCTACAATATATATCAACTAATCAAACGACAATGGATGACTTAACAGCCGCAAGGTCCCAAATGGCGCTTTCCCTGGGATTTCACATTATCTTTTCCTGTATCGGTATGGCAATGCCATTTTTTATGGCTCTGTCACACTACTTATGGCTTACCCGAAAAAAGGATGTGTACCTGCATATTACCAGGGCCTGGAGCAAGGGTGTAGGGATATTTTTCGCCACCGGGGCGGTTTCAGGAACGGTTTTAAGTTTCGAAATGGGACTGTTATGGCCTAATTTCATGAAGCACGCCGGCCCGATTTTCGGACTCCCTTTTTCGCTGGAGGGCGCGGCCTTTTTTATAGAAGCGATCGCACTTGGCTTTTATCTGTACGGCTGGAATAAGCTCAACCGCTGGTTTCATTGGTTTACCGGCTTAATGGTTGGCATCTGCGGAGTGACTTCAGGCATACTGGTTGTTTCTGCCAACAGCTGGATGAACAGTCCTTCAGGCTTCACCTACAGGAATGGTCAGTACCTAAATATTGATCCGGTTAAAGCGATGTTTAATGATGCCTGGTTCACGGAAGCTGTTCACATGACAATTGCTGCATTTGCAGCGACCGCATTTGCGGTTGCAGGCGTTCACGCCTGGCTGATCCTTAAAAAGAAAGCTGTCTTATTCAATACTGCCGCATTTAAAATAGCGATTTGCTTTGGTGTTATTGCAAGTCTCCTGCAGCCGCTCAGCGGCGACAGATCAGCCAAGGGAGCTGCGAAACGGCAACCTGTAAAGCTGGCAGCCATGGAAGCCCACTTCAAAACAGGATCCGAGGTGCCATTGCTTATCGGTGGGGTTCCGGACATGAAAAATCAAACCGTTCACGGAGCCATTGAAATTCCGGGGGGATTAAGTTTCCTGGTTAACGGAGATTTTAAGTCGGCTGTCAAGGGGCTTGACCAGTTCCCGCAAAAAGATCAGCCGCCGGTAGCTGTTGTCCACTATGCCTTCCAACTGATGGTTGGTCTAGGTTTGCTGATGGCTTTCCTGGGACTGCTTTTCCTGATTGCACAGTATTTCAAAAAAAACTGGCTCGACAGCCGCTGGTTCTTCTGGCTGTTTGCGCTGGCTACGCCCGCTGGGTTCCTGGCTGTTGAAGCTGGATGGACCGTAACAGAAGTTGGCCGTCAACCCTGGATTATTCAGGGCGTTCTGCGCACTACGGATGCGGTTACGATTATGCCAGGTATTATCTACTCTTTCTATCTTTATACGGCAGTCTATGTTACCCTGGCCGTTACGGTTATCTTCCTCCTTTATCGCCAAATGAAAATGGTGCCGGTATTATATGACATTTCTATTGTTAATTTATAATCCAGATATTATGTTGACTATTGTTGTAATATTTTTATGGGCCGCTATACTATTGTATATGGTAACCGGCGGAGCGGACTTTGGTGCCGGGATTGTTGAATTGTTTACCGTTTCAGTCAATCGTAAACAACTGCGCGGATTTATGTCCCGTGCAATGGGGCCAATCTGGGAAGCGAATAATATGTGGCTTATTATCGCCATCGTTATTCTTTTTGTAGGTTTCCCATCTTCTTATTCATTCATGTCCACGTATCTGTATATTCCGTTAACCGGAGTACTGCTGGGAATCATTGGCAGGGGTACTGCGTTTGCCTTCAGGAATAACGATGCCGTTATTGATAAACTCCAATTGGTTTACAATTTTATCTATATTACTTCGAGTATTTTAACGCCATTTTGCCTGGGATTGGTGGCTGCAAGCCTTTTTTCAGGTACGATTGACCCGGAGGGTAAGTCTTTCGCCGACGTTTTTGTGTTCGGCTGGCTCAATTGGTTTACGATATCGGTCGGCCTGTTTACGGTAGCCTTGTGCGGTAACCTGGCCTCGCTTTATATGATCGGTGACGCGGACAATGGCCCCGATCGCTTTAAATATGTAAAAACAGCGGCCGGTTTTACAATCATTACGCTGATTTTAGCCGTTAGCGTTTACATGATTGCAAAAAATTTCCGTATCGTTATTTTTAAAGAGGTGATGGCTCAAACGATTGGTCTGATTGGCGTAGTCTTGGCAATCGTTTCATTTATCACCATGTGGGTGTCGATCTTAAGGAAACGAACCGTGTGGATTCGAATCCTTGTTGGTTTTCAGGTCTTTGTTTTGCAGGCCTTTCTATTTTGGCATCGGTTCCCAACCATCATTGTCACCAAATCCGGACTAAAATTTACCGTGTTCGATCCGCTTGTGCAGCCCATGACTATTCATATACTGGGTATTGCCTTATTGGCGGGGGGCTTAGTTATCCTACCCTCCCTGATTTATCTGATATTTGTATTTGAGTGGCACATCGGTGATAGGGAAAAACAACCATTTAAAAGCGATTAGAACGCTGAAGGCGGTGAAATACTATGCGAATTATCGGGTTTTTAACGGCATTTGCAGTGAAATCATTCCCACAGAGCGTCAGCCCATGGTTTAAAGTTCACCGGTCCGGTACGGCTGATGAGCCATTATGAAATATAACGTTTACTTTGATTATTAGTCGCCGTGGAGATCAATATCAATCGTATTACTAGAGGAGGGTGCTTTGCGCAAAAAGACATCGTATACATTTCAACTGCAATCGCCCGGCTGAAGGGCTCAGATAATTTTTTATTACAAAAGACGGCGCTGCATACAATTATTTGATAAAAGGCATGCTGAGACCGTAAGTATTATCTCCGTTTACCCAAGTACTTTTCATCGCTCCTGCACGCGGATCAGGGATGGACAGAACGAAGCACAAATAAGAAAATCTTCGCCTGGAGCCCTTTAATATTGGGATCTGAGCTGCTGAGATGCGGAAATTAAAAGCCCGGAAGTTTAACATGAGTAGACAGCTTACATCTGGTACTAAAATTACGTTAGAATTGAACTACGGTAAGTTGTCAAACCTTTTTCAATAAGCGTAAGATCATTAGGGCATAAATCTATGAGTCACTGTGTTTTGCGTTTTATGCTCCAATCCTGAGCTCAGTCCCAAATCTGCACGGTGTGAAACGGTCTCAGCCGCTTGTTGTATAGATATAGCAGACGAATGGTCAGGAAAATAATTATCAGGATTCCAAGGATGACCATATCGCCCGTGATTTCCTTGGCGGCATTAAGTGAGGCTTGCAACTGGATCGTATCAGTATAGACACCTGGCGCTTGAAACTTATCGCTCTGGAAAACGTTCGCGTCGATCAGGCCGCTTAGGTATTCCAGGTGACGTATTTTTTGCGCATACAGGAAGTAAGTGTAAATCGACGTGAATACGCCGGTACCAAGAAAAGAACGTATCAGTATCCCTGCACCGACTACGGCAAGAACGTTGGGCAGAGTATGTCCGTGGGTGAAATACAGACCTATCGAAGTAAAAAGTATGCTCAGGGACATTCCTTTGAGTATAGAAGGAACCCAAAATTGCTGCATCGCAAAATTAACCCCATAATTGTGATACATAATGGCATAATGACACACACCGAGGGAAAATCCGATAATGATCAGCAAATGCGGGCTGTAAGATCGGTAATACCAGTAATAGCAGATCGTGGCACCTGCAAATATGCCCGGGATCATAAATAAAGCAACCTCCCAGGTGCTGATATTTTCATACTTTAAACCACTGAAAGTGAAAGTATTTTGCAACGTGAGCGGCGTAAATATTCCGATCAGAAAAAATAGGAACAGGCCCAGACGGAAGCTCGGCAACTTAAAAAAGTTCAAATCAAGCAGTGGCCTTTTGAGTCGAAGCTCCCGTTTTATGAACAAAAGAAAACAGATAGTCAACACAAAGATCGCTGCTTTTATCTTGTCCGAAACCAGGCCGTCTTCAACTTTGCTGTAAACAATGACGTAGTTTAAAAGCATACATGCGCTTGCCAGCAGGACTAATCCTGTCCAATCCATTTGGTATAATGGAACTTTGTGCTTCAATGGATGTGCTTCGGCAAACAGGATAGTTCCAATAATGCTGAAAAGTATCAGGACCAGCAAAATTATGTTAGCATACCGCCAGTCATAACGATAAGCGATCTGAGCGGTTAGCCAGGCATTAGCATAGATCCCCCCAAGGGCGGAAAAATAAACAAAGGGATATAATTTGCTGGTGTCCTGGTTCTTGCTCCAGATGTTCAGCCATCTGAAAAAGAGTTCTACTACTCCCGGAACTTTTGTTGCCCCCAGCACAAGGCATGTAAGAACGGTCAATTCCGGGCTATTGGTACTCGTGCAAACAACATTCGTTAGTAACAGCATCACCAAGCTGAACAACAGCAGCCCCTTGTTCGTGAAACGCGAGCGTATACGAAAGCTAATTAAAAAGCCCAGTGCTATACCAATGTATACGGCGTTATAAGAGGCAATATATGGCTCTGTATATACACCTAAATTGCTTGAGGCTGCGATGATATTTCCAGGGTAAACGCCATTGGCAATCAGGAGTAAAGTGTAAGTTAACGTCAGAAAAGATAAGCGGACCCATTTCGGTACCCAGTCATAAAATAACTCGTAAAATTCCATTTCTTTTATTTTGTCAGTTGGCCAGACGGACTTCAACATTCATTCCGGCACGTAGCAAGGGTAATATTTCATTATCACCGCGGTATCTGATGATTTCAATTCTCACAGGGACGCGCTGCCGCACTTTTACAAAATTCCCCGTAGAATTGTCAAGTGGTATACCGGAATAACGTGAGCCGGTTGCCTCCGATATCGCTGTTACCCTTCCCAAAATCTGACGGCCTCCAAGTGCATCAATTTTCAACTTTACTTTCGTGCCAATATGCAGACCCGGCAGCTGGGTTTCCAGGTAATTGGCAGTTATCCATTTGTCATCGTTCCTGACAAATGATAATAAATTCTGGCCAGCCTGTAAAAGCTGGCCTTCCTGTATAATCCTGCGGCCGGTATACCCGCTATAAGGCGCGGTGATGATGGTATAACTCAGGTTTAATTTTGCCATTTTCAATGCAGCAAGCGCATGTTTGATCTCCGCCTCGGCAGTTTTAATCCTGGTTGACGATTCATTTGCCGACAACGCAGCGGTATTCTTTTGCCTGAAAAGCGCTGTGGTCTGTGCCCGAAGTGCTTCATAATCAGATTTTTTAAGGTCGTATTGCTGCTGAGTTGCAGCACCCTCGACCAACAGATTTTCATAACGGTGCAAGTCTTTTGCTGCATTAGTCAACCTTGATAGGCTGGCTGAGACATAAGCTGAGGATACAGCGATATTGCTGGATACCGTCTTAACAGCCGAAACCGCCACATCGCTATCGGCCAGTGCTGAAAGGTAAGCCGCTTCCGCAGACTCTGCCTGGATCTTGTATTCCCGGTTGTCGATGGTGACCAAGGTGTCACCTTTGCGAACCAACTGGTGCTCCCGGAAATATACCTTATCGATATAGCCAGCCACCCTCGTATTTATAGGATTGATGTATTCCTCCACCTGTGCATCGTTTGTATAAAGGTCGTTACCAAGATCAAAATAAGTTGAAACGCCCCATACAATGGCAGCACCGGCCGCCAATATTAGCAGGCTGTTCACCATGATGACCACCCAGTTCTTCTTCGGTGGAGCATTTTCTCTTGTTGTATCGCCCATGTTTTAATATTATAGCGTTCCAATATGGTTTAGCAGCTGACAGTAGATATAAATAACAGTGATCCTAGCGGTCGTAACCTTTATTTCCGCTTCGATTTTTGTGTTGGCTGCATCGATCATGTCTGTCAGCAGTGAAAGCTGGTTGAAATATTTTTTCTCGACGATCCGGTAATTCTCTTCTGCTGAGCGTAGGTCATCGGTTAAGGTAATCAGGTCTTCTTTTGCCTGATTATATTTGATATAATCACCTTTTATCGACACCTCGACATTCTGCCTGGTCAATGCTTCTTCGAAACGGGATTGCTCCAGCACGATCTCTGCACTTTTTATTTTTTTTGGCGACTGGTAGATAGCCGAGATGTTAAATCGAATATTTACGCCCGCCCGCCAGACATTGTAGTAAATGTCCGCTGCAGGTACTGTATTAATGAAAGGGCGCTGGAGTACAGATCCTGCAAACAAGCTGATCTCCGGATAAAGGTCACTTCCCTGTAGTTTAATGTTAGTTTCCTGTAATCGATTTTTAACTTCGGCAATTTTAAGGTCATGGTTAGCACTATTTGCCTGGCTAATAAAATCGGAAAGGGTCCCGCCGGTAGCAGTTCGTTGTAATAAAGCAGGGTCTGGCTCCAGTCTGGCAGAGTCAGGCAGGCCAATGATCATATTGAGTTGTTGATTAAGTATCCGGATATCATTATTAACGCTTCTAAGCGTTAATTGTAGATCAGAAATAGTTAATGCTGTCCGCAAGACGTCGTTTTGGGTAACCATTCCCTGTTTGAACATCGTATTGACGTTTTTTAGCCGTTCTCGCGTCAGTATAATGTTGTTCTCATAAACTTTGGTCGCATTCATGAGCCGGTAAATATCCAGATACCTGGCCGCCACAAGCAGTTTAATATCCTGCTGATTTTTTGCCTGCGCTAAAACTGCGATCTGCTCCTCCAGTGTTGCACTTTTGATTGAGTTACTGATAGCTTTACCTTTAAAGATAATTTCTGAAGTTTGTGCAGTGAGGGAGGTTAAATGATGCGGGATAGGTGATACTCGATGACCAGAAAAGGATGGATCCCAAATATCTGAGTTGCTGACATATCCATATATCAATCCTGAGGCAATTTCCGGTAGCCTTTCCGACCGGGCGATAACAAGCTGCTGATGTGCCTGCTGGGTATTGGTTCCTGAAACTTTTAACTGGTAACTTTTCAACAAAGCGCGTCTGAAAGCATCTTCCAGGGTCAGAGGGCCATGCTTCAAAGAATCCTGTCCAAAAACAAGTTGCATTTGAAGCAACAAGGTGATGATCAGTAAAAGTTTATAAAGATGATTCATAAATTTGTCATCGTCCTAACGCGTAAGTGTACAGAGGCCTAGGGGTAAAGCAAGAGCGGCCAGTTACCGTTCTTAACCGCACCATGGGCCCCTGTTAGTATCAATCACTTCTGTATGTATACCGGACCTCTGTTCTATCTCCAAAATTGGCGCTTAGGCACTTGCCAAAACATGATCTATCGCAAAAAAAAACGTTGACAAAAGTCAATGTTTTGAAGGTAAATCTTTATAGCAGGGTGCTATGCCCATATATTTAAATTTCCATAGCCTTTCAATGCTTGTACGTGGTCCTTATGGTTGGCTTGTATAATCACCATATTACTGATTCAAAAACGTGAGATAGCCTTAATATCACTAGGTTGACCTATCATATTTTTGATATGAGGTATTATTCATGTGATTTTGTTTTAGGCTGTTGCGACTCGAGCTTTGGGTAAGTATTAGAGAAGCCATCATTAATCAATAAATTGTTATATCATGGAATATAGAAAATTGGGCAAAACGGATCTTGAATTATCGGTCATCACTTATGGAAGTTTCGGCATTGGCGGCACCATGTGGGGTGGAACTGAAAAGAAGGACGCTGAAGAGGCAATTGTTGCTTCTCTGGACTATGGTATCACTTCTATTGATACGGCGCCTTTTTACGGCCTGGGTTTGAGTGAAAGAATGATAGGTGATGTGATCAAAGGCAGGGACCGCTCGAAAATCCAGTTGCTGACAAAATTCGGAATGGTCTGGGACGGCAGTAATCGTGGAAGGGGCGATTTCTTTTTTAATGTTGATAATGATGGTAAAAAATACCCGGTATATAAGTTTGCTGGAAAAGACAATGTGATCAAAGAAACCGAAGAAAGCCTTCAGCGCCTTGGAACAGATTACCTTGATCTCCTGCAATTACACTGGAACGATTCTACAACCCCCATCGACGAAACGATGGAGGCGCTACAAAAATTAATCGATCAGGGAAAGATTCGGGCAGCAGGGGTTAGTAATTATACCAAAGCACAAATGGAAGTAGCGGAAAATAGCGTCCTTTTAGCTTCCAATCAGATGCCTTACAGTATGTTAAATCGGGATATAGAAGCCGATGTGATCCCTCATGCCATTCAAAACCAAATCGGAATTATTGCTTACAGTCCTTTAGAACGAGGCCTGCTGACTGGTAAATATTTTGAAGGCGCTCAATTAAGTTCTGACGATCACCGGAACGGCTATTTTGCACAATTTAACATGGGTAAAGTGAAGATCTTTTTAGAGACCATCGAACCGCTGGCAAACGAAAAGGACGCAACATTAGCCCAACTAGTGTTACGCTGGACAACCTTACAACCGGGAATTACCATAGTACTGGCCGGTGCCAGGAACTCCGCTCAAGCCATCAGCAATGCCAGAGCAATGAACGTTGAACTGAGTAGCGATGAATTGGCGTACATAAACCGCGAATTGGCTAAAGTGACGGCTTATACCTAATAGAAACGTCGGACAACAAGAAGTAACGGCTGCTGACCATATTGGCGTAGCCGGTAAAGCTATTGGTTATGAATTTGAAATTAACAGAGATCTCCAGGCTTAGCAAACGTTAGTGAAGGTCTGGTAGTCATGTGTACATAATCTACAATAGCTTTTGCTGGATTTTAACTAAAAGCAGGTAAATGATCCGGCAAAGAGCAGGATGTTCGTATTGTTCCAGAATGTCTTTTAATAATATGACATGGAAAAAGGATTATACGCACTTGCAACCGGTGCCTTTGCTTTGGGCATGACAGAATTTGTGATGATGGGAATCCTGCCGGATGTGGCCAGGTCATTAAATATCAGTATTCCGAGTGCCGGCCACCTGATCTCTACCTACGCCCTCGGTGTAGTAGTTGGCGCTCCCTTGCTTACCTTCTGGCTTCAGCGTATTCCGCCCAGGTGGGCATTGATTATCCTCGCGACCTGGATCATGGTGGGAAATACCTTGACGGCAATAGCTTCAAGTTATTACCCCATGATTTTCCTTCGTTTTTTTTCAAGCATACCTCATGGCGTTTATTTTGGCTACGCATCGGTGGTTGCCGGGAAAATGGTAGATAAGGATAAAGCTGCACAGTCGGTGGCCTTTGTCTTTACCGGGCTGACCATTGCCAATATCATCGGGGTGCCAATTGGGACTTACATTGGAAATCTGAACTGGAGGCTCACCTTTGCAATTGTAGGTGTTTTGGGTCTTCTGACCATAATCGGCGTACGATATAACATTCCGGCGCTCGATGCTGATAGCAGGGGCGACATAAAGAAAGATTTCTCTATTTTTAAAAACGCAGAACTGCTGATGGTTATCGCCATAACGACGATGGGTACCGGTTGCTTCTTCGCCTGGTACAGTTATATTGCACCGCTGTTTACCGAGGTGGCGAAGTTTGAAACCATCAATGTAACCTACCTTATGGTGGTAGCAGGAGCTGGCATGACTGTTGGAAATCTGGTCGGAGGAAAATTGGCGGATCATTACGATCCCTTGAGCGCGGTAATGATCTCTCTTTCACTATTGATGATTGTATTGCTCCTGTTGGTTTTTGTGTCGGCCGATAAGGTCATGGTAACCATTATGACCTTTATAATAGGCGTCGTCACGTTTGCTATTGTTCCACCCGCACAGATCATGATGATGAGGTCTGCAAAGGAAGCTGAAATGTTAGGTTCAGCGATCGGGCCTGCCTGCTGCAATGAATGTAGGCAATGCTTTGGGAGCTTACTTGGCTGGTTTGCCTTTAATCTTCGGATATGGCTACACGGGTCCGGATTTGGTAGGAGCGATCCTGGCATTGATTGGGCTGTTCCTTGCGCTACTGGTTCCTCGTTACCGAAAGACTGCAATGCTGATACCCTGATAAATATATTTACAGTAACAGACCTGATCAAGCCGGTATTGAGACGGCATTGACGCAGATTGTTTTGAAAAATCAAGACACCTTTAAGGCCACAGATGTACTGATGATAGATAAGTGCATTTGTTTAGCCTGATTCTAAAATACGATTATTTATCGCGACTTCGGCTAGAAGGGCCCCGAATTTTTATTAGGTGGTCGAAGTGGTTTGCCCCTGAGCGATTTATTAACCCAGGTGAATGGTTTTGAAAACATCATCTGTGATTTTTGCAGTCCGAAATGTTTTTTCGGTCAATGTTAAAAGTACAGAAATGAAAGAAAAATTAATGATTTTATGGGTGTTACTGATTCCTCCGCTAACCTCACTTGCACAAAAAAATTATGTTATCCGCTCACACGATGGTGTTAACCTGCAGGTTAATGAATACGGCCAGGGAGCACCTGTTATTTTGCTTGCCGGTGGCCCCGGTTTTAATGCCGCTTACCTGGAACCTATTTGGAAAGCGCTGCCAGATTACAGATTTATCGTACCTGATCAGCGCGGCACGGGGCATTCTTCCATGAGCAAGATTGACTCAGGGCAGATGCTTGTTGACAATTATGTTGAAGATCTGGAGCTATTGAGAAAACATCTCAACCAAAATAAGATTGTCTTTGTCGGCCACTCCTGGGGTGCAATGCTGGCATTTGCCTACGCAGCAAAATACCCCGAAAATGTTAACAGGCTGATACTACTTGGACCTGGTGGGGTTACAAAAGACTTTTTTAGCTATTTTAACAGCAATATCAAAATGCGTCTCCGCGAAGATGATTTAGCTGAGGCTAAAGAAGGTAAAACTCTTGCGAATAACCTTAAAGCTATTTGGCCGGGATATTTTTTTAACCGTGAAAGTGCACTTGCTACAAAAAAACTTGTGGATACGAATCTTGCTAACCACAATGCTGCAAAGATAAACAGGTTTACGCTGAATGATTATAATAAAACGAGTGCGTCAAGAGCCGAAAGCCTGCGTAGGTTCAGAGCTCCTGTTTATGTGATACAGGGAAGGCAGGATCCTGTTGGCGAATCAACTGCTTATGAAACGAGGCGTATCATGCCGCAAACCCAGATTTTTTTCATTGAGAAATGCGGGCACCTTCCATGGCTGGAGAATGAAGTGACAGCCGCACGATTTTATGAATTGATCAGAGCCTCACTGCATTAAACAACCCTGTTTTTAGCCTATACCATTGAAATATAAATTGTTTTGAAATTAACGCTATGGATAATAATGAAATATTGTTGCCAGGTTTTAAAATTGCGGTACGATCGCTGGCTGATAAAAACGCCGAACCAGGAGCAATATCCATTATACCGGAACAGTTTGCAGAAAAAATTTCGGACTTTATTAAAACCCGCTTGTTAACAAATGACGAAATAAATGTGCGGCTCAGTATCGAAAACTGGGACGAAACCTTCGAACTGCAAGAATCGAGCTTTAATATTCGACTCGATCTGCCTGCTAAAAATACATATGAATATGCCAGGAATTACTGGATTGAAACAAAATGAAAACAATAAAAATTAATGCTATTATGTCCGCTGTTGCCTTGTTTACTCTTATACAGTCGGCAAGTGCACAATCGGCAAATGAAAGATCGGCTTTACAGTGTAACACCATAACACAGCCTTTTTTAATTATCCAACAACTTGCACCGGTAAATCTTTCCAATACATTCAGCTCAACGCAAAAGTCTGAACTGTTTAGCTTCGACATTCCGAAAATCAAACTATTGTTGCCAGAACTGATCCGCACAGAAACAGTATGGGGGCAAAAAGGAAAGAACAATCAAACGGCGACGAGTAAAGAAACGGTGGATTTCGCCCAATTGGTACCTGTGCTTGTAGCCGCTTTACAGCAGCAAAATGCTGAGATAAACGAACTGAAATTAAAACTCGATCGGCTACAAAAACAATCGAACCCTGGCGAAGCAGCGAAATAGACGAAATGTTTTTCTTTCAAGATAGGCACGGAAATGTATCGATAGAAGCTTTAACAACTCATTTTATAAATTCAGTTTATGAAAAGCGTTGTTTAATTTACAATGGACAGCACTGACTGTCCCTTTATACATTTGTCAAATTACTGTCGTCTGATATTGTAATTCAAATATCATATTATTGATTGGTATATCGTTTTATCAATTTTCTTCGTTGTTGCGCATACGTTATGCCCTGTTTCTGGCATGACAGAAAGAGGAAATTATTTTATGTTAAAGAATATTGATGCGTTACATAATGGCGATAGGGATGGACTGTTTTATCAGCCGGTGTTAAATCATATCGAAAAAAATCTCCCTGTCGATGAAGAAATGATCTCCTTGTTCGCGCAGCATTGTAAACTAGTAAGGTTCGACAAAGGCGAACGTTTATTAAACGTTGGGAAAGTTTGTAAATATATTTATTTTATAGTATCGGGAGAGTGTATGTCATATTATACCGATGCAAATGGAAAAACAACCACCTGGTTTTTTCATTTTAATCGGCCTGAAAGTACGGTCAAAAACCTGTTTGCAGTTGATTATAAAAGCTTCATTTTAAGCGATCCTGCGACTATTTCCATTGAGGCTTTATCAACGGTTACCGCGATCCGGTTTTCAGTTAACGATGTAAAGGCTCTTAGAGAGGGGGCCAGGGGCATTGAGCAATGGGTGAACTGGGTAAATGAACAGGCATACGTCCTAACTTCGGGCAAAGTTGCAACTTTGCTGACACTTTCAGCCCAGCAACGCTATGAAAAACTGCTTGAAACCGAACCGCACCTTTTAAATATGTTTTCAAACTATCTCGTTGCAAGCTATTTGAATTTAGCACCGCAATCGTTAAGCAGGATCAGAAAACGAATAGTTTGCGGAACTCTGTAATTCTTGGTCTTGCTATAAAGGCCAGCTATTTAAACGGCTGGCCTCTATTTGAACATCCTTGAAGTGACTAAGCTAAATAGCAGATACGATAATTTCGATCACCTTCTCCGGAAAACCGTTGACCGGCCAGAGTCTGGTCAAGATTGTTGTTAAACGACTGTTAACGATATAATTCGAAAGCTTTGAACTTGATGTTGTTCTGGTAGCAATACTGGTGCTGCCAATCCATACAATGGAAAGGTTACAGGTAAGTAGTGTGATATAACTTCCTCTTTTTGCAGGACAGCTAAGGTTAATTAAAGGGCATACGCAAGTTGAAATGGTGTAGTCAAATCTTTTTCGACTTCGCCTTACCAAATTCCTGTCGAGGTCATAGGTTTAATTTACCGCGCTATTTGTGCTGTTAGATTATCCTCAAAAATGACTTTGCCTGGTGTATTCCCTTTATTTTATAAGTCAGTTCTTTATTTGGTTATAATTTCAAAGGCTTCACGTCAAACTTCTTCCTTCGGTAGCAGCAATGTCTCACTTTTTGTCGCAGTCACAAAATGAATCATACCTTTTTTCCGGGTTTCCAGTAAATATTTTCATTAGCATCAGCTACCTTCTTATTTTTCAATCATTCATGTTTGAGATCTGATAAATGTTAAACAAGGTTGTCAGTGATGGCCTTTGCCACCATTTCGGTGAGAGAATTCACCTTGAGTTTTTTATAAATGTTTTTGATATGCGCTCTTACTGTTTCTCGGCTGATGTTCAGTTTATTGCCAGCCATTTTGTAGTTGTTTCCCCTGGTTATGACCTGGAGCACTTGTTTTTCCCGGGGCGTGAGTAAGCGATCTGTTGACAGCGGTTTAACTTTGTTGTTATTTTGCAAAGTCGACAGTAATCCCCGTGAGAGTACCGGCATAGATAATTCAGGTCTCAGCTGGAGTATAATGGGCAAAAGGTTGTCCTTTAATTCATCCTTGAACAAGCCGGCGTCCGCCCCGTTACATAGCCATTGAAGAATATTTGCACTATGTATCTTTTCACCGAAAACCACAACCTGAATTGTTGTCGATGCATTCTGAAACATCCCGACTAACTCCTGTTTTTCTTTATCTATCGCACCTGCTTCTGTAATAATCACTGAGGTATTGCCAGGGATTTGATCTGCCGGACCGATTTTCGGGTTGTAGCAACGTATATTGAATTGTTTTTGAATTTTTAATATTTTCAGAACCTTGGTTTGTACTTTCCTGTCCTCGATCAGCACCAATACTTGCATAAGTATAGATCTCTTATTTACGATAATTCCCTTTGGGGATAAGGATGCAGACTTGCTTTACATCCGTTTCCCTGATCGGCTGCTACAAATTTCCTGCTTCCTACGTTTTGAATCATTCACATAGGTTAATAAATGACGACAGGACATAGAATTGTGAGACGAGATTCGACCTGGAAAAGGTAATGCCGTAATGGATGCTTATAAGGAGCGTTGCGATGCAAAATGTTGCCTGTCCCTCTTCCCTTCCGTAGGAATTTAAATATCCCCACTTTAGGTAATTGCGCTGCAATTCTAGACTGGTAATTTTGCGGAATGAGAAAACAATTGATGTTTTATTTAATTTTTATCCTTTTTTCATCTGCTGAAGCCTTGGCGCAGCGGCCTGGCGGAGGCAGAAATAAAAAATTAGCAACGAATAATAAGAATTCCGTGAAAATGACAAAACCAAAATCTCAACTTTTTCAGTATGGAGTAGCAAATGCGTTTATTGAGGGGGTTTACGAAGGGGAGTTGCCAGTTAGTGAGTTATTAGAGGAAGGAGATTTTGGGCTTGGTGCACCAAATCTAATTGACGGCGAATTAACAATCGTCGGCGGCAAGGCTTATCAAAGCAATGCAAAAGGGGAAACTTTTGAAGCTCCAACCAAATTAAACACGCCATTCGCCTTCGTTACGAAATTCAGGCCTGATACTGTTTGTCAGTTGCCTCCTGTGCAAAGCATCGAGGAACTCTTTAGCCGGATCAGGACTTTGTTGCCCAACCCAAATAGTATGTATGCCCTACATATTACCGGTAAGTTTTCTGAAATGAAAACGCGGGCGTTTCCTCCTGTTAAGCAAAAGCCTTTTATTCCCATCGCCCGGCAACTTGACCGGCAGGTTTTTATGAAATTGAATGAAACCGAAGGCGAAATGATTGGTTTTTACATGCCGGTGTACTTATCAGGGATCAATATTGCGGGCCTGCATTTTCATTTTTTATCAGACGATCGTAAAAGTGGTGGACATGTTGTGGGACTCGCTGCGACAGCACTTGCGATTGAAATTGAGGAAGTTAAGGACTTTAATCTGCAAATACCGCAAATGCCCGATTTTAAATCATTTAAATTCATCGGTAACAATAATTTGAACCTGCAAAAAATCGAAAAGGGAACTAATTGAGACCAGCACTCTTGGATGCTGTTTTCGAGCTTGATCATCGTTGTCGATGTTATAAGAATCATAATAGCAAAATACCAGGTGTGTTCTATCGGCTGTTAAGGTAGATGTACAGGAGACTATATTTTTAGTCGATCTCTCAGGAAAGCACCAAATAAAGTGAAATAATCAATGCCATTGTCGCTGCGGCGTTGAAAATGCCTGGAATGAAGACTTGGTTATAATTATTAATTCAGAAACAGACACAAACCTGTTGTAAAAATTGCTATTAAGATGCTCTTATAGATAATTACCAATGTACGATCTTTTCGATTTTCAAAGCTTAAAGCGATAACCCAGTTTTAAAGCATATTGTTGAACACCGCCGCTTATTTTATAAGCATCTTTCTTAATACCTGCCTCAACTCCGTTCGGAAAACTGAAACCTGCGGACAGGGTATACATAAATGTGCTTTCTCCGCTCACCCCGCGGTTGATGCCGCCGGGCGAAGAAGGTTTCGAGAAGGAGTAATAGCTTCGACTGCGCGTTGCAAGGCCCAACCCGCCATCGACATAAAAGGTCCGGAATAATGTGTAGCGCAGCCCGCCGTTAAGCGGAATATAAGTGTACGCGCTACTGTAATAATCTTCTCCATCGGAGTCTACATCATGATGAATTACGGCCGGGAACCTGTTGTATCCGCAGGAAATAAAAGCGCCGAGATTGGATCCAAGGATTCGGTGTAAGGACAAATCGGTCCCTGGGATCAATTGATTACCGGAAGACAAATTATTTAATCCTGCGGTCGCAGCAAGGACGACTAACCATGCATTGCTCTGGGCGTCGTATTGCTTTTCCTTTTTAAATACTGAATGATAGGCAATACCCCCTTCCCATCCCAATGAGGTTTTAAACTTGCCATGTTTTTGTGTATAATAATCGTTGGCGTTGTTGTACTGCGAATAGGCCGAAGGATTGTTCCATATATAAGAGTACCTGTTAAGCGCCGGGCCAGCCAAAATGCTGATATGCTTGCTGATACGGCAATTTATTAATATTTTTGCCTGAATCCACCGTTCATCCCAACTTTGATTGACAGGTAAGCTCACGTTTGTTTCAGCAGAAATGTATATTTTGCTCCCCAACATAAAATCGTGTCCGGCGCCCACTCCCCATGCAACAAGCTTTTGGCCGTCAAACCGCTTGATACGGATCAGGATTGTGGAGTAAAAATCGTGGGTGCCGCTTTTAAAGGTCAAATTTGTACCGGCCATGTTGTTCACGGAGTACAATAGCTCATAAAATCCGTTGTGTACGATATTAATAAGTCCGAGGCTGATTCCCTGTGATGTATCGGCTATATTGACGAGTCCGAATTGTAAGCCTTTAAGATGCCCCGTTGAATTATGAAGCAAGCCCATTTGGACTCCGTTAGCCCCGGCTATCGCACGGTTACTGAATAATGAAAGCTGCACACCCCGTAAAGTGTCTAATACAACATTGCCGGCCCCCGCAATTTGCAGTCCCGTCATATTGCCGCCAACCAGGTTGAAAATACCTGCGAGCTGTAAATATTTTGCTCCTTCCTTGTTGATATTGAAAAAACCGCCGATTTCCAACCCGTTTACGCCGGCGGTATATCCACCTGCCAGATTAAGCGAAAAGGTATTCACCACCTGCGGACTAAACATCCCGTGTGTGCTTAAACCCGGTGTGATCGATATCTGGAAGGGACGTTTGGCAAAGAAATCCGGGATATTCAGGCTTTGAATCTTTTGACGGGCAGAGATCAGCAAACTGCCTAATGCAGTTCGTTCTACGTTGTTTTTTTTATTTAAGGAACTTTTATAGGCTGGATTGTCGTTGGTGATGCTGACAGAAACTGATTGAAGAAACGTCACCATAGTGTCCCGATAACCTAATTTACTTATTGTTATACGGAAGGGGTTATTATTGTTCCGTTTGAGCTTTAACCGGAAATAACCGTGATCATCAGTCAGGGTAGAACTGAGCTGTTGCTTTTCATAAACGCTCGCATTTCTCAGACGTTCTCCCGTGCCTTCATCGGCCACTAATCCGCTGACAGAGTAGTTGCCATCTTCGTCATTAACGTCCGCGTTTAAAAAAGTGAGACGGCGAAGCGCGGGGCTGATGATCAAATAGTTTTTCCTTTCTTCATAAACGAACCGGTTGGCAAAAAGCTGCGTGAGGACCAGCATAATTTTCTGTTTTCTTACTTTTAAACTTACCGTACTATCCCTTGGGAGAAGTTCACTATTGTAGGAAAAAAAGAACTGACCCTGTCTGCCAATTTCGTCAAGTACATCGGCTAAGCGTTGATTCTCTTCGTAAAGCGTAACCTTTTTATCAAGTATAGTTTGTCCGAATAAGGGACGTGTTGGCATGTATAAAAATAGTAAGGTAAAAAAAAAATATACGACTGCAGGATTTCCGGGAGAAGGGAAACCGTAGATCGGGCGCTTTGCCTTATTTAAGTAGAATTGTTTCATTATTTTTAATTACCCTGATTTTGAAAGTCCGGCTGATAATATCAAGAATGTCGTCTAATGATTCATTTTTGAACGTGCTGTTAAGTTTAAGGCTGTCGAGTCTCCGATTTTCAATAATAATCCGGCAGCCATAAGCCTCGTTAAGTATGTTGACCAATTGCGGCAGGGGGGTGTCGTCTGCGACAAACTCCCGTGTTCGATAATATTGATAGAGATGACTGGTGACTTTTGACAAGCGCAAAATCCCTGACTTCGGGTCCATGTCTAATTTCTCGCCCTGGCGCAGGAAAAATTGATGAACGCCGTTAGTAACTGAAACCAGTCCATTTTCTACCAGTACCTCCACAGCGCCCTTTTTGTTCCTGACATTAAATGAGGTTCCTAAAACCTGAATACGGGTCTTTCCGGCATTTATAATAAAGGGTTGATTTGCCCGGTGATTGACATTGAAAAAAGCTTCTCCCTGCTCAAGCCAGACTTCTCTTTGGTGAGATTTAAACCGGAAAGGGTACTTTAAGGAAGTATTTTGATTCAGCGTAATAACAGATCCGTCAGATAATGTATCTGTTTCTACCTCCATTTTCGCTGTCGAAAGCATTAACTGCCTGTTATAACGCTGCTGCAGGAACAGCCATGATGTGCCGAGCGCCAGCAATAGTATGGCAGCCGCTTTTAACCATTTGCCAGGCCTGTTGATGGGAAAGACCTTAGATTGTGCAGCTGCTTCAGCCGGCATTTTTTGCTTGAATCGCGCCAAAGATTCATTAGCGTTCATAGGATGCTTTAAATCCAGTTTTTTGCTTGCCATCCAGATCGTCCTGAATTGTTCCAGCCGGTGCCCGTTTTCAACTCGTATGCTTTGCCAGGCCTCGACCTCTGCAATTTCCCGGGTGCTGGCCTCTCCGATTATATAGCTGATTAATTTTTCATCACTCATTTTAGTAGTAACAATTTGGTAAGGCGTTAAAAAAAGTTGACAAAAAGCCAGGCAATAAATGGCAGGTATTCGGCGAGTTGTATGCGGAGTTTTTTCAATGCCCGACTCATTTGCGTTTCGACGGTTTTTATAGATAAACCCAGCTGATTTGCGATTTCCGAATATTTCAGATCCTCAAAACGGCTGAGTTGGAATATCGTGCGGCATTGTTCAGGTAGTCCGTTAATTGCCTTTTCTAAATTCTGTACCAGTTCGCGATACTGCAATTGATGGCTGGCATCCTCTTCAGGAGCAGTTTCTT
Source organism: Mucilaginibacter sp. SG538B (assembly GCF_013376065.1). Lineage (NCBI taxonomy): Bacteria > Pseudomonadati > Bacteroidota > Sphingobacteriia > Sphingobacteriales > Sphingobacteriaceae > Mucilaginibacter > Mucilaginibacter sp. SG538B. Next base: position 258,244 of record NZ_JABMJI010000005.1, read on the forward strand.
CAGCCATGCTGTGTGATTCATAGTTTTGTCGCACTTTTTGATGTTTTAAGTAGTTAAGGCATTCGTGATGAACAGATCGATACAAATAGGCTTTTAATGACGTGTGCACCTTCAGCCCCTCGGATCTTTCTAAAATTTTCCAGAACATTTGGTGGACCATTTCTTCCGCGACTATTTCATTCTGTACTATTGTATACGCGTAGCGGTGTAAAGCATCGAAATATGTCAGATATATTTCGTCAAAATCCCGCCCATCTCTATTCAGTTTTGAATACTCCGGTGTGTTGTTTGGATAGGTTACCAATGGTCTGTTTTATTGAATTCTCACACTATGACAACTTTAAGATCCCGCACCCTGACAAGCCAGCCTTTTTTAATATACAGGGGGCAATGAAAACCTATATTTCCGCACATTTACGAGCATTAGCCTGTGATCACCGGTGAAATCTCTTTAGCCTTATTTATTTATCATCTGACTTCCCGGAAAGACTTCATTGTTCGTGCTGTTATTTCGAAGATTTTCCGTTAGTGTCGATCTAATCAAATGGCAGCCCAAAAAAGTATGCCATTTGCCTGCAAATGGAATGGGTTAAAATTTAAGAATACAACTATCTGCAATTCAGTGTTTTGAAATTTATTTAGAGAGTCTCGGGCTTTTTTAGAGAATAACAGCTCCGAAAATTTCGGAGTCATCAGGCATTAACTCCGAGATATCGGAGTCAATAAACATTAATTCCGATTCATAAAGGAGTTGATATATATCTGTTTAAGAACAGAGGGTGAGCGTATTATCGTTTACAAGCCCTGTTCCGGAATTATTCGGCGATTTGGCGCGCCGGATGCCCGGGATTTTACAGGGCATTCAAATTTCAAAGAACAGGTGCAGGTAAAGCATTAAGGATGGTTTTTTATCTCGATATATCGCATAATCTTTTGGAAATAATTTGTTTAGAAAAGTAATAGTTCCCGTCTGACTGGAATTTTTTCCATTTGCCAACCCTATTCAAGAATTAAAAATTAATTCTGGCAGTAAGGGTATAAGCGGTTAATGATGTCTTAGGGAGACAAAAAAATAATAAACATGATTAAGTATTTCGTATTACCGGTAATTCTATTTTTGTTAATCAATATCAATTCTAAAGCACAGACCTTACCCGATTACAGGCTTGAATTTGGAGTTAACGGGGGGGGCACCACAACAGATCCAGTCCGGGGTATCGCGGGACTGGATATTCGCCTAGAAAAAAGCCTTTCCAGCCACCTAGCAGCCACCATAACGGCAGGGTACGAACATTATTTTGGTCCGAATTATTCGTTTGAAAAACAACGTTACGTTTACAAAGGGGCCTCTAATGTTTTTCCGGTTAAAGCAGGTCTAAAGTTTTTCTTAAATCAGAACATATACCTTGGCTATGAGGCGGGTGCAGCTTTCGGATTGTCCGCCGGATCAAGTTCTTTTCTGTACTCATCATTTGTTGGTTACAGGTTTAAAAACGGTCCAGACCTGAGTCTCAAATATGAAGGTTTTAGCCGTAGCACCGTTGCCGATGGTTTAATGCTTCGTCTGGCCTATGGCATTGACCTCGGTAAGCACGAGGTCCGCAAACCAACAGATGCGGGCGATAATCGGCAAATGGAATTTAGTATTATTTCAGGGACAACCAATAGTCATGACGCGGTATTTGGTGGAGAGATCAATTTTTTCAGACCATTAACCGGTGCCCTCGAAGCCACTGCTTCCCTCGGTGCCTTTCATATTTTTGATGCTTACCGCGTTGATATTACCAACGCGCAAAAAACCTCGGGCCAAACCCTCATTCCGGTTATGGGAGGATTAAGGTTGTTTGCCGGAAATAAATTTTATATCCAAGGTGAAGCAGGAGCTGCATTCGATACGCACGGCAAAGCTGCGTTTGCCTGGGCTCCTTCTGCAGGCTTATTGTTTCGCAACGGGTTTGATGTTTCTCTGAGATATTCAAGTTTCGGCGGGAACCATATACAGGATTTTACGGCACTTAAATTAGGCTATCACTTTAAGCTTTGATTTTTCAAATTGAAAACATTTTGCTGCTTTGGTAAGCGCGAATAAAGGTAATGTCGCACGGGAGGCTTTAGGCTTCCCGTGATTACCTTGAACCGGTAAGTCTTTTGAAAGATATGTCGTCGGTGAAGCCAAAAAGCGGGGCCAAGTATAACTTCTAATTTTGTAGGGTGATGTTCAAATCCACGCGCCAGGTTATATTTAATTTATTATCAGGTATTTAAACAATAAGAAAATAGCTTTTTTAATTCTATTTCGTGTTGCCAAAAGCCCGCCTCCTTCCGCCTATGGGCGGCATTCGGTTTTTGACTCCTTTACCGAGCCGGTTATATCTTCTTTAATAGCAAGTCGGCTTAAATAGGATCGACAAGCCTATAAATGCGAGTCAATGTAAATCCAGCCTTTCTGGAAACTTATTTTCCTTAGCTAGTATGCTTAGTCTTACCAATTATTACTATATAGTTCATCCATTGACAGCTCATCATTTGGCAATTTTTGCCGCATATCTAATTGGGTTGTTTCATTGAGTTCTGATGGTATGAATTTTCACAGCCCAGGATGTTATCCATAATAATTATTATCAGTTTACATTTAGAAGCAGCTTTTATGCAATCAGTAAAAAGGACCATCATTCATTCGAATCTTACCGTATCATTGGGACGACTGTCCATAACTTTGATAAAAAATAAATGGAAACAAAATGGACAGGAAAGTCGCAACTGAATTAATTATTCAAAGCTTCGTTAAAAGCAAACTGAAATACCAAGTGATAACGCTAAAATTTTGAATCCAATCCAGCAACATAAGGCGGATCTCCGAGCATTTTTCAAATCTCTTATAGCGGATGAAACGACGTCGGGTCACGTCTATCTTCTTTTTGAAAGCTGCATTACGGAAAGTAAAATGTTTAAATCGAATGAACTAATAGAAAAATCAAAATTAATAACTTAATAAATTAAAGTCATGGAACAGAAATTTCCCCTACCTCCATACACATTGGAGACCGCATTACAAAAAATACAATTTGCAGAAGATGCCTGGAATTCACAGGATCCCGAGAAAATCTCTAAAGCTTACACAATCGATAGCGAATGGAGAAACAGAGATCAATTCGTAAATGGAAGGGAAGAGATTGTAAAATTTCTCACTGAAAAATGGAAAAAAGAATTGAACTATAAACTTAAAAAAGAATACTGGGCGCATACAGACAACCGCATCGCAGTAAGGTTCGAATATGAATTCCAAGATTTAGAAGGTAACTGGTTCAGAGCATACGGAAATGAAAACTGGGAGTTTGATGAAAACGGTTTAATGGCGAAGAGATATGCAAGTATCAATAACCTAGCCATAACTGAGGGCGAACGGAGAGTAAAATAGCCGATGGTTTTTAAAAAGGAAGTGAAATTTGCAGGCATCCGCCCAGCATGCTAATTTCACTTCCTCTTTTTTAGACAAGCCGTAAATCCGAGTTTTAACTCCAATTTGGCCTGTATTAAATCATCGATAGGGTAGGTTGATCTGGATGTGGTTTTGGATAGTTAGTGAAGCCTATGCCAGTTCGGATTTGCGTGAGACTCTTAGGACCTTCGACATTAAACCTCCGAGTGCTGTTTGTATTTTTATAGAGGTCATCGATGCTTCCTCCTGTCTATGGGCAACATTCGGTTTTTGACTCCTTTACCGAGCCGGTTATATCTTCTTTAATAGCAAGTCGGCTTAAATAGGATCGACAAGCCTATATATGCGAGTCAATGTAAATCCAGCCTTTCTGGAAACTTATTTTCCTTAGCTGGTTTGCTTAGTCTTACCAATTATTACTGTATAGTTCATCCATTGACAGCTCATCATTTGGCAATTTTTGCCGCATAATCTAATTGGGTTGTTTCATTGAGTTCTGATGGTATGAATTTTCACAGCCCAGGATGTTATCCATAATAATTATTAATCAGTTTACATTTAGAAACACCTTTTATGCAATCAGTAAAAAGGACCATCATTCATTCGAATCTTACCGTATCAGAGGGACGACTGTCCATAACTTTGATAAACAATAAAAGGAAACAAAATGGACAGGAAAGTCGCAACTGAATTAATTATTCAAAGCATCGTTAAAAGCAAACTGAAATACCAAGATTTGGCCAAAGCCATCGGCAGCAGTCTAATCTGGACTACCCACGCGTTACACGGACAGGCAACTATGGACGAAGAGGCTGCAACAAAGGTTGGTGAAATGCTTTCTTTGACACAAGAGCTAGTAGAATCACTACAGCAAATCCCTACGAGAGCTTTTGTACAGGCTACGCCTACTGACCCTACGCTTTATCGACTTACAGAAATGATGCAGGCGTATGGTCCGGCAATTAAGGCTGTGATCAATGAAATGTTCGGTGATGGAGCAATGAGCGGCATCGATTTTAAGATGGATGTGGAACGCGTTGAAAATTCGAATGGAGCAAGAGTGAAAATTACGCTAGATGGCAAGTTTCTTCCCTTTAACAAATTCTGATTGATCATGGAAAATCAAAATGAAGCTCATCAAAATTCAGACACTGCTTCACAAAGCTGTAGTTGCTCTCATCATGCGACGGACACTTTCAGTCAAATGATTACAGGAAATTTGAATTGGGCACAGGCGACATCGAAGGAGGATCCTGACTTCTTTAATCAGTTGGCAAAGAGCCAGCAACCTGAGGTGCTTTGGATTGGTTGCGCCGACAGTCGCGCCCCTGCAAATGTTATTACGGGCATAAAGGCGGGGGGATATTTGAGCACAGAAACGTGGCGAATGTCTGTGTTAATTCCGATCTTAATATGTTGAGTGTGTTAGATTATGCTGTAAGAGTGTTAAAGGTAAGGCACGTCATTGTTGCTGGACATCATGGGTGTGGCGGGGTTACCGCTGCCTTAAGTAACAAACGATTTGGTATGATTGACAATTGGCTTAGACACATAAAGGATGTTTACCGCATATATAGTCAAGAATTGGATCAGATTGCAGACGAACAGGATAGGCTAAGAAGGCTCGTTGATCTGAATGTAGTGGAGCAGGTGAATAATGTTAGTAGAACCGCCATCGTGAAGAACGCGTGGAAAGCGGGAGCGGACCTTCAGATACATGGCTGGGTGATGGAGCTTTCCACCGGGCTGATCAAAGATATTGGCGTCACCAAACAGGGCATTGGAGGGAGGTCTGGATGGAATCTATCAGCTAGAAGGACAGAGAATTCAGAGAGGCTTTTTAGTTAAGTCCGTGGTGAGGTCAAACGCAATGTAGCCTGAGGTGAATCGCCGACTTTTGTAGGGGCAGTTAATTGGCCTTTCGTAAATTGCATAGGTTTTGGTAAGGGTGCCGGTGCATTCGGAGGCGGATGGGGCATTACTGGGTTGGTCCTGTGAGACCCATTTGTACGTTTTTTAAAGTGTGATTGGTAACTTTGAAGAGGCCATCTGATTATGAATTTTAAGCCAGGGCTCAATATGAGAAATGAATTTCCAGTTTATGATATTTGCGAATTTTCGCTGAATCAACAGGATGATGTTATTGTAAGCAGGTTTGCCATTTATTTAAAGAATTTGAAAAAACTTCATTTTCCGCACCGGCATGGTTTTTACCATCTTATTTTATTTACACATGGAGGAGGTGGATTTTCTATCGACTTCCAGAATTTTAATATAACGCCTTATCAAATCTATTTTATGGCACCGGGGCAGGTTCATGCATGGAATTTTGAAGGAGATATGGATGGTTATGTTGTAAACTTTTCGTCTAAGTTTTTTAAGTCTTTTTTATTGAAATCCGATTATCTTGATCAGTTTTTATTTTTCAGTGGCAAGGTCCAGGAATCAGTGATATCAATTCCCGAAGATTCTAGGGAATCGATCACCAGACTGCTGGAGGAATGTGTCATTGAGGCCGAGGGCGATAATTATTTTAAGATGGATTCAATAAGGGTTCTAATATTGCGTCTATTTATGTTGGTGGGTAACCTGACTGAAAAAAGGGGAGATCAAGTTTCGAATAGTTATAATATTACCTTTCTGCGGAACTATGAAAAGCTGATAGATATGAATTACCTTGACCTAAGGTTGCCTAAGGAATATGCCGCGCTTCTTTACGTTACCCCGAACCATCTAAATGCCTTATGTAATGACGTCTTGGGAATCTCAGCAGGGGAAGTCATTAGAAACCGAATAGCGTTGGAAGCCAAAAGGATGCTGATCAACTTTAGTTTGACTGTTAAGCAAATTGCCTACCAACTGAATTTCGAGGACAACTCATACTTCTGCAAGTTTTTTAAAAAGCAGACAGGTTTGACTCCCGAAGCGTTTCGTAAGCAGTTTAATTCCGCTAACGCTGCTTTTTAAGGTGATGCGGAGTTTTGGTCTCTAGCTAATAGTAAAGTAAGTGATATATGAAAAATCTTTTATGATTTAAATTTAAAGCTGAGTTAATTTATAACAATGAGTATAGAATACTAAACTAGCCGGAAAACGCAAAAATCGCTTGTGAAAACGAAATGAAAACTGCACCGAATAAAAATAAAAAATCATTGTAATTTACTTAATATCAGCTTGTTACAAGTATTCATGGTAACCGAAAGTGAAAGATTTTCGACCGGATTTGTGGAAGATTTGGAGCGTTTAAGCCGAATTGATAAACTAATCGAGAATTCGTAAATCTTATGGTTACGTGGCATTGTACCGGTGAATCTCAATGAAATTAAAAGATTATGAAGGAGAAACGACAATCACTTTTACATCCATATCATCGTATGCGAAGCGATAAAAACAGAAAACTATATGCTGAGTACTTTAAAACGTAGGGATACAAATATAGAAGCATGGTTCCAAAGTTTTATACATAAAAATATTTCTGATAATGGAACCTGTATATACAATAATCAAGGAAATGTTAACGTAACATTGGCCAATGAAAAAGATACTGTTAAGAAGTTTAATTAACAGGCCTGGTTTTTATTCAGCCAGTTTTTTAATATAGTCGCGCAGCGTGGTTTGGCCACGATGCGGGTTGGGGGCATTGTAGCCGGTTTGCAGCATTGTTTTTGTTACCCGGGTAACGTTTGCCATTGACGTTGCCGCCGGTGCGGAAAACCCCGCCTTTTCGAGTGCATCCTGCCACTCATCTTCAGGTGTGGTTGCTACCGTAACAGTTTTATTAAATGCCTCGCCAAACGCTGCCGCCACATCATCGGGCGAATAGGGTTCGGGGCCTTCTATAAAATGCAGGCCGGTTGCATCGTTCAGCATTAATGTTGCAGCAAATTTGCCGATATCGGCAGGGGCTACCATCGGCAGCTTAAAACCAGGCGGATAAAGTGTTGGCAGCATGCCCGATTCTTTTACGGTTGGCAAAGCCATATCCCAATTGCTCATATAATAGGCACTGCGGATGACGGCCTGCGGTGTTTGCAGCGATGCCAGCTGCTGTTCCATTTGGTATAATACGCCCAGGTCGCCCAATTGCTCGCCGGGTTGTGCGCCGTAAGTGGAGGCAGCCACTATCTTTGTTGGTTTTGTGTCCTGCAGGGCGTTTATGATAGCCGACATGCTTTTGGTTTCTTCAGCAACGGTGTCGGTTGCCGCCGGTGCGGGCGGATTTAAAATAAAAAGCCGTTCGCCGCGGCCGAAAAGTTCATGCAGACGTGACCTGTCCAAAATATCGGCCACTTCAAAGCCTGCGCCTTTTGCTGCCTAGTATTCTGCTTTTTTAGGATCGTGACCTATGATCATTACCGTTTCGCCGGCGCTTAACAGCGTGTCGGCCAGCGCGGAACCGATGTGCCCGGTGCCGCCTAAAATAATATGCCTGTACTTCATAATGAAGTAGGATAAACTAAAAGCGTGCCAATAGAACCAATGAATAACAGTTCCGGTAGGCTATGGCGGTGTCCGGGTGGGATGGAGCAGGAAGTTCCCACAACTTTGTGCGCTGTATACTTAGCGCCAGAAGGGTAACATTTATTGCGATGCCCTTTTTTTAATTTTCTCCTCAACGCTCCTGGGTACAGGCCTGCAGCCACGGTGTACCTGGTGGGCTGTGTGCCATGTAATCCGTTCCTCGAGCGTTGGGTATTTAGGCATCGGGTTTGCCAGGTGCCATGCTATATTTAGTTTCATAGTTTGGAGTCGGGATTAAATGTTTGGTGATTGCTGTATACTGCCGAAGATTGCGATAGGGTATTGTGACCGCGGTGTGTTTTTTTGTTAAAATACCATACGTTAAACCCTGCTACAGTTGCCGCCAGTATGATCACATTTGCTATTGTGCCGAATTTAGCCATACGCCAATATTAAAAATGAGCGACTGCGACAGACACGTGGCCACCGCAGACGGGAGCCACCACCATTCCTTTTGCGATAAAAACATCAGCGCCGCCGAAACAAACAATACAGCGCTGATAAACCACATCCAGCCATAAAGTTTATTAACCGGCTGGCTTAATGCTTTAACCGCAGCCACGTTATACGCCCTGGCCATGCCCATTAGGTGTATGGCGCCATGTGCGAACATAATTACAGCAATAATGCTTTCATTCAAGGTGTTATTTTATACCCAAAGCACGCTTTTTTGCCGCTAACAGATAATGACGGCAGGCAGGTTAAAAGCTAATGGTTATCACTTTTTTGTCATCGGTTGCAGGCGGCCGAATCTAAACTATGCTATATGGCAGCCTTGCTGGTAGTACCTTCCCATTCTTCCTTTAATTTTTTTAACCTATAGATTATTTCCCGATATTTGCCGGGCGCATTAAACCTGTCCACTCGGATTGTGTCTCAGCTATTATATGAAAAAACTTAAACTTATCTATGCCCTTGTGCCTTTGCTGGCATTTACTTCCTGCAAAAAAGATAGTCCGGCCAAGCCGGTAACGCCAGCCAAGCCTGTAATAGCTGCCGTGAGCGATTCTGTTGCTTATACTATAGATGGCGTAACGTATACCGCCGGTGGTCTGTTCCTGAGTAATATATCCTCGGGCACCGAAGATGCTAACCGGAAACTGGTTTACCCGGACAGCACCAACAAATACGCGTATGCGCTTGTCGGCAAACCCGATTCTGTACTATTTTTTGAGAAACACACCATTTTTTCTAAAAGTGCGAACATCAACGTGATCTTCGTGAAGAAATTTTTCAGGCAGCAAACGCCGCTTAATTTACCCGGCCTCAAAAGCGTGCTTACCCTGTTTACTTTGGGCAAACATCCACTTGCGGAAGATTTTGAATGGCAAAACTCGCAAAATGGCATTGCTATCGATGCAGCGATTAGTGATAACAAAGGTTATTCATCTTACAATACTTACCACGGCCCGGCCACTGTGGTGATCCCGCACGGGTTTCAAAAGAATTCGAGCTTCGAGATCACCAGCTTTGTTCATGCAACAGACGGATTTGGCGGCTACAACCTGGAAGCAAAGTTTACCGTTCTGTTATTTAGCCGCAAGGGCGAACAAAAGAAACTGGAAAACGGGTACCTGCGCCTCCATATCGACCCGATGTACGCTGTTAATGGTATGTAAGGATTGGTGATCCGGTTACCTATACCCGGTAGTTAGAAACAACCGGCATAAGTAATCTATACACGCAGTCTAAGGGCAGTGGTGGCACTTCTTCGTGTTAACATATTCAGCCTTAAGATTAATCAATATATTTACCAAATGAATAAACCCTTTTTAATCTTATCACTTTTTTGTATTGTATTTTTTTCCTGCAAAAAAACTGCCACTTCCCCAACACCGCAATACAAACCCAGGGTATTTGTTGTGCTGCTCGACACCATATATGAGCACGAGTTTGTCTTTCCGCGAGTAATGGATACTACAAATTCTAAAGGGGAAACTTATAAATGGGATTGGGGAGACAATTCAACTGATACAGGCTTACATGCGAGACATGAATATTTAGCAGAAGGGAATTATACGATTAAGCTGACAACTAATGGCGGCAGCACATCAAAAAAAAATTTCGTTTATCCAGGGTCGGGAAGCGTTGAATTTGTAAATGGATCGTCAGAGCCGATTACAAAAATAGTGATTAACTCCGAATCACAAACGGATGCACATCCTGTTGGAACACTGCTGCCCGGTGCCAGAACGGGGACTATTTTTATCACTCAACTACCTCTATACAGTAAATGCACAATAAGCGGGTACGTTGGGGGCACGACAAAGAAAACTGTGTTTTTTAAATGGGATGAAAGCTTTCTGCACCCATACTACCACGATGTATTCACCATCCAGGACAACAGTACAGTATATTTCCGAGATAGCTATGGCAACTTTCAGGGTGGTAGCCTTTCTGATTGGATAAACTATGCTTTTTAACGACAATTTAGGCGTTGTATATCGTTAAGTGATATTTATCTTGCCGTCCGAAGTCAGTTTAGGTGCGGTTATGACGGGCGAGGACTAGCGTAAAGGCTACTCGTGACCTGCAAGCTATTATTATGTACCCCATCTGGGGTTCAAATACGCCTTGTGAGAAAAGCGGGGTACCTAAACGAGGGCACGATTTAGTTGGTTCTGTCATCCTGTTTTTCCCTTATTATCCCAGTGATCTTTGAGCAATGTCCCGTCAGCGGCTGCTACGAGACGGCGTGCGAAGCGTTCGCCGCAAATTTCGTAAGTGTCAGCGAGTTTTAATTGTAATTTTTTTAGCACCTAACGTATAATTTGGTTCGGGTCAATAAAAATACGCATATACAATGGCAATATCTATAATCTGTTACTGATTACAGTTTCTAATGTCGATGTCAGCGTGACAAAGTCCATTCTATAGTCTCTTTATTGCAGAAAGCCCCTACGGAGATTACACGTTAAACATGCCAAACTAGATATTTACCTCAAAAATTTAGCTTTCATTTTGATTTGAAAAATGTTGATTTATTTATATATTTAGGTAACAAACGTCCTGAAACAACAGCAAATTGATACCCTGGACGTTCCGGGCATATGTTACACCCTATTCCGTGGCAAAATTGACCACCCGTTTGCTGGCAAAGAGATGCCACATATGCATTGGTAGCATGACCAAATAGCGATTTCGCCTTTTTTTCCATCAATACTCCAATTCAGAATTCCTACTCCGCTGTTTATTAATCGACTTGCCTTGCAACTCAACAACTTTGTTCTCTGAGCTGTTTAGCGAGCCCGCAGTGCCCTCAATTGCCCTTTCCGATGCTATCAACAGTCCAATGGGTCTTCCAGGGCCCGGAGGAGCTTCCTTTTATTTCCACAGTTTCGGGGATTGTCGAGGGTGATCATAACGCGTTAACTGCAAATCAGGGGTGGTCAGTTTGCTCCGGAATACCCTGGTCAGTTTGAACCCGGAATGGGTGGGCATGAGCATCGAAATCACCTGATGCCCAGTGCATTTTTAAGAGCGAAGAACTGGCTTTCGTCGCCAACCTGAATGGCAATATCGACATCTTTGGTTTTCCGTGTGTTGATGTGGTCACCCAACTGTATATCCCACGCAATAGTACTAACCATGTAAAAATCAATATTCAGCGATTGCAGGATCGGTTCGATACGCGCGAGCGAGTAGTTGGGGCCGTAAGACTTCTGACATATCCCCATATTGCAAGGACGTTTCGCATTATTTACTACTTTGGCATTTGTTTTACCGGGTCAAACGGTTGTGCTGCAGGGTCAATTACAACATTCTCGCCGGCATCCATTAACCATTTTCCGTTTTGTTTGACATACACCAGGGTAGCCAGGCCATCGGTAGGCTGGGATAGTTTCCCGTCTGGCAACCGCACAGGCTGCGGGTCGGAAAAGTGCCATACGATGTGGGCGATGGCCACATCTTTCGTTATAAACCGGATCACAACAGACTTTTTCTTGCATACCGTTGTTTTGAACATCGTCTTATGATAAACCTGGTGCGCATATTGGGATTCCTTTTGCCCTTTCCACCACATACCTACGACATTTACCCAATCGATATTTTCGGTAGTATAGTTTTTCCAGTCATCGTAGTTATGATTGTTCCAGCTATATATCATAGCATCGACCTGTTTATTGATGGCCGCTTCATCTTTTGTACGGTCTTGAGCAAAAATGAGCCCGCTGGTTATTAAGAGTGCAATGGTTAACAGTACTTTTTTCATATTTTGGAGGTTTCCGATAAAATTACTGTACCTTTTGGAGGAGAGCATAGTATAAAAACGACATTTTAACAGAAGAGCCTGTTAAAAAATTTCGTCTGTGATTCCAAGAGTTCTTGTTCAATAAGGGAAGGGTTAACGCCGGCAAATTCGCGGAAGTCGCGTATAAGGTGCATCTGGTCAAAATACCCGCATTCATGCGCGATCTTTATCCAGCTTATGCCCGGATGCTGTTCCTTGATGATCCAGGCCTGCGCAAATCTTACAAGACGCGAAAAGTGCCTGGGCGACAATCCTATCCTTTGCTGAAATACTCTTTCAAATTGCCGGGTGCTTAAACAGGCCTCGGATGCCAGCCGGTCTATTTTAAGTAATCCCCGTTGTTTGATCAGTAATGGGAGCACGTGATCAATAGGTAACATTTGTTTCAGCCTGCCTGCCCGCTTAAGCAGGAAGTTTTCCACTATAGTTTTCATTTCGAAAAAAGAAACTGCTTCCCGTAACCGCTCATCCACTTCGTTCATTTCACTCCCCAGCAAATCCAGCCCGTCAAATTCATCGTTACCTAACAGCTCGCTCATTGGAATACCTAAAAAACGGTAAAGTCCCCCTGCCTGAAACCCAACTTTTATCATTAAATGATGACGCCCGGCAACCATAATATGTCTATTCAGATTAGGGCCGATAACGATAGAAGAGGGCATAGGTCTCCTTTCTTTTGTAACAGGATCTTCCACATGCATGGTGTTCCGGACATAAAACATCAGGCAATGTTCAGGAAGCGGCGGGATCGGAAAAGCGCGCGGTATATGGTTCGCATCAAGCTTCACCTCATGGATCATGATATTGTTGACAAACTCTTTTAATGCCGGGTGGGGCTCGTAGAATTGTTGAAACATTGGTTGTAAGGTTATAATTGCCTGACTGCTATTCCGCAACCGGCGACATTCTTTATCCCGCGCCGATTTACTGAGCAATGCTAATATAAGCCAGTTAATATAAAATTCCTAAAGGCTCTAGGTTGAACTCGAGAGGGGAGCAGGATCGAACTGCCGACCATAGGGTTATAAACCCTATGTTTGTTTACGCTTCAGGCACATTTCGCCGTTAGTGCATCGCCATGTTCTTAATTATATCAAAGAGCCCCTTTTTCTTAAAAGTTCTTCCATGTCATCACTCACTTTTTTATCTGTTAACTTGGCATATTGCTGTGTTTGTTTAATGTTTGTATGGCCAAGCATTTTTGATACGGTTTCTATTGGCACTCCGTAATTAAGGGTTATTGTCGTAGCAAATGTATGTCTCGCTATATGGAAGGTCAGTTCTTTGTTGATACCTGCAATAGAGGCGATTTCTTTCAAATAAGCATTCATCTTTTGGTTACTGAGGATAGGGAGTGCCCGATCATTATTAAGGCACTTTTCGTGATTCCTATATTTTTCAATGATTAAAGTTGCTTCAGGTAGCATAGGTACCCTTGTTGATGTACTTGTTTTTTGACGGTTTGTAAAAATCCATTGGCTCTTATTTATTCCTTCGACAATTTCGCTGAGTTTCAATTTTTCAACGTCAGCGTAGGAGAGACCGGTATAACAACTAAATAGAAAAATATCCCTGACCGTAGTCAATCGGTCAGATGTGAATTTTTTCTTTGCCAGCTTTTGTAATTCCTGTTCTGTTAATGCGACCCGCTCAACTTTTTTTTGGGTAAACTTAAAATCGGTGAATGGATCAGTTGCCAGCCATCGGCTCTTAACACAAATCAGGACAATCTTTTTTACGTTAGACAAATATTTCATGGTCGAGTTGTGATTGCACTTTTGAATACTTTTAAACCAAAAGCAGAACTCTGTGATGAACTCGTAATCCAATTTTTTAACGTCAATGTCTTCCTGCCCAAATTTCCAGACGATAAATGCGGCTGTATGGGTCAGGGTTGTTTCGTAACGAGCAATAGTGTTATGGGAAAATTCAGATCCCATCAGGGTTTTCATTTGCTCATTGTGTTTCCTGAAAACAGACAGCAACGTTACTTTTTTTTCATCAGTTCCTGTCATAATGGCCTTGATCGCTTCAACTGTAATTTGCTTTTCAGACTCGATTAATTTCTTTTTTGCCTGGAAAACCGTTTGCTCCAGCGCATCGAGATAGCTGTTTAATTCTTTGACAGACTCTTTTTTCCCCATAGCACGCCCAGATTCGCTGCTCCAGAATGATGGATCACATTTTCGTTTGGTGGAAAGTTCTTTTGAATAGCCATCGACAGTGATTTTTAAATAAATGGGCAGCGGTCCAGTCTGGTAGTTTTTGGGTCTTCTCATGAAGAATAGTAACCCGAAGCTTTTTTCTAACATAATACTTAATAAAAAGGTTAAACAAATGTCGGAAGCCGGTCCCTGTCAATCAAGATGTTCACGAGTTGTACATGTTTGATTTTCAGTCTATTGTGAGGTTTTTATTGAGTCTTTTTTTTGTTGTAGATAACTCAATGAATCACTCAATAGAATTTTGTGTTTATTTGCGGATTTTGAGTGGGTTTTAAAACAAAAAAGCCCCTAAATCATTGATTTAAGGGCTTTTTAAGCGATTTTACGCTGCTTTTGTACTCAGAGCGGGAATCGAACCCGCACTCCGTTTACGGGAACAGGATTTTAAGTCCTGCGTGTCTACCAGTTCCACCATCTGAGCAGGTGTCTAACCTTTTAAAAATAAAACCCTTCTTTCAATCAGGAAGGGCTTTGAGCGAAAGACGAGATTCGAACTCGCGACCCCGACCTTGGCAAGGTCGTGCTCTACCAACTGAGCTACTTTCGCATTGGTATTTTCTCGCTTGAAGTAAGCTTTCGTTTAACCGGCTGCTTATCTCGTTTGCGGGAGTGCAAATATAGGTAGAATTGGATACTCTGCAAGGGAAATTTTAACTTTTTTTAAAATAGTTTATAACTTGCTGTTTTTCAAAATATCAGCTATCAACTCAGCTTCAAATCCGCGGCCCATGGCGTATTGCTGTAGCTTGTACCGGCGCTTCAGGTGGTTCTTCTCGGTTAGGGTCGCCTCTTTTTTTTGTACTAAGTGGGTCAAAGCAGCCAAATAATCGTCAGGGTCAATAGTGAGGAGAGCTTTTTTGATCAATACATCGGGCACCCGTTTAAGTTTAAGCCCTTGTTTAATTTTAATACGTCCCCACACTTTTTGGTTAAATTTACTTTTAGCATAGATCCGTGCAAAGCGTTCCTCGTTAAGGAAATTGCCCTCTATCAATTGGCTTATAATGCGTTCAACAGCGTCAGGCCATAGTCCCCACTCGTAAAGTTTGTCGCGTACTTCCTGCTGGGCGCGCTCTTGGTAGGCGCAAAAGTGCTCGGCTTTTGCAAGGGCAACTTTCTCGTCAGTAATTTTAATTGATTTGGGTTGATCCATTTAAAAACCAAAATTCGTTAAAAATTATTCTATTTGTTTTAATATCTCCAAATTAGCAGCATGCCCAATAACACGTACACCATAAGCGCTATAAAAAAGATCATCAAGGCAGATGGCAACATCGTTGAAGAATATACGATCAGTGCGCTTTTTACCGATAGCCGCCGGATCAACAACCCTGCCGAAGGCTTATTTTTTGCCCTGAGCGGCAGACGCAATGGCCATGAGTTTGTTGCCGAAGCTTATGCAGGCGGTGTGCGCAATTTTGTGGTAGAACATGGCCCGGAGTTTAACCTGCCCGGCGCAAACTTTTTGATTGTGCCAGATCCGCTGGCGGCCCTGCAAATGCTGGCAGCCTATCACCGCAGCCGTTTTAAGCTGGAGGTAATTGGCATTACGGGCAGTAACGGCAAAACTATAGTTAAGGAATGGCTTTACCAGCTGCTTTCGGCCGATAAAAATATTGTACGAAACCCTAAAAGTTATAATTCGCAAATCGGTGTGCCATTGTCCGTATGGCAAATCAACGACCGAAACGAACTGGGGATTTTTGAAGCGGGCATCTCTACCATAAATGAGATGAATAAGCTGGAAGCTATCATTAAGCCCGAAATAGGGGTACTCACCCACATAGGCCCTGCGCATGACGAGGGTTTTGAATCGCCCAGGCAAAAGCTCCTGGAAAAACTGGGGCTATTCAAAAACAGCAGGCTGCTGATCCATAATTACGATCAGTTGCTCGGTTATGAAAAAGACATCGCGGCTAAAGAGACCTTTACCTGGAGCCGTAAGTTTCGTGAAGCTGATCTGTATGTTTTCAGCGAGACGGTGATCTCCAAAAATTATTACTTCCGTGCCCGGTACCAGGGTAAAGAGATAGAATGCCTCGTGCCTTTTACCGACCAGGCCTCGGTAGAAAATGCCATAACCTGCTGGGCTACTATGTTGGCTTTAGGCTACAGTGCTGTAGAGGCCGACAAGCGCATAGAGCGCCTCGCGCCGGTAAGTATGCGGTTGGAGTTAAAAAACGGCGTAAACAACTGCTCTGTTATTGATGATTCATACAATTCGGATCTGCAATCGCTGGAGATAGCGCTTAACTTTTTATCGCAGCAAAATCAGCATCAAAAAAAGACGCTGATCTTGTCGGATATTTATCAATCTGGCCTGCAGCAGGATGTGCTGTACAAACAGGTGGCCGAATTGATCCGGGCCAAAAAGATTGATAAATTTGTTGGCGTAGGGGAGGCGCTGCTCGGCCATCAGCAATATTTTGACATAGCCCAACAACATTTTTATGCAGATACAGCCACTCTGCTGCAACAGTTAAAAGCACTCAATTTTAAAGATGAAACCATCCTGATCAAAGGTTCGCGCAGTTTTGAGTTTGAGCAGGTGAGCCGCGCGTTGGCCCAAAAAGCGCATGAAACCGTAATGGAGATCAACCTGAACTCCTTACTAAACAACCTCAACTTTTATAAATCAAAGCTTAAGCCGGGTGTAAAAGTGATGGCTATGGTAAAGGCTTTTAGCTATGGCAGCGGCACTTTTGAGGTTGCCAATATGCTGCAATATAATAAGGTTGATTATTTGGCGGTTGCCTATATTGATGAGGGGGTAGCTTTACGGCAGGCGGGGATTAACCTGCCCATCAAAGTGCTTAACCCCGAGGCTTCGGCATTTGATAAGCTCACCGAATATAAGCTTGAGCCGGTAATTTACAGTTTTGGTTTATTAGATGATTTTGTGGGCTATGCTTCGGCACAAGGCATTGCCGGTTACCCGGTACACCTTAAAATTGACACCGGTATGCATCGCCTGGGTTTTGAAAATTACGAGATAGAAACCCTGTGCGATATGCTGGAGGTCAACCGTTACGTACGGGTGCAATCGGTATTTTCACACCTGGTAGCAAGCGAAAGTCCGGAACACGACGAGTTTACTAAAAAGCAGATCAGGCGCTTTGAAAAGGCTTTTAAGGAGATAGAGCGTACACTGGGTTATAAGGTGATCAAGCACATCTGCAATACTGCCGGCATTATCCGCTGGCCTTCGGCACACTATGATATGGTTCGATTGGGGATAGGATTGTATGGAATCGATTCGTCGGTATCAGGGGCTGATGCGGGCTTGCAGCCTATAGCCAGTTTAAAAACCAGCGTTGCCCAGGTTAAAAAGATTGGAAAAGGAGACACAATCAGCTACGGGCGAAGCGGGAGCCTTATTAAAGACGGGAAAATAGCTACCGTTCGTATTGGCTATGCCGATGGTTACCTGCGTGCCTTTGGTAAAGGCGTGGGTAAAATGCTGGTGAAAGGCACACTTGTGCCTACAGTGGGCAACATCACAATGGATATGTGTATGCTGGATGTGAGCGGCCTTGACGTGCATGAAGGCGATGAGGTGATCATCTTTGATGAGCACCAGCGCATTGAAGAACTTGCAAAGCAGATAGGCACCATCCCTTATGAAATATTAACCAATATTTCGCAAAGGGTAAAAAGAGTGTACTTTTACGAGTAGAAATCAGGGGCTTAAAATGAACAGGTTAGCGCGGGCATTATTCAGGTATTTTGTAAAAGGGATGTTGGTGGTTGTACCGGTAGGCGCAGCTATTTTCCTGATGTACTGGGCGGTGGCCAGCATTGATAAAGCGCTTAACCTGAGTGATCTTTGGGTTGATAAAACCGGGAAGCACATGTATATCCCGGGCTTGGGGATCCTGAATGTGGTAGTGGTTATCATGATCATGGGGGTACTGGTTACTAATGTAATCACCGAGCCAATTAAAGCCTGGTTTAAACGCTGGTTTGCACGTTTGCCCATCTTCGCGTTCCTGTATTCGTCAATAAAAGATTTGACAGAAGCCTTTGTTGGCGAAGAGAAAAAGTTCAACGAACCGGTACTGGTTGAAGTTAATGAGTTCGGTTTAAAAAAGATAGGTTTCCTGGTTCAGAAAGACTTGGCAAAGATTGGCTTGCCCGGCGAGGTAGCCGTATACTTCCCATATTCCTACTCGTTTGCGGGGCAGGTAATCATCATTGCTGCCGATAAGGTAAAACCGATGGATAAGAGTGCAGCCGATGTGATGAAGTTTGTGATATCTGGCGGGGTGAGTGGGTTGGATTAGCCCAGCCCGGCCCCCTCTAAATCTCCCCCGGTAGGGGAGACTTTTTTGAATTTTCAAAGTCCTCCCTTCCGGGGAGGGTTTGGGTGGGGCTTGCGCGTTCCTATGGCAACACCTCCACCTGTTTTGAATCTGTCACCCCGGCTTTCTTAAAACTCCTTACTGCCAAAAAAACAGCTATCAGCATCAATACAGCCCCCAATATATAAGGCGCGCCCGGAAAATAGGTTGAAGTATTGCGATGGGTGAACAAATGAAACACCGAACTCATTAACAGGGGGCCGATGATCACAGCTAAACTACTGATACTGGTCAATGAGCCCTGCAATTCGCCCTGCTCTTTAGCTGATACCGTACTGGTAATCATACCCTGAAGTGAAGGACCCGAAATACCGCCAAGGCAATAAGGTACCATGAACACATACATCATCCAACCCTGGTTGGCAAATGCTATGAGGCTTAAACCGATGGTATAGAATAGTAAGCCGGCTACGATATTTTTCTCCTGCCCGAATTTGGGGATCGTAAACCTGATCAAGCCGCCCTGTATGGCTACCAGTACTATTCCAATAAAAAAGCCTAAAAAACCAATGCTTTTCAGCGACCAGTCGAATTTTTCAGTTACGTAAAACGATAATACATATTCAACAGCTTTTTGAGCAATGTACACCAAAGAAAATGCGCCTATCAACCCGATTAGGGATTTATAGCGCGAAAGGTTGCGTAAGGAGCTAACGGGATTAGCCTTCTTCCATTCAAAACGCCTGCGGTTTTTGATATTTAATGATTCGGGTAATACAAAATAGCCATATGCCGCATTCAGGAGGGCCAGACCGGCCGCCAGCATAAAAGGGAACCGCACATTTAATGCACCCAAAAAGCTCCCGGTGCCTATGCCAATAATAAATCCAAGACCGGATGCTGCCCCAACTAAACCGAAGTTCGCTGCCCGGTTTTTACCTGTACTGATATCGGCAATGTAAGCGGTTGCTGTGGTATTACTGGCGCCCGCAAAGCCCGCTATGGCACGGCCGATAAATAACCAGGCCACAGTAGGAGCAAAGGCCATAAAAATATAATCTATCCCAAAGCCAATAAGCGAACCTAATAATACAGGCCGGCGCCCGTACCTGTCGCTCAGGTTACCCAGTAGCGATGAAAACAGGAACTGCATGGAGGCGTACGTGAACGTTAAATAGCCATTATATTGCGCAGCGGTACTTACATCCATGTTGCCCAGCTTTTCGAGCAGCGAGGGCATTACCGGTATAATGATGCCTAAACCAAGTACATCAATAAAAAGCGTTACGAAAATAAATCCTAAGGCGGCGGTATGTTTTTTAGGTTTGGCGCTCATTAATAATGATAAAGGTTTAAGCTGATTAAAAGTTTTATTATGGGCTGTTTTACAGTTTGATATTTAATTTATACTTGCGCTTTTGCTATTCTTCGCTGTTGTTATCACCAACTTTGTGACCGGCAATAGTGCATTCATGATATTAAGACATGAGGATCGAAATGATTGTTTGCGACAGCACCAACAACGGCAGGTTGAGGGTGTTTATCTATCAATTTTACAATATGGGCGTTGCCTGCGGCCCGGGCTTTCCGTTACAAGTCCTCGCTTTTCCCGCGCAAGCCCAATCCACGCTCCGGGCT
This sequence comes from Mucilaginibacter sp. SG538B, assembly GCF_013376065.1. Taxonomy (NCBI): domain Bacteria; kingdom Pseudomonadati; phylum Bacteroidota; class Sphingobacteriia; order Sphingobacteriales; family Sphingobacteriaceae; genus Mucilaginibacter; species Mucilaginibacter sp. SG538B. The sequence goes on from NZ_JABMJI010000005.1 coordinate 278,620, forward strand.
TTTCACTGCAATCCCTAACGCGGCTCCCGCTCATTGTCCCCTAAAATATATTTTAAACAGCATCACGGTTTTTACAGGATTTTCCCTGATGGCTACTTGCAATGACATGGTTTCTGTTTAATCTCCCAATAATTTCATCTTCCAAACACGTATGACAATAATACCAACAACAGCAAAGCTTTAAGCTTTGTGCATTCTGCTTTTGGCTTTTAATGCAAGGTTGCCAGGGCATCCATATCCTTTGCTGAGGTTTTCTTCACGTTTTTGAAATTACGGATAGCAAGCAAAGCACTTATCAACATCAGTATTGCACCTAAAATAAAGGGGGCTCCCGGAAAAAAGAAGGGCCTTTTATCATTGGTGAAATAATAAAATAAAGTGGTCATTACCCAGGGGCCAAAAATGGCGCTCAGGCTCATGAGGCTGGTTAGGCCACCCTGCAGTTCACCCTGTTCATTGGCGGGTACCTGGTTGGTCATGATGCCCTGCAACGCCGGGCCTGCAATACCGCCAAGGGCATAAGGCACCATAAAGGCAAACATCATCCAACCCTGGGTTGCCATAGCAAACAGGATAAGGCCGATGCTATATAGCAGTAAGCCAACCCAAATGCAACGTTCCATGCCCAGTTTGGGCAGGATCAGGCGCATCAGGCCGCCCTGTACAAGTGCTATCATCAGGCCTATAAAGGCAAGAGAATAACCAACCGTATCCTCGCCCCATTTAAATTTTTCGAAAGTAAAATAGGTCCAAACGTTTTGTACGGCCTGCCCGGCAAAATATACCAGGAACAGCGATAGGGCCAAACCAATAACCGACGGATATTTTTTAAGCTGCAGCAATGAGCCAAGCGGGTTTGCCCTTTTGATATCGAAGGGGCGGCGATGGGCCTCATCCAGCGATTCGGGCAGGATGAAGAAACCATAAAGGGCGTTCAAAAAGGCTAAACCTGCGGCAGCGAAAAAGGGATATTGAACATCCATTTTACCTAACACACCGCCAATTGCCGGGCCAATGATAAAGCCGAGACCAAAGGCAACGCCAATCATACCAAAGTTTTGGGCGCGCCTTTCGGGAGTACTCACATCAGCTATATAGGCCGATGCTGTGGTGAAGCTGGCGCCGGTAATGCCTGCAATTGCCCGGCCTAAAAATAGCCACCATATGGATGGTGCAAAGGCAAGGAACAAATAATCAATGCCAAAACCCAGTAAGGAACAAAGCAAAACCGGGCGGCGGCCATACTTATCACTCAGGTTGCCTATCATTGGCGAAAAAAGGAACTGCATTACCGAATAGGCCAGCGTTAAAAAGCCGGCATACAAAGAAGCTTCGCTCAACCCGGCGTGGATCAATTTTTCAATCAGTTTGGGCAGTACAGGTATGATGATCCCTAAGCCTACCACATCAATCAGTAAAGTAACAAATATAAAGCCTAAAGCTCCCTGGGGTTTATTCTTGGCGGACTTATCCATGGCGCAAAATAAATTATTAACGTTAATAATTGTTAAAATAATTGTATTTATAATAATTTGTATTTAACTTGAACTATATAATTAGTTAAACCTATGAAACCACACAAATCAATGCTACTATTGCCGGCACTGCTGGCTGTGCAGATTGTTTTTGCACAAAATAATCATCTTACATTATCTGATAGTTATCCATCGGCAACTGAAAAAGTTCAAATTACTTATGATCCGGAGAGTACGCCTGTTGCCGGTAAAAAGGATATTAGCGCAGAAGTATATTACATTGATGGGAAAGATAACCCCGCAGCCGACATCGAACTAAAACCTAATGGCGCTTTACTTTCAGGCGATTTTACCATTCCTGCCGCAGCGAAAGCTTTTTTTGTAAAGATTTTTAGTAACGGTGACATCGATAATAATAATGACAAAGGGTACATATACTTAATTTATAAAGATAAAAAACCCGTTCAGGGTGCTTATGAAGCAAAAGCTTACATATTGGCGAGTGGTGTTGGCAGTAATTTTGCCAAAATAAAAACCGATTCTGAAGAAGGGCTGGCCTTGTTTAAAAAGGAATACGATACTAACCCGCAGGCCGAAAAGCCCTATCAGTTTAATTATTACTACCTGTTGGCCAAGAAAAAGGACCCGGCTACCTCGGCCATGTTAAACGCCAAGGTTCAATCGCTTGAAAAAAGCACGGTAGAAAAAGATCTGATCCTGGCCGCTAATATCCTGAACTGGCGCAACAAAAAAGCCTCTGCCGATTCATTGGGAGAGATCATCAAAGCTAAGTACCCTAACGGCGAATCCGTAAAAAACGAGGCGGAGTTTGCCATGATACGCGAGAAGGACGTACACAAAAAAGATTCGCTTTATAAAGCATATATAGCCAAATTCCCGGCTATGGCTACTGATAAAGGTTCTCGAATAGATTATATACGAGGGCAGCTGGCTACCGGCTTTTTGACTGATGGTAATACTGCTGCTTTTAATGCTTATGCAGCACAAGTTCAAAACAAATCAAGCATTGCAAACAGCTATAACAACATAGCTTATGGCTGGGCTCAACAAGATGAGCGACTTGATGAGGCTGAAAAGCTATCAAAACAATCATTGGACATCGTTACTGAAAAAATGAAGCATCCCGAGGCTTCGCCGTTTATGTCGGTAAAGAGCATGCAAAAGCAAAACAAGGATGTATACAACATGTATGCTGATAGTTACGCGTTCATTTTATATAAAGAGAAAAAATATGATGAGGCCCTTAAATATCAAAAAGAGGTTTATACAGACAACAAGGATAACGACCCTATTACCAACGAGCATTACGTACTCATTTTAAATGCCCTTGGCAAATATGCTGAATCAAAAGACGTGATTGAAGGCGCATTTAAGGCAGCTAAAGTTTCCCCGGCTTTAACAACCGAGTTAAAAAAAGCCTATGTGGGCTTAAAAGGCAATGAAGCAGGTTACGATCAATACCTGGCCGGTTTATCGGCTATTGCAAAAAACAAAAAGAAAGAGGAGGTGGCTAAACAAATGATCAACGAGCCTGCTGCCAAATTTGCCCTTAAAGATTTTGCGGGAAAAACAGTTTCGCTGGCCGACTTAAAAGGCAAAATTGTTATAGTTGATTTTTGGGCTACCTGGTGCGGGCCTTGTAAAGCATCTTTTCCGGGGATGCAAATGGCTGTAAATAAATATAAGGATGATGAGGATGTGAAATTCCTGTTTATTGATACCTGGGAAAACGGCGATAATTATATTGATGGCGTAAAGAAATTCATTGCAGACAATAATTACACCTTTAACGTGCTGGTAGATGAAAAAGGCAGCGATGGCAGGCAATCAAAAGTGGTATCACAATTTGGAGTAACCGGTATTCCAACCAAGTTCATCATCGATAAAAACGGCAATGTCCGCTTTAAGGTTGTGGGGTTTGATGGCTCGGCTGATGGGCTGGTAGATGAAGTGAGCACAATGATTGACATGGCAAAAGCGCCGGTTGCTGCGGAGGTTGCTGCTACGCCAAAACAAAACATGAAATAGCTGATTGCAACCTAAAACTATATCAAAACAAAAATGCCGCCCTGTTGGAGCGGCATTTTTTATTGTATTGCCTGTTAAAAGTTCGGCTTAAGTACGTATTTGTTATAGAAACGGGTGATGTGCTCAACAGCTTCTTCCGCGGTATCAACCACGCGGTAAAGGTTCAGGTCGTCGGGATTGATATTGTGCTGGTCGTTCAGCATTTTTTCTTCAACCCATTTAAACAGGCCTTTCCAGTATTCAACTCCAACAAAAATGATTGGGAAACGGGCAATTTTACCGGTTTGGATAAGTGTAATGGCCTCAAACGATTCATCCATAGTGCCAAAGCCGCCGGGCAAAATGATAAAACCCTGCGAATATTTCATAAACATAACCTTACGGATAAAGAAGTAATCAAACTCCATGATCTTATCCCTGTCGATATATTTATTGTGGAACTGCTCAAATGGGAGTTCGATATTTAAACCTACCGATTTACCGCCGTTTTCATAGGCGCCCTTGTTGGCAGCTTCCATAATACCGGGCCCGCCGCCTGATATTACACCGTAACCATGCTCGGTAAGCAGGCGGGCGGTTTCTACCGCCAGTTGGTAATATTTGTTATCGGTATGCGTACGTGCTGACCCGAAGATGGATACGCATGGGCCAATTTTGGCCAGTTTTTCAAAGCCGTCAACAAATTCGGCCATTATTTTAAAGATCTGCCAGGAGTCGGTAACTTTAATTTCCTGCCAGTTTTTGTTCTCGAAAGCTTGTCTTATTTTATCTTCTCCTGTCATAGCTTTTTTAGTCCGTAAGTCCGGGAAGTCCGCTGTCCGTAAGCCCGGATGTTTTTTGTTTTAATTAATGCAAAGTACAAAGAAAATGAATTTCGAATAGGTAATTGTTAAGTTTTTAACTTTCGGACTTTCGGACATTTCCGACTTTCCGACTCGAATAGTTTTTAACTTTCCGACTTACGGACTTCCCCAACTTTCGGACTCGAAGTAACCCACAGCCCAATAAATGTAATTAATCCGTTTACAATGATGAGTTCGTTACCAAAAACATATCCGCCTAAAATTGATTTTGATTCGGCATTTAAAAAATAACATATGGCAGGAGAGAGTATGCAAATGAAGGGCACCAGTTTATCCATTACCTGCCTGTTGCCTACAAACAGGCCAAATGAATAAAGGCCAAGCAGCGGCCCATAGGTATACGATGCCACGGTGAATATGGCGCTAACTACAGCATCATTATTAATGGCGTTAAATATGATAATGGTTAAAAACATCAGCCCCGAAAAGGCAATGTGTACCCAATGGCGCACGGCCACCATTTTTTTGCTGTTCACATCCTTGCGCTTGTTAAAACCTAAAAAGTCTACACAAAAAGAGGTAGTGAGTGCTGTCAGAGCAGAGTCGGTAGTGGCAAAGGTGGCCGCTGTTAACCCCAGCATAAATATCATGGCCGGAACCAATCCTAAATATTGCAGGGCTATAGTAGGGTACAGGTAATCGGTTTTGGTAACATTGATACCGTTTTTAGCGGCGTACATGTAAAGCAAAGCGCCTACGCTCAGGAAAAATATGTTAATGATCACGAAAACGCCAACAAAGCTGAACATGTTTTTTTGCGCTTCTTTGATATTTTTAAGGCTGAGGTTTTTTTGCATCAGGTCCTGGTCAAGCCCGGTCATGCCGATAGTGATAAACATGGCGCCTAAAAACTGTTTACCCAAATGCAGCTTGCTGCTCATAAAATCGTTAAAGAAGAATATTTTAGAATAGCTGCTGTTTTTGATGGTTTCGGCTGCCTCGAAAATGTTCATGTGCAGGCTCTGGCAAATAAAATATATCGACAGGAAAACAGATGTTACCAGGAAAAATGTTTGCAAGCTGTCGGTAATGATAATGGTTTTCAATCCTCCCTTAAAGGTGTACGACCAGATAAGCAGCAAACAAATAAGCACCGTAACCGCAAAGGGAATATGGTAGCTGTCGAAAATAAACTTCTGCAGTACGATAACCACCAGGTATAACCTGAATGCTGAGCCAATAACCCGGCTCACCAGGAATATAGCAGCAGCAGTTTTATAGCTCCAAACGCCTAAAGCGCCTTCAATGTAGCTGTAAATGGATGTGAGTTTAAGCCGGTAATATAAGGGAAGTAATACCGTGGCTATGATGAAAAAGCCGGCAGCGTTGCCCAGCACAAACTGGAAATAAGCAAAATCATCGGTGCCAACCTTACCGGGAACGGAGATGAAAGTAACCCCGCTCAATGCCGTACCAATCATCCCGAAGGCAACTAAATACCATTTGGAATTTCGGTTGGCTACAAAGAAGGTATCGTTATCCGAAGATTTTTTTGATGTAAGCCACGAGATGATGAGCAATACCAAAAAATAACCGATGATGAATGACAATAATACTCCTGGCGACATAGGTGTTTTTTTAGTCCGGAAGTCGGTAAGTCCGAAAGTCGGGGTAAGTCCGAGAGTCGGCAAGTCCGGAAGTCCGAAAGATTTTTTATTTAGTCCGGAAGCCGGGTAAGTCCGAAAGTCCGGAGGATTTTTTGCAAAATACAAATACATTGTAAGATTTGCCAATCATAACTTCTCTGCTTTAAATTTTCTAAATATACAAACATCCAACTTCCGGACTTTCCCGACTTTCGGACTTTCCGACTTCCCAGCCTTTCGGACTTCCGACTTAAATTCCCTACCTTCGCACAATGAATTTTTCGTCCAAATTGCTGGAAAATGCTGTAGCCGAATTTGCTAAATTACCAGGGGTAGGTCAAAAAACCGCCCTGCGTTTGGTGCTGCATTTACTTAACCAGGATAAGCAGGATGTTGAACGTTTCAGTACCGCGGTAACCAAACTTCGCAACGAAATACAGTTTTGCCGGGTTTGCCATAATATCTCTGACCAGCCGGTTTGCGAGATCTGCTCATCGCACCGCCGCGACCACAGCCTTATTTGTGTAGTTGAGGATACCCGCGATGTAATGGCTATTGAAAATACCAATCAGTTTAATGGCGTTTACCATGTGCTGGGCGGCTTAATATCGCCGATGGATGGCGTTGGGCCGTCAGATTTGCAGGTGGATACCCTGGTCGAACGTCTTAAGCCAATCACTGATAACGAGGTTAAAGAAGTGGTTTTTGCCCTCAGCGCCACTATGGAAGGTGACACAACCTTATTCTACCTTCATAAAAAATTAAAAAATTTCAATATTACCATCACAACTATAGCTCGTGGCATAGCTTTTGGTGGTGAATTAGAGTACGTAGATGAGATAACTTTGGGCCGTTCCATAGCTACCCGCGTTCCGTACGAAAATTCACTATCTAAGTAAGCATGAAACTATCTATAGTTGTTGTTAGCCATAATACCTGCAACCTGCTCAGAATTGCCCTGAATGCAGCGGTCAGGGCTGCCCAGGACATTAGTCACGAGGTTTTTGTGGTCGACAATGCTTCGGCTGATAAGTCGATAGCCATGTTAAATACTGAATTTCCGGATGTAAAGATAATAGCCAACGATAAAAACGAGGGTATGGCCCGGGCATATAACCATGCACTTAAACTGGCTACAGGCGAGTATGTTTTACTGGTCAATGCGGATACTATTACAGGCAAGAAGACCATAGAAAAGGCTCTTGAGTTTATGGATCTGCATACCGACGCCGGTGGTTTGGGGGTACGTATGATAACTCCTGAAGGTAAATTTTTAAAAGAATCAAAACGCGGGTTCAAAAAGCCCTGGGAAACCTTTTTCAAGCTAACCGGCCTGGCAAAACACTTTTCAAAATCAAGGCTTACCAGCCCGCAAAGTAAAGACTGGGTTGAAGAGTTTCAAACCTCCGAATCGGATATCATCAACGGTGCGTTTATGCTGCTGCGGAAAGAGGCGCTTAACCAGGTAGGAATAATGGATGAGCGTTTTCATACCTATGGTTATGATATCGATTATTCATATCGGATCAGGCTTGCCGGGTTTAAGAACTACTATTTCCCCAAAACATATATCATCAATTTTAACATCCAAAATAAGGTTAAATTTAGCTGGGCACACATTAAAGAATATTATGGGGCGATGATTATCTTCGCGTCCAAATATTTATTTAAGGTGCCCGAACTTAAGGTGGAAGGCATCCCCCAGCTAATTCCTCCTTCGTATGAAGTTAAATGATAAGATTGTAATCATCACTGGTGCTTCGTCGGGCATCGGGAAATCACTTGCTTATGAATGTGCTAAACGCGGCGCCAATGTGGTACTGGCGGCAAGGCAATATGTTACCCTTTGCCAGCTTACCGAACAGTTGGAGCGGGAATATAAAATCAAAGCATTAGCTATACAGTGTGATGTAACCAATGAAGATGATTGCGCTCAGCTTATTAAACAAACCCTTATTACTTTTGATAAAATTGACGTATTGATCAACAACGCAGGCATCACTATGCGCGCCCTGTTTAAGGATGTAAAAGTGGATGTGCTGAAACAGGTGATGGACGTTAATTTTTGGGGAATGGTTAACTGCATCAAATATGCACTGCCCGAAATTACTAAAACCAAAGGCAGTATAGTAGGTGTATCATCTATAGCGGGGTATAAAGGTTTGCCCGGTCGTTCAGGTTACTCGGCATCAAAATTTGCCATGAACGGCTTTTTAGATTCATTAAGGATCGAAAACCTTAAAACAGGGGTACATGTATTAACAGCCTGCCCTGGCTTTACGGCATCAAACATACGCAACACCGCTTTGAACAGCGAAGGTAAACAGCAAGGCGAGAGCACCCTTGAAGAACAAAAAATGATGAGCAGCGATGAGGTAGCCAAACATATTGTTGATGGCATTGAAAACCGGGTCCGCACATTAACCCTCACCGGCCAGGGCAAACTTACTGTAGCCCTGAGTAAATTTATACCGGCATTTTTAGATAAAATGGTTTATAAGCATTTTACCAAAGAACGGGACCCGCTTCTTCGTTAGTCATTCTTTCATCGGGTCATTGAGTCATTGCACTTACGCTGCAAAAAAAAATGACTTAATGACGCAATGACCTAATGAATGATATCATATGCGCTTATCCTGCTCAAATCCAATACAACGCGGCCTGTTTCGTCGCGCTCAAAGGCTGGTTTAAATTTAGCGTCCCATACAAAATCATCATACTGATAAGAGGTGCGCGAATGGACGGTTTGCGAAAAGGTATCGTCGAAAGTTTTCAGGATTACCGAAAGGCCGGCTTGCCTGCGTTCAAGCTCCTCGGGTGTGATATCTTTAATTGGGCTGTTTTCATCAAGCGGGTGAACTACTGTCCAGTTCAGGGTTAAGATACTAACGCGGGTTCGTTCCAGTTCGAGCTGGAAAAATTTACGTACGGTTTTGCCGTTTTCCTCGTCGTTATAGCTGAAAACTACTTCCATTTCCAGGTCGATGAGGATATTTCTGCGTTCGTTGGCCAGGCGAAACATCAAACCTTTACCACCGTCGCGATAGGGCGCGATAAGCACATTGCGGCTATACATGATCTTGGCCGAGGGGCGCGAAAAACGACCGTAAAGTAAACCGGTTGCCAAAGCAAAAGCCAGCAGGCCCATCATTGATTCGAGCGCGGCGATGGTATTGGGAATCATGCCCCTGGGACTGATATGCCCATAGCCTACGGTTGATATGGTTTGTGCCGAAAAAAAGAAGGCGTCCATAAAGCGGTCGAAATCGGTATTGCCGCTTTTGCCGTCAAGCACATCAGGACCCAAGGAAAAATAAATAAACGCGAAAATAATGTTTACTATAAAATAGCAGCTAAAAACAATGAACCAAAACTTGCGCCAGCTCATGGTAATGAGCGAGTGGTAGTTGTTTGATGTAGTAAAAAACGGAAGGCCGGTACGTTTTACATTGATAGTACCATCCTTATTTATAACCGGCTGGCTTTTAATAACCGGCTGGGTACCAAAACCAAGATCATCTTCGGGATTAATTTTCTCTTTATGTATAGCCATGGAGCTAATTACTGAATTATGAGTTATTGAATTATCGATTTTTAGAAAATGTTTACAGTTTACTCTGATCTTCTACTAATTTAGTAGCTAAATCAATAATTCAGTAAATCAATAATTCAATAAATGTACTGTTCTGTTTGTTTTTATAAAAACTATTTACATATTTGTGCCAACAAGTAACAATGACAAAATTAAACAACAATTGGTGGTGGCTTAACGAGTAATCGTAAGGCAATTCCATGTTTGTTTAAAAGATATATTCAAAAAGGGTTGCCATACGGCAACCCTTTTTTTATGCCTCTCTCCCCAAAGCCCCCTAAAGGGGGAAGTGATCTGCAGGGAGGGCGAAAAAAACAATTAAACTATACCAACTCCCCCTTTAGGGGGCCGGGGGGCAAGCAAATGAAACAGATATTAAATCATCTTTTTGAACACAAAACCTTTAGCAGGGAACAATCAAAAGGCATTTTGATCAATATTGCGCAGGGTAAGTACAACAACGCGCAAATGGCAGCTTTCATGACAGCCTATTGTATGCGAAGCATTACCGTTGAAGAACTGGAAGGCTTTCGCGATGCCATGCTGGAACTTTGTCTGCCCGTTAACCTGGAAACCGATGGCCTCATTGACCTTTGCGGTACCGGAGGCGATGGTAAGGATACTTTTAACATTTCAACGCTTGCTTCATTTGTTGTTGCGGGTGCGGGGTATAAGGTGGCCAAGCATGGTAACTATGGGGTATCATCGGGCTGCGGTTCATCAAATGTGATGGAGTACCTGGGTTACCAGTTTACCAATGATATTGACAAGCTGAAACGGAGTGCCGAGGAAGCTAATATCTGTTTTCTGCACGCGCCTTTGTTTCACCCGGCTATGAAAACCGTTGCGCCTATCCGCAGGGAACTGGGTGTTAAAACCTTCTTCAACATGCTGGGGCCTCTGGTTAACCCGGCGAAGCCCGATAATCAATTGGTAGGGGTGTTTAACCTGGAGCTTGCCCGGGTATACGCTTACCTTTACCAAAAATCAACTACAAAATATACTATCATAAACGCCCTGGAAGGCTATGACGAAATCTCATTAACCTGCGATTTTAAGACCTTTTCGGCAGATGGTGAAAAGATCAACAGTGTCGAAGACCTTGGATTTGAAAAGCTTGATCCTAAAGAAATCATCGGCGGCGATACTGTGACAGCTTCGGCAGCCATATTTAGTTCGGTGCTTAAAGGCGAAGGTACCCCAGCCCAAAATAACGTGGTACTGGCTAACGCCGCGCTGGCCATTAAAACCATCGGCCCTGAAAAAACTTTTGGTGATTGTTTTTATGAAGCCGAAGAAGCATTGTTAAGCAAAAAAGCGCTGAGGAGTTTTAATACTTTATTACAAAACTAAACCATGAAAATAAAGGTTTGCGGTTTAAAACATCCTGAAAATATTAATGCGGTTGCTGCTTTACAGCCCGACTATATAGGCTTTATTTTATATGGCAAATCGCCACGCTATATGGCAAACCTGGCGACAGATGCGTTGCAAACTATACCCGCCTCTATCCAAAAAACGGGTGTTTTCGTAAATGAAAGCTCTGAAAATATTGATCGCCTGGTCACTGAATATGGCTTTAACGCGGTTCAGTTGCATGGTGATGAAAGTCCGGAATTTTGCGCTGCTTTTAAAGGTAGGGTAACCGTGATCAAAGCTTTTGGTATTAACGAAGATTTTGATTTTGAACAGTTAAAAGATTATGCCAACAATGTCGATCTTTTCCTGTTCGATACCAAAACAAAAGAATATGGAGGCTCAGGCAAAACTTTTGACTGGGCTATTCTTGATCAATATAAACTGCACATTCCCTTCTTTTTATCAGGAGGGGTGGGGCTTGAAAATATAAAAGAGGTTAAAAACATCACACATTCCCAATTTTATGGGGTTGACCTTAACAGCAGGTTTGAAAATGAGCCCGGCTTGAAGAATATCGAAAAATTAAAAGAGGCATTTAAAATCATCAAAAATAAAACACAACAGATGAAATACGGAGTTAACGAACAAGGTTATTATGGCGATTTTGGGGGAGCATATATCCCCGAAATGTTGTACCCTAACGTAGAGGAATTAAGGGAGCAATACCTCAATATCATAAATGACGATGATTTTAAAGCCGAGTTTGATGATCTGCTTAAAAATTACGTTGGCCGCCCTTCTCCGTTATATCATGCCAAAAGGTATTCGGAAAAATATGGTGCTAACATCTTCTTTAAACGGGAAGACCTGAACCATACCGGCTCGCATAAAATTAACAATGCCATAGGGCAAATCCTGTTAGCAAAACGCCTGGGTAAAAAGCGTATCATTGCCGAAACCGGCGCAGGTCAGCATGGGGTGGCAACCGCTACCGTATGCGCGCTCATGAATATTGAATGCGTTGTTTACATGGGCGAAATTGACATGGTAAGGCAGGCGCCAAACGTGGCCCGTATGAAAATGCTGGGCGCTAAGGTTGTACCCGCCACATCTGGCAGTAAAACGCTCAAAGATGCCACCAATGAGGCCCTGCGCGATTGGATAGGCAACCCGGTTGATACGCATTATATCATCGGTTCGGTGGTTGGCCCGTATCCATACCCGGATATTGTGGCCCGTTTTCAGGCTATCATATCGCAGGAAACAAAGGCTCAGTTGCTTGAGCAAACCGGCAAGGAGTTACCGCAATATGTGATGGCCTGTGTAGGCGGGGGTAGCAACGCTATGGGGATGTTCTATCATTTTATAGAGGATGAGGCTGTGAAACTGGTAGCTGTTGAAGCGGCAGGTAAAGGCGTAAATAGTGGTGAATCTGCCGCTACAACAGCTTTGGGCGATGAAGGGGTGCTGCATGGCAGTCGCACCATATTGATGCAAACCGAAGACGGACAGGTGGTTGAGCCTTATTCAATTTCGGCGGGACTGGATTATCCGGGTATAGGGCCGCAGCACGCACATTTGTTTAAAACCGGCCGCGGGCAATATGTAAGTATTACCGATGAGGAGGCTTTGCAGGCAGGCTTACTTTGCTGCCAGCTTGAAGGGATTATCCCAGCTATTGAAACAGCCCACGCTTTGGCGCAGTTAGAAAAAATGAAGTTTGAAGCCAACGATAATGTGGTGATCTGTATTTCGGGCAGGGGAGATAAGGACCTGGATACGTATATTAATTATTTTGGGTACTAATTGGTTTATAGTTGATGGTCTATAGACCATGGCTGATCAGTGAAAAAAATCAACAATAAAAAATAAAACCATGGACTATGGTCTATCGTCCATAGACAAATAAAATACAATGAACCGTTTAAACAAACTTTTTGCATCAAAAAACAATAACCTGTTATCTATATACTTTACCGCCGGTTACCCAGCGCTGAACACTACAATTGATATTGCCGAAGCCCTTGAAAAATCAGGTGCCGATTTCCTTGAGATTGGTTTCCCTTATTCTGATCCCGTAGCTGATGGCCCGACTATTCAGCATAGCTCAGAGGTCGCATTGGAAAACGGCATGAGCCTTAAAGTTTTGTTTGAAGAGCTTGCCGAACTGCGCAGCAGGGTAAGTATTCCTATTTTGCTCATGGGCTATTTTAATCCCATTGCACAATATGGTGTTGAACGGTTTTGTAAAAAGGCTGCCGAGGTAGGTGTTGACGGTATTATTGTACCCGATCTGCCGATCTATGAATATGAAAAAATGTACTCGTCATATTTTATCGATAACGGCCTGAGCAATATATTCCTGGTAACCCCGCAAACATCTGAAGAGCGCATCCGCAAAATTGATGAACTGAGCAACAGCTTTATCTATCTGCTGTCGTCGTCAACAATAACCGGCTACAACCTGAAACTGAGTGATAGTGTAGAAGAATATTACAAACGCATTACCGCGATGAAGCTAAAGAATCCAACCATTATTGGTTTTGGGATTACCGATAGCAGCAGCTATGCCAAAGCATGTAATTATGCCAATGGGGCAATTATAGGCAGCAAATTTGTGAAGCTTTTAGGTGAGGAGGGGTATATGGATAAGATTGATGGGTTTGTTAAGGGGATAAGGCCGTAAGTCCATTTTCCATCACCTCATTGCGAGTATCCATTAGGGAAGCCTTGAAAAAAATGTAATGACATGTAAAATATATTTTAACGGTGTTGCGCGTGGGCCGCGTTAGGGATTGCAGTGTAAAGCCCGGAGCGCGCAAAGGGGTTGCGGGCAGGAAAGGCGAGGACTTGCAACGGAAAGCCCGGGCCACAGGCAACGCCCATGTTATAAAATCCATCAAGAAAAATATACTTAATAATCAATAACTTACAACCACGTCATTATAAGGTACGAAGCAATCCCCGATTAGCAGAGCAGCTATGCAAGTATCTCTGTAAAGTTTGGGATTGCTTCGTACCTCGCAATGACGGGTGATAATAATTAAAACTACAAATACAACTCCAAATCGCCTTTACCTTCACGCACAATATCAAAGTCGCCGGTAGTGCAATCTACTATCGTTGATGGGATGTTATCGCCATAGCCGCCGTCAATTACAATATCAACCAAATCTTCATATTTCTCGTGGATCAGTTCCGGATCGGTGGAATACTCCACGATATCGTCGTCATCCCTGATAGATGTAGAAAGTATCGGATTGCCTAACACACGCACAATTTCGCGGGCTATATTATTGTCGGGTACCCTGATACCAACCGTTTTTTTGTTGGAGCTGAGCATCTTGGGCACCATATGACTGGCATTGAATATGAATGTGAATGGCCCCGGCAACGCTTTCTTTAGTACGCGGAAAGTAGTATTATCAATCGGTTTGATGTAATCAGAAATGTGGCTCAGGTCATAGCAAATGAATGAGAAGTTAGCCTTTTCGGGTTTGATGTTCCTGATCTTACAAATGGCCTCAATAGCGCGGTGGTTGGTGATATCGCAGCCTAAACCATAAATGGTATCGGTAGGGTATATGATGAGGCCGCCTTTTTTTAACACCTCAACCACCTGCTCAATAGCCTTTGGATTAGGGTTTTCGGGATATATTTTAATTAGCATAAGTATAAGAACAAATATAACGCTACTTAGTTTAAAAATGGCGGTAAAACTGGCTTTAAATCACGTGTTTGCAGTGATTTATCTTATGATACTGATAACTTAGTAAGGTTGGTATGAACTATATTAATAATTTGAGTACTGGAATGTCCGGGCACTTTTAAGATAGAAGTAATCAGTTATTAAACCATCCAGTTCTTTTACGGTTTCAAATAGCTCTTTTTTTTTATCTGATTTTTCGCTTTCGAGAAAATCGCCATTGTTTAATTCATCTGTTATTTGCTGTTTTAATGCATTAATATATAGCATTTTTTGTTTAGTTATATCGTATGATTTATCGTAATAGTAGTTATCTTTTCCCTGATAAATACTGTATTCGGCTTCGCCTAAAATTCTGTTATATTGATGTCCGAAATACGTGCCGCCTTGGGCTAAGGCATCAAAAATGGAATTTATATCACGATAAATTTTAGTTAACGTTTCCCGTTCTGTTTGATATTTCTCCCCTCTATTTTTCTTCTTTAAAAAGTAGGCATATAACAGGTAATACTCGTCTTGTCCAATTTCACTGTTAAAAATATCAACCGGGTCAGATTTATCGATGGTTGAATCTCCCCATATCCCTCGTTTGCCATATGTAATATCCGGATGAACAGGCGTACTATCGTTGAGTTCAGGGTTATGCTTTAAGATCTTTCTTAAATCAACTTTTGAATATTTAAACGTATCCGTTTTAATAGTACTGATGTTTATTGTGTCTGCGCCACCAGCCAATATGCTGTCTTTTTTGGGATGTTGACCCGCATTTTGAATTGTTTGGCTTGTAGGAGCTCGCTGGCTACACCCCAACATTAGTGAAAGAATAAACGGAATCAGAAGGTATCTCATGGGTTTTGGTTTCACCCTAAAACTAACTAATTATAAACTAAAAATCTTCCTAAAACAACAAAGCCATCCCGATTAAATCAGAATGGCTTTGCTATTTAAATTTTAACCTGTTTTGCTGTTTCAATAATGCCGTGTTGTTTGGATCCTTTAACAACAGCGGCATTTTAAAAGTTAAAACACAGCAACAGTATTAAAACAATTAAGCTTGTTTAGTGAACTGGATGTTGATCAACAATTTAATGTCTTCGCCAACTACAATTGAACCGGCTTCGGTTACACCGTCCCAGGTTAAACCGAAATCTTTACGGTTGATTTTACCGCTGATTTCGAAACCAGCTTTAGTATTGCCATAAAAGTCGGCAGCCGAACCACCAAATTCTACGTCGAGCGTTACCGGTTTGGTTTGATCTTTAATGGTCAGGTTACCTTTCAGTTCGTACTCTTCATCATCAGTTTTGGTGAATGAAGTTGATTTGAAAGTGATCTGAGGATATTTTTCGGCGTCAAAAAATTCGGCCGATTTCAAATGCTCGTCGCGTTGTGTCTGATTGGTGTCAATGCTGTTGATATCTAAAGAGAAATCAATTTCAGCATTTTCAAAATCATCATTATCAGTTAATAACTCACCGTTAAAGCTTTTGAAAAAACCACTCACGGTTGAAATAACCAGGTGTTTAACTTTAAATTGTACTTCTGAGTGCATAGGGTCAATAACCCATTTTGTTGCTGTTTCTGTTGCCATGATTTTTATTTCTTTTTTGTTGATACAAAGATAAGCACAAAAATAGATGTTTAAACATGTATTTTTACTTTGTGACTTTAAACCGACATTGAGTAAGTTTCTTAACCACAAATTTGCCCTATTGTTTAAATTATAAATCTATTTTTATCAAACTTAATAGCCGCTTCATATAAAATTAACTATCCATGAGAAAGCTCTTCGTTGTTTCGTTCTTTATCATATTCAGTATGCTTGCCTTGTGGACCGTCATCTGGCCACCCGCTGCATGGTCGTTCCTGTTCATGGGGCCGGTATATCTTATCGGTTTTTATGATATGGTGCAGCCTAAGCATAGCATTGTGCGCAATTACCCGGTGTTTGGCCACCTGAGGTATTTGATGGAAGAGTTAAGACCTAAAATATACCAGTACTTTATTGAAAGCGATACCAACGGTACGCCCTTTAACCGTCAAAACAGGAGTGTAATTTACCAGCGAGCCAAAAAGGTTGATGACACCCGTCCCTTTGGTACCGAGCTTGATGTTTATGATAATGGCTACGAATGGCTTAACCATAGCATCGCCGCTATGGATCACCATCAATTAAATATGGATCCGCGTGTAAAGGTTGGCGGGGCGGCCTGTACGCAGCCTTATATGGCCAGCGTATTCAATATTTCGGCTATGAGCTTTGGTTCGTTGAGTATGAATGCCATACTGGCCCTTAACGGCGGTGCAAAACTGGATAACTTTGCCCATAACACCGGCGAGGGAGGATTAAGCGATTACCACTTGCAACCAGGCGGCGATATCATTTGGCAAATAGGCACCGGCTATTTCAGTTGCCGCCATAAGGATGGTACTATGAACTACGATGCCTTTGCCGAACGCGCGGTGCTGCCACAAGTGAAAATGATCGAGATCAAGCTGTCGCAAGGAGCAAAGCCTGGTCATGGGGGGATATTGCCCGCTGCCAAGGTAACACCTGAAATTGCGCGGATCAGGCTGGTGGAGATGGGGGAGGATGTGGTTTCACCGCCATACCATACCGCATTCACCAATCCATTGGAGCTGATGGTATTTATTCAAAAGCTTCGGGATCTTTCAGGCGGCAAGCCAATCGGATTTAAATTGTGTGTAGGTCATAAAAGCGAGTTTTTAGCTATTTGCAAGGCTATGGTCAAAACAGGCATTACTCCTGATTTTATTACTGTTGATGGGGGAGAAGGCGGCACCGGCGCTGCCCCGCTTGAGTTCAGTAATTCAGTAGGGATGCCGCTGCGCGAGGCTTTGGCTTTTGTTTATGACGCGCTGACCGGGTTCGATCTTAAAAAACATATCAAGCTTATAGCATCAGGAAAAGTGGCCACGGGTTTTGACCTGGTCAAAAATTTTGCCCTCGGCGCCGATATGTGCAACAGTGCCCGTGGTATGATGTTCGCCCTTGGCTGCATCCAGGCGCTGGAATGCAATACGAACACCTGCCCAACCGGTGTGGCTACACAGGATAAAAGCCTGATGAAAGGCCTCGTAGTGGATGATAAAAAAGTACGTGTGGCTAATTTCCACCGGCAAACCGTGGGCAGCGCCATCCAAATGATAGGTGCCGCCGGTTTAAGCAAACCGTGCGACCTGCACCGCATGTATATTTACCGCCGTGTTAACCACAGCCAGATCCTGACTTATGGTGAGCTGTTCCCTTACATCCCCAAAGGCAGTTTGTTAAACACACCTTATCCGGCATCGTTTGAGTTTGATATGGCCATCAGCAGCGAAAATACGTTTGTGCCTGATTATAGCGGGATTACAAATGTTGACTATAGCAATGTGAGTTCGTATTGAAGAAATTTGAGGCTTGGTGATTAGATATTAATTAAAAATGGGGCGATTGCCGGCTCAAGCACGAATGCCTGAACCGGCGGGTTATATTGCGAAAGCCCCGCGCTTAAATAGGGATTGAAAACATTTAACAGATCTGTTAGCATAATTAATGTCCTACACTTACCACCCTCGTCACTTTCCATTGCCCGTCCTTATACTGCCAAATGTGTACAAATTTCATCAGACCGATTACCGGTTGGCCGTTTTCGGTATGTGTGAAACGATGCGTACCCATTTCAATAGCGCCAAAGCCGGGCATGGGGTAAACCTCAAGCGTTTCTTTAAGCAGGTCGCGGCGCAGGTCGGCGGCTTGTTTGTTTTCAAAAATTCCTTTAAAGCCGGCCATGGTGCCTTCATAACCGGTTAAGCCCTTACCATCGTTATAAAATTCAACATCGGGCGCAAACAGCGTTTTCATCACTTCTAAATTACGGCTGTTAAAGGCGTTGAACATTACACTGTCCATGTGTGCGATGGTGTTAAATAACTGCTGGTCTTTGGGTTTAAAGGCCTTGGTTTGCGCTTTGGCAACGGAGGCAGACAGTATTGCGGCAAAGCCAATAATAAACAGGGTATAGGTTGATTTTTTCATGATATGATAGAGCGTCTAATAATTAATTTACATAAAATAATTATATAATGTTAATAAACAGAATGTTAAGTTTTTGGCTTTGTGCGTTCAGTTTTTAGCTTTATATAAATGTATTAAATATATCATCATGACGCGCCACCATGACCGATAGTGACAGTTGTACCGACCATTTTCATGGTGAAAAAAACTGTATAATGCTACTGCAATTCATAATTAAGTAAAAATGCTCCCGATTAACATAATTTAACGGTTTATGCCCGGCGCCGGTGTAATATTTAGACTGCATTTTACGTAACTTTACTTATAAAATTAAGCGCAATGAAAAGGAATATCTTTATGATAGGCTTGATGCTTTTAGGCGGTTTGTTTAGCGGCACCGTAAAGGCCCAGGAAACTGCATCGCTGGTTGCCGATCAAAATCCACGCTACATGGAAAGCCAGGCAAAATATATCAGGGTTGCCGATACCCTGAACAGCCTGCACGGGGTAACTATACAAAATACTTACAAAGCTTACGATTGGTATGAAGCCAAACTGGAACGCCGCCGTCAAAACCGCGCGTGGCGGCATGAGGAACGCATGAACGGATATTATGATTATTCACCGTCATGGGGCTTATATGGCGGCTACTCTTATTCGCCATTTTTAAACTATGGATGGGGCAATCGCTGGGGCGGCTATTATGGTGGCCGCTGGGGTGGCCGTACAAGCATCGGTATCGGTTTTGGCTGGTAACAAATTAAGCAGCATTCAATCTAACACATCATAATTTATAATATACTACAAATGAAATTTAACAGGATTTTAACAGTTGCTGCAATAGCAGTTTCAGGGATTTTTATAGCCTCATGTTCAAGGCAGGTTACACGCGTTAGCACCGACCAAACTATTGATGTTAGCGGCAACTGGAATAACAGTGATGCACGAATGGCAGCCGATGAGCTTACCGGCAAAATTTTAGGTGCTAACTGGATAGATACCCACCTTAGCGAGCACCAGGGTAAACGCCCGGTAGTTATAGTTGGCTTTGTACAAAATAAAAGCCACGAACATATTGATGCCGAAACATTCTTAACCGATATTGAAAGCTCATTCATCCAATCGCAAAAAGTACGTTTGGTGCAGGGCGGTAAAAAACGTGATGAGCTACGTGCCGAAAAGGCCGATCAGCAAACAAACGCTACGGTTTCGAGCATGAAAAAATTTGGCATGGAAAACGGTGCCGATTATATACTGCAGGGTTCAATCAATTCAATAGTTGATTCGCACAAACGCCAAAAAGTTGTTTACTACCAGGTAAATCTGGAGCTTACCAACATTCAGACAAATGAAGTGGTTTGGATAGGCGAAAAGAAAATTGCCAAATACGTTAAAAACTAAAGCTGGTAAACATCATTGCCCTGAACACGGTACGCCTGTGTTCGGGGCAGTTTGCATTTAATAATGATCAATTTACGTACGCATATTCTCCGGGTATTTTCTTTTATCGGGCTGATGCTTTTTTTATCGGCGTGTTCAACCTA
Source organism: Mucilaginibacter sp. SG538B (assembly GCF_013376065.1). Classification (NCBI taxonomy): domain Bacteria; kingdom Pseudomonadati; phylum Bacteroidota; class Sphingobacteriia; order Sphingobacteriales; family Sphingobacteriaceae; genus Mucilaginibacter; species Mucilaginibacter sp. SG538B. Next base: position 298,815 of record NZ_JABMJI010000005.1, read on the forward strand.
TAATCAAAGTGTTGCTCCTTATTATAAAAATGTATCGGCCGGTAACTATCCCCAGGCCGAGAAGGAGCTTGATAATAACAGCCTCATTCAAAAGCCCCGAAATAAACTCCTGTACCTGATGGAGAAGGGGAGGATCTGCCATTTAAAAGGCGAGTACGAAAACAGCAACAACTACTTTAACCAGGCCGATCAGTTGCTTGATGAGGGTTTGACCAGCGCATCTGACGCCGCTGTTGGTGTTTTGCTTAACTCGGCATCGCAAAGGTATAAAGGCGAGGATTTTGAAAAGTTCATGATCCATTATTATAAGGCACTCAATTATTTGTACCTGAATAAAACAGAGGACGCTATTGTTGAAGCCCGCCGCATTACTTTACAGGCTCAGGAACAGGGCGATAAGTATAACAATAAAGACAGCCGTTACTCAAACGACGCATTTTCGCTGACGTTGCAGGGGATGTTGTATGAAAGCAACAACGATGTAAACAATGCATTTATATCATACAGGAACGCGGCGGAGATCTATCTTAAAAGTCCTGATAAAGCTTATTACGGTACCCCAATGCCCGTTGAACTGCAGGAGGACGTGATCCGCACGGCAAAGCTGAACGGTTTTACAACAGAAGCTGACCAGTTTGAAACAACCTTTGGCATTAAATATGAACCTGTAAAACCATCGGAAGGCGGTGAGCTGATATTTTTTTGGGAGAACGGCCTTGCCCCGGTAAAAACGCAGGTCGACCTGTTTTTTAGCCTGATCCGTAACAGCAACGGCGACTTGTTTTTTACCGATGCTGCCGGAGGCCTGGTAATTCCCTTTAATTACGACGGCGACAGGAACAGGGTAAACACCAAGTCGGTTGAAAGCCTACGGGTTGCATTTCCTAAATATGTTGCGCAAACGCCATATTATTCAAGCGCAAGTATCTCGGTTAATAACCAGGATGCGTCATTGGTAAAAGCTGAAGATATTAATGAGCTGGCATTTAAAACTTTGCAGCAGCGTGCATTAAAAGAGATGAGCGGGATCCTGTCGCGCCTTGCGGTGAAGAAGATAGCCGAATATTCGATACGTGCAGCTGCCAAAAGTGATGGCAAAACCAACGGGTTATTGGAAGGACTTGGTTACGGCATCCAGCTTTACAGCTTACTATCTGAAAAAGCGGATACCCGCAACTGGCAAAGCCTGCCGGCTTATATTTCTTATGCACGGATCCCTTTGCAAAAAGGAGATAACCAGGTACATATTACCCTTAAAAATGCCCAGGGCTCTACTGAAACCAAAACCATTACTATACAAGGGAATGGCAGGTTGCAGTTTTATAATTATGCTACCTTGCGATAGCTGGCAACAATATTTGAGATTTTTATATAAATAAAAAAGCCATTTGCTGTTAAGGGCAGATGGCTAATTTATATTGATAGGGTTTAGGTTCGATATTTAAATACTTTTCTAAATATTTTTTAAAAATAGCGTTAATATTATCACCTTGAAATACCCCTTTTTCAGTATATTTCGTTATTTTATGGGTTGCGTTAAAAAAAAACTAAAATATCTACTCAATTATCAACGCAGTAATCTTTCGGGCGTATTGAACCATCAATAGTTTTCATCACATATTGAAAGCAGGTTTAAGCCAGTTGTTTTTCTGTTACCGAGATCAGGTTTACCAGTTCGTTCCCGGCAAGTTCAATAGCACCGTCATTTTGTATTTCGATGCAGTTTTCGAGATTGGTATTGAGTTCGGCAGTGCGGGCTATACGATTGGCTATTTCTTCAGCGTTTTCCCGGCCGCGCCCAACCAGGCGACTTGCAATAACTTCGGGGCTCGCCGTTACTAATATCACTATCAGATCGGGGTAGAGCCGCTGCGCAACAGGCAGGTACTCGCGCGATCCGTTAACCACCACATTGAAGCCTTTATTAAGCCAGTTGTTTATTTCCTGGCCTATGCCATAGTATTTATCGTGGCTGCCCCAGCTTAAAGCAAACGTCCCGGCTTTGCTCCTTAATGCAAATTCCTCATTGGTTAAGCTAACGTGGTTCTCATTGCCAGAAAATGGCGGACGGGTAATATAACGGTGTGCAAATACCACATTTTCCGATCCGTTAATTTGCTTGCGGGCGTAATTCATCAAGGTGTCTTTGCCTGCTCCGGATGCGCCGATAACATAAAATAGCTTGCTCATGGTGGTTTTTTATGGATGAAAAGAGCGGATTGTTTGAACCGCTATATTTTGGATGGTAAAATTACCGATTGACGGCAGGTTGTTTATAGTCAATTTATTACAAGTGTTGTGGTGATGCCGAAATGATCGCTCGGGTACAAGCCGGTTTCTTCATCAGGCACGTTTAATACCACTGCCGAATCGATAAACCGCGGGTAATTATCCGTACCAGGGAAGGGCAAAGTAAAGATCTGGTCAACACATACCTGTTTGTTGGCTTTGTAATAGGCGTCCGTAAGGCTGTATCTCGGTTCTGTACCATTACCTTCGGTATAACAATCAGCAGCTTTAGATAATTCCCGGAAAGCCATAACTGCTTCCGAATCGGGTGTAGCATTAAAGTCGCCGCAAATAATGTAGTATGGCTTTGGGCTTTCCTCAGTAACAAAACCCGCGAGGGCTTCGGCCTGGGCTTTTCTTATGCCTTTATGCTGGCCCAGGTGTGTAAGATGGGTAGTGGTAACAGTAACTATTTTTCCCGATGGCAGGTTTACGTTTGCCCGGAAAGCTTTACGGTCGTTATCTTCGGCTACTACGGGTAAATCAAAACTCCCGGTTTCGGTAACCGGGTAAACTGATAATATGCCCAGGCCCGACGTACTGTCAACCACCCTGCCTTCAAACAGGCGTTTTTTCGATCGGCCGGGTAAAAAACAGTAGTTCATATTTAATTCGGCAGCCAAAAATTTCAGGGTATCGGCATTTGCTTCTTCGCTGTAAAAACATTCCTGGCAAGCTATAACATGAGGTTTTAATTGTTTAAGTTGTTTGGCAAGTATGCCCATGCGCACCCGATACTCACCATCACATTTCCATGTATTTATGGTGACAATTTTAACATTTTCCACTCAGGCAATATCAGCAATCTAAATTATACAATCAACATTCGGTAATTATTAACTGATAACACCGGCCTGGTGATACTGACCAGGAGCCTGCCGGTTAACCCGTGTAAAATTTACAGTATAAAAGTTCCAATTGAGCATGGCAAGAGGCAAGGTGTTTTCAGTAAACAGGTTAATAAAACTGGTGGATATTTATTTTACCTTTTTAAACAAAGCAAGTGAAAGTGCATTGCCTTTTAACCTAAATTTTCATTTTTTTTTGAAAGTTTAAAAACTTGTTTATATTTGTGCATGGAATTGGCAGAGGCAAAGTTAAAGTTCATTGAGGCCTGGGGTAAGCTGGGGTCGGAGTGGGGGATTAACCGCACCATGGCCCAGGTACATGCTTTGCTGATGATCTCGCCAGAGGCTTTGACCACTGAAGAAGTGATGACCGAATTAAGTATATCACGCGGTAATGCCAATATGACCCTGCGCGATCTCATTGACTGGGGTTTGGTTGAAAAGCAGCATAAAACCGGCGAGCGTAAGGAGTTTTTTTACGCAGAGAAAGATGTGTGGACTATTGCCCGCCGTGTTGCCGAAGAACGTAAAAAGCGCGAGCTTACACCAATCATTAAGATACTTGATCAACTTGCCGGGGTGAATGGCGATGCAAAAGATCCGGCTTATAAAACATTTAAAACCACGGTTACTGATATAAATAAGCTGGCTAACAACGTGAACAAAACACTTGATACCATGCTCAAGGCCGAAGAGAACTGGTTTTTTGGTTCGATATTGAAAGTGTTTAAATAAATTTTTTTATAAATAAATTTCAATTTTTACTGAAAATTCTAAATAATTAATAATAACTAAATCTTTAACATTATGAACTACTTTATTTTAACCTATGTTATTTACCTGTTGGCAAGTGTAGCATTAACAGTATGGGTGGCCAAAGTGCTGTTTAAAAACGGGCGTATATTTTTAGTGGATATTTTTCACGGCAACAGTGAACTGGCAGATTCTGTGAACAAGCTGCTTGTAGTAGGCTTTTACCTGGTAAATATAGGCTATATGAGCCTGGCCTTAAAGGAGTATGGCAGTATTGCCAGTATGCAGGTAGTGGTTGAAGTACTGAGTTATAAAGTGGGCTGGATAATTTTAATATTGGGCGGTATGCATTTCCTAAACCTTGTCATTTTCTTTAAGCTGCGTAACCGCGCTAAACGGGAAAATGCATTTACTATAAATGCTTAGTTTTTAGTTTTGATTTGACGGGGTAGGCGATTATTTGCCTGCTCCGTTTTTTCGGGAATATATCCCGTATATCAGGCGGCACTTCTTAACTGCCTGTTTATACTATCCAGCAAAACATCAATGTCAAAAGGTTTGGCTATAAAATCATCGGGCGAACCGGCCTGGCTTAGCATACCCGGATTATGGCTTGCCGAAATTAATATTACAGGTATGTTTTTAGTTTCCTGCTGATTTTTAAGGGTTTTGCAAAGTTCACGGCCATCTAAATTGCCGAGCATAATGTCAAGCAAAATTAAATCAGGCTCGTGTTGCTTTATCCGGTCAAACAAGTTTCTGCCTTCAGTTAAGGTATCAACCTCATAGCCTGAATCTTCCAGTATATATTTTATGATTTCTAAAATATCTTTGTCGTCGTCCACCGCTAAAATCCGTCGCATAGGTAAGTTGTTAAAAAGATGTATCAGCAAAAAAAGTCAATGGCGATATGGCTTTATACAATATCGAGAAACACTATGCAATTTTTATACCAAGTATTAGGCGTAACTATCTTAGTTCAAATTTGGATTTTATGAGGCTTTATAAGGGAATGCTCTGTAATTCTGTACTTATAATGATATACAACGGGTATATTGTTGTATACAAATAAGGTCGGGGCTTTAAAATGACAGTACAAGAAGGTTATAAACGCAGATTACCTGCATTTTCTGAAGTAACAGGGTATCAAAACACCAAAGAAAATTGATTAATGGAAAATTATTTGATGAAAACGTGAGCCGGCTTTTTGCACTTTGCGCAAAAATATTTCCTGACCGGTATAAAAAACAGGATGTTTTTCAAAAACCAACTCCTTCGCATCTGGAAATGGTAAGGGGCTCCGCATTTTGAACAATAATATCTTTTCTTTGACTTGGCTTCGTTTTCTTCCACAAACTTAAAATAACAGGCAGCCAAAATACAATATCTATATTATTGGCGAAGAAGAAAAAAAGGAAAAGTACTTTTAAGTAAGTGTTAATTTCTTTTTATGAAATTAATTATCGTAATATGTATCTCTTGCGCTGGCATTTGTAGCACATGTACCTCTTTAGCGGGAGAAAAAACAAAACTTTTTTCACAAAAAAGCCTCTGGGCACACGGTTATCAAGCTCTGATTTACACCTTGGGCATACCGGCGCCTTTTTTACTTCTGTTTTCTCGTGTTCGTTTATTGATAGTACCATAATACAATCAGGGGCTTATTGTATTTAACTAATTATTTTGCTTTAACCTATAAAACAAAGTTAAAATAATTACCAATATTTCAACCGTGCTGTTTAAGTATTGATAATTAATCAATTTATGCGTTAAAAATGTGCTGTATTTATAATGCAGGAAGCTTTAAAGCGCTTTCTTTGCTTTTTTTATAATTATTATCCCGGTTTGGCAGAATAAAGGAATGAAATAAAGGTTAAATGGATAGTGCAAGGGGAGGTAAATTGACCGTTGAGGCAGGGATTACGTTTTTAAAGCAGGTTATTAACCTTTTCAACAAGTTCGGTCAAATCAAATGGTTTGTTGATTATTGCGTCGCACCCGTAGCTGATGAGCTCATTTTCATTGTTCACATAGGCCGAGAATATAATAACAGGAGTATTGCCAAATTTAGGATGTACTTTTATGTTTCGGCAAATTTCGCCGCCATTAGTACCAGCCACCCGGTAATCAAGTATAACAAGATCCGGTTCAAAGCTCTCAATCAGCGGAAGTACATCATTGCTTATTGATGTGCTTTTGACTTCAAATTGTTCATAAGTAAGGGTTTCATGAACAATATCAAGTATGTCTTGATTGTCGTCCAATACTAAAATACGCTTTACCATAATAAAAGTTAAAGAAATAAATGCCGAAAAGGTATTAAAGTATGCGTTAAAATTACAGTATCCTGTAAAGTAGTGGTTTGGGTTTAATCTTATCGGATAAAACTTTAATGCAAAATTAAAACTATTTTTTATAAAATTAATAAAACAATGCTATAAATAGTAACATGTTGTATGTTAGTTACACAAACTGCTTGTTTTTCAAGTACAAATGGCAAAATTAAAAGGCTTATTGATTATTGAGACCGGGTTATCAAAGCTTTTACCATATAAAAACCCTAAACTCAAATTTTGTTATTACTTTAGTTGGCATCAGCAGGTGCCCTATACTGAGGTTGCACGCCCGCTGGCCACACATAACCTATAACTTAATGGTACTGTTAACTATCTTTTTTTGTATTGTTTTACTGGTTTTGTTGGTGAGCCTGGTAAAAATAAACCCTTTTATTGCCTTTCTCATTGTTTCGATAATTGCAGGTTTGTTGCTGGGCATACCCATTAATAAAGTAACCGCTTCCGTTCAGAAAGGCATGGGTGATATTTTAGGTCAGCTGCTCATCATTATTTGCCTGGGCGCTATGCTGGGCAAGCTGGTTGCTGTAAGCGGGGCCGCGCAAAAAATAGCAGGTGTACTTGTAGCCGCCGTAGGCGAAAAATATATTCAATGGGCGCTGGTTGCAGCCGGGTTTATTATAGGTATTCCGCTGTTTTATGGTATTGGCTTCGTGCTGATGGTGCCGCTGATATTCTCGGTAGTTTACAAGTATAAACTCCCGGCTGTGTATATAGGCTTACCCATGCTGGCTTCGCTGTCGGTAACGCATGGTTTTTTGCCCCCGCACCCGTCGCCATCGGCGTTAGTGGCCTTGTTTCATGCTAATATGGCAACCACCTTTATTTACGGGCTTATGATAGCTATTCCGGCTATTATACTGGCGGGGCCGGTATTTGCACAGTTTCTTAAAAAAATCCCATCGGAGCCGCTGGCTACTTTTAGGGCTGAAGAATTACCTGCCGAAAAGCTGCCCGGCGCGTTCAATAGCTTTTTTACAGCTTTATTGCCGGTTTTGCTTTTAATGCTTACCGCGTTTTTTCCATACCTTAACATACAGGATCCGGGTGTAGCAAAGTTCATCACATTTCTTGGCGATCCATCAATTGTTATGCTGATAGCGCTTATGGTTGCCACCTATACTTTAGGTGTAAAGCAAGGTAAAAGCATGGGCCAGCTTGCGGGCAATTTTACTGATGCGGTGAAGGATGTGGCCTTGATATTATTGATCATAGCGGGATCGGGCGCCTTTAAGGAAGTTTTAACCGCCAGCGGTGTAAGCAGCCAGATAGCAGCGCAACTGCAATCGTTTAATTTGCCGCCGCTGTTATTAGGCTGGGTGATAGCCGCTATTATCCGCGTTAGTTTGGGCTCGGCAACAGTTGCCGGACTAACGGCTGCAGGCATTGTTGCGCCGCTGGTTTTGCAAAATCATATTAATCCCAATTTAATGGTATTATCCATCGGGGCCGGTAGCCTGGCATTTTCGCACGTAAACGATTCGGGTTTTTGGCTATATAAAGAGTATTTTAATTTAAGTATTAAGGATACTATAAAATCGTGGTCGTTAATGGAAACGCTTGTTTCTGTTATAGGGCTTGCGGGAGTAACCGTTATTAACCTGTTTATTAAATAAAAATATGCTTGTTATCAAAAAACTATCGGCAAGTTTAGCTCTGTTAATTTTTATGCTGATTACCGGCAATTGTGCATTAGCCCAGCCGGTTACTGCCCCGGGCAGCTATTATAGCTCGTTTGATGGTGTTAAAATCCATTATGAAGTGAAAGGCGATGGCTTTCCGGTGATACTGGTACATGGTTTTTCGGGTACAGGTGAAGGCTGGAAAAAAGGAAAGCTTTATAATGATCTGTTAACGAATGGTTATAAAGTGATCATACTGGATCAGCGGGGCAACGGACTGTCGGACAAGCCCCACGATGACGCGGGTTATGCTAACGATGCCGAAGCTAAAGACATTATGGGCCTGGCTACAAGCCTTGGGCTGAAACGATATGATATTGTTGGATATTCGCGCGGATCGATCATTACTTCGCGCGTGTTTGTGCTGGATAAGCGGATTCAAAAGGCGGTAATGGGTGGTATGGGCGATGCTTACACTAACCCCGAATGGCCGCGAAGGGTTCATGCTTATAAGGCTTTAATGGGCGATACCAGCTTTCATGATGTTGATGGGATGATCAATTATATCCACAGTAACCCTTTTGATGAACTTGCTTTAGCCTATCAGCAAAAGTGGCAGCCATCAACCAGCAAACAGGAATTAGCTAAGGTAAAAATCCCGGTACTGCTCATAGACGGAACCGAAGATCATGATAACGGCGACGAGGTTGCTCTTCATAAACTCATTCCCGGCTCAAAGCTGGTTCACGTTCCGGGCGATCATAACAGCGCCAGCCGCACTCCCGAATTTTCAAAAGCTGTAATGGCTTTCCTGAAATAAACATTGTTGATTAATGTTCAGTTGTTGAATTTTTGTGCCGCTATTTTCGATAATGGTCTGTTATTTGCATGAGTGTTTATGTTAACACTTATAAATACATACCATTATGAAAAAGCTAATGATATATATGTGCTTTTTAATTGGCCTGATGCTATCCATCAGTATCACTGCCAATGCACAAACCACAAAGAAAAAGGGAATAAGTAAACAAGGTAAAGGTGCAATCATAGGTGGAGCAGGCGGCGCGGTTGCAGGCGGGCTTATTACACATAGTGCCGGAGGTGCCTTAGTTGGCGGTGCGCTTGGTGCCGGAGGCGGTTATATTATAGGTAACGAAGCCCGCCGCCGCGAAGAGAAAAGGCAGCGTGCTGCCCGCATTGCCTGGCGCAGGGCACATCCCCATCACCATTATACCACAACCAAAACAACCGTAACTAAACAAACAACCTACCATTAATTTAAATGGTTGTTATAAAGGCCTGTAGGTTTCAATACTTACAGGCCTTTTTTATTTAAATTAAAATTTAGCTAAATTGAAGCGATTGCCCTGTTTTATCCGTTATTAAACTTATTAACAGCCAAACAGCACGGTAATATTTTTCGTTTAAAGTACGATGGTAAAAGGGTTATCTGTAATAGTTTTATGTTTGATTCCGGCAATGGTACTGGCACAGGAGCCAGTTGCAGATACCATCAGCATAAAAAAAGATACAGTACCGCAACGGGATGTTATTGACATTGTACGTTCGCTTTTTAAAATAAAGCCCCGGCAGCAGGCAACTGAGCGAAAGAAGATCTACTTTTCTGTTTTTCCCACCTCAACAACCGACGGGCGGAGCGGCGGAAAAGCATTGTTTACTTCAACAACAGCTGGGTTTTACCTGGGAGATGAAGCTACTACTAATTTATCAAGCTTTACTTTTACCCCTTATTTTAATCTGAAAGGGAGGTATGGCTTGCCGATCCGTTCAAATATCTGGCTTAATAATAACGAGTGGAATATACAGGGCGATACCAGGCTGATGGTTTATCCTCAATATACATGGGGTCTGGGAGGTAACCAGGGTCCCGAAGATAAGTTCCTGGTAAATTATAATTACCTCCGCTTTTATCAAAGCGTGTTAAAGCAGATTAAGCCATACTTTTATGCCGGGTTAGGCTATAATCTTGACTATTACATAGATATTGAAAGCAACGGCGATCAAAACCTGCGTAAGTTTACCGGTTATAAATATGGTACTGCGACCGATCAGGATGCGTTTTCATCGGGTGTAACAGTCAATTTATTATACGATTCGCGCAAAAACTCTATCAATCCGCTGCCCGGAGCTTATGCCAATATAGTTTACCGGGTTAATGCCAAGGCTTTTGGAAGCCATACCAACTGGAGTTCTCTATATATCGATATGCGTAAATATGTGCAGTTAACCAACTCGGGGCCTAAAAACGTGCTGGCTTTCTGGGCCTATTACTGGACAACACTTACACCCCGCACACCTTATCTTAACCTGCCAAGTCTTGGCTGGGAGCCTTATCAGCGATCGGGCAGGGGATTTCCGCAAAGCCGTTACCGGGGCGACAGGCTGGTATATTTTGAAACTGAATACCGCCGCGATATCACCCGCAATGGCTTATTGGGTTTTGTGGTATTTGCCAATGTAAATTCCGTTACCGAGCCCGAGAACCATGCCTTTGTATATTGGCACCCGGCCGCCGGCACAGGCCTGCGTTTTAAGTTCAATAAAAAAACGGGAACCAATATCAGCCTCGATTATGGCGTGAGCAAAAACTTTTCATCAATAAGTCTTAATTTAGGCGAGGCGTTTTGATGCTTCGGTTCATAGGTTATGGATCATGGTTCATAGAATTTTAGCATGACCATTATACTATTGTGCCCATTCACAGCTATGAACTATCAACCATGAACCATCAACTAACTAACACACGTATGACCAAACAAAAATATACAGTACTGATCCTCATATTGGGTTCGCTTACAGCACTTGGCCCTTTTTCTATAGATATGTACCTGCCAGGCTTTAAAGCCATAGCTAAGTACTTGCATACCAGTACCGATGAGGTAGCGCTGTCATTATCGAGCTATTTTATTGGCATCGCCGCCGGGCAATTACTTTATGGACCTTTGCTCGACAGGTTTGGCCGTAAAAACCCATTATACTGGGGGCTTGGGCTTTATATCGTATCATCAATGGGCTGTTTTTTCTCTTCATCGCTCGAAATGCTTATTGCACTGCGTTTTTTTCAGGCGGTGGGCAGCTGCGCTGCAAGCGTAGCCGCTATGGCCATGGTGCGCGATTTGTTCCCGGTTGAGGATAATGCCAAAGTATTTTCGTTGCTGATCCTGGTACTGGGTGCTTCGCCAATGCTGGCTCCAACCGCAGGTAGTTACATTACCGCGGCTTTTGAATGGCAGGTCATTTTCCTGGTATTAACTATTATAGCGGTGCTCATATTGCTGTCCGTAATATTCTGGCTCCCCGAAAGCTATCAGCCCGATCCTGCTTATTCTTTAAAGCCAGGGCCGATTATAGGGCATTTTATAACGGTTTTAAAGGATGCACAGTTTGTAACCTATGCCATAGGCGGCGCGTTCGCTTTCGCGGGTTTGTTTGCCTATGTTTCGTCTTCGCCCATTGTGTTTATTGAGGGCTTTAAAGTAAGCGAAAAGCAGTTCGGCTGGATCTTTGCCGGGCTTTCGGTCGGGTTTATTGGTTCAAGTCAGCTAAACAGTGTGCTGATAAAAAAATACAAAAGCGAACAAATGATAGGCGCATCACTTATTTTAATGGTGATTATTTCCACAGTGTTTTTGGCGGGTTCATTAAATCATTGGTTCGGGATAGGTGGTACTATAGCTATGATATTTGGAGTTTTGTGCTGCGTTGGCATTTGCGCGCCCAATACATCGGCATTATCCCTTGCTCCCTTCTCTAAAAATGCGGGTTCGGCTTCTGCAATATTAGGCGCATCGCAAATGGCCGTGGGGGCCTTGTCATCCATCGGTATTTCGGTAATAAAACAACATAGTTCGCTGCCCATGGCGGCGGTTATGGCGGCGTCATCAATTTTGGCACTTCTGATTGTTTTTATTGGCAAGCGGTTTATAAAAAACAAGGTTGAAGCCAGTGGAGAGGTTGTTGCGGCACATTGAGCCTTGATTTTAGGATTACAGGATAGCGTGATTTCGCGCCGTTGTTGGTGTTGTCACCAACAACTTCCTATTCGTTGCTTTTATTAATTACAAGCTAATTCAGCATTGCAATTGCATAGCGCAGAGTTGTTGGTGACAACACCAACAACGGCGAAGGATTACAGGATTAGCTTGATTTTAAATTACTTGTAAGTGCAGGCCACAAGACAGTACCTTGTGGCCTGCAAGCAAAGAATTAACTGATTTAAAATTTGCTTGCCCGCAAAGCTGTAACCTTTGAGCCTTCGGGGCCGGTACTTTCAAAAACTATCTTATTTTCGGTTAGTTCCGAAACGTAAAAAACGAAATTACGGGTTTTGCCATCAGGGAGTTTCTCGGTTACATTCATGTTGCTTCCATTCAGCGTAAAAGAGCCGTGCGACAGGAATTTGCCGCCCCATACAATCAGGAATTTCATTTCGGGCGTAAACTGAATATAAGGTACGTTGGCATCCAACTCGGCTTGTTTTACGGTATCGGGCGGGCTTGCATTTGGATGCTCAATTTTTATATATTTCCATTTGCCGGTAAGCGTCCTAACCGAAACTTCAGGTTTACATGATGCTATAAAAAGCACCACTACAGCAAACAATAAAAAGCCTTGTTTTATCATAACAGAAAAATGTTTGGATAAAACTATACAATTGCTTTTAAAATTGAAAGCGAAGGGTTAGTCTTTAGTCTAAAGTCATAAGTCTGAAATGCGGTGAGGAAAAAGAGATCTTTTGACATCCGACTTAAGACTATTGACTTTACACTATCTCTTCTTCAAACCTTTATTAGTACGCTCTTCGGCTTGCTTCACTTCGTCTTTTTCACTTAGCGGGCCCTCGGTTTTGATCTCTTTGGCTTTCTGTCCACCCGCTTTTACCGGACTTATCCTGGTACCTTCTTTTTTGATGTCTTTGGGGATACTCATAGCGGTAATGTTAAGTATTCATTAAACAATAGGATACTTATTTAACTACACCTGTTGTAAAATGTTTCCTGAAAATTATTTTAAAATTTACTTTCTGTGTATCAATTAATTACATGAATTTGACGACGCTCCTAAAATATTTTTATGATTTTTCGTAACAAAGCATAATTGCAACTGTCTTAATGACACTATATAGCCAAGGTACTCTTCCAGGTAAGCTATAAGTATTGTGAGGGCCCGCACCTTAAGGGTTCCGTTAAAAAAATCAAAAACAATCTTAAAAAAAATGGACAATCTAATTGTTAGTCTGTGGTGGGTTATACCCGTCATAGTGTTATTGCTGATGTACAAATTTGTTTTGCGCGTGTTTTGCGGCATGGTTATCGTTCCTGACGACCGTATCGGACTGGTGATCAAAAAGTTTGCCCTTACAGGTAATAGCCGCCTGCCCGACGGCCGTATCATAGCTACCCAGGGCGAAGCCGGTATGCAGGCCAAAGCGCTTGCTCCGGGTTTATACTGGAAAATGTGGCCATGGCAGTACACCATAGTCATGCAACCTTTTACCATCATTGAACAGGGCAAGCTTGGCCTTGTGAAGGCTAAAGATGGTGCTCCGTTTGATACTGGTCGTGTACTGGGTAAACCGGTTGAATGTGATAAGTTTCAGGATGCTATCGCCTTTTTAAATAACAACGGCCAGAAAGGCCCGCAGGCCGCTTTCCTTACACCAGGTAGTTACCGTATCAATGCATTTTTGTTTGATATTGAGATGGTGCCTATCACGCAGATCCACGAAAATAAAGTGGGGATTATTACCACACTTGATGGTGAACCATTGAATAAAGGTGAGATAGCCGGCGAATCGGTACATGGACATAAAAACTACCAGGATCCGATAGCCTTTATCAACGCCGGCGGCCGTAAAGGGTTGCAGGAGGATGTGATACTTGCCGGTACCTATTATCTTAACCCATGGTTTGTGAGTGTTGAGCAGGTAGATATGATCTACATCCCTATTGGTTATGTTGGTGTTGTGAACTCGTTCGTAGGCCCCGAAGGTAAAGATACCAGTGGTGATAATTTTAAACATGGTAACATAGTTAAACGTAACGAAAAAGGTGTTTGGGACGAACCACTCGACCCCGGTAAACACCCGGTAAACATCTATACCCACGCTGTTGAAATTGTACCGACCACCAATATCGTATTGAACTGGGCAGATAGCCGCACCGAGTCGCACGAATTGGATAAGAACCTTTGTACCATTACGGTAAGGTCAAGCGATGGTTTTACTTTTAACCTGGATGTGTCACAGATCATCCACGTGCCACGTAACGAAGCACCGAAAGTGATAGCAAGGTTTGGTAAAATGAAAAACCTGGTATCGCAGGTATTGGAGCCAACCATTGCCAACTACTTCCGTAACTCGGCCCAAAAAAGTGATGTGATCGGCTTCCTGGCCAATCGTATCCAAAGGCAAACTGATGCCCGCGAACATATTGGCCGGGTACTGGAAACCTACAACGTAATTGGGGTGGATACCCTGATAGGTGACATCGTACCTCCTGCCGCCCTGATGAAAACCCTTACCGACCGTAAACTGGCCGAAGAGGAAAAGGTTACTTATGAAATTCAGCGCCACGCGCAAATTGAACGTAAGGAATTTGAAAGCGCCCGTGCCGGTGCCGATATGCAGCCTGAAGTAGTAAAATCAACCCGCCAGGTTGAGATTAACACCCAGATGGCCGCTTCAAGGGTTGCCGCATCAAAAGGTGAGGCCGAAGCTAAAACCATCAACGCAAAAGCCGATGCCGAGGTAAGGATTACGATAGCCAAGGCCGATGCCGAAGCCAAAACCGTGAATGCTAAGGCTGACGCTAATGCTACCGAAGTAAATGGTATGGCCGAAGGTGCCAAGATCAAAGCCATAGGTTTATCAGAAGCCGAGGTTACCAAACAAAAAACCGAAGCTATGGGTACCGAACAATATGCTATAGTGCGTGTGGCCGAAGCCTTGGCTGCTGCAGGTATCAGGTTGGTGCCTGAGATATTGGTAAGCGGTAAAGAGGGCGGTAGCGGCGGTATGATTGATGCCTTGATAGGTACCGAAATGCTCAAAAAACTGCAGATCGAAAACCAAGGCAAGGGCGGTGCCACCACTAAAGGCGAATAATTAAAATAAATGCATAAAAATTAAAGGTTGATTATGTAATCCCTTCAAATTATGCATCATGACAAAGGTTTGTGATTAGAGATTTTTGAGGGAGAGTACAGATAACTCAAATCCTAAACCTTTTGTTGAAGAGATCAACGGTTGGAGGTTGGTGGTTAGTCGCTCCCTCCGGCCAAAGATAATACGTTCTTTATACCTAAACCTTTTTTATAGTGATCAGAGGTTGGAGATTAGAGGTAAGTTGCTGTGATAGTATCCGGCTTTATGATTCAACCGCACTGATTTAATTGACGAGGCTTTTAACCTAAACCGATCAATTGAACAAAGGCATCCGCGAGGGATGCCTTTTGTGTTTTTATAAGTTAAAGAATCAACGGAATCATCGAAATCAAAACTAATCAACGGTCATAGGTCGCTTAGTTTAAATGTGTCCTTAACCCTGATGCCTTTTTCTGTTTGCTGTAAAGTGCAGCATTCATTAACCGGGTCGTGCTCAAAATATAGTACGTATTCTTTTTCAAGGGCCTCGTTTAAAAAAAGTTTTTTCTCAGTAAGTGTTTGCAGTGGAAACATATCGTAGGCCATTACATAGGGGATAGGCAGATGTCCTATAGATGGCAGCAGGTCCGCCATATAGAGTACCTTTTTCCCTTTATAATTAATAAGCGGCAGCATCATTGATTCGGTGTGCCCGGATACAAAGCGGATCTCAAAATTTTTCATAAAGTTAATGCCGTCTTCAGTATCAACAAATTTTAGCTGGCCGCTTTCCTGTATAGGGATGATGTTTTCTCTGAAAAAGGAAGCTTTTTCCCGTTCGTTAGGGTTAATTGCCCAATCCCAGTGTTTGGGATTACTCCAGTAGATGGCGTTTTTAAAGGCAGGGAGCAGGTTTTCGCCCTCGCGTACAACCGCACCGCCCACATGGTCAAAGTGCAGGTGGGTTAAAAATACGTCGGTAATATCATTCCTGTGGAAACCAAGAGAGGCGAGCGAAGTATCTAAACTTGCATTGCCGTGAAGATAATAGTGGCTGAAAAACTTTTCGCTTTGCTTGTTGCCTATGCCGGTATCAACTAATATCAACCTGTTTTCATGTTCAACCAGCAGGCAGCGCATGGCCCAGGTGCAAAGGTTGTTTTCATCGGCGGGATTGGTTTTGTTCCAGATGGTTTTCGGAACAACGCCAAACATAGCCCCGCCGTCTAATTTGAAAAAGCCGGTATCAATGGTGTGTAGTTTCATTTTTAGTTCATGGTTTATAGTCCATAGTCCATAGTCGATGGTCCATAGATAATGGGTGTGACTTATAATGTGCTGATAGGGCTAAATTAGAATAATATTTTAAAGATAAGTTGTGGTTATAAAGTATGAAACTAAAAAGCCTCAAACCAAATGCAATGCATTTAATTTGAGCCTTTAAATATTTATTGTAGCTATAACTATCAACCATGAACTATGATCCATGAACCATACCCCATGAACCAAAAACTACAAGTGGATACACTCGCCGTAAGCTTCGGCAGCGGCTTCCATTACGGCTTCACTCATGGTTGGGTGAGGGTGTACCGATTTGATGATCTCATGACCGGTAGCTTCCAGTTTGCGGGCGGTAACTACTTCGGCAATCATTTCGGTAACGTTGTAGCCAAGCATGTGAGCGCCTAAGAACTCGCCGTATTTGGCATCAAATATCACTTTTACAAAGCCATCTTTGGCGCCGGCAGCACTTGCCTTACCTGAGGCTGAGAATGGGAATTTACCAACTTTAACTTCATACCCAGCCTCTTTAGCCGCTTTTTCGGTATAACCAACAGAAGCAACTTCTGGTGAGCAATAGGTACAGCCCGGAATGTTGTTATAATCGAGCGGGTGAGGGTTTTGACCGGCAATTTTTTCAACGCAGATAATACCTTCGGCAGATGCTACGTGTGCAAGAGCCTGGCCTTTAACAATATCGCCAATGGCGTAAACACCTTCCACATTGGTACGGTAAAAATCATCAACCAATACTTTGCCGCGCTCGGTTTTAACTCCGTTTTCTTCAAGGCCGATGCCTTCAAGATTGGTGGCGATACCTACTGCAGAAAGAACGATCTCGGCTTCAAGCACTTCAGTGCCGGTAGCTGTTTTTACGGTTACCTTGCACAGGTCGCCGCTGGTATCAACCGACTCCACATTGGAACTGGTCATGATGTTGATACCCTGTTTTTTAAGAATGCGGTTTAATCCTTTTGAGACATCCTCATCCTCTAACGGAACAATATTATCTAAAAACTCAACTACGGTAACTTTTGTACCTATTGAGTTGTAAAAATAAGCAAACTCAATACCGATAGCACCCGAACCAACTACAACCATTGATTTAGGTTGCTGCGGCAATACCATGGCCTGGCGGTAACCGATAACTTTTTTACCATCCTGTTTCAGGTTAGGTAACTCGCGCGAGCGGCCGCCTGTTGCTAATATAATGTGTTTTGCACTGTAGGTTTTAGCTGTACCGTCGGCGGCTTTAACTTCAACAGCGCCTTTGCTTTTTAATTTACCAAAGCCAACAAGAACATCTATCTTGTTTTTCTTCATCAAAAACTGAACGCCTTTGCTCATGCCATCGGCAACGTTACGGCTTCTTTTAACAACCGCGGCAAAATCAACTTCGCCGGCGCCGTTAATTTTAATACCGTAATCGGCACTGTGGTTAAGGTATTCAAAAACCTGGGCGCTTTTTAATAAAGCCTTGGTTGGGATACAACCCCAGTTCAAACAGATACCGCCTAATGATTCTTTTTCGACAATGGCGGTTTTTAAACCAAGCTGGGAAGCGCGGATAGCAGCAACATAGCCACCCGGACCAGACCCAATAACAATTACATCGTAATCCATATTATTATTGATATACTTTAATTTCGTTTCAAAGGTAAATAAGCTGCGCGGATTTTTGTGGTTTTTCCGCAGCCCCCTATTTTTTGAATGCCAAAGCTAAGGAAAAGGGCTGAAACCAAAAAATGTACTGCCGGTATATATCACCTGCCACGCGTTATTTATATCTGCGCTGTGTCATAAAAGTAAAGGGCGTAAAGCAACCGTTAAGCCCGGGTATGATTTAAACCATATTATTTGTAATATTTTCATTGTTTTTGACGATTGTTTTATGGTTTTTATGCTTATAATGTAAAATGTTGATAAATATATAATAATTGTTAACGTTAACTTAACATTGGTAATTAATTCATTAATTATCTTTGCGCCAATTAATTAAACGTATAATTAAAAAAGCAATTTATGAGGAAGCATTACCTTCTTTTATTCATTTTTTCGCTGCTCACACTAAACTTTGCGTTCGCGCAAAACGTTACTACAAGTAGCATGTCTGGTACAGTGGTTGATGAAAAGGGATTACCACTCCCTGGTGTAACCATTACCGCGTTACACACACCCACAGGTACTAATTATTCAACTGTTAGCCGCGCCGACGGCCGTTACAACTTACCAAACATCCGTGTTGGTGGTCCGTACACTATCAGTTTTAAATTTATTGGTTTTAATACCTTTAGCCAGGATAACATCACGCTATCTTTAGGTCAGGACTTTAAGATCAACGCTAAACTTGCACCTACCAATACCGAACTTAAGGAAGTTGTGGTTTCGGGTGTACAGAACAAGGTTATCAATACTTCAAGAACCGGTTCTCAGGAGATTATTAACCGCGCCCAGATCGATCGTTTACCAACTATCAGCAGGTCAATTTATGATTACACTAAATTAACTCCAACTGCAAATGGTACTTCATTTGGCGGCCGTAACGGTAATGGTAACAACTTAACTGTTGACGGTGCCTTGTTCAATAACTCATTTGGTTTATCAAACACCTTAGGTGGCCAGGCAAACTCACAGCCAATTTCATTAGACGCGATTGAGCAGATCCAGGTTTCTGTATCTCCTTTCGACGTAAGCCAGGGCCGTTTTGCCGGTACCGGTATCAATACCGTAACTAAATCAGGTACCAACGAATTTAAAGGCAGCGTTTACTACTACAAACGTTCGGCTGGTTTATTAGGTTTGCATACGCTTACTACTGATGTTCAAAAACCAACTATTGACTACAATCAACGTGGTATCAGCTTAGGTGGCCCGATCATCAAAAACAAATTATTCTTCTTCGTATCTGGCGAGCAGGAAAGGATTAAAGATCCGGCTACTTCTTATACAGCTTTACGTGATGGTCAGACAGCAGGTGGTAGTATCTCCCAGGCTTCTTATGCTGATTTAACCGCATTGTCTTCATTCCTTCAAAAAAATTATGGATACAATCCCGGAGCATTTGAAAACTACCAGTTACGTACGCAATCAGATAAAATTGCTGCCAAATTAGACTGGAACATTGACAAGAACAACACTTTATCATTGAAATATTTCTATTTGAAATCTTTCCGTGACGTGCCTCCAAGCAGTTCAGGTGCGCCTACCGGCGGCCGTGCGCCAAGCAGCACTTCGTTGCCGTTCTTTTCATCTTACTATACCATCAACAACAACTTCAATATTGGTATTGCCGAGTTGAACACCCGTATTAGCTCAAACCTTGCCAATAAATTAACTGTAGGTTACCAGGCCCTGCGCGATTTCCGCGAGTCTCCGGGCGGTGGTTCATTCCCGTTGGTTGATATCCAGAATCCTAATGGTACTACTTTAACCTCTTTTGGTTATGAGCCGTTTACTGCCAACAACGTATTGAATACTGATACCTGGCAGGCATCTGATAACTTAACCCTTTACAAAGGTAAACACGAGTTTAACTTCGGTTTATCATACGAATCGAACAAGTTTAAAAATGGTTTTGCCCCTAACTATTATGGCGGTTACCGTTTTAAAAGTTTAGCTGATTTTTATGCATCGGCAGACCCTAACAACGGTCTTACAGATGCACAAAGAGCACTTGCTACCCGTTATGATTTCCGCTATTCAGCGCTGCCTGATGGTTCGTTCCCCTTTGCTATCGTAAAATCATATACTATTGGTGCATACGCTCAGGACAAATGGACAGTTAACGATAACTTCAAATTAACTTACGGTGTTCGTTTTGATTTGCCGGTTTATAATACTGACAGCCAGTACAATACCAATGCTGCAGCTTTAACAGGTTTCAGGGATGGTTACAAGATCAATACTGCGCAGTTCCCTAAAACAAATATTCAAATTTCACCAAGGGTAGGCTTTAACTGGGATGTTAACGGCGATGCCAGCACACAAGTGCGTGGTGGTGCAGGTATCTTTACCGGTCCGGTTCCTTATGTATATATATCAAACCAGGCCAGCAACAATGGTGTACAGTTTGGTTCATATAGCATTGTGCCTGGTGCCGGTGGTGTATCAACAACCGACCCTCGTTTGATCTTCAGCCCGGATGTTAACAAAAACAGGCCGCAAGGCGCTGCAGCCAATACATCATACAACCTGGTTGTTACCGATAAGAACTTCAAGTTCCCCTCAAACTTCAGGCTAAACTTAGCTGTTGACCAGAAATTGCCATTAGGTATTATCGGTACTTTAGAAGGTATCTATTCAAAAGATATCAACTCGGTATATTTTGTTAACCTTGCGTTGCCTACATCAGGTCAGGCTTTAAAGGGTAATGATAACCGGATCCGTTACAGCAGTACTACTGTTTATCCTTCAATCCCTGCTGCCCAGGGTGGTAACACAGC
The DNA here is from genome assembly GCF_013376065.1 of Mucilaginibacter sp. SG538B. NCBI lineage: Bacteria > Pseudomonadati > Bacteroidota > Sphingobacteriia > Sphingobacteriales > Sphingobacteriaceae > Mucilaginibacter > Mucilaginibacter sp. SG538B. Next base: position 319,509 of record NZ_JABMJI010000005.1, read on the forward strand.
GGCGGTACCTAATATTACCGATGCTATCCTGATGAAAAACACCAGCAAAGGTTATACTTACAGCGTTACCGGCCAGTTACAAAGAACGTTTAAAGAGCTTTACTTTAACATAGCTTACACTCACTCTGATTCACGCTCGGTTAATGACGGTGGTTCTATCGCCCAGTCAACCTGGAGAGACCGCGTTGTATCCGGCGATCCAAACGCTGATGTTACTTCATATGCTAACTTCTACCAGCCAAACCGTATCATCGCTTCGGTATCATTCCGTAAGGATTATATCAAACACCTTACTACTTCGGTTGGTTTAACTTACGAAAGCGCTAACAACGGTGTTGCTTCATACACTTATAATGGCGACTTGAATGGTGACGGTCAAACTACCAACGATTTGATGTACATTCCTAAAGATATAAATGACATCGTGTTAGTAAAAGATAATAATAATGATCTTCGTACTACGGAACAGACTTATCAGCAGTTGAACGCGTTTATTAACCAGGACCCATACCTGAGCAAACACCGCGGTCAATATGCTAAGCGTAATGCTTTGGTATTGCCATACTTCCACCTGGTTAACTTTAACTTTACCCAGGACCTGTATGCTTCAACCGGTAAGTTTAAAAATACTTTACAGTTTGAATTTAACATCATCAACCTTGGCAACTTCCTGAACAGGAACTGGGGTAACTTTAAGTTTGTTAACCGTACAAGCCCGTTATCATTTAAAGGTGTTTACGCCAACAACGCTAACCCTAATGATCCTAACATCGGTAAGCCAACATTTTCGTTCCCTTACTTTGATGATAAAAACCAAATCCCGCTTACATCAACTTTTGGTAACGGTATTTCGCAGGTATCACGCTGGCAAGCTCAAATTGGTTTAAGGTATCTCTTTAACTAATTGAATTTACCATATGATTTAAAGCCCCGGTCAATTTGACCGGGGCTTTTTTCGTTAGAAATAATTTGATCATATATTTATATTATTTCATAGTGAGTGAAAGTTAATGTATTGGTTAATAATTATTAATCAATACATTAACTTTGTTTTGAATTATACTTTTATATTTGAATAATACTTAAATTTTATCACCTATGAAAACAAATATCAAAATCATCGCGCTCATCCTCTTTAGTTTTTTAATCGGCTTCTCCATACACTTAGGCTTTACTATGTCAATTGTGTCGTTTGAATTTACGTTATTGAAAGATATATTAAACCCCGGAAATAGCTTTTGGAATCAACTAAATATCTCACTTTTAGTGTTGTTTCATCTTGGATTGTTAGCGCTGCCTTTCATAAGATCATCAAAGTATTATAAAACTCTTTTGATCTTTATTCCGGCGTGTTTTCTGTTAACTGTTTGCACAAATACGGTCATCTTTTTATTAATAGCGCCGGATTTGGCAGTCTCGATCATTCCCTTTATAGTTATGTGGATCATCTGCCTGGTTAAAAAAGATAATTCTAAGCGCATACCATATGAGGTGTCGTTGAACATATAAGCAAGGATAAAATTCAATCTAACCAATTATAGCCGGGAGCATTTGCATCGCCTCCGGCTTTTATTTTTTATAAAAGGTGAGCCTATAAGCTTATTGTTTAAGGCTTATAAGTTTTAAATAACCTATCCCAGATGTTGGTATAAAAGCCGAAATTAAAATCAATTTCCAGGTGATGCCGATGGTGAAAAGATGGCGTACCTAAATATTTAAAAGGAGCCATTTTTCGAACAGAGGCGGGAACGGGCTCAATACCTAAATGGCCCATGATACCGAAAAATACATTGACTGTAAGATAGATCAACACCGCGTAGAAATTGAAGCTATATAAAGCCAGTATTATCAGCCATAGCGAACCAAAGCCTATGGTTTCAACAGGATGGAGAACAAACAGGTCGATAGGGATAGGATCGGCGTAATGATGGTGAAATTTGTGGATCGCTTTATAAATAACTGAGTGGTGGATGAAGTAATGGAAAATGAACATGGCCAGGTCCATCAGCATAAATAAGAGCAAGAAATCAAGAAGGGTGTACCACTTTAACTGGAACGTGAGTGTTATATAGTTGTGCTTAAAAAGCCAATAACCGGCATAGGTGATCGCTGTGTTGATGGCATTGGTTAACATGCATACCAGAATCTCGTTTCGGCTTGCCCGTTTTATTGGTTTGTTGGATAGTTTTAAGATCAACCATCCGAATAGCAGGGCCAGGGTAGTAACAAAAAGGTTTTCGGCTAAAAATATCGCCCATAATTTTAATGGGGGCAAAGTAGCCAAAAACCTCAGCATAAATTTATGTCGTTATTATTTACTCGTACTCAAACACTCCAAACTCCGATGTCACGGTTACTTTCTTAGTATCAGCCTTTTCTACACGGCCAATGATCTGTGTATCAACACCAAAGCTTTTTGAGATACTGATCAGGTCGGCAGCAATAGCTTCAGGTACATAAAGCTCCATACGGTGCCCCATATTAAATACCTTGTACATTTCCTGCCAGCTGGTTTTTGATTCCTCGTGAATGAGTTTAAACAATGGTGGTACAGGGAACAGGTTGTCTTTTATAATATGCAAACCTTCTACAAAATGCAATACTTTGGTTTGCGCGCCGCCGCTGCAATGTACCATGCCATGAACCTGGCTGCGGTAGCCATCAAGTATTTGCTTAATGATTGGCGCGTAGGTACGGGTCGCGCTTAAAACGAGCTTGCCTGCTGTTACGGTTTCACCGTTGCCAATGTCAATAGTGTCGGTAAGGTTTTTACTGCCCGAAAAGATCAGCTCGTAAGGGATGGCCGCGTCATAGCTTTCGGGGAATTTATCGGCAATAGTTTTATTGAAAACATCATGACGGGCAGATGTAAGGCCGTTTGAGCCCATGCCGCCGTTGTATTCTTTTTCATAAGTAGCTTGTCCGTATGAGGCAAGGCCTACAATTACATCGCCGGGCTCAATGCGATGGTTCGAGATCACATCTTCACGTTTCATACGGCAGGTAACTGTCGAGTCGACAATGATGGTGCGCACCAGGTCACCTACGTCGGCAGTTTCGCCGCCGGTTGAGTAAATGCCGATGCCGGCCCCGCGCAGTTCGGCTAAAATTTCTTCGGTACCATTAATGATAGCGGCAATAACTTCACCGGGAATGAGGCCTTTATTGCGGCCGATGGTTGATGACAGCAGGATGTTGTCAGTAGCGCCAACACAAAGCAAATCATCAAGGTTCATGATGATGGCATCCTGGGCTATGCCGCGCCATACAGAGATATCGCCTGTCTCTTTCCAGTAGGTATAAGCTAATGACGATTTAGTGCCCGCGCCATCGGCATGCATAATATTGCAATACTCAGGATCGTTGGTTAAGATATCGGGTACTATTTTGCAGAAAGCTTTTGGGAAAATGCCTTTATCGATATTTTTTATGGCATTATGAACGTCATCTTTGGAGGCTGATACGCCACGCTGATCATATCTTTGCGAAGAAATCATGGGCAAATATAATGCTATTAACCTTAATTTTAAGAAAGAGTGCTACTCCTTATACGGAGTTTAAATTATGAGTGTGACCTGATTAATAAAATTGACCGAAATTGTGTTTCTTTGTAAGAAAATCGACTAATACACGTCATTAGTCTGTTTTATCAGCTTAATTGAAAACAATTCGCGCTCATAACTCTTCATCAGCAGAATTGGTAGTATATACTTCTTATGTTAAAAACGCTTTCCTACAAAATAAACCGCTGGCGGTTAAAACGCAATAGTCAACGTAACTTTTTAATTTATTGCAGCGTGTTTGTAGGTTTTATGGGCGGACTGGCCGCCGTTGCCCTTAAGTTTTTAGTGCATTTAATGGAAGAGTTAAGCCGGAATATCTCTTCGCACCTGTATTATCATATAGCATATGTGTTTTTGCCAGCAATAGGCATTTTGGGTACGGTGCTGTATCAGCACCTGATCAATCGCGATAAGATTGAAAAAGGGATAGGTAAGGTGCTCATCAATATCAAAAAGAACCGCTCAAACATCAAAGCCAATAATATTTATTCGCATTTAATAACCAGTTCATTAACCATAGGCTTCGGCGGTTCGGCAGGGTTGGAGGCGCCTATTGTTTGTACAGGTACTGCCATTGGCTCAAATGTGGGCAAGTTTTTTAAGCTTACACCGTATGAGAAAACAGTACTGTTGGCAGCGGGGTGTTCGGCGGGTATAGCTGCGGTATTTAACAGCCCTATTGCCGGGGTGCTTTTTTCGCTGGAGATATTAATAGGAGAGATCACCATTCCTACTTTTATACCTTTATTGATAGCCTCTGCTACGGGAGTTGTGGTTTCCAAATTATTATACTCGGGGCAATTGTTCCATTTGGTTACCGAAGGCTGGGCAATGAACGCCCTGCCCTTTTATGTGCTGCTTGGCATATTAAGCGGATGGATAGCGATATATATATCCAAAGTAGGGGGTAAACTTGAAGGAGGGATACTTAAAAAGCAAAACCGGTACGTGAGGGCAGTTGGTGGCGGTGTGATATTAGGGTTGATCATTGCTGTGTTTCCTCAATTATTTGGCGAGGGGTATCATTATCTCACCGAAATTTTAAATGGTAATATCAATGTATTAAAGGAAGAAAGCTTTTTTGCCAACTGGCTTTCCGAACCGCTTGTCATGCTGTTATTTATAGGGGCACTCGTGTTTACCAAGATCATTGCTGCGGGTATTACCATTGGTGCCGGTGGCAATGGCGGTACATTTGCACCTACGGTATTTACCGGCGCTTTCCTGGGCTTGTTTGTGGCTTACGGGGTTAATCAAACCGGGCTGATACATTTAAATACGGTTAATTTTATTGCGGTGGGTATGGCGGGGGCCCTGGCTGGCGTATTGCATGCACCCTTAACTGCTATATTTTTGATAGCCGAAATTACCGGTGGATATGTGCTGTTTATCCCGCTCATGATCGTATCAGCTATGTCATACATCATATCGCGTTATTCATCGCCCCATAATATGTACTGGAGCCAGCTGATTCATCATAACAATATTCACCCGGGGCAGGATTATGGCATGCTTAACAGTATAATGCTTGATAGCATCATTAACCGCAAATACACCCCGGTTGATAAACAAATGCCGGTTGGCGAATTTTACCAGGTACTGGCCAAAACCGATGCCAATATTTTCCCGGTGCTTAAAGAGGACGGAAGTCTTGAAGGTGTTGTATTGATAGACGACATTCGCCGGCGCTTGTTCAATAAAGACATCGCGGATGAAAATATAGCCGATATCATGATTGAACCACCGGCTATAATTGATTATGATCAACCGGCCAGCAGCGTTATGGACACCTTTGATGCCATTGACGTATGGCAGTTACCGGTAGTAAAAGATGAGGTTTTTATCGGCTTTATATCCAAATCGGCATTGCTGTCAAAATACAGGGCTGTGATCATTGAACAGCATAAGGCGAGTGATTTGTTTGCGTAGATAGTAAGCTATATAAAATATGAATCAAGGCGACGTGTTTACTTTTTTGGCGGCAGATAATCGGTATAAAGTGATCATCTGTACGAGTATTTACAAAGCGCGGAGCCCGCATTATTACATTTTTGCTGCCTTAACGTATGATAATGAAGAGATCCCTGTAATTGAGGATGCCATCAATAGTGGCTTTTGGGGGAAGGCCGTTTATAAGGACGGTAATTTTAAATATCCGGACTCTCAAATTCAATGTATGTGGCAATATCATCCCGAAATTAAGCCTTATTATTTAGGTAGTTACGGGTTACTTATTTGGCGAAAGGATTTTTTGCAGTTTAAGGATAATATGAAGTTTGTCGGCAATCTGAAAATTATTAATGACTTGGATAAAAATGTAAATAGCAGCATGAATGCAAGCAGTTGGTTAACTTTGCAGCGTTTTTTTAACAGTGAAATTTCAAAGGTATTAACATATCGGTCGCAAAAAGTATTTGAGGTACGTTCAGTACTTTGCCAATAGTGGTGAGGTTATAGTGCTAAAACAAAAATGCCGCTAACGTTTAACATCAGCGGCATTTGTATTTTAAAATCAAAGTTCTATTTAATAAACAACAACTCCCTGAATTTTGGCAGCGGCCATTGGCGGTCATCAACCAGTTGCTCCAGTTTATCAACGTGGTAGCGGATAGGCTGGAAGAATGATTTTACCTTTTCATCGTAATCAATAGCGCGCTGACGAAGGTCGTCAATAACGTTAGCTTTTTTACGCTCTTCAACCATTTGCTCGGTATTGGTTTTAATGAAGTTCACATGCTCGGAGATCCTGTTAATGATGTCCAGCTGCGAAGCATAAGTTGCTTTATCCAGGCCAATGTCTTTTAGTCCTTTTACATTTTCAATCAGTTTGCTTTGATAAGCAATTGCTGCCGGAATAATCACGTTCATCACCATTTCGCCAATTACGCGGGCTTCTATCTGTAGCTTTTTGTAGAAAGCATCAAGCAAGATCTCGTGACGTGCATGCGCTTCACGCACGGTGAACACGCCGGTTTCGGCAAAAAGATGTTCCGACTTATCGTTTATTAAAGCATCCAGCGCTTTTGGTGTGGTTTTAACATTGGGTAAACCTCTTAGCGCGGCTTCTTTTTCCCATTCTTCGCTATAGCCATTTCCCTCAAAGCGGATGTTTTTTGATTCTTTGATGTACTTTTTGATCACCATTAATAAAGCCAGATCTTTTTTCTCGCCTTTTTTCATCAGCTTATCTACATCGTATTTGAATTTTTTAAGCTGATCGGCAACGATAAGGTTAAGAATGGTCATCGGGCTTGCCGAGTTGGCTGATGAGCCTACTGCGCGCAGCTCAAACTTGTTACCGGTAAAGGCAAAAGGTGAGGTACGGTTACGGTCGGTATTGTCGGGTAAAATTTGCGGGATCTTAGGGATGCCCTGCCATAACAGGTTTTCTTCTTTAATTTTTTTGCTGATGCGGGATGTTTCTATCTCATCAAGCACGTCGCTAAGCTGGCTGCCCAAAAATATAGATATAATGGCCGGAGGGGCTTCATTGGCGCCTAAACGGTGGTCATTGTTAACTGATGCAATGGATGCCCTTAACAGGTCGGCATGCTCGTGTACCGCTTTGATGGTATTCACAAAAAAGGCCAGGAACATGAGGTTGTTTTTAGGCGTTTTGCCTGGCGATAACAGGTTTTTGCCTGTATTGGTTATCAGCGACCAGTTATTGTGCTTGCCCGAACCATTAAGGCCTGCGTATGGTTTTTCATGAAGTAATACCTTAAAGTTATGGCGCCTGGCAACACGGTCCATCAAATCCATTAACAGTTGGTTATGGTCGATAGCGAGGTTGATCTCTTCATATATCGGTGCACATTCAAACTGGGATGGAGCAACCTCATTATGACGGGTTTTAAGCGGGATGCCTAATTGCAATGCTTCGGCTTCCATATCCTGCATGTAAGCATACACGCGCTCAGGTATCGAGCCAAAGTAATGATCTTCCAGCTGCTGGTTTTTGGCCGACATATGACCGAATAAAGTGCGGCCGGTTAAATAAAGATCGGGACGGGCATTAAATAAGGCCAGGTCAACCAAAAAGTATTCCTGCTCAATACCTAATGACGCGTTTACCTTTTCAATGCCTTTATCAAAATAATGGCAAACATCAACGGCTGCTTTGTCAAGCACGTTCAGTGCCTTTAATAAAGGTACTTTATAATCAAGTGCTTCGCCGGTGTACGATACGAACACCGTTGGGATACACAGGGTACGCGCCATTAAAAAGGCAGGCGAAGAAGGGTCCCATGCGGTATAACCGCGGGCCTCAAATGTATTACGGATGCCGCCACTCGGGAAGCTTGAGGCATCAGGCTCCTGTTGTGCAAGGGCATCGCCCGAAAAACGTTCTATAGCGCCGCCATCTGCGGTGGGCTCAAAAAAAGCGTCATGTTTTTCGGCCGTAGTGCCGGTAAGCGGTTGAAACCAGTGTGTATAATGGGTTGCGCCTTTGCCTAAAGCCCAGGCTTTCATTGCAGAGGCTATCTGTTCTGCCAGGTCGCGCGGGATCGGCTCACCTTTTTCAATTGAATTTACAATTCCCTGGTAAGCCTCTGATGAAAGGTATTCTTTCATCTTCTTTTTATCAAAAACATTCGATCCGAAATAATCGGAAATTTTTGGTGAAGGCGGTTTTACTTCAGGGATAGTTCTTGAAAGTACATCCTGTAAGGCTTTAAAACGGATATTGGACATATTTTATGAGGTTTAAATAAAGGTTAGTGTTCAAAATTATAACTATCCTTTTAAAATACGGGGTAAAATTAAATGAAATATAACATACCACCTAATGATTAAAAAACTGAGATAATTTAAAGGAAAGTCTTAATTCTTTTAAAATTTCTATCTGAAATTAATAAAATCCTGTTTTTTTAAGGCTTTTATCCGGATTTTTTATTTTAAATTGGATTAATTGATGTTTTAAACTGTAAAAATCAATCTTTTTAATTTTTTTAATGATAGAATTGAATTTATATTGAAAATATCATTTTTAAATAATCAAAAAATGACATTTTAAAAGCCTTGTTTTTGCAATTTTCATAATTTTTTGATTTTTTACCATTAATTTATCATTAATAATTTGTTATTCTTAAAAATACTACCTAATTTCAGAAAATAATTTACGAAAACACACCAATTATTATGCTTTTTATAAAAAAATGAAAAAGATTAGAGGCGGGATTGAGGATTTGGAGGTGAAAAGGGTTTTGTAATTCAGGATAGCAATCAAACTAAATTTAAATACAACAATCAAACTAATTAATTTTTAAAAAACAATCAAACTAAATTAAACGATGAAAGTAGGTTCTACAAAACACAACTTCCTAAGTGCAGTCCGACAGCTGACACGTGAAAAATGGGCGCTGGGAGCAACCATTTTTACAGGGAAAATGATTGGCTTATTGCTGGTGTTTGCCGCAATGATGGTTTTGCCAGGTGTATTTGGCACAAAAGCTAACGCTGCCGAAACGTACACCGCCCATGAAACAGCGTTAATTAACACGGTTAATACTGTTTGGACACTGGTTGCTGCCTTTTTGGTATTTGGTATGCAGGCGGGTTTTGTTATGCTCGAGGCTGGTTTCGCCCGTAAACGCGAAACAGTGAACGTGCTGATGGAGTGTATTTTTGATACTTGTCTTTGTGGTTTACTATTTTATGCTGTAGGTTATGCCTTTATGTTTGGCAACGGTAACGGCTTTATTGGCTGGGGTGGTGCTGATGGCAAAACCTGGTTCTTCCTTCAAAACACACCTGAAACTTATGGTTCAACCGGCATCCCGGTATTGGCACATTGGATTTTCCAGTACGCTTTTGCTGATACCTGCTCAACCATCGTATCTGGCGCAATGATCGGTCGTACCAGTTTCCGTGGCGATATCCTTTACAGCATCGGTATTACCGGCTTTATTTATCCTATCATCGGTCACTGGGCATGGGGTCCGGATGGTTTCCTTGCGTTAATGGGAACTTCAGGCTTCTTTAAATCAATAAGCGCTCAGCCTTTCCGTGACTTTGCAGGTTCAACAGTAGTACATACTATTGGTGGTGTGGCTTCTTTGGCTGGTGCAATGGTATTAGGCCCACGCTTAGGTAGGATATTTGCCCGCGATGATAAAGAAAAAGGCGGTTTGCCTCCAGGTCACAACTTATTGGTTGCTGCTGTAGGTGGTTTTATACTTTGGTTTGGTTGGTATGGTTTTAACCCTGGTTCAACGCTATCGGCAATGGATATGCAGGGTATTGGCCGTGTTGCTGCTAACACTACGCTTGCAGCCTGCGCCGGCGGTTTTGCTGCTATGCTTGCCGCTTTATGGTTTGGTCCAACTAAAGGTAAATTTGATTTGGCCTTTACAATAAATGGATTTTTAGGTGGCCTTGTTGCAATTACCTGTCCTTGTTATTGGGTAAGCCCGCTTGGCGCGATCCTGTTGGGTGTGGTTGCCGGCTTTGTAATATTTGCAGGTGTTTACCTGATCGAGTGGTTCCGTATCGATGATCCGGTTGGTGCGGTGTCAGTACATGGTCTTTGCGGTATCTGGGGTACTTTATCATTGGGTTTATTTGCTTCAGGCCAGTACGGTGCTACAGGCCCAACAGGCGCAGATAACTCTGCTCCGGTAGCAGGTTTGTTCTATGGCGGCGGCTTTGATGTGTTGAAGGCGCAGCTTATAGGTAGCTTAACTATTACCGTTGCTGTGTTTGTAATTACTTATGTGATGATGTTTGTGATCAACAAATTAGGTCATCCATGGAAATTACGTATCGAAGAACACGGTGAAACAGGCGCAGGTGGTATCGACGTATTTGACCACGGTATCGAAGTTTACCCAGTTCAGGATGATGAGATCAGCTTAAGCGGCCTTTTTGATAATGGCGCTAAGGTTGCTTCTGAAGCCTGATCATATAGGAGCTTAATAGCTTAAACAAAGATATTGATGCCTTGTGCGGTTGGAGAGTGGTAGTATTAGCCTATAGTCCTCAGTTTAAAGTCGGGAGTTCATTTCTGACTTTAAACTAAGGTGGTGGCTTAAGACTAAACAGCATTTCATATTAAAACAGCATTAGTTGTTTAAATGAACGTTGCCGTTGCCAATCGTGCAGGGATTTTTTATGCCGACACATAAACTATCCTTTTAACTGCAAGGTGTTGATAATCAAATAATAACAGTGTATTTCCCCGAAAAAAACAACAATTAACAAATAGTTTATCAATTCACAATTAAATCGTTATCATGAAAAAAGTATTTCTACTCTTCTCATTTTTTTCAATTGCGGCCTTTACGGTTAAGGCTCAGGACACGGTTAAAACAACCTCAGATTCCCCTCTGGTGATCTACGGTTCGGTAGATACCTATTATAAATATGATTTTTCTGATAAGGGTTCGCAAATCCCTACCAGCTTTGCAAGTGATCATAATTCAGTATCAATTGGTATGATTGATCTGGGTTTGAAGAAAAAAGTTGGTAAAGCAGCTTTTGTGGGCGAGCTTTCATTTGGTCCGCGTGGCCAGGCCCAATCAATTCCTAATGGTCCTAATGGCGATTCATTCCACATTCAAAATTTGTATGTATCATATGATTTAACCGATAAATTAAACCTTACCGGTGGTTATATGGCTACCTTTATTGGTTATGAGGTTATTAGCCCGGTAGGTAACTTTAACTACTCTACTTCGTATTTATTTACCAATGGTCCGTTCCAAAATCCTGGTGTTAAATTAACTTACGCGTTTAGTGATAAAGTAAGTTTAATGGCGGGTATTTTTAATGATACCTGGAACAATTATACTTCAACGCATAAGGTAAATACTTTCGGCTCACAGTTGTTTGTATCTCCTGTTAAAGGATGGACTGCTTATCTTAACCTTGCTACCGGAAGTACTTCAGGTACCGAAGTTGATTTAACAACCGCTTATCAAATTACTGATGCCTTTAAACTGGGCTTAAACGGCGCTACTTATTCTGCTCCGCATGATGGTGGTGGTTTTAGCGGCGTTGCTTTGTATCCGCAGTTAGCAGTATCAAAAACAGTAACTTTAGGTTTAAGGGGCGAGTACTTTAAAACTAAAAAAGGTGATTTAGTAACTTTAGGCCCTCCTCCGGGACAAAATGTTAAAGCATTTACCTTTACTGCAAATATTAAATCAGGCCCGCTTACTTTCATTCCTGAAATCAGGTTAGATCACGGCTCATCTACTTCATTCCTGAACCACTCTGGCGATCCTTCGAAATCAGCCGGCCAGTTTGCTGTAGCTGCTGTGTACGCGTTCTAAAAAAAATTAATTTAATCTATTTTTATCGCGAGCCGTTCCGGGTTTATCCGGAACGGCTTTTATATTTGTTAAATGAAAAAGATACTATTAGGCTTTGTTGGTCTCCTTTTTTCGTCAGGCGCTTTTGCGCAGAAGGATTCGCTGGCTTTTGATGAGAATAATAAATACATTTATTATAAAACGGTTGACCAGCCCGGCTCCATTGCAGATTCGCTTTATAGCAGGGGATTGTATTTTTTAACTAAGGCCTATCCTAAAAAGGTGCTTAAACTGGCAAAGGCCGATAAGGATGGCAATGCGCTTACCGGTACGGGTATTTTTTTGGTCAACAAAAAAGGCCTGATGGGTAATAGTGAAGGCGGTGAGCTAAGCTATACGCTTAAAGTAGAGGTAAAAGATGGCAAATACCGTTATTGGTTAACGGATTTTGTTTATCAGCCATATCAGCGTAACCGTTATGGTAATGTGGAACATATGCATGGCAAGGATGTAGCCCTGGAAAAGGCGTCGGAAAAATTATCAAAGGTTGATTTTAACGCCTGTTTAAACCAGGTGCTGAGCAATAGCAAGCATGTAGGTGATAATTTAAAGGCTTATATGCTTAAAACCTCGTCGCTTGAAAAGCCGGCGGAAGTTAAAAAAGTAAAAAGGGTATCTACTAAGGAATGGTAATAGTGTTGAGTTTGCAGTTGCAGGTTTGAAGCAGGCAGTAACTAATGTGCAAGATCAAATAAAAGAGCCGCACGCTGTAAAGGGTGCGGCTTATTTTTTATGTTGTTAATTGGGTTAATCAGGTAGGGGTAGGATCTGGTTACAGTTCCTCGTCGTGCTGGCTGATGTCAAGACCTGCAAGCTCTTCTTCTGGTGTTACACGCAGTGTGCTGATCATGTCGGTGATCTTTAATAAGATGAATGAGCCGAAGAAAGCAAAGGCTGATACACCTACAAGGGTAATTAAGTGAATGATGAAAAGGTGTGTTTCGCCGTAAAATAAACCATTGCCGGTTGTATTAGCGGCGTTTACGTTTTGGTGTGCAAATACACCGGTTAATAACATACCAACCATGCCGCCTACACCATGGCATGGGAATACGTCGAGGGTATCATCAATGCTGGTTTTTGTTCTCCAGATCACAACCAGGTTGCTTACAACTGCTGCTATGATACCGATAATTAATGAATGAGGGATGGTTACATAGCCCGCTGCCGGAGTGATAGCCACCAAACCTACAACCGCGCCGATACAGGCACCTAATACACCTGGTTTTTTACCGCGAAGGATATCAAAGAACATCCAGGCCATAGCTGCTGCAGCTGATGCCGTAGTGGTTGTTGCCAAGGCAGTTGCGGCCAATGTACCCGAGCCAAGGGCCGAACCTGCGTTAAAGCCAAACCAGCCAAACCATAATAAGCCTGTGCCTAATAATACATAACTGATCCGGGCCGGATTGTGTGATGTTTCATTACGGCCTTTTAGATATATAGCTGATGCCAAAGCTGCCCAGCCTGCACTCATGTGCACCACGGTGCCGCCGGCAAAGTCAAGTACGCCTTTTCCGAAAAGGAAGCCTTTTGGATGCCAGGTAGCGTGAGCTAAGGGTGCATATATAAACACCATAAACAGGCAAAGGAAGATAACATAAGAGTTGAAGCGGATCCTTTCGGCAAACGCGCCGGTGATGAGGGCTGGGGTGATAACCGCAAATTTTAGCTGGAACATAGCAAATAGTATCAGCGGGATAGTTGGGGCAAGCTCCCAGGTGGCGTTGCCTAATGTGCCTTTCATCATAAAGAAAGTGCCGGGGTTGCCGATAAAGCCACCAAACTCATCTTCGCCAAAGGCAAGGCTAAAGCCGAATATTACCCATATAACAGTAATTACACCCATACAAACAAAGCTTTGCAGCATGGTTGACAATACGTTTTTTTTGCTCACCATACCGCCATAAAAAAATGCCAGGCCAGGGGTCATGATCAGCACAAGGGCAGTACTTACTAATAGCCAGGCGGTATCACCTGTATCAATTTTGCTGTCTTTAATGGTTGTAAGAGTAACTGAAGGGTATAGAAGGGCTAATACAATTACAATTAAAAGTATGCCGAAGGGTATGAATTTTTTCATGTTTTGGGTTTAAGGGAGGAAAAATGAAGATTTGAATAATACTGCCCGGTATCCAATCAAAAATACCGGACAGCATTAAAACTAAATTTTTTTAAAAAACAATAAATCCTGCATGCTTAATCAGAGCATGAGGGTTGGTTTATTGTTTTTTGCCTACCAAAAATCGTGAAACGGAAAAAGGATGAGCTTGCGGAACCTGGAGAGTTTACTTGTATCCAGTCCGCAAATGAAATCAAGGTATTTAAATTTAATGGCGTAGCCGCCGGGCGTTGCTACAAAGGCCTGTAAAGAATGTGCACCCCTATGCTGGTGTATATTAATAGCGGGCGTGAGTGCATTATTGAGTGCGAATTCAAAATTTAACGGGCAATGATGTGGTATTGTAGCGGATACCGTGGTTTTTTTTGTGGTTTTGTGGTAATAATGGTATAATCCACCCTTAGCGGATGCAGTGAGTCCGCTAAAGAGTAAAAAAAATAAGGCGATAAGTTTATAAAGCCTGTTAACCATATCTAAAAGTAATAAAAAAATAAAATAACTGTACTTTTTTTTAAAATATTTTAAGTTTTTGATGATTTATATATAAAAATTGTGTTTAAATGAATGTTTTTGTGCTGTTTTTATTTAATTGATAATAAAAGATGGGCGTGGTTGTCGGTTTTTTAACAAATTATTATGATTTGATGATTTTTGTAAGAAGATGAAAATTTGATGAAAAATTAGACGAAATTATTTTCGATAAATTTAGTTTTACACGAAATATAATATAAGTATATTCGTTATAATTGAAATTTAATTCTGAAACTATGCTTATCACCAAATTTGATTTGTACAATGCCGAGTGGCTCGACCTTGTATTTGCCCATCGCAACAAAAATTACGGCGCTTATGAATTAAGACAAAGCTATGGGCGTACTATGGCAAAATCCATGGGGATCGCCTTTGCGGCAGTAGCCCTTTTATCGGCTGCAGCCATTATTTTTAAGGCAAAGCCGAAGCCAATTGATAATAGCCGGACAATTGAAGTGACACTTGATCCTTCCATCCCCAAACCACCTGTTGAGGCTAAACCCAAGCAGCCAGATGCTCCTGCTCCAATGGAGCATCAAAAGCCGGCTGCCCCGGTTGAAGCAAAAGGTTTCACCACGCCGCACCTGGTAACAACAGAGCCGCCAACAGACCCGCCTACAATAGATCAACTGAAAAATGTTGCCATTGGGCCGGTAGATGCAGCAGGGAAGAGCGGAACAGATAATGTAGCCAAAACAGACGAAGGAACTCCCGGGGGAACCGGAACTGCTAAAGTCGATGATGGCGTTCATACATTAGATGGGCTTGAAGTTATGCCCGAACCTGTTGGCGGTGCTGCAGCATGGGCTAAATTTTTGCAAAAGAACCTGCGTTTCCCGGCGGTTGCCCAGGAGCAGGGTGTTTCAGGCAAAGTTCTTCTGAGTTTCATTATTGAAAAAGATGGCACTTTATCAAATATAAAAGTGGACCGTCCTGCAGGCTATGGTTTTGATGAGGAAGCTTTACGTGTACTTAAATTAGCCAAAGCCTGGAAGCCTGGTGTGCAAAACGGCCAGAATGTGCGGGTTAGGTACAGTATCCCAATAAGCTTTCAGTTAGCGACAGAAGAATAGGTAATAATTTGCTGTGTGTTTTTAATTAAATGTGTGTTATATAGTAGCTAACTGTTTCGGCCCCGCGCAAGCGGGGCTTTTTGTTATTCATCATGCCTCCCGGAAGTTATTTATGAACAGGTAAAAGATTTTTGGTAGAGACGCATCACATGCGTCTCCCATAGGGCAAGCTGGTTTGTAAGTCATTAAGTTCAGGAATTTGCATGCGGGAGACGCATGTGATGCGTCTCTACATAAAAAAACAAAATTCGTC
Source organism: Mucilaginibacter sp. SG538B (assembly GCF_013376065.1). NCBI lineage: Bacteria > Pseudomonadati > Bacteroidota > Sphingobacteriia > Sphingobacteriales > Sphingobacteriaceae > Mucilaginibacter > Mucilaginibacter sp. SG538B. Next base: position 335,366 of record NZ_JABMJI010000005.1, read on the forward strand.
ATTGCGGGTAGCCACCCTTGGGAGCCCGGAAAAAATTGCGGTGATGTATAAAATAGATTTTAACGATGGTGCGCGGGGGCCGCGTTAGTGATAGGAGCGGATACCGGCCAATGAGCATAAGGCCTGCAGGCGTATGAGCGTATAGCACGGCCGCAGGCAACGCCCATATTTATAATATTGATCGGGAAAACACATTTAACGATCAGTAACTTACTGTCGCGTTATTTAAGTAATGAAGTTATGAGGCCTTTTTTTATAAAATCTTCATCAGGCTGTTTTTAAAAAGCCTCTTAATACCTCATTATATAAAGACTGTGCCGAGACTATCGCCGAGTATTTTCCACTTTCTGTTATCACAATAAAAGGATCTTCATTTGCAAACAGGGCATTTGTTTGCTGCTCATTATCCCAGTTTTTGTCTATCTGTTTTTTTATCAGTACCGGCTTAAATAAATTATCAAGGTGTACGGTGCTGATATGCTTTGCGCCGCCTGTGCTTTCAATAGTTTGGCCAAGTTCGTTCTGTAAAAGCTGCTCGGTTAATAATTCGTTAGGTAAACCGGTGGTAGTTGAAAATGCCATCCAGGCGTGGCTCAGGGCAAGGATACCCTGCATCCAGGGCGGTGGCGGCGGAGCATTATAATAACTGCCGGGCGGCAAGAGGGCTAACGGACCTAATAATGCCCATTGCGCGGCAGCCGCGCGGGCGGCATAAAAGGTTCTTAAGTATCGGGGGTCTTCTTTTAGCAATTGTTCCAGGAGGTCGCCGGGGCGGGCCCAGCCTAAATAAGTTTGCTCTCTTGCTTCGACAGTTGCTACAAAAACAATTTTATCGGGCTTTTTTAGGCGGTCGGCGCCGGCCAGCAAAACTAATAACCGGGTTTCCCACCAGGCGTGGCCATCTTCAAGGTCGATCACAGCGACGCCCGAAGAAGTAGCTGCGCGCAGTGTTTCGAGGATATTGGAGGTGCCGCTGTCGGCAACATACTGTCCCCGTACCCCAATATTGGCGGGCACGGTAAAACCCGAATTTGACAGTTGCTGGATTTTTGAAAAGTCGATCTTGAGGTCGCCATAGCCTATGCTGCCCCCGCGCTCAATAACTACGTTGAGAATTGCGAGGACGATAGGGAGCAGGCTAAGGATAAAAATTCCGATCAAGACGGTGTTATTGGCCGAGTCGGCAGGCCAGCCTGTATAAACACGGAGCACCCCCGTAAGCAGCAGGAGCACCAATAAAACAACAACGGCGGTAATGATACTCACCTTTGGCGTAAACGGCCAAAAACTATGATCGCGCGGTTTCATTTATTTCGCCAATTGTGCTTGTGTAAATTCTAATTGCTGGTTGGTATGGTTTTATTGTTGTTAGATGAATGAAATTATATATAAATTATTGAAAAACAATGCGTTAAATCACGTTTTAGGTGTGCGGTTTTTACGCGAATGTAAAAAGCGGCGTTATTTTACTGACAGCTGAGCCTGAACAGAATTATTTGCAACTTCAGGAGCCGCCTGTGCCATTTCCCTTATAGAAACCCAACCATAGGGGCTGTTTTTATACCTGACAAAAACGGTCATTGACCGCCCCCGGCCTACAGACGGCTTGCCGCCATTTACCGGGGTTGCCCTGAACGCGAATATGCAGGTTTCGATAATGGTGTTGCCATTAAAGGCGGTACTTTCAACCTGGTTCTGGATTAATTCCATCCTGGATGTACGGAACATGGCCGTTAACTGCCGGGCCAGTTGCGCGCGGCCGGTAACCACATTGCTGCCGCCAAAATATTTAACAATATCAGGATGGTGCAGCGCCACAATAGCCTTTACATCACTATGAGCAAAAGCCGTAGTAAAAGCGGCCTTGGTTTTTTGAAGGGCAAGTTTGTCGGCGGCAAGGTTATCGCTTTGGGGAGCTGACGAACAGCCGCAAAATATTAAAACGATGAAAATAAGGTAGCGCGATGTTTTCATACCGGTTATTGATTTTTGATAACAAAATAGCGAATGCTAACGGTATGGGTTTGATGAATTGATGATTGTGTTGGGATAATTGACGAGATGCGGGTTGGGAGGGATGAAGGGGGCGGAAGTTACGCTATCGGTAAACTTGGGCCAGTGAAGGAGACCTGTGAAGGTAAAACAGAACGGCCATTACTATAAAGTATCGGCTGTTTTAATGAATTTAGGCTTAAGCGCCGGATAGCCCCATTTGCTGCTTAACACATATGAGAGATTGTGCCTTTTAGTGTTCCAATGTTTCCTGGGCTTTTTTGATCCAATCGTCTTTTTCCTGCAAATAAACGGCGGGCTTTATACCCGTTTCATCAATTCCCTGGCCTACATCCACGCGGCGGCTACGAGAGGAAGAATAATGAAGAACGTACGGCATGCAAGAAAACGGAGCTTGTATTACGTTAGAATAATCGAGCGTTCCTGATGTGTTCTGCCCCATCAGCGTAACTTTTTTACTTTGGCGGCTTTGTAGTAAAAACTCTTCGGTAGTACTGGCGCAATTATTATCAATTAATATAACAACCTTAGCCGGGTTGGGCTGTATTTTGTATCCGGTGATGTCAAAATCGTTAGCATTCATTACCATTTTACCCCTGTTTGCTTCAAGCGAGGCAACTGTTTTTCTGAGCGATTGTTTGTTTTCTTCGGATCTGTCATTGTCATTTAATATATTTTTCCAGCCGGCTATATTGGCATCGGTAGACAGCAAATCATTACCTATATGTTTAATCGGGCCGGTATACACCAAATCCATTAAGGGGGTAAAGGTATAGTCGGCGCCGCCGCCATTGCCCCTTAAATCTAAAACCAAATTAGGGGTGTTTGAAAGTATCGCTGTATTTGCCTTAACAATAGAATCAATATTTGTTGCATTTGACGGAGAAAAGGTTGATATTTTCAGATAGCTGGTTTTATCAGATAGTTTACGGAATGCCACCGGTTCGTATTTGGATGAGGCGGACTCAGTAACTGTAGTCCCCTCGCGATGCCAATCGCCATAAATCCGGTTGCCTTTAAAATAAAACCCTTCTACTTTTGGCATCCCGTTAAGTATATATAATACACCACGCCCAATACTGTCATTAACCATTTTAGCTTCCCATTTGATCATGCCTGGTTTCCATCCCGGCAGGTTGGAGCTTATAATCACGGCCATATAGTCGTGCAAGGGTGTTTTATCTTTTATTACCGCTATCTTATATTTGGCCGGATCATGAAAATCATAAATACCCTCAAAGCCTTTGGATTTTCTTAATTCGGCAATTTTTTCTGCTGTTATAGGAACGATCTCCCGGTTTGCTATATACGCCGAATCAATTTTAGTTGCATCAAATTTAACACCAACGGATACATGGTGGTCTTTAAATTTACCAAGATATTGGGCGATGATCAGGAGACAATGTTCATTGGCATGGGGCTTTTTTGCAAGCCCGATATATTCACTGAGCATTTTATCGTAGCCGGCTTTAGTCATCAGTGCCTGCTTGTCCTTAAAACCGGCGTAATTCTTTTCCATAAAGCCGGCGATATATTTTACTTCGGTTTCGCAGTTACAGGTTTGCGAAAAAGCACGGTAACCGATAAGTGTTAAAGTAAATAGTAAGGCGATTTTTCTGATCATTGCGAAAGGCTTAAGTTTTACCGTAAGTTACAATAAAACACTTTACTTCAAAGCAGAATAACAAAATAGTTACTGAAAATATATATGCTATGCATATTTATGACCCGAACGCGGGACACAATCAAAGACGCTTGCGGGAGCCTCGCTTGCATACCTCAGATATGCAGCTTGATATTCATATTTGATGTTGCGCCGTTGCTAAATTTCGACCAGTAAACGATCCCCTCCAAATTATTTTACCGCCATTTTCTTATCATACTCAGCCTGCAGTTCATTTATTTCATCGTAGTAATTCTTCTTATCAGCAAAAACCATCGGATTATAAGGGCTGCCGGGCTTGTGCTTGCTGAGGAGATCAAATTGGATGCCATGGGATGCTAACCAGATATCAAATTTTAAATCCTTCATTGCTTTTAAGGTATACGCATAATCTTTAGCGATGTTAGGGTAAGAAGGTATATCTGTGAACTTTTTATCGGTAACGATAGTGGGCATGTTGGCGATCAAAACCCTGTAGTTTCGTTTATTATCTTTTACATCAAATAAATAGCTGCAAGACCCCTTGGTATGGCCCGGATGGTGAAGTATGGTTAGTTTCATGTTACCCAGCTTAATACTATCGCCGTTGTGTAAAATACGGTCTGCTTTTACAGGGTTGAATGTGCGCACATCCCCTTTAAGATCATAATCGGAAAGCCCCCCGTCGGCTGCTACCGCCGCGTCACCTTCATCTACCATCATTTTGGCTTTTGTGATCTTCTTTATTGCCGCCATCGCACCCATGTGATCAAAGTGTGCCTGCGTTGTTAAAAGAATTTTTGTGTCTGAAACCTTGAAGCCCAGGGTCTTGATATTTGCTGTGATTTGCTGTTCGGAAGACGCAAGCCCGGTATTGATCAGGATATTGCCCGCTGAAGTGGTGATGAGATAACAAGCCAGATCGGCAGTGCCCACATAATAAAGATTGCCCGCGATTTGAAAAGGCGGAAAAGAGCGGGTCCATTCCGGGTGCTTTGCTGCTGATGGTTCCAGTACTCTTTGCGCCTGGACTATTAAAGCGTTGCAGAAAAATAATAACAGGATAAGCGTTCGTTTCATTTCATCAATCTTTTAAAGGTGAAGGGATTTATTTATGCGCGCATGGTGCTGCAACAAAAATGCAACAAACTCAAAAGTATTTGCAACATACGCGTAAGTGTTTTTTTTACCGGTAATGTAGCTTTGTAAGCTAATTGCATTTGCGTTATAGCCCCGGCAGCAAAGCCTGCAATTTACACTAAACCTAATATCCATTAAATACCCTATGAAAAACACTTATCCATTCGGGCTTTATAGCCTATCGTTTAATGCTTTGAAAGTCAGTAAATTAATTACTATTGCAGGTCTGCTGCTTTTTGCCGCCTGCAAAAAGGATGCGCCTTCTGTAACTAAAACAAACAACGGTGCAGATACAACCGGTAAAGGAACGGGTACAGGCACCGGTACAGGTACAGGTACAGGTGGAGGAACGGGTACCATTATTGATACCCTAACCCCCAGTAAAGTTGCTGTTGCCGCTTTAGATGATGAGGTAAATACCTTTATGGCTACTTATGATGTACCGGCTGTATCTGTAGCGATTACCAAAGGCGAAAAGCTGGTTTACCTGAAAGCTTACGGCGTAAGCGATAAATCTAAAGGTACCAAAGCTGTTATTAGCGACCGTTACCGGTTGGCCAGCTGTTCAAAACAATTCACGGCGGTTGCCATCATGAAACTGCTTGAGCAGGGCAAAATAAAACTATCGGACAAAGTATTTGGCGATGGCGCTATTTTAGGTAAAACCTATGGTACTAAAGCCTATGGCTTACACATTACCGATATTACGGTTGATGAATTGCTGCACCACACCTCGGGCGGCTGGGGGAATGAAACAGATGACCCGATGTTCAGTAACCCGACAATGACGACGGCACAGCTCATTACCTGGACTTTAGATAACCGCCCGCTCGATCATGTACCAGGTACCAGGTACGACTACTCTAACTTTGGATATTGCATATTGGGGCGTGTAATAGAAAAAATTACCGGGCAAACCTATGCTGAAGCTGTAAAAACGTTGGTTTTAACTCCAATCGGAATTACGGATATGACCATTGGCGGTAACACACTGGCCGATAAACAGGCCAAAGAAGTTACCTATTACGGTCAATCCGGAGAGGATCCTTATGCTTATAATATTACGCGGATGGATGCGCACGGGGGCTGGGTTGCTACCGCTGCCGACCTGGCCAGGTTCCTTGTTTATATTGATAAATTTCCTGTAAGGCCAGATATCCTTACCTCGGCTTCGCTAACCACCATGTATACCGGCTCAACGGCCAATGCCGGCTATGGTTGCGGCTGGGCCATTGCAGGCGATAGCTATTTTCACCAGGGAAGCTTGCCGGGTACGGCTACAGAACAAGCCCGTTTGGGTAACGGGTTTAATTTTGTGATCCTGACCAACACACGCAGTTTCAAAGCTAATTTCGATTTTGCCCTCGATCAGATCTTCTGGAAGGCGTTCGCCAAAAACCCAACCTGGGCTACAGGAGATCTGTTTCTTAAATAGTTAGTTAATAGTTAAGTGGCTGCAGTCCCTCGCCGGTGGGAGACCGGTGGGGGATGACTTATTTTTGCTTCAGTTTTACAAAGAAGCCGGTAATAGCGCCAATAACCGCGCATGGCGAATTGGCCGGGCAGTTACTAACTACGGGAACATAGAAAATCCTTCGGCTACCGGCTTGCCCGTCGGGGTTTATCTCTACAACATAGGTTTCCTCACTGATGCCGCCGCAATTACATTCCCGCTTGTTGATATTTTCAAAATTTTTGGCGGTCAGCTTGCTCATGAAGTTGTTCATGGTAGCATCAGCTATGTATTTGCCGTTTTCGGCTGATAAAGGTTTGCCTATTTGCACATGCGGCACTTTTTTAAAGTAATAACACTTAGCCGCCAAAAGTGCTATGGCCTTAACCTTATGGTCTTTTTTGTGGTGCGGATTGTACCGGTAAATGATAACCTGCTTTGAACTGATGTTTGACGAGGATGGGCTACCGGCTTGGGCAAAAGCATTCTCTGTGCTTATAATAAGCAACGCTGTCGATACGATTTTTATAAATATTGACATGGGTTTAATTGGTGTTTGCCGGTAGATGCCTTTTGCGTGTGCCTAATAACTCTTCACTATTCTAATCAACATATCCGCTGTGTGATTTGCCTGGCATCAGAAGGGTGGAGATTCTTGTAAGACGTGTTCAGTTTGATAATTGGTTGAATAAAATTAGGGATTTGTTGGGGGAATGGCAATTGTTATTATAGGGCCGAGCAAGCCAAGCTTTTTCCCGGCGCTGCATAATCGCGATAGTGGGTACATGTCTGCCAGTAGAGGAAAATAAGTTTAAATGATCGGAAATATTAAAATATATACTTATGTTTATTAATATTTGTAATTATTGACCTAATTACTTAAACCCAATCATGGCAACAAAAAAAGTTAATGTTCCGTCCAAAGAACCAGACGCGCTAATTATTTCTAAATCTGAATTTACCTCTAAATTATTGAATAGGATAGAAATAGGCCAGAGTCTTTATGATAAAATCATCAGCACGGTAGAACAACTCGAAGCTCATTCAGAAGAATATTATAAATGGGACTCATATAACTCCGAATTGTTGAAAAACTCATTTAATAATGAAGGTAACAGTTATAAGATTAGTTATGATCACGTGAACTTTTCAATATTCGGTGGTGGCTCACACCCAGAGGAGAGGCTTATAAGGCTTAAGCAAGATATAAAAAATAAAGTCGCAAATTTGCAGGACTTATTGGAACGGGTGGATTTACTTAAATCAGACGTCGAGATTACGGCTTTAGCAAAAGATGCTACGCAAGAAGCATATACAGGTCCGGAAGTATTTATTGTACACGGTCATAACACCGATGTATTGAATTCAGTCGCAAGAACTGTCGAACGATTAGGTTTAAAACCAATAATTCTACATGAGCAGCCGAACGCAGGTAAAACGTTAATTGAAAAGTTTGAAGAACATTCTAATGTTGGTTTTTCAATTATACTTTTAACTGACGATGATGAAGGTAAAGCCAAAACTCAAATAGAGCTTAATAAAAGAGCCAGGCAAAATGTAATTCTTGAATTAGGTTATTTTATAGGCAAATTAGGCCGACCAAGAGTGCTGCCTTTATACTCTGCTGGAGTAGAGCTACCAAGCGATATATACGGTTTGGTTTACGTTCCAATTGATGGTAATGGGAATTGGAAATTTGCCATAGTTAAAGAACTTAAGGCAGCTGGTTATAGTGTAGACGCAAATAATATTTTATGATTGGTTACATTTTTGCTGACGCAGATGTATTCCCCAACTGGCACGAGTATGTAGCATCGGCAAAAGCGTAGCGTACTCGAGCCTTTTATACAAGGTAAGTTATAAAATGAGCTTGATACATTTAGAAAAGTCATGAGTACCCGACCGCCGTTTCCCTACGCTGCATACTCGCGCCAGTAAAAGTTTTTAATAAAGAATTTTCTTTGAATTCAATTAGCTTCTTTATTAAAGACGTTACAAGCACATTTGCAAATGCCAATTGTTTGTTGCATTTTGGTTTAAATTAATATTGTATTAATGCCAGCAGCGCCTAAACCCATTCAAAGCTTACAGGAAGTTAAGTTTTATTTACACCATATAAAATTCATTCCTTTTGCAAGCTCTCAAAAGAAAACAAATGATATCCTTTTTGATACGCTTAATTTTTTAAATAAAGAGTTTGTGGCCGGTAAGGCTTATGCTATAGATAGAAATAAGGGCAAGCCTGAAATGGAAAGACGTGAGATGTTCATGAATAATCCGGTTAGGGTTCCTCGTACCAAAAAATTCAAATGTTCTATAGCTCTTTTGAAAGATAAATCTTTAATGGTTAAGCCAAAAGATACTTTTGAATTAGTGCCTTTCGATACAGCTACAGGGCTTATTGCTACAGTAACGCATTTTTATATCGATTATAGTGTAAGTCCAGCTATTATTTGCGCACAGTTTAACAATGATGGACCAAGAATAAGCGATATAGAATTTTATTTTAGGAGTTTATCAATGGAGTTAAGATATTCAAAAGGTTGTCAAACAACAACGTGTTTGTATGCTCCAATAGATATCACGTTAGAACACTTGCAAAACGTTTTAAACTTCGAAATAAAGTTACGCCCTCAAAGCATCGCTCAAATGGATAACGATATAAAAAATGGTTTTATATCTGATTTTGCAGTGATGGCTCAAAGGCTTAAACCAACCTTTATGAGGGTTGAAGCAATGTTTCAAACTCCTGGTTCAAATGTAAAAAGCAAGCTTTTAAATAAAGAAGCGACATCTTTTATCAAAAGTTTATTAAAAAAATGCCAAGATCAACCACAGCACATTGATCAGATTGAGGAGTTTGAAATCAAATTTGTAAATCAAGATGGAGAAGATGAGGTTTTCAATTTGATAAAGGGCAAGCGAGAAATAGTTGTAAAAATTAACAGGGATGAACACATGACAACGTCCAAATATTACAACCTAATTGAAGCTGATTTTGAAGCATTTATTCAAACATTCAATTTATGATTAATTGGTATTTTAAGCATCCTTTACTTATTGACTACTTTGTAGGAAGTGTGATTAGTGGACTGCTATTTGGATTATACCATTTTGACGTTATCAAATTGCCTGAATCAACAAGCAGCATATCAACTATAACAGATTTGTCAACAATTTCATTGACGCTTGCAGGGTTTGTTCTAACTCTACTAACTGTATTGATTACTTTTAAAACTGGAGCAAAATTGCCAAATGGTCAAGATAATGAGGCGGTTCCTTTATTTGATTTATTCTTTTCTACGCATCTCTATTTTCAAACTACAGACCTGCTTAAGGGCTGTATAAAATCACTTATTTTTATTGCGGTTTTAGGGTTCTCTTTAAAATTATTATTACCGGAACGGCTCGCGATTTATGTATTCTTTTCAAACGTACTGGGGTTGGTAATAATAGCAACCACATTATTTAGAAGTCTGATGATACTAACGAGAATTATTAATTTACAAAAGGAAAACGAAACTTAGCCCCCGCTACCGCAAGCAAATTCAAGACTTAGCATATTTACCACAGGGCACAGGCCTGCGGTAGCAAAAAGATTAAAAACGCTGCCGCAAGGCTGTGCCTTGTGGCCCACATGCAAGGTATAAGCCAGCAATGATGAATACGGTAAAAATCAAATGCGATAATTTAACAATTTTAAACCTTAATAATGGTGACGCTATTCTGTCAGTACCATTTGCAACTAAAGCGCTGATTGCAGAAAATCTCCAAAAAACCATAAAAAATGAGTGAAATAAATGGAAGATGAAAAATTGATGATTTGATCCCATTTTTTACTCATAAAAGTTTTATTCGCTGATTATGAGTTATTTAATGGTGTTTCGGGTAAAATGGTAGTTGGTTGATTATTAGCGTGTTTCAATAAAAGGATGTCCCACGTTTTCACATTTAAAATTTGGAACATGCCCATTTTTAAAAAAAGACGCCGGAGATTTTTTTATTTTTTTTTCGGGAATCAAAAAATTGGGACAGCCGCTTTGTTACAATTGAATGCCTTAACTTATGCAATCATCCGCTCGTACCTTTCGCCTTTCAGCTTTTACCTTTCACCTAAACCTAAACTCCCTTTCACCTTTCCGCCTTTTTTCATACTTTTGCGCATCCTTTCAAATAAAACAATATTACATTGGAGCACCAGGAATTAACCACCGTTGAAACCGCTAAAGATCTGGGCCTTTTACCCGAAGAATTTGCACGTATAAATGAAATATTAGGGCGTGTGCCCAACTTTACCGAGCTTTCTATTTTCTCGGTTATGTGGAGCGAGCATTGCTCATATAAAAATTCAATTACATGGCTTAAAACTTTACCAAAGGATAGTCCGCGGATGCTGGCTAAGGCAGGTGAAGAAAATGCCGGTCTGGTTGACCTTGGCGATGGCATAGGCTGCGCCTTCAAAATCGAATCGCACAATCACCCTTCGGCCCTTGAACCTTATCAAGGTGCTGCAACAGGCGTGGGCGGTATTAACCGCGATATTTTCACCATGGGCGCAAGGCCAATCGCACAGCTTAACTCATTACGGTTTGGCGATTTAACCCTCGACAAAACCAAATGGTTAGTTAAAGGTGTGGTTAAAGGTATCAGCCACTATGGTAACGCTTTCGGTATCCCAACCGTTGGCGGCGAATTGTTTTTTGACGATTGCTATAATGTTAACCCGCTGGTTAATGCTATGTCGGCCGGTATTGTTAAGGCCGGCGAAACCGTTTCTGCTACATCATACGGTGTGGGCAACCCGGTTTATATAGTTGGTTCGGCTACAGGTAAAGACGGGATCCACGGTGCCGCCTTTGCTTCTAAAGATATTACCGAAGATTCGGTGAACGATCTTCCTGCCGTACAGGTAGGCGACCCTTTCCAGGAAAAACTGTTACTGGAAGCTACCCTTGAGGTTATTAAAACCGGCGCCGTTGTTGGTATGCAGGATATGGGCGCTGCCGGTATCATCTGCTCAAACTCAGAAATGAGTGCCAAAGGTGAGCACGGGATGCGTATAGACCTGGATAAAGTGCCAACCCGCCAGGACAACATGAAACCTTATGAGATCCTGCTTTCTGAATCACAGGAGCGCATGCTGATCGTTGTTCATAAAGGTCGCGAAAAAGAGGTTGAAGACATTTTTGACAAATGGGACCTTAACTGCGCCATTATTGGTGAAGTTACTGATACCAAACGTTTAGAGTACTTCATGCACGGTGAAAAAGTTGCCGATGTACCTGCCGATGATCTGGTATTAGGCGGCGGTGCCCCGGTTTACCAGCGCGAATACCGCGAGCCTGCATACTTTGCCGAAAACCAGAAATTTAATATCGACGACGTTGCCGAGCCAGCAAACCTTGTTGAGGTTGCCGAGCATTTGGTTGGGCACCCTAATATTGCTTCAAAACGTTGGGTAACCGACCAGTACGATAGCATGGTAGGTGTACAAACCATGACTGCTAACCGCTCATGCGACGCTGCTGTTGTTGCCGTTAAAGATACCGACAAAGCTATCGTATTAACTACCGACTGTAACTCGCGCTACGTATATGCCGACCCATACAAAGGTACTGCCATTGCTGTTGCCGAGGCAGCACGTAACATTACCTGTGCCGGTGGCGAGCCTGTGGCTATTACCAACTGCTTAAACTTTGGTAACCCTTACATTCCTGAAGTTTACTGGCAGTTTGTAAGCGCTATTAAAGGTATGGGTGATGCCTGCCGCAAATTTGAAACCCCTGTTACCGGCGGTAACGTGAGTTTCTACAACCAGTCGGCCGATGGTGGTTCGGTATTCCCAACGCCAACTATTGGTATGTTAGGTGTGATGGACAACGTTGAAAACATCATGACCGCCGACTTTAAACAGCCTGGCGATTTGATCTATCTGATCGGTGAATCGGTTAATGATATCGCGTCATCACAATACCTTGCTTCATGGCATAAAATAACCAAAGCGCCTGCGCCGCATTTCGATATCGATAAAGAGTACGATATGCAGCAAACCGTTAAGGAACTGATCAAACACAAAGTGGTTGAATCGGCCCATGACGTTGCAGATGGTGGGTTATACATTGCCCTGTTAGAGTCGGCCATGCCTAACGGTCTTGGTTTTGATATAGCTACTGATGACAGTATCCGTAAAGATGCCTTCCTGTTTGGCGAAGCGCAAGGCAGGGTAGTGGTAAGTGTTGCACCCGAAGAGGAGGAGCGCTTTGTTGAGGTGATGGCTACCAGTGAGGTTGAATTTACCTTATTGGGCACTGTAACCAACGGTGGTTTAACTGTTGATGAAGAAGCCTTCGGTCATGTTACCGACCTGAAAATGGTTCATGCTAACATCCTTCACGGTATTTTAGGCGAATAATGTTAAAACTTAACCGGGTACATCATATAGCTATCATCTGTTCGGATTATGCAAAATCCAAGCGGTTTTATACAGAGGTACTCGGCTTAAAAATAGTCCGCGAAGTTTACCGCGAACAACGACAATCATACAAGCTTGATCTGGCATTGGGTAACCTCTACCAGATCGAGCTTTTTTCTTTTCCTGATCCTCCCGCGCGCCCGTCGCGCCCCGAAGCGGCAGGTCTGCGGCATTTAGCTTTTGAGGTTGATGATCTGGATGAGGCGGTAGCGCATATCTCATCTTTTGGTGTGGATATTGAACCTATTCGTGTAGATGAAACTACGGGCAAACGCTTTACATTTTTTGCCGATCCGGATGGTTTGCCGCTGGAGTTGTATGAGATCTAATTTAGGTAGTCGTGCCGAATTTATTTCGGCGATCCCACAGGACAAGTCTGCTTCGTTTTTAAATAGCTTTTGTTGGTATTAACAATCATTGGCCCGCTCAATTGCCGCGGGATGGCTGTTACTTTTGTCTTGACACAAAAGTAACCAAAAAGTCAAGTCAGCAGGGAGGCTTCTTTGCCGCACTGGCCTGCCCACTTGCCTTTGCTTGGCATTTGCCCTGCAAACCGGGCATAACCACGGGCTGCAATTATTTTGCCCCGCTTCGCATGTGCCCAATGCTTCTGCAAAAACTTGCTATGCCCCTGCAGCCGCACAAGGCCACCATTGTTCTGCCCGCTTTCTCCCGAAGCTTACCTGCTGACGAGGAGGGGAGGAGATTCAGGACAGTGAGAGCCAAGAAACAAGAAAAGAAATTACGACTTCATGAATGGATGGATCTTTGGGCAAATAAAATAATGTTATAAATCCCAAAACGAAAGCGGGTAAAGGCCCGGCAAAAAAGCGGGCCAGGGAGTATGGCCTGTGGGTTGAAGCATTTTTTTGCCTTGATGTTTGGTTACTTTGCATCTAAGGTAAAGTAACTGGCCCTCGCCCGGCCAAGAGGGCGACGATGTAAGTTATTTAGCAGAAATATCTTGTTTTTCCCCTTAAACTCTAACTTCGCCCTCATGTTCCGTTTCAAACAATTCAGCGTTGACCAAACCGGCTGTGCTATGAAGATCAATACCGATGGTGTATTGCTGGGCGCCATTGCCGGCGAAGGAAATCCGCTAAGCATACTTGATATTGGCACCGGAACTGGCGTAATCGCCCTGATGCTTGCCCAGCGTTTTACCGGGGCCAAAATAGACGCAGTTGAAATTGATGTGCAGGCGGCTATAACAGCGAAAAACAATTTCAGCAATTCGCCATTTAAAAACAGATTAACACTTTATGCAAATGGATTTGAACAGTTTTTTGAAGATTATCCTGGAAAGAGATATGACCTCATTGTATCAAATCCGCCGTTTTATATTAACTCCCTGCAATCACCGGGAGCAAAGACCAATCTGGCCAAGCATGCTGATGAAGGCTTTTTTGAAAGATTGATCATATCGGTGGCAAACCGGCTCACAGAGCAGGGTACTTGTTGGCTGATACTGCCCACAGATACTTCGGTATTGGTGAAAGACCTCGCCTCGCAAAACGGACTTTATCTGCAAGAAACGATCGGTATACACTCCTTTAAGAATGATGCCGCACACCGGGAAATTCTTGCTTTTGGAAAAAACGACACGCAGACGATAGCCGATAAATTTGTGATCTACAACGAGCCAAAAGTATACACAGAAACATACCGTGAAGTGCTAAAGGGTTTCCTGACGATATTTTAGCCTCTATCTTGATTCTTGCATCTTAATTCTTAGCTCTTACTACGTATCTTTACCCCATGACCCGCATAGGCCTGATTTCTGATACTCATAGCTACCTCGACGACGCCGTTTTTAAACATTTTGAAAATTGCGACGAGATCTGGCATGCGGGTGATTTCGGTACTATTGAACTTGCCGACAAGCTTGCCGCTTTCAAGCCCTTAAAAGGTGTATATGGCAATATCGACGATAAAGATGTACGAATTGTTTACCCCGAACATTTACGCTTTAAATGCGAAGAAGTAGATGTATGGATGACCCATATCGGGGGCTATCCCGGCAGGTACAGCCAAAATATCAAAGCCGAGATTTATAGTAATCCGCCAAAGCTTTTTATCACCGGGCACTCGCATATTTTAAAAGTGATGTTTGATAAAAAGATCAATTGTTTGCATATGAACCCCGGCGCGGCAGGCAAGCAGGGCTGGCATAAGGTGCGTACCCTGTTAAGGTTTAATGTCGATGGCGATAAGATCCAGGATCTGCAGATAATTGAATTGGCGTTGTAAAGTGATTGGTTGATTGAGTTGATTAGGTGAGTGGTTGTAATACAATTACACCATCCCCGCCCTTGCATTCTCCGCCTCAAAAACAGAGTCGATAAGCAGGGGAGGACGTTTACCTGCCGCTACAGCCAGTTGATCGCAGCGTTCATTTTCAGGGTGTCCGTTATGGCCACGTACCCAGGTGAATCTAATTTTATGAAGCTTGCTGATCTCTAAATAGCGCATCCACAGGTCTTTGTTTTTTTTGCCGGCGAAGCCTTTGGCTACCCAGCCGTTAACCCAGCGTTTTTCGATAGCGTCAATAACATATTTAGAGTCGGAAAAGATCATTACATTTTGATTGGGCGCTTTCAGCGCTTCCAGGCCTTTGATCACCGCAAGTAGCTCCATTCGGTTATTGGTGGTTTTGCGAAACCCTTCCGAAAGCTCTTTGTAATGTTGTCCAGAACGCAAGATCACACCGTATCCACCCGGTCCCGGATTTCCGCTTGAAGCCCCGTCTGTAAAAATCTCGATCATATTTTAAGTCCATGGACAATAGTTTATAGTCCATGGCAAAAGTAAGAAACTTTAAATCATACGTTGCATTGATCTAAAGCAAATAAAACTATGGACTATGGTCTATCGACCATCAATCTTTTTAATCTTCAACCTCAATGAATTACCTATCACCACTACATCCGAAAATGCCATGGTCAGTGCGCCAACCATAGGATTAAGGAAACCCATTGCCGCCACCGGGATAGCTATGATATTATAGGCAAAAGCCCAGAAAAGGTTTTGTTTTATGGTAAGCAGCGTATGCCTGCTGATCTGCAAAAACTTAATCACCGACTGTAGGTCGGTATTTAATAGTACCACACTGGCCGACTGAATTGCCACCTGACTGGCGTCATTCATAGATATGCCAACATCTGCATGGGTTAGGGCAGGCGCATCGTTAATGCCGTCACCTATCATAATGGTTTTACCTTTTTGTTTATAAATGTCAATCACCTTCAGTTTTTCTTCGGGAAGTTTTTCGCCATGAACCTCTGTGATACCTAATTGATGAGCTACGCTAAGGCAACGGTCTTTTTTATCACCGCTCAACAGTACCGGGATAATACCCATTTGTTTAAGTTGAGTTATAAGCGTGGCGGCTTCAGGTTTTACCTGATCATCGACAGCAATTTGGGCCATCAGTACCTGGTTTTTATATAGCACAATGTTGAAATTGGCCTGATGGTTGGTTTTCGCTGTACCCAAAAAGTAATTATTGCCGTGGATATCTTCGGCACGCATACCCAGGCCTTTTTCTTCTTTAACCGATTTTAAAATGAGCTTTTGCTGAGGTAATCCTTTTAAACCGTTTACAAGCGATTTGGCTATAGGATGATTAGATCGTTCCTCAATAGCAGTGATCATGCCCCTGATGTGTTCTATATCCGCAGCATTCTCAATCCTGATCTCATTAACGGTAAACTTGCCGGTTGTAAGGGTACCTGTTTTATCAAACACTACATATCTGGTATTAGTAACGGTTTCAATCGTATCTCCGCCTTTTACCAGGATGCCGTTCTTGGCTGCCCGGCCCAAGCCAACCATAACAGCGGTGGGCGTGGCTAAACCCATGGCACATGGACAAGATATCACCAGCACAGCAATTGCATTCATGACAGCATGTTGTAAACCCGAACCGCCAACAAAGTAAGTAAGCATAAAGGTGATCAATGCTATCAGTATTACCGCAGGGACAAATACAGCCGCAACTTTATCACCGAGTTTTTGAACAGGTGGTTTAGCCGCTTGGGCTTTTTTCATCAGGTCGATAATTTGGGCGAGGATGGTATTTGACCCAACACGGGTTGCCAACATGTGGAAATTGCCGTTAATTAATATAGTGCCGCCAATAACCTTATCATATTTTTGTTTTTCAACAGGGATGCTTTCGCCGGTAAGCATAGCTTCATCAACCGAGCCTTCGCCCGAAAGGATTTCGCCGTCAACAGGTATTTTATCGCCCTGCTTAATGAGCAGTGTATCACCAGCGCGCACTTCTTTGGCATTAATTACCTCAACGTTGCCGTTTATTATCCGGTTAGCATTTACTTGCTGAAACTTGATCAGATCTTTTACTGCTGAAGTAGTTTGGCTTACCGAGCGTTTTTCAAACACATTGCCCAGCAGTACCAGTGTTATAATGGTGGCACAGGTTTCATAAAACTGGTATTGTGGCCCCAGGTTACGTATTGTGCCGATAAAGCTATAGACAAATGCCGACGTTGAACCCACAAAAATGAGCACATCCATATTAGGAACGCCGCCTTTAAGTGAGCTGATGGCGCTTTTACCAAAATGCAAACACCCAATAATAAAAACCGGCAGGCATAATAACAATTGAATAATGGGCTGATGTAGAAAATGCCAGGGTAATATCATGTGCAGCAAAAGTGGTGCGGTAAAGATGGCGCAGAAGATAAATTTGTTTTCTACCCGTTCGTAAAACGGTACCGAATGGGTGCTGAGATCCTCGACAACTTTAAAACCTAAACTTTCTATCCCTTTTTTTATTTCAGGCAGCCGGGTGTCATCGTTGGTTGAAAATTTTACCTCTTCGCCGGCAAAATCAACCAGGATATTGTGTAAACCTTTTTTTTCGAGGAATTTATGGACGGACATCGCGCAATTATTACAATGCATGCCGGTCACATTTAGTTCTATCAATTGCTCAGCCATTTTACAAAAATACTTATTATGCATAATCATTCTAAATTAAACGGGTAAGCTTAATGTAATTTTAAAAAAGAGTTTGCAATTAACCAGGAGATTTCTATTTTTGCACACTCGAAAAACAAAACGGTAGGCATAGCTCAGTTGGTTAGAGCACCAGATTGTGGTTCTGGGGGTCGTGGGTTCGAGCCCCATTGCTTACCCGCTTTTATAAGCTCATTTACATACGTAAATGGGCTTTTTTTATGCCCGTGGGGCAGTTTTACATGGAAAATTTGATTTAGTCAGGTTGATCGGCTTTGCTCAATTAAACATGGAAAACTGCTCAACTTGACGTAATTGTATTACAAATATATTACAAGAATTACATCAATATGGCAACAATTAGAGAGGTGGTTTTAAAACACCATAAAAAAAGCGATGGTACTTTCAATGTCAAATACCGATTGACGCACAGGGGCAAGCAAGTTTACATTAGTAGCCCTCATTACATTATCGAAAAACAATTAAAAAAAGATTTAACAATCAAAGACAATTTTATATTGACCGAAGTGTCGTTAGATCTCGCATCATATCGCAAGAAATTAAGTGAGGTTGGTTCGATGGTTGACCTGTATACGGCCGAAGAGTTGGCCAAATTATTGAAAAATAAAGGCGAAACCCCATCGGTGGAATTTGTACAATTCAGCAAGGCCTACATTGCTGAACTAAAAAAAGATAACCGAAAGGGTTCGGCCGCGAACCTGCAGACCGTTGTTAATAGCTTGAGTGATTACTTTGGAAGTACCATTATCCCAATTGAAAATATCAATTCACTCATGCTGCCTAAATATGAAGCCTTTTTGCGTGGAGAAAGGAAAATAACCAGACTGAACCAATTCAAAAAGGAAGTTACCGTAATGCATAAGGGCTTATCTGATTCTGGATTACACAATCATATGCGGGATTTAAGGGTTTTGTTCAACGCAGCTCGTGATAAATATAACGACGAAGATCGTGGCGTGATCGCGATAAGGCACTATCCTTTTAAAAAGTATAAAATTATCGATGCACCAGCTACTGCAAAACGAGCGCTTTCAGTTATGGAGATCGCGCGGATTAAAGAATTTAAATGTGAGATCGGTGGACGTGCAGAGCTTGCCAGGGACATGTTCATGTTGTCTTTTTATCTGTGTGGAATGAATGCGAAAGACCTTTATCTGCTCGATGGGATATCAGGAGATAGGATCGAATATAATCGCTCTAAAACTAAGAACCGTCGTAAGGATTCTGCTTTTATAAGTGTCAAAATCATCCCAGAGGCAGAAGAGATACTGGTTAGATATATGGGGAAGTTGAAAGAAAGATATGCGGATTCCAAAAATTTTAATAAAGCGATCAATAAGGGGCTTCTACAAATCGGCGAGAAATGTGGGATAAAATCGTTAACCCATTATTGCGCGAGACATAGCGTTGGATCCCTTGCTCGAAATGTTTGTAGATTTTCAAAAGATGATGTGGCTTTTGCGTTAAATCATATCGATCAAAATAGGAAGACCACAGATATTTACATCATACCGGATTGGAAAATATTGGATGAAGTTCAGGCTGCTGTTGTTAAATTGATTTCTTAACAATTTTCCGATTCCGCTGAATGTTGAGTTCGAAAGTATTTAAACAACAACCAGTTTTTGTAAATAATTTATAGATACAAAACCATAATGTAGGATTTTAGTTGTGTGTTGATGTTGTACAAGTGGTTGTAAGTAAGACTGTTGGTAGTGAACTGTAGCTGACTGTAGACCATTTGTAGGCGGTTATATTTTTAAAGAACTATACAATGGTTTTTCTGCTCTAACTGGAGATTCTGATGAATAAGATATCTGTTCCATATGAAAGCTGCAAAGTGGCGTAAGCATGTCTTAGACCCTGGACAAAGGCTCATTGATTATCACGAGGACCATCCCCACACTTCCGACAGGCGTTTTCTGCTGCCTCGGATGAGCAACGAAAAAGTCAATCAGTATCTCAAAGAGATCATGAAGAAGTTGAAGTGGACCAAGCTATGACCTATCGTACATAATAATATCCGCACCACCCAGCATTATTATGCGCGGGTGACAGATGCCAAGATCCCGACGGATATGCAGCCGCTGAAGATCAAATATGCCGGTCAGCCGCTGACCCTTTCGGAGGAGATCGCCTGACGCCGCACTTACAGAAATTTGTGTATTTTTAAGTCCCAAATTACCATAAAAATGCCTGGGCCGGAAAAGATCCAATACGAAGAGCGTGTAACTGTTTTTATCGACATCCTGGGTTTTAAAGACCTGCTGGCCGAGACCGTCAGCCGGGACGAGGTCCAAAACCAGGCCAAAGTGCAGGAGATCGCCGGCGCGTACCGCATTATGCGGAACGTGTTGGAGGTGGATACCACAGAAAAGCGAAGAGTTGACCTCAAAAAAGACTCCCGGCAGATCACTATCTTCTCGGATTGCGTTGTGATTTCCTTTAAAGCCGACCAGCCGGACGAGATCTTTTTCACCTTGATGGATATTCAGGGAATGATCATTGAACTGGCCGCCAAAGGTATCCTTTGCCGGGGGGCGATCACCCATGGCGCACTGGTACATAAACCGGAAATGCTATTCGGCCCGGCACTTGTGGAAGCTTACCTGCTGGAGTCTAAGGCTGCGCTTTATCCCCGGGTGATCTTACACCGGGATATTATCCGCCTGGCCAAGCTGAACAGTGTCCTGGATAGTGCCGAAGCCTTGCGGGAGTTACTGGTCAAGGATTCGGACGGCATGTATTACGTCGATTACTTCAGCAGCGCGCAGGACGTACTGGATGATCCCGAAGAGGGTTTTCCCGAGTACATCCGCCGGTTGGGCGATAAGATCCGCAGAGGGCTCCAAGGCTCTTCGAGCGCTTTCAAGGCAGATGTCCGGGTCAAATACAGCTGGATGAAAGAGCGCTATAATCAAGTCGTCAAACAGGGGCAATACCCTGCATTTCAGGGCCGATTGCGAAAAAAAGGGCTTGATGATGCGGCCGATGCCTATATGGCCTTAAAAAGGATCAATCCTTACGAATAAGATCTCATGGCTTCTTTTTTTCTTGTTTACGGAATTTGAGGATATAATTGTCGTTGAGCACGGTGAAGCGGTCGTTCTCATTGAACGATTTACCCGGCTGGTAGTTAAACAGCCCGGCAAGCCGGTCGATCTTCAGTTTGGAGACGTCCGATAAATTTCGCAGCAGAAAAAGTTCATGGGATTTTTTGTGCAATTCGCCGAAGCGGACCTCGGTCGAAGAGATATGAAAAGCATCATCCTGAGCCATTACCTTGACCTCGACATAACGGGGCAGCCCGTCCTCACGCGATACGTACGAAATGTCGTAACCGGCACCATTGCCATCTTCGCTCGCCAGCCCGCATTCCTTTGCATATTTGGAAACCCATTGTACACTGCCCGGCACGGCATAACCGCTCTGCAAAAAGTGATAGACGAAGAATTCGCCCAGGAAGCCAGTTTCCTCATGCTGGGCCGGGGTACGGCCGCCGCGTTTAAAAGTGGTCTTTTCGCCCAGCTCT
The DNA here is from genome assembly GCF_013376065.1 of Mucilaginibacter sp. SG538B. NCBI lineage: Bacteria > Pseudomonadati > Bacteroidota > Sphingobacteriia > Sphingobacteriales > Sphingobacteriaceae > Mucilaginibacter > Mucilaginibacter sp. SG538B. The sequence continues at coordinate 356,622 of NZ_JABMJI010000005.1, forward strand.
GTCTTTTGCACAGGCGAGCGGTTGATCTTGATATCTTCCAGCGCAATCGCAGAGATATCGATGTCGCTCAGCCTGGTGTCCAGTTGCTGCCGGAGGTCAAAAAGGTCGTCGTATAAGACAGGCTCGCCGTTGAACTGGAGACGCCGGCGTTTGGCCCCGCCGGTCGGGCTGCCACCGCTGCCGTTAGCCGGCCTTGTCCAGCGCATGAGCAGATCAAGTACCGTTTCCACGTCGTCTTCAAAATAAAGAAGGGAATCCGCTTCGCGCTGATCATCCAGAAAGCTATCCAGCAATGCGCGCTGAATACTTTGTGCGGCAGCAAGGGCGGTCAATTGTGCTTTATTGGCCAGATAGCGTTCGTCGGCTGTCGGCGAATCCGGGTCCAGTGCTGGTAATTCTCCAAAAAGCTTGCTGACCGCCTGTTGCAGAAATCGTTCCGCGTCAAATGGTTCGGTCACCTGACCAGGCAGGGTTAATTCGTGGTACCGGTTGATCTCCCGCCGGAAACTCTTGTGAAGTTCAGGCCGTTTCAGGCAGTATTGATAATAACGTTCGCGGTAAATATTGCGTTCCGTTTCCTTCACGGTCCGGAAGCGGGCGGCATATAATGCTGCAGTTGATACGGGCGGATAGCAATACGTATTGAACTGCGATAAACCGATGCCATACTTTTCGAGGAGTTTCAGAACGTTCGCGCAGGTTTGCTCACTGCTGAGATCATCATAATCGATCACATCGAACACGGTGCCGATGACCTGCGCTGATTTGGGAAAGCGTTTGATGAGTTCCGCCAGCATTTCTTTATCGGAGGTCGTTGTCCGGAGGCCTTTGCGGCTCAGACAGCGGGTGAACGCCCGCCAGAAATCGGCTTTGGCATCGACCACCAGTTTAAGATCCGCCCGCGCGGCTGTCAACAACCGGAGTTGCGGGTCGTCGAGTTCCGTACGGAGAATCTCATCCCGGCCGTTCCGGGACCGGGAATACAATTCTCTGATCTGCTGCCGCTGTGCCTCCACATCGATCAGGGCAGAGAATATTTCGCCGACCGCTGAACAAAAATGGATGTCCTCCTTAAGTTCACCGAATTGGTAAACCGTTGCCGGAACTTTGATATAGATTACATCGTCTTTAGGAAGGATCAGGAATTCAAAGTCGGACAGTTCCAGTAGATGTTCCACGCTTTCTTTGACCAACCGAACCTGTAGCTGGCTGACCAGTCTGAAGCGTGCTTTACTGATCGCCTCCCTTTCGGCGCCTTTGTCGGCTGCCCGGCGGAACGCATAGACATAGGGTTTGAACTGCATGATATCCTGGCCGAACTGAGTGTCCATGTCTTGGCGTGCCGGGACGGCCGCTTCCAAACTCATCTGGAGGTTTTCGAGCGGCAAAACGCCGAACAACTTTTCGATCTTGTCTTTTCCGCGCCTTCGGTCGATATAAATGGTATTGAATTTATCGGTTATGCTCTCCCCCAGATGTTTATCGTTCAAATAGAAAACTTCACGGTAAGGTGCCCAGCTGCCATCCCGGCAAAACACCTCCCCCGACTCAAAATAACGTTTGCGGACCGGGTCGTTGCGGTCAAGCCGACGGACCGATTCATCGTCGTGATGCTGGGCTAGCTGGTTATAAATGGCGCGGGCCTTCCTGCCGCTCTCGTCCGCTTTGCGCAAAGTGAGCAACATCTCGTACAACATACCAGTCGAAAAACTGACCACGCTGCGATGTACACCGCAGGCATAAAGCAATTCATCGCTGCGCCGGCTGTCGATCTCCAGTTTTCGCAGCAACAGAGGGTCGAGTTTTGGGCGCTCGATCAGCGGGCTGAACTCCGGGCTGATACTGGCGGCGGTTGTACAGCGATCCGGGATCGCTTTCATGCCGCTTTCGGCAGGCAGCCAGCTAGTCTGCGCGATACGCCAGCGCAGATAGCTGGGTAAGCGCCCGCCGTCAACGTACCGCTCTCTGGAGCGTGGAAGTTTGATGCTGAGATAACTCTTATTGGGTTCCCGGTCTTTGCGCATCGACTCATAAACGACGGTATCCGCATCCAGCCAGGCCAGCAGGTCCTCGGCTTTATTATGAGCAAAGATATCCTCCAGATCGTCGACCGTGAGCACGTAAAGTTCATCGTAGTGATCAAGCGACTGCTTGAACTCCGAAAAGTTATCAAACAGGCGGTCCTCGATGGGCTTTTTATAATCGTAAAGACGCATGGCATGGTCGCCGTACGCACGGAGGTATTGTTCCGGGCTGGATAATCTGCGTCGTGGCAGGCGGGCCACGCCCATCCAGCTCAAATAGCGCTGCCAGGTTTCGCCACCAGGCTGCTGGAAGCGCTCAGGCCCCGCGACCAGTTTGCCGGTATCGTAATGAAAAAGTGTTTCAGCGATACGGCCACCCTGATCTTTTCCAAAATATACCTTGCCGGCCAGGGTCATTTTACCGTTACGGTTCAAGATCGGGATATCGGAGCCGGCCCAGGCTTCCGGTGGCGTTTTTTCCGCGGAATAAAAACTGAAAATATGCTGGTGCAGGGCGGGTAGTTTTTTCACCCGGTCCGGCTGCGCGTTGAAATGAGCGATCAACTCCTCCACGACCTCTTTGAAATGGAACTCCCGCAGGTGAAAACGGCTGAGTTGCTCGGCCAGCACCGCATCACTTTCCGTTCCTAAGACCCGCTTTAATGCCTTGGTGAGGTCCTCATCGAGAATCTGGGCGCCGACATCCGGGGGAAGTGCGTACTGCTCGTCGCCTGTCGGAATAAAGATATGTTTGGGTGGCGAAAGGATGGATCCACTAGCATCATAACAAATGCCCTGGGTAAGCTCCTCCTTGTCAAGGTATTGGGGCAGCGCGGCAATGAGCCGTGCATAATCATCAACAGGAATGATCTTCCGGGCCGCAGCTAGGGCAGCAATAACCTCATTGACATTGTAGGTTGTCGGACCGTAGGCATAGATCAGTTCCCTGATCCCTTGATCGTCACAAGAGATAAGCACATCGCCGAATTCATCGGGCGGCAGGTAGGCCGCGAACTCAGGTTCTGCATAATAGACCGGGGCATCCGCCCAAGTGATATAGGCGCCACTGATCGCCGGGAAAATGCTTTGGGTTTTGATGGCCGCCGCCAGTTTGGCCGCGAACCCGGATGCTTGGATCAAACTGTGTAAAGAACTTGTTTCCACCATCGCTAGCTGGAGCGGCCGGTAGTCGGTCGGCCCGGACAGTTTGGCTGCAAGCTGACCGGCAGCCCCGGCGATGAGCCAGGCGGCTTCGGAAAAAAGCAACTGGTTAAAACCATCACGCTGGCTCAGCTCATTGCGGGTATCGCTGAGTTCAAAGGTGCCGTGCAGCAGACCGGGAAACCGGAAAGACACCGAGGTCTGGAAAAAAGAATACAGTACGCCGGCGGTCAGCCTGGGTTCATCCTGGAAGGCCACGGTCAGCTCATAATTCTTTTCCCCGAGCACCCCCCTTTTGCCATAAAGGGTCCATTCCTCGGGTTGTTCCGCACGGCTGTCCCGCAAGTTCATGGCCCGCAGATAGTGCCCCCCGGCTAAGGATATTTCTTTACCTGGCTGACGCCCAAAATCCCGGTCGTGCCCAGGAACACGGATGCTGACCGTTTCCAGGTTATTGAGAAAAAGCATCATTTCCGCGTTGATCCGTTCATCCAATTGTTCGGTGATCTGCGCAGTGATGCCTGACCTGAGGTCTATCATGATGACGGTGTCGAATCCCTCATAGGCGGCCGGGAGCAGGATCTCGTCCAGCACATCGGGCACACGAAGCACGGAGATCGCCGGGAACAAACGGCCAAAGCGTTTGGTCACGCGCTCCCGTAGTTCGGGGCCTTTATCGCCATCCAGCAGTTCTTCAAATATCTGGTGGCTGAATTGTTCGGAAAAGGCGATCTGCAATGCGCCGCTTTTGATCGTCACCCGCGTTGACCAGTTCAGGATGGAACGAAAGCCAAGTCCTTTGTTGCCGATCTGGTTCTTCTGATTGTATTTCGGGCTCAGGTGACCGCTGAAGATCGAGTCGAGGCCATCAGGGGAAAAGGTTTGGCCCTGGTTGGCGACGATCAACCGGTCGCCTTCCAGGGAGATCAGCATACGTGCCCGTGGTGTACCCTGAGCAGCATCATCTGCATTCTGGATCAACTCCAGCAGTTGACGCCCGTTATATTCACTTGTCGTATTGAATTCAAAGAGATAGTTCTCCAGTACCTGCTTGGGCTGTATGGCATAGATCTGCCGGATCTGATCGAGTTGATCCCGCGCCATTTGCTGGATATCGGTAGGTCCGCTATAATTTATGGCGGAAGACGTTGCGGGTTTAGGTGTGGTGATCATCTGCTCAAGATAAAACAATCGCTATAAACGGCCAAATCCTAAGGGCGGGCAATTGGCGTTCCGGTATTTGTGTCCAGGTGTTAACGGTTTTTACATACAGGTCAATAAACCGTTTCTGCTGATAACCGTTCAATGTATTGGAAGGTTGCATTGAAACTTTAAAGCATGTCTTTATCCGTTTAAAAACGGGTTTTAATTGAGCACTCCCCGTGGCCGAATTATCGATGCGTTCAGCTGCGTCCCCAAATATATTGAAGCTTTTATGTTAGATATCTTTGTAGCCGAGCTGGTTTGGATGTGATCAGAGAAGTCTTGTTAGATCGTTTTCATTTGACGGAAAAATCGCCACAATTGATATCCCGGAATTGAACAGTTACCGGCGAATCGCTTTCATAAGCCAGTGTTGCTAAATTATCGCTATCAAGTCTGAAACTTACAAGTTGTATTGTTTTGGAAGAGTTAATGATATTACGGTTTGTCTGGTGATTACCGTTGAGGCACGGGATCTCTTTAATTCTCTCATCCAGGCCCTGGCCTGTAAGTTTAGCAATGGCTTCTTTGCGTGTCCATAAAAGGATGAATTTATCTGTAGGATTGTCCTGGTTGATGAAACAGATTTCTTCCTCACTAAAATTATCGGCAAGGATTTCTTTATAGGCGAATGACCTGTCGATTTTCTCTGTATCGATACCAACTGCGGTTTTTGATACTGCGAGGGTTACCCATTCGTCCGAATGGGATACATTATAGTTAACTGCAGCTCCCATAGTTTTTACAAAAGGTTTTTTATTAGGGCCAGCCTCAAAGCGGATATCCTGGGGACGCAGGCCCATATATTTGCCCAATATGACCCTTAAGACAGCCCGGCTCACAATAAAGCGCTTCCTGTCTTTTTCATGGTAATACCTTCCTGCCCGGCTTATTTCATCAGGCAGCAATAATTTTGTGAGCTGGCCAATAAATAAAAGATGATCGGCAATTTTAATTTTCCATACATCTGCTTCAGCACCTATAGTAAAGTCGCAGGCAGTAGCAGGCTGCCAGTTAGCTGCATCAAGATATCGGATTTCAACTTTTACCGGACCCATAAACTATTTTTTCCACGAAAGTTAGGTAATTTAGCAAGATACTCGCGAAGATCTAATCATCAGGTGCTTTAATATCGAATTATGTTCTTACATGTTTAACGCGTAAAGCTATAAAACAATGGTCTTAAGTTTATAATCATTGTTTACTGCTTCCGCCGTACCTTTTCCAAACCGCGCCTTGCTGGGTGCTAAAATAGCGGAAAATACCGTCCAGCACTGGATGCTTCATAAAACAAAAATGATGGGGATGAAAAGAATTTATACGGAGCTGCCGTTTTTCCATTATCAGCGCAAACAAGGCGAGGAGATAAACAATAGCTGCGCCAATAAAAGCCCCTATATGACTGTTTCTGACCGCATTGACTCTGACATCGATCGGCTCAGATTTATTGAGCAAACAAAGAGAAGATCATGCACTGGAGCCGTACGCCGATTGGTTTACCGATTACGATCTGATAACAGGCTTCCGGTACGCGGACGCTATTGGTATACGTTACGGATCCGGGGTGCGAATACCGCAAGAATTCAGTTAGAGTCTCCCGTCGAATTTCTTTAAGCTGTTTTACTATACAATGAGGGCCTCGTCAGAACACCATCTTCCTCCTTCTCACGCGAACGCGGTTTCCAGGCCGTAAGCCTTTCAACTGCCTTTCTAATAATTTGTAAGATTTTGTAATTGCGCTTGTAAATAAGATTGATAAATAAATTAGAAAAGTAGAATGAGCTTGTAGGCGCTGAATGATGATTTGGGCTTGATTGTTTGGGTTGACATTTCCACCACTCGACTTAAAAGGTCCTGAATTCAATGAATTGTTAAGGAATTTGCAAGTGAGTTTAACAAACGCTCGGAATCAGCTACCTTTTAATAACAGCATCCAAACGTTTCCCTCGTTAATCTGTAGTAATATTATTACTGACATGGCGGAAAATACAACTCTTATAGTTAGCGCATTCTCCGGTCTCGCTGGTGCTTTAATCAGTCAGGCATTAACCGGCTTATTTGCGTACTTTGGCGATAAAAGAAAAGCCGAGACCGAACTAAAAAAGGAGTATAGAGCAAAGCAGGTTGAGGTCGTGGAGAATTATTATTATGTCACGGGTGAAACAATGGCTATACTTAAGAAAAGCATCCTGCTATGGAAAGGGAGAAACATACAACGTAGTCAGGCAAGTTATAGCTCAATGACCGAGGGTTTAAGAGAGGCCGATGCTCAGCTTAAACAAATGAACATTGACAACTGGAAACATAATTTGATTGGTTTGTATTTCGACGTTGCGTTATCTTATGATGAACTAATTGCCGCCAATAATAAATCACATGAGTTGTATTTGAAAGTATTGGATATCGAAAGTAAATTACGACAGGCTGATAATGATGAAGGTAAAGAGTTATACCTCGGTCAATATAGCGTTGCCATTTTCGATCTGTGCAGTCAATACGATGCCGTCTATAATATCCTTGCAGCTGATATGAATAAGGTTAAAGAGAAGTTATTAAGCACTTTTGTCGTATAGATCAGGTTGAATCTTAATATGTAAAAGGTTGCTGAATCCAATGACTTGACAAGTGAATTGTCAAATAACTATACGGGCCGTCGAAAATCAGTAAGGGCAAAATAAAGTTTAGGGTTATCCTCTATCCATCGGATTAGATTTAGCTGTGCTATTTCATAAAACTTACCTATCGGGAGCTCAGGCATCGTCAATCAATTACGACGCAAATTTGCTAATTAATTTAGCTAAAAGTCAAATAAAGATTTCCACCTGTCATTTGCTTTCATACATTTGCCATATGAGAAAACAAGTACTATCGGTGGCTATGATAGCGATATCGGCTGCTTTAATTTCATGGGGATATAAGGGGCATAGAGCCGTTGCAACAATAGCACAAAAGCATTTAACATCTAATACAGCTTATGCAGTTTCAGCTTATTTAAAGGGTGAAAGCATGGCAGATGTAAGTACCTGGGCAGACGAACATCGTAACCCGACAACGGGCAAATGGCATTTCCTTAATCTGCCTTTAGGTTTGAATCATCAACAGTTTGTCGACTACGTTAATCAGCAAAGCAATGATAATGTATATGGTGCCATCCTTAAAGAGGAAGCTATCTTAAAAGATAAAGCTTCAACGCCCGACCAAATGAACTCTGCGCTTAAATATCTCATTCACTTAGTTGGCGATGCACATCAACCTATGCACATTAGCCGTGCTGAAGATAAAGGCGGTAATACTATTCAAGTACGTTTTGATAATGCAGGTACTAACCTCCATAGCCTTTGGGATAGCAAATTAATCGATCATGAGGGATTGAGTGAGGAACAGATTGCGAAGCAGTATGATTGGGCTAACGAAACTCAAATTAAAAAATGGCAGGCAGCCAGTCCTATGGAATGGCTTTGGGAGAGTTACCAGATCAGTAGTGAACTATATGCTGATATTAAGCCAGGGCAACAAATTGATGAAGCTTATTATAAACAGTACATTCAAACTATTCACCTCCGTATAGATCAGGCAGGCATCAGGCTTGCCGGTGAGCTAAATAAGCTATTGAATAATGCAACTGTTCCAAAAGTTGCAGCAGTTAATCAGACTTCGGATAAAACAACAAATCAAAAGCTTGTTGATGTGCCCGGTAAGCTTCAAAATATGCCTGTACTAATACCTTTGGCTGATGTTGGTAAACACAAAGGTGAATTAATCGCCACAACTGGTAAGGTGTATAGCAGTAAGGATATTGGTAGTATGGTTCTTGTGAACTTAGGGGCGGCCTATCCAAATCAATTGCTAACTATCGTATTAAAAGGCAACGCTAAACAATTAGCCGGTCAAATAACTGATAAGACGATAACCGCACAGGGAAAGGTTATTGACTTTAAAGGTAAACCTGAGATTGTTGTTACAGATACCAAAGCCATTGTTATAGCTAAATAAATTTTCAAAAGAGTTGTAATGAAAACGCCAGGCTGATTAAGCCTGGCGTTTGTGTTTGTTCCTTTCCATAAGAAATTAAAGATGAAAAAATAGTGTTATACAAGTACTCATCGGCTGTACAGCGCATCATGCGCATTCATTTCTGAGGGGCGTTTGGCCTTGCAGGGCAGCCGCTTCGACATCCGGCTAAGTTTCATGTTCACTTCGTTCCCATTACACTACGCCGTATTTACTGAGCCGCTTTCCTGCCTCCACGCAAAAAGCCTGGCAATTGTTAGCTGGTACCGTCCAGGCATTTCGCTTATCCCTGTTGGATCGATTTAATGATTATTGGGCTGAAGTGCCAAATCCTGACCAGGCCCTGCGGGTGCTGCGGCCGGCACCAATACCGGCATGCAGTCATGATTTGCCCCTTCTTTACTGTTCTGTAAATTATTCCTTTTTGTTTTTGCGAATGAATGCCCTCTCGCATCGCTTTTTTCAATGGTGTTTTTTGTTTAATCAGCTTCATTTAGCCTTTGCTGAGGCAAATCTACACCTCTTCATCGGTCAAGGCCATGCTGCGTGCCGCTAAAAAATCTCCACACCTCCGCTGCGCTCCGGGTAGTATTTTTTGCGGCAGCCTTGGCCCGCCAACCCAGCGCGCAAGTGTATTGCCTCTATCAAAGGCCAAATGAGGTACCGCCGAATGGCCTGAAAATACAGGGAAAACTTAACAATAAAGTCGATGGAAGAAACAAAGGAAATGACCACCACCCGGACGACAGCAAAACGGGAAGCAGCGGAAGTGCCGTGCGGGAATGCGCGGACCGGTAAGGTAACCTCATTGCATATGGCAAGGCGCATAGCCATGGACTGGCATGGCGGACAGTGGAGCGCCTTATATGCGCTTGGCTCAAGTGGTTTGTTACCCGAAGGGCAGCGGAATAAATGTTTAGTCGAAGTTACCAACTGCCTTAAAGGGGAAGTTTTATCGCTTTGCCAAGCGCGGCAGCTGCGATTGCTGCAAACATTTATTGTGATCAGGTACGGCGGGGACATCACAACATTAATATAAAAAGCGATATGTATACGATAGGAAACAATATTTATACGCTCGATGGACTGACCCTGGAGGCAAGGGAGTATTCCTCTAAACGCTTTGTGGACATTACGTCGAATCGGATTTCGCCCGGGGGCGACCGGAGGTTGATGCAGTTGCTTCGGAATGGCGAAATTTTACGTTTCGTGAATCCTGTTCGACCGAAGAAAAGGCTGTTTATCCGGGCGCAGGTACTGGTCAAAACCCGGGCCATTAACAAATTCCGTGACCGGCTAACCTCCAAGCCGGAATTGCCCGAGTATTGTCTGCGAGGCGCTGCCGGCTGTCTGGACCGGTATCTCTCCAATTCAAGGGGATCTGATTTTCAGGCGGGAAGCGAGGCCATTGCCGAAACGAACACATCCAATAATTACCATTTTACCATCGCTGGCAGCTACGCCGGGAACCTCGGGAAATTCATAAACGACATAGACATATCCAATGAAAACTAACTTTTTTACCAATATGGCAGAAATGGGATGCCCCGGCCAATGGAGCATTACTGTACTCACTGATGAGAATGGCTTATTTACTGTATCGACGCTCTTTAAACTTCCAGTCAGCGGCGACGCTGCGGCCAAACACATCAAACCTTTTGTCTGCAAAGGCCGGGCTGCTGATTTTGATGCGCAGTATTTTGATATGATAGAGCAGCCGGTAAAAGAGACGGCTGGCCTGCTTCACAATATGGAAGATTACCTCAAAAGCTTGTCCAGGGCAAAAGAGCAATCCAAAATGGTACAGGATACCAAGGGCAAAAATAAGGCCAAAGGCGATACACAATGCGAAAGCCTTGAACTGGCCGATGGAGTGAATGCGGAGGCGAAACGAAAAGCTTATACCGATATCATCCGCAAGGTAGTAGAACTCGATTCGCTTTGCCAGTACACCGATGCTCTTGCCCTCCTGCCAACCGTTGCGGATTATCCCGACAAGGAGGCAGAGATCAATAAGCGCAGGGCGGAACTCGAACGCAAAAAGGAACAGAAAGCTAACCTATTATTTGACATTTAAAATAATCACCATGTTAAGCACGACAATACTGCAAAGAGTTTTTATCCATAAGGAAAACGGGCAGGACATACTGCTCACTGACCCGAATGAGGCCTTGAGCCCCGAAGCGGTCATGAACTTTTATGCCGCAACTTATCCCATTCTGACCAACGCGAGGCTGACCGGTCCCGAAATCAAAAACGACAAAATCCAGTACCGCTTTGAAAGCACGATGGGGACGAAAGGATAACCAGGGCAATGAAAAATGACACACGCAAATTAAGCATCAATAAAGGAGGAAGGCAATGGAAACTATACCAGCAGTTAGGGAAGTTCACCCGCAAACTCAACGAAACACCGGACGCCGCTGCCGTGCAGCTCAACCCGCCCGCATGCGCACCGCAGGCGCTGTCGGACTTGGTTTTCTGAAGCATCGTTTCATGCCCTTCGAGGGCTACAACTTCAGCGACCGGCGCAAGGCGGAAGCTGAAGTTTTCAGGTCGGTACAATATATATGCAGCCTATATGAATTATCCCTGCCTGACACTTCCGGCCTCTGCTTCCCGGCCAATATGGTGAGCGCGCACCGGCAAATATCAGATGCACTCGAAGCTAAAAAGGGGGGCGGCTGCTATATTATGCAGGACAGCAAACGTATGGCGACACTAGCGACGGTTCAGCCTTTTTCCACGGGATTAACCCTTTACTATATCCCTGTCCGGCCTTTTAAAAGGCTCGGGGAGCTGCCGGAATTAAGACCCCTCGCTGATCTCCTGACGCTCATTTGCGCCTATTTATTTCAGGTTACAAAAGTGGAGTATTACCGCTCTTATTGTTATGTCGGCGGTAACTATGAAAGCATTGAGGACTGGCTGAACGAAGATTCGGAGGAAGCAGATTATTTCGACTTGCAGATGGCCGAACTGGTGGAACTGCGAAAGTTTGGTGACAGTTTCCTGCCAGAACTGAAAAAGACGTTTCGGCTCGGGAGTCTTGAACGTTCGCTGAAAACTTACCACCGAAGTCCCTGTTTCGATCCCACCTGCTTTGACCTTGCTGCCGAGTTTGTCAAGCTGATCAAAGATTATCCTAAACGTTCCATTTTTGACTGTATCCCACAGGATTTATACGGGCAGGATGATTATTCGCTGATCGAAGTCGACCAGTACCTCTCGTTTTACTGGGGCGGCTCCGATAACCTCAATGAGTTGTTTTTTGATATGGTCAACAATGACCTTCAGGAAAGCGGCGAACAGGTTTCCCCGGTTGCCATCCAATGGTTCGATACCCCCCCGCAGCGGGAACATTTCAACCATGACTACGAAGCGCGGCTGTTTGCGCTCATTCCCGAACTCAATTACATTTTATACCAATACGACCATGCAAAGGAATATCACCCATAATTTCAGTAATGTCTATACGCCCGTAAAGGCAATACTCATTTATCAGAAAGAGAACAACGAACAAGAGCGCAGGTCCAGCGACGATGAGGTTTATGTGGAGAGCTACGACATCGGCAGGAACGGAAGACCGGTCAATGCACACCCGCTCAGCCTCAAAGAAAGCCTGTATTTCAGCGATATGCTGCGAATCCGGCACGTGACAGAAAACAGCTTCCTGAAATGCAGGGGGATACTCCCGGCAAACCTGCTGTATCTCGAAAAGGAAAGTGACGGTTTTGCGATATGGCATACGCCACCTATGGAGAGGGAATTGTTTTTTGTGCCGGAACTCGGAATCCCCTGCGGGCACATGAAAGTACCGGCGATGCTCTGGAAAGGCAGCGGCGACCAGCTTTCCGTATTCGCTTTGAATGATAGACGGAAACCCATGCTCAACTCGCCGTTATTTCATGCCCCTTATTTCAATATGTACAGTGATGGCAGGGTGTGCATGGGAACAGTAAAGCTGGGTATCCACGGCGATACCTGCCTTGAAGACTTTATCGGCTTGTGGGAAAAATATTTCTTCAGCAGTTATTTCAGCCATACCATCGGCGGTGGCAGTATCGCAGGTATGAACATCGTGCAGCTTTGGCAACAGCAGGCGAAATCAGGACAGAAATTCCCGGGAGGCCATTTGGTCAGGACAGGTAAAACCCTTAAAGACATACTCGTATGAAAATGAAAATAAAAGAGCTTAAGCCAATTGTTCATATGGTGGACAATGAACTGTTACAGCCCCGCAACCGGGTGACCGTTAACCTCATAGGTGCGGGAGGTACGGGAAGCCATGTGCTGACAGCACTCGCAAGGCTGCATTACATGCTCAATGAACTTGGCCATCCCGGCATTGCCGTAACCGTAATCGACAGTGACGTCATCGAAAGGAAGAACCGCCTGCGTATGCTGTTCACAGATGCGGATGTCGGCTTTCCAAAATCAGTTGTGCTGGTTAATCGGGTTAACCGCTTTTTCGGGACGAACTGGAAAGCTGTAACGGAACGGTATGATGAGGATTTTGTCAAAAGTAACCTTGAAATGGCTATGGCAACCATCACCATCAGCTGTGTAGATTCCGTAGCATCCCGGTTCTGTGTTGCCGCCATCCTGAAGGAAATACATCAGAAAGCAGGGTACTCCCGAAATGTTCCCAAATACTGGCTCGACTATGGCAACAGCCGCCATTCAGGGCAAGTCATATTGGCTACGGTAGGGGAGATCGGCCAACCCAAATCAAAGAAGTTTGAGACCGTAGGTTCACTGCCGATGGTGACTGATGAGTTTCCGGGCTTGCTGGCCGAGGCCGAAGAAAAAGATAAAGGCTATAATTGCTCGGCCTCGGTCGCACTCCTGGAGCAGGACCTGTTTATCAATACACCACTGGCCTATATCGGTGTGGAAATACTCAAAAAAATGTTCTGCGAAGGCATGCTGTTCGACAGGGGCTTTTTTATGAACCTCAAAGATTATCGGACGCAGCCGCTGAAAGTAAGCCGAAAGGAGGGCATATGCATATCATAGATTTACACGGCAAGAAAGTCGGGGTCACCGACCTGCAATTGGCCATCATGCAGGCCGACGACTACCGCCATTATCGACTGTCGGGACCGGCCAATCAGAAATTTTACCGCAGGCAACAAACCTATTGGGAGGATTTTTATGTTAAATTGCTCCTGTTGGAGAATCAGTTGAATTCCGTAAACCTGAAACATGAACCATGATAACCTACAAAAATGGAAACCTGCCAGATGACAGCGCAGAGGGACTAGTAAACACCGTGAACTGCGTGGGCGTGATGGGAAAAGGCATCGCCCTCGCTTTCAGGAAAGCTTTCCCTGATAATTATGCACTTTATCGAGCTGCCTGTATTGCAGGCGAAATACAAGTCGGTAAGCTTTGGGTGGTATCGGATTTTAACCTGATCTACGGCCGAAAGGTCATTATCAACCTGCCGACAAAGAAACACTGGCGGGACCCTTCCCGGTATGAATATATAGAGGCGGGGCTGTCCGCACTTGTAGCTTACCTTAAAATAAACCCGCTGCACAGCATGGCCTTGCCGGCCCTCGGCTGCGGCAATGGCGGCCTCGACTGGAAAAAGGTCAGGCCGGTGATCGAAGCGTATTTATCGGAACTGAATATAGATATCAGGGTGTACGAACCGGAATAAACAAGTTGGAATTGCTGAAGGCTAAAGATGCGGCATATGATGTCCGGGGAGGGAGAGGCCAAATAGAACAGCAGGACGCCCCCTGCATCTGCGCCGTTTGCGGGCGGCCCCGGCGGAGCCGGGGCGAATCGTTGTGGCACGTTTACCGCAGGCACCAGTTGATATTTGGTAAAAATAATTTTTGCCGGTGAGTTCCTTAAAAAACTACCAGGACGGGATGTTCAATGGCGTTGGTGTTCCATACAGCAGATATAACCCGGGCTCATCATTTCTGTCTTGAGTAAATTCAGCAGGGGCATTGTGAGGTGTCTAAAAAAAAAGAGCCACGCTTCTCCCGAAACGCGGCTTTAATGTTATTTAATACCCCTATTAAAATAACAAGTATTCATAAATATAACTAAATACTGACATCGAGGACGTGTGTAATATGAAAAATACAAAAAGCCCGTCAGGGGACAGGCTTTGGGCAGATATAGGATATGTAGGGGTACCGAATAATTCTGAAGAGTAACTGATCAAATATAATTTAATAAATCCATACCTGAAGTGGCAATGTTATGAAATATTGGTAAAGATTGGATGGATTTCTTGCGGAATAGAAATGCAAAAGGCTGACTAACCTGACGTGGGCAAGCATTTACTTTACAGGCAATCTTTGCTGCTGTGATAATTTATGGTACAGCTTATAGTTCACCGGCCGCAAGCATAACTGCAGCGATCACGCCGCTTTTCATTTCCATTAAGTTGCCCGCGTAGTTTATCCAGCGTTCCCCCGAGTGCAGGAACGTGTATGGGGTTCCGTACATCATGATCTTCAGCTCACCAGGCTTGCGGCTTTCAATAGTAAAATAGTAAGTGCGGTTCTCATGGTGCGCCGCAAGACGTTCGGACATGGCGCGAAATTAGGAATTTAAAGATATAGCCACGAAAAACATTTGCGAATTAACAAAAATCATCATGATAAATTAAATACGATTTGAAACTTTTAGTTACCCGGTCTTTTGCTAAGGTGCTTTATCCATAGAAAAGGTCATAAAAAAAAATGAAAATTTTTATTCCGGTAAGGCGCGGGTTAACTGTCTTGTCCTGTAAACCGGGTTTTACCGGGCACAGCATATGGATAAGAACGAAATTAAAGACTGGTCCCAAAAATACACCGGGGGAAAACTGACCGAGCAGGAAAAGTCCATGTTCGAGAAGTGGTTCCTGGATACCGGCGAGGAAACCGAATTGCCACCCGATGACAGGATCGAAAATCTGCGACAAGAGATATTGCACCAGCTACCCGGGCATCCGGCCGGGAAATTTTCCGGCGGATTCCTGATAGCGGCAGCGGCTATTGCTTTAATTATGGTATCACTGATCATGCAGCTTGTATTCCACAAAAGCGAGCTGATCATTGGAAACCAAAGCCCGGACATTCCGCCCGGAGGCAACAGGGCAGTGCTCACACTCGCAAACGGCCAAAAGATCGATCTCACGAATGCAGCGGACGGACGGCTTGCCGTCCGCCCGGGCCTGGGCGTGATCAAAAAGGCGTCCGGGCAGATCCAGTACCTGGACGATGGCCACCGCAACAGGAACGACGGGACGGGTGAGGACATGATTTCCACTCCGCCGGGTGGAACCTGGCAACTGCGGTTGCCGGATGGAACGAAGGTTTGGCTTAATAATTCTTCGTCACTAAGATATCCCGGCACTTTTGCGGGGCAAAAACTGAGAACGGTCAAACTTGAAGGAGAAGCTTATTTTGAAGTTGCCAAAGATAAGGCACATCCTTTTGTGGTGAAAAGTACCGGACAGGAGGTCAAGGTGTTGGGAACGCATTTCAATGTTTCAGCTTTTAAAGACGATCAATTTACACGGACTACTTTACTGGAAGGAAAAGTAGCTGTCAATAAAGAGGGAAGTTCCCAGGCCAGGCAACTGGTTCCCGGTGAGCAGGCGAGTTTCAGTAAAGGGAGCTGGACTGTCAGGGTCGTAAACACGGAACAGGCTGTGGCCTGGAAAAATGGCTATTTCAGGTTTGATAATAGCCCGCTGGAGCAGGTGATGCGTGAGCTGTCCAGGTGGTACGGGGTCGAAGTCCGCTACGACGGGCCTCTATCCGGTGAAAGAATGACCGGCCGGATCTCCCGCGCTAAAAATATCAGCAAAGTGCTGATCGCCCTGGAAGCAACCAAAACAGTACATTTTAAAGTTGAAGGAAGGAGGGTGACCGTGATGAAATAAACCAGGAATAAGAATCAGTTAGTTAATAAGCCAGGAAACCGGATCCGACCCCGGTAGCCTGGCTTTAGCTGGCACCCTAAATTAAAAACGATTAACTCATTGCGCTGCCGCCGAATCCTTCAACATGAATAGCTGCAGCGCTGCCAAACTTCAGCCCGAATGTACAATTTTTATAAAGAAAAATTGGTACGGCCACTCCGCCGTTCCTCCCTGGTCCTTAAAGCTTTCCGGCTTGCGGCCCTATTAATGGTGATCCTCAACATGCAGGTCAGCGCGAGGATTTTAATTCAAAAAGTCAGTTTAACCGAGAAAAACAGCACGTTGCTTTCTGTCATGGAAAAGATCAGCAGACAGACCGGTTTCGATTTCATTTTGCCGGAAGGCGTAATCCCGTTTGCGAGGCCGGTTACGATCACCGTCCAACAGGAAGACCTTGCGCTGGTCCTCAGGAAAATATTTGATGAGCAGCCGCTGAACTACGAATTGCAGGAAAAGATGGTAGTGATCAGCCGTAAACTTCCTCCCGCAGCGCAGAAACATGCAATTGCTACACAGGTCAGGGTAAGCGGGGCGGTTCTTGATTCAACCGGCAAATGGCTGAACGCTGCAACCATTCAAATCCAGGCACGGGGAGCCGTAACCTATTCCGATGAGCGCGGAAGGTTCGGGATCACCGGGGAAGCGGGTGACCTGGTCTCCGTTTCCTTTGTAGGGTACCAGGCTTTTGATTTTAAACTTCGTGAAGGTATGCCTTTTCAAAGCATCAGGTTAAAGCCCGTCACGACCTCAATAGCCGAAGTCGCAGTCGTATCGACAGGATACCAGAACCTGCCGAAAGAACGGTCTACCGGATCGTTCGCCCAACTGAATAATGAAATGGTCAGCCGCCGAGTAAGCACAGATATTTTAAGCAGGCTGGAAGGCATCGTGCCCGGATTGTTGTTCAACCGGAATACAAGTGGCTCGTCGAGGGGCGGTAATGACATCAGCATCAGGGGAACAAATACCCTTTTTTCAAACAGTCAGCCCCTGGTGGTTTTGGATGGTTTCCCGTTCGACGGCGACATCAGCAATATCAATCCCAATGATATTGAAAACATCACTATTTTAAAGGACGCAGCCGCAGCAAGTATTTGGGGCGTGAGGTCCGGGAACGGCGTGATTGTTTTGAACTGCAAAAAAGGGAATCGCAATGAAAAGCTTTCGGTGGAACTCAATGCCAACCTGACCGCATCCGCTAAACCCGACCTGTTTTATAATCCCGGTTATCTGAATTCCTCGGATTACATAGATATTGAACAAAAATTATTTAATTCCGGCTTTTTTGACGGGCAGATCGGCGACCCGTTCCAGATCACATCGCCGGTTGTCAATATCCTTGCCGCCCGCCGTGACGGCTCCTTAAGTTCGGAACAGGCAGAAACGCAGATCGGTCAGCTCCGCAAACAGGATACCAGGAAGCAATCGGAGAAATATTTTTACCGGAATGGCATTTTACAGCAGTATAATCTCAATTTCCGGGGTGGCGGCGATAAAAGCGATTACTATTTATCTGCCGGCGAGGATCACCATACGGCAACACTCATCGGTAACCGCAATAACCGCATCACGCTTAACGCCAATTACAATTTCTACCCGTTAAAAGGCCTCTGGCTGTCTGCCGCAGTCAACTATATTCAAACGACTGCAGCAAATAACAGCACTGCGGACAATATTAATCCCGGCGGAAAGTATTATGCGGTTTTTCCTTACGAACAGGTCGCTGACGGGAACGGCAATGCCCTGGCCATTGTAAAAGGTCTGAATTATGAATTTGCAAAAAATGCGCAGCAACAGGGTTACCAGGATTGGCTTTATCGTCCATTGGATGAACTCAGATTTGCTGATAATATCAGTCATTCGATCGAGAACCGGATCAATACCGGTGTACAGTACCGGATCATCCCCGGACTGGATATTGCCCTGAAATACCAATACGAAAAGCAAGTAAGTAATGCCGATAATTATTTCAGCCCGTCAACCTTTTATACCCGCAACCTTGTTAATGAATACAGCCAGCCCAACGTGAGCGGCGGTTTTACTTACCCGATACCGAATTCCGGGATATTACAGCAATCGACCGGCAACCTGACCTCGCATCATGGCAGGGCGCAGGCAAGTTTAGACCGGACCATCGGAAAAGGCCACCGCGTGAATGCCATTGTTGGTGCAGAGATCTCTTCTGCAACGACAGAAAGCAGCGGCGGAACGGTATACGGCTATGATAAGGGTACCAGGAGCAGCTTTGCACAGGTGGATTACGCCACTTATTTTAACCTGAACCCGGAAGGCGCGGCCGCGCAGATCCCAACAAACCTGGCGTTCGAAAAATTTACTGACCATTACATTTCTTATTTTGGTAATGCGGCATACACCTATCTTGACCGTTATACCTTTTCGATCAGCGGAAGGATCGACAGATCAAATCTTTTTGGCGTAGAAACCAATCAAAAATCGGTACCTCTTTATTCTACCGGTCTGGCCTGGGACATGAGCAAAGAATCATTCTTTCATCTAACCTGGCTACCCAATCTGAAAATCAGGGCGACTTATGGTTACAATGCCAATGTCAACAAGACAGCTTCAGCAGTCACTACCCTGGAGCAGCAAAGTAATTCCTATTATTCGGGTTTGCCCTATAACACGATCAACAGCCCCGGAAATCCCGAACTTCGCTGGGAGAAGGTGCGCATCGCAAATTTTGGAATAGATTATGCCGTGAAAGATAACGTGTTGTCGGGAAGCCTGGAATACTATACCAAACAGGGAATAGACCTCTTTGGCAGTTCTCCCTTAGCGCCCTCAGCCGGCTTCAGCTCTTTTTTCGGTAACACGGCCAACACTTCCGGCCACGGTTTTGATATCGTCCTGAATTCGCGAAATTTCTATAAAGATGATTTCAAATGGGCTTCAACCCTGATGATCAGCTATGTGACCGATAAGGTCACCGTTTACGACAGCCCTGCTACGACATTGACTTATCTGGCAGCAGGCGACGGCAACGGCGGGACGATCACGCCATTTGCCGGTCAGCCTGTTTACGGTATTTACAGTTTCAGGTCCGGGCCGCTTACACATGACAATGGTGACCCTCAGGGTTATCTCAATGGTGAGTTAAGTACTGACTACAAAAATATTATTTCAACAATCACGATCGCCGACCTGTATTTTAACGGCCCGTCGAGGCCGACGACTTTCGGCGCGGTTCGCAACACTTTCAGCTATAAGAACTGGACTTTGTCCGCAAATATTATTTTTAAGCTGAACTATTATTTCAGAAAAACTTCAACGGGATTATCCTATGACCAGATTGTCTATGGCAGCGTAAACCGGGACTACGCTGACCGATGGCAAAATCCGGGGGATGAGCTTCGGACCACGGTTCCCTCTATAGCTATGCCACCGGCAAGCAGTGACCGCCAAACATTTTACCAATATTCGCAGGGGCTTGTTGATAAAGGCGACCATGTCCGTCTCCAGGATATCAGGCTCTCTTATACGATCAAACCGTTTGGCAGAACGACGCCGTTATTCAAAAGGATGGAAGTTTATGCCTATCTGAATAACGCCGGTATTTTGTGGCGTAAAAATAAAGACCATCTTGATCCTGACCTGTTTTCAGGTGCTTACCCGCTTCCAAGAACCATATCCTTCGGCTTTAACTCAAAATTCTAACCATGAGAAAAACATTCACCGGCCCATTGTTCGGGTGCATCGTCTGCATCATGGGCATCCTGCTTTACAGTTGTAAGAAACAGGACGAGTTCCTGGATACGAAGCCTAATCAGGCTTTAAAAACACCTGCTACACTGGCGGACCTTCGCGGTTTGCTCCAAAATGAAAGTGTCTTCAATAGTCAGCCTGACCCGGGGCTCGGCGAGATCGCCTCTGACGATTTTATGATCCAGGACGCGATATTTCCCACACTATCGTCTACCGATCGCAATGCATTTACCTGGGCGCAGGTGGTATTCGATGCGGCGACGATACAGAACTCGGATTGGAACTCCCCGTACCAGATTGTTTATTACGCCAATGTCGTTTTAGATGCGCTCCCCGCCATTGTACCTGCGGCAAATGAGAAACAAGCATACGATCAGGTAAAGGCAAGTGCGCTGTTTTACAGGGCATGGGCATTCTATGGCCTTTTACAAACATTTGCGATGCCATATGACAAGCGGACGGCGGCAGATCAGCCGGGCATCATCCTGCGATTGAATTCGGACCTGAATACACATCCACCGAGATCGAGTATAGCAGCTTGTTACGCCCGCGTGATCTCCGACCTCAAAACTGCCCTGCCGGCTTTGCCCCTAAGCCCTGCCTTGAAGACCAGTCCTTCTCAGGCCGCGGTAAATGCCCTTTTGGCCCGGATCAGCCTGGGCATGGCTGATTATTCCTCGGCGCTAAACTACGCTGATGCCTGCCTTGTACAATTTGATACGCTGACTGATTATAACACGTTAACCAAGCCGACTACAACGACGCTTAGCAGCACTTACCTGAGCGAGGATATTTATCACAGCAATATGGTGGGACACGTCGTATACAGTGTGCGCAGGGACAGTTATATAAGTCCCGACCTTTATCAAAGTTATGATATCAATGATCTTCGCAGGTCTAAGTTTTTTGCCATCCTGGACGGCTTGCCTCAATTTCCCAGGTTTGTCGGCTCCTACGACATCAAAGGGCAAAAGTATGATGGCCTGGCCACCGACGAAATCTACCTGATCAAAGCGGAGTGCCAGGCAAGGACAGGGGATGCAAATGGCGCGATGTCGTCTTTGAATACGCTGCTTCGCATGAGATGGAAAACAGGCACTTTCGTACCCTATACGGCGGTGTCTGCGGATGACGCCCTGTTGCAGGTACTCAGGGAACGCCAAAAGGAATTGCTGTTGCGGGGCCTGCGCTGGACGGACCTGCGGAGGTTGAATTTGGAAAGCCGTTTCGCAATAACCCTTAAGAAAACGGTAAATGGTGGCAGCTTTGTTTTGCCGCCGAATGATCCGAAATATGCTTTTCCCTTACCGGATATTGAAGTTAAACTGGGTGGAGCAACCCAAAATCCCAGATAAATGAAAAGAATCAACGTCACCATGAAATTTATTTTTGCGATATTATTATGCCTCTCCTGTGCGGTGCAACTTTGTTCGGCGGAGCCAACGGTGAGGATCGCGGGGCGCGCGGATTTTTTGAAAACGGGAGATACCATTATACTTTCAGTTTCTCCCTATGCCGGACGGCTTAATGAGATAAAGTCCGTTTATCGCTGCGCTGCAGGAGAAGGTACCTTTGAATTTCTAATCCCGGCGCAAAGCAAACCGGTTTATGTCCGGCTTCAGTTTCAAAATGCGAGCGCTAATGATCTGTCGAACCTCCTGCTTTTTCCAGGGGACAACCTTGATCTGCGGATCCAATCCGGGAGTTTGTCATTCGATGGTCCCTCAGCGGCACGATTTGAGGTACAAAAGGAACTTTTATCATTAGGCAGGCAAAGTGCCCGGGAATTTCATACTATTTACCGGCCGGAATTCCTGGCGCAGACATTCGCGCATCTGGACTCCCTTGCGTCCGGTTCGTTGAAAATACTGACAGACCGAAAAACAGCTATAGGTTCGGCCTGCTTCCTGCGTTTATCGGAGGATATTTACATGGCGGCAGCTACTGCGAAATTCAATTTTATCAATTATGGTTGTATGAATAAACCGGCCGAAATTGAGGAAAGCTTTAAGTCGGCTTTTAAGATTTACGGAAAGCCTGTCATTCCCGCAACCAGGGAGATAGTCTTTGATAAATCAGGCAAACCGGTTTCAGGATATGCTACCGAACTCGTTTACCAGCAATACCTGGTCGACTCCTGCATATTTATGCACAGGCCGTTTGACCTTCATCAATGCTATCGTTATGAGGCCGGCAGTTTCTCCGGGGAATTCAGGGATGAACTGGTCATTGAACTGTTTATCATGAAAAGGGCGGCCGCCGGTAGCGTGACAGCAGACATGGATGAAGCTCTTGGTTATTTAACAGATAACAAGTTAAGAGACCTGTTGGCAAAGATCAGATACACCAATACCGCAGGGAAAATTGCTCCGGACTTTACACTGGTCAATGCCATGGGCAGGCAAATAAACCTCAAAGATTTCAGGGGAAAACTTGTTGTGCTCGATTTCTGGTTTACCGGCTGTGGCGCGTGCAGGCAAATGGCACCGGTAATGCAGGCTCTCGAAAAAAGGTTTGATGGGCAACCTGTTGTTTTTATTACCATCAGTATCGATAAATCCAGGACGCTTTGGCTCGAAACTTTAAGAAGCAACATATATACATCGCCGATGAGCATTAACCTGTTCACAGAAGGCAGGGGCGAGTCCCATGACGTTATCCGTAATTTTGATGTACACGGCTATCCGACCATCATCATGATCGATAAGAACGGAGCCTTTTGCCCTAAACCGGACCATAGTGAAGCAGGGATCTCCGGAATGATCGACAAATATCTTTAAGAAAAAAAGACCATCTGCCGAGGCCGGCAGATGGTCTTTTCAATTACAAACTGATATATACCTTGTTGGTAGGGGTGTGGTTCGCAGGAACTACGTTATCAGTGGGTGCCACGCTGGTTGTAATGGTGCAGATGCGGCTGGTCTGCGTTAAACATTGCGCAGTGCCCGGATTCGGAACTGTTTTGGTCCAGTGGAAGCCATTACCGGCTGTTTGCCTGGCGTAATAGGTTGTTGCCAATGGTTTGGGGCTTTGTGCAAATGCACTTCCCAAGCCGGTTAACGCTGCGATGGCCATCAGGCCCATTCTGATTTTTTTCATGGTCTTTAATATTTAGAAATGTTCACGGGTTTTACCACAGGACCCGTATTAACCTGATTTCGCGCGCGAGAAATATCTTGTGCCACTGAGGCTGTTGGTGTTCGTGTTATGTTTTGTAACCGGCGATAGTACCGCAGGCTGATCGCCGCGAGGAATACAAATGCCAGGTTAATTAAAAAGTGCGGCCCCCAGCCAAGTGATTTGATCACGCCGCCACATGCGCAGGGCGCTTTGGGGAAAAGGTGAAGCAGTGCCGCGCCTACATATCCGGTAAAACAGCTCATCATCATAAGGAATGCGTATAACCCTGCGATACGGGTTTTATCACTCACCAGCAAGGCCGCGACGATGATCTCAATTCCGGGCAGCAGGTAGGTCATCGACGAAGTGAGCCAGTCCGGCAGGTGTTGAAATCGCATCGATATTTCAAAATCCTTAAAGTCCAGTATTTTACTGAAACCTGTATAAAGGAACATCAATACCAGCAGGCTGGTAATAAGCTCGTACAACAATTCTTTTTTCATGGTTTATTTGATGAGTTGAATAGGGAAATTGATTTCATTTGGATGCGATAACCGTAGCAGAAAATGGAGCACCCCCGCGTTTCCAGACCAGAAATCTGCTGTCGGTTCAAGTTGTGCGCCGTCGAGCCAGTAACATTGGCCCCGGTCACGAAAACAACTGTTGAGCAATGCGCCCTGGACTGCGCTTGCGCGCAAATGCCACGCTTCCTCGCCGAATACCCGGAAGGCTTCGAGGTAGATTTCGCCAAGGCCCGCAAGCCCGTTGCCAAAGGAACTATAGTTGCTGGTAATCTGAATGGGATGGACGGCAAGAACTTCTGTGGCGATCTGCTTATATTCGGGGACACCAAGTATTTCGTAGGCTTTAATAAAAGTCAGCGCAACGCCCGAAAAACCGTGTTCGAGCCATGGATCGATCGCTTTGTTATCTGCACTTACGGACCAGGTTCGCACCCCGTTCTCTGACCTGCGTTCATTTTTCAGCCATGTTAGCGCGGCATTGATCCGTATGCCTAATTCTTCCGGGCCGTATTTGGCATAGTAACACAGTAAAAAGTAGGTAATACCTGCAACGCCATGGGAAAAACCGGTTACCCGATATCCCTTTCCGTTAGGCGCGACGGGGTTTGTCGTCCAGGAACCATCGGTTTGTTGCATTGTGGAAATTTGTTGTACAATACCGGCCAGCAGCCGCGGATCGTGCACAAGTGCCGGACAGTCGATGAGGTAAAGTAGTTTTAATCCTTTGCCCGAAAGGCCATTGGAAATTGAAGCCGAAAAAGCTGGCTCCGTGTTGTACGACCCGGGAAAATTCCTGCACATAAAATCGGGAGCCCGCTTGGCGCTGTGGCTTTCCATTCCTGAAATTTCTGCGGCCAGCAAGTGTAAGTCAAGTTCCGGAAGTTCGATGAAGCCGGTGGAGTTGAGCAAGGTATTTATGCTTTCAGCCAGAACGTCATCCAGGATTTGCGACTGAGTATATCTTTTGAATAATACCAGAATGGTTAATTCAGCAAGACCAAAAGTTGGCATCAGGGAGCAAAGTGTTTTGAGGCCTTCGATCAGGACGTTCGCCGGTGTTCCCGGGCTGATCGACGGAAATTGATCATTTCCGATATCATCATTCGTAAGCAAAACGATCTCATAAAGCTCCAGAACCTGGCAGATGTCGTTGAGGGCGGGCCGGGATCCGGGATCGCGGTTTAGGCAGGAAACAATCATTGATACCACCGAGCTCGACTCGATAAACCAGGCCAGGTTGATCGCCAGCAGCTCTTTATCGCTGTGGTTTAGCTTATTGGGTAGAACTCCGCTTAGCACAGACATTAGCAAAGCACCCAAACTATAAATGTCGTCTGTTTTCGAGGGTGCCTTGCCTGCCGCCTGTTCCGGCGACATATAACCCGGCGTGCCCAATGTAAAAGGTGGCTCCGGAGCAGCATTCCGCAAATCATAGCATAATTCAATATCAATGGCAAATACCTGTCCTTCGTCTGGGACTATAAAATTTGCAGCTGTTACATCCCGGTGTACAAATCCTTCCTGGTGGAAAATCCCTATTATCCTGACAATCTGTAACAGGTAGCCAATCACCGTTCTTTTATTTTCACGGGACATCGTGCGCCAGGTTTTACCTTCACTTAATTGTGCAGCCCTTTCGATGAGGGAAACAGATTCTTTGTATTCCATCGCGAAGAAACCGTCGCCATGGAGTTCGAAATAAGCTATCGGTTTAGGAAGGATTCCCAGGTCGGCAAGCTGCTGATGGATCCGGTATTGCCATTTTAATCGGTCTTTGGCATCCCGGCCACTATTGTCAAAACTCTGGTGACGCCTGCCCTGTTTCAGTACGCACCACTGCATATTGTAAATACTGTTGAGCTTTAATGCTTTGATGACATTGCCCTTCGGTTCCTTTTTAAATGTTTCTATCGGAATGTATTGCCTGTTAAGCAGGCGACTTTCCTTGTATGGTTTGATCGGACTGGTATCCTGGAACGGCCAGGTTTGACGATTAGTTTTCATTAATGCTATTAGCGAATCTGCAATTGCAGAACCGTAAAAGATTGTTTTTTTGACCTGGCCGGTATTTGAATTTCCTAATAATGGGCCGTAACTTATAGCAATGACACCGGTAAGGTGATAGGCGCATGGCATCGCCGGGCCGAATAAATCCCGGGTAAGATCGGTCAGTTTATTAAATAATCTCCTTAAGTCCTTTTCGGGGCTAACATAGATCGAGATGACCTTGCCGGTGAGCTGGAAACCGCTTGCACCGACCAGTATGTTATTGTGCTGTTCTGCGTCTGCCGGAATAGCAAATGGCAGTTGCTCCAATTGCAGCAAATTCAGGATTGGTTTGATGTACGAATCAAATTGCTGGCGTACGAGCGATATATGGATAAGCCAGCTTTCAATACCGTCAGGTGAGCCTGAGATTAGATACGGCGCGATATGCGAAAATGAAATGCCTTGTTCCCGGAGGTAAAAAGCATATCCTGGTTCCTCTTTTCTGAAGGAGTTGATCGCTGTTTGCGGTGTGGCTTCAACTGATCCTGAATCTTTTATCGATGCTTGTGCCATTTCCTTTGCTTGGTTAAGATTACTTTCTTACGAGCAAAGGAACAGGGTTTTAGAAAGCGAAAACAGTGGGAAAAGGGTGGTAATCCGGCATAAATAAAAATGTCAAAAAAGTAACATGGAAAGTCATATTTTTCATTAGAATGGGCTATTTCGGCTTTCGGATCATCAACTTAAGCTTAAAGTAGAGCAAACGTTTTACCACCCCCAAAATGAAACTTCGATAGCAGGCCGGAAGCAATCTGCCATCACTTAGAAAATGTTTTTAAATCAGATCCCCTGGTAGCATCTAACCTTTTCATGATTGCGGAATTCTCGCGCTGCCCTGCCTGGTCTGTCAACCGCCGTTAAATGATAGACAACAAAAATAAGGCTCGTAGATTTGGCACCGTTTACAGTGCTTCTATTGATCCGAATTTGTGATTAATAAAAGCTTCTCAGTTCACTCATTTGATATTGATTGGTTCGAAGCTAAATGGAATCGATCCGATGACAAAAGGATTTTGTGTCGTATCCTCTACGATCTTGTTACATATGTTAAAATAATCAACATATTGCTCTATTATAAAATAGGATTTTCAATAGTTTACATTTTATTTATATTTTATTTGTTATATCTTTAAGTGTAACAATCAAACCCATTATCACATGAAATACGCACTTGTCTTAGCTTCGGATCTCAATAAAAGAGATTGGGTATGTTATCTGATAGCAGACTCTACAGCAGCCATCAAAAATTTGAACTGTTATAACCCTACGGTCGTCAAACTTCCCAAATCCTCTTATCCTGGTACTGTTGATCCTTCGCCTGTCTTCAAGCAAAGCTGTGTAACGGGGAATAACGCTGAGTTCAGAATAGTTAGCCTACAAAACTTAAATCTAACAGGGGCATTTAATCTGGCATAGATATGAAAAAGCTTGCGCTATTATTAGGTGCCGCCATAGTTATTTCGGCATCATGCACAACGCCCAAAGTAATGCGGTACTACCGCTCTATCGCAGAAACTAAAACGCTTTCTACCAAGACGGAGGTTTCCAAGTATTTTGAGGTAAATGCTTTCATTCTTGATCCGACGGCGGGAGCGAACAAGACAATCACCGATCTTTCTGACCGCGGGCAGGGCTCATTGGTTGAAGCATTAAACACAAAGACAAAAACGCCAAAGGAACTCGTATCAGCGTTGGCTGGCTCACTTAAGGAATCCCAAACTGCTGGTGGGACAAAAGGCACTCTCTTATGGAAGAAACGGATAGTATTAAACGTGTTAAAAGTTGACAAGGAAAGGGCCAACCGACTTCAGCAAATCCTTTTTACAATGGAAATTCCGGTGGCGCTTCAGAATAATGTTGAATTTGTCAGTTGGGATAAAATCGCTACTGAGTCCCAGGTTATTGACCTCGGCAAGATTACTTCTGGCAGTACAACCTCAACCTCTTTCTCTCCCGAAATCACGCTGGCCGGCACGGTGCAGGGTAAAGCACCCGGAGCCTTTTCCAGCAGCAAAACATTCACTGAAGAAAAGTCATTCGCTTCTAAATTCGTAGGATTAAATGCCGCATTAGCTAGTAAGAGTAAATTCCAGGTTGTATACCAGCCACTGCCCAATGAAAGTAACTCAGTCAATATTGTAGTGGAAGTAACACTACGGTCGAAGCTATCCAAAGAAGTAACGGTACTTGATTTCACTGGTTTATACGATGGAACAATCGCTAATACAGATCAGTCAAAAGTAGGCATTACCGGCACAGTTTTGATCAGGCCGGACTTCGGTGCCGGAACTCCAGAAGTTCCCATTGACTTGAGCTACGATTTTCGGTACCGGACAGCTGAAAACGGAAGGCGAACCGAGCCTGAATACGACGATGAAGTAACGTATCTTGATGGCTCCATTTCGGAACCGACAAAATTTAAGTTGTTCGATAAAGAAGAAAGCGAAGCCGTAAAGACATGGGAGATCACCGATGGCGTGAATATTCTTCATCTGTTCAAAGCCGGGAGTGCCGAACAAATATTGTTCGATAATTCAGCCAGCGCTTATCAATTGCTAAACTGGATAAAGCAAACGGGCAGCTTGAAGGTTTCGGACTACGAACTTCGCTCTGGACCATACAATGTGATAACTACAGCAAATATTCCTAACCTGCAAGTTCGAATAACCCCATAATCATCAATTATAGTTTATTTGTGCGAAAAGCGGCCTTCATCGTTGTACAAGCGGGAGCAGTGAATATTTTGCCAATTTGCCCAACAATTCAACAGTGTTGAATGTGATATGTCTTTTGAATTTAATAATCCCACATAGCAATTGTTATCAGATTATAATATCGAGGTTCACTACAGTACCAAAACAGCTGGTGTTCTAAAGAATATAAAAACTACCGAATATGGCCATAGGGTGGGCATTATTTCAATCCGAAAGATCATTGGAAAATATGTATGTATTTACATTGAATGTTGGCCATCGCTAAGCCAGGCGCTTTCTGCTAAAAGAGATTTTCAAGGCTGTAGATATAACCAACAATTCCGAGGAATACACTTAGAATTTCTTCAATCTTATCATCCAAAGGAATAATTATTTGACTTTAAACTAATATTGGAATGCTGAGAATTCAGCTTAAGGTGTAGTTTACCCTTAATTAAATGGCTTATGTTCAAATTTACGTATATTACACATAATCTAAAAATCACAATCATGAAAAAAATCCTGTCACTAACCTTCTTTTGTTTAACTTGTTTTATGGCATTTGGCCAAGCTGACTCTGTACAGTTTAAACTGGGAGTGAAGACCGAAACAAAGTCTTCGTTAATTTCCAAAATTAAGATTAACAATGTCGATGTTGCCACCGACGCCGATAACTCAAAGTATTTCTCTATTAATTCTACCTGCAATTTTAGTATTCCCAAATATTCTACCTTGACTGGCGGCGGAACGTTTGTTTTCCGAAGAATTAAGACAGATGCGCAGGGTAGCCTTAGTGCTTTTGGAAGTTCTCTTTCCTTTGATAAAAAATCAGATTTTTATGTATTTTATTTTGCGAGAAGTAAAAGTTACGAATGCGATGCACTAGGGCAAAAGTCCAACGTCTCCTTTGGAGTAGGTGTTTACGTCATTTTTAAAATAAGTGAAGTTAAAAGTAATATAAAAATTAATACCGTTTATGATATATCGGCAGCGGGACAGCTTGGCTTAGCTAGAATAGAATTAGATGTTAGAACTTACGGTATGACCCCGTCCTTACAAAATGAATTTATACCTGAAAAACTCGCGAATATAGCAATTGAGTCAGCTCAATATTTTGACAAAATAGTCGGGGTAGCAAAAAACTCTATTAACGACACTAACACTGAATGCAACACCTTACCTATAGCAATTTGAAAGGGCTATCGTTATACTAAACGTGTTTCTGTTCGTAGAACAAATTGGACGGAGTAAGCCTTTCAAAAAAGAATTTGAACTGCAAGTATTCCCTTAAAACAAAAAAATTAAAAATGCTTCAACACTAGGAAAACTCTCCCTCGAATTTATTAACAGAATCCGCTTTATTTAAAGCGTTCAAACAAAATTTAATTGAAAAGCTAGTGTGAAAGTCGATCCTACCGTTTTAAAGTTCTTCTTTGTAATGCCTACTAAATATAACACCACCTAATAGAATAATCTGCTAACCGAATCGGACTTTTTCAAAATCTCGAACCACTGATAATTATCTATAGTGCTGACAACACGTTTATTGAAGTTAATAGGCGGTTCGAGGTTAGTCCTGTTCGGGCTACCGAATCGGACAAGCTTGAAAAATCAGGTATTTTCTGATTTTTGTTATGCCTACCTCATTGTTTATTAGCCACATAGGCAATACGCTTCCGTTATCTTGGCGGTTCGATGAACATTTCCGTCAAAACTTAGCTTTTCAGGATAAATCGGACCAATCAATGTTCGCTTTTCTACCGTATCTGATTGATTAAAGATCACATCAATATTAGGACGCCACGTGATAGCCTTGCGAGTGATATTGGATTGATCTTAAAAAACAGCTTTCCCATAAACGCGTCTGCAATCTAAACCAAAAGTGATTACATTGAATTAGAAGCAATTTTAGTGATCTTTAAAGGTTTGCTCGTCGTACCAGATAACTAAGATTATCGATTAACCCTGACCTTAACTGGGTGCAAGAAAAATGATTTCTACTGGTTAGACTATTTTTATTAATTCACTGCAAATCAATTATATGTATTTTAATTTCTCGACTTTATAACTATATTAGATTAGGTGAACGCTATTTAAGTTTTTTGATTACCAAATCGATCACTAATAATTATAGACCTTTCATAATATTAAAAAATTCAAAAACATGAGACATGCAGTAATTATTATCGCTACGATTGCCATAATGTTGACAATTATGGCTTTTACACATTCTAACGACCAAGCAATAGGAGCGATTGGAGATGTAAAGTACTCTGTCCTACCGCCTGACAAGTTCAAAGAAGAAAATGGTAATGGCTGGGCGCTAATGGATGATAAGATTCCACTTCAAGGCTCTGATTTAAACACAAAACACGGAATAACATCTTTACCTGATGCTAGAGGTCTTTTTATTCGTAGTTTAAACTTGAATAGAAATGATGAAAAAGGAGACCCATACGCAAAAGAAAATAAGAGAGCAAGATCAGTAGGAGAATATCAAGGAGATGCTGTAGGAAAGCATACCCATCCAATTGATATGAAAACCGGATACATGCTTAATTTGGGCGCTTTCCAAAATCCTCCACCTGTTAGTATTTTTGTTGGAGATCGACCTGCATACAATAATTCCTACGGAGGGTTAACCGCTACTGACGCGTCGCTCCCAATTATCGAAACGAGACCAAAAAATATTGCACTATACACTTATATTAAGATAAATGACTAATATGAAATACAATACTATCCATTTCGTATGCATCATTTTTTTGCTATCAGGGAATATTGTTAAAGGTCAACAAGTGATTGACAATTATAAAAATTATAACATTAGAAACTCATCCTGTGAAATTATCAATTCGGTCAACATTGAAATGGGTAAGCCTGCTTACAGCAACGCCTTTTCATCACTAAGAAGCGAGGCCCAGGCTGTTTACCCACTACAGAAACAGAGTGACGTTGATGGGTATATAAGGGATTTTAATTTGACTCTCGACAACACAAAAAAACGTTATGAGTCACAAGAATTTCTTTGGAAAACTGGAAGAGAAATTGGAAAATATGGTTTGAGTGTTTTAGGAAGTTATGCCGATGCGATACCTTCAAAATACCTTACCAAATTTTTAACACCGGCGATTCAGCAAGGGTATGAGCTCTATGTTGATCATGAAATTGAGGAGGGAGTCAATGAACATAAGGAAGATATTGACAAACTTATAAAAGACCGAATTAATCTTCTGTATACAAACGGGATAGATGTAAGGACAGCAAGTGACGGAAAGGCCTTTGAAGATATGTTTGCGTTAGCACATGGCGAAATACCAGCGTTGAATCGTGATCAATATGGAATATTTAACAAAGAGCTTACTAAAAGAGCTTACGATTTTATTGCGGCAAATAGAGCTGAGATTCAGTTAATAAATTTAAAGACAACTCAGCAATACGAAGAAGTTAAACAACAAGTAAATACTAAAATCGACGATTTTCAAAAGCAAATAACTAATGAAGTAAACACCAAATTTAAAGAATTAGGTAATTCAATTGCTGAACTTACAGAAAACCAAACAGAAATTTTCAAAACTTTAAACAATATTCAGGATAGAGTAAAAGCGAATGAAACCAAAATCGCTTCGTTGGAAAAGGAGATGGTCCAGTTTAAAGATGATGTTGTACAATTAAAAGCCATACAAGAAGAACATGATAAGTTAATTGCGCAAAATTCATTTCAAATAGACATCTTAAGCGGATATACTTTCCAAAATCTCAACACCACACAAAAAATCAACGCACTTGAAAAGGGGCATTTTGACAACATTTTCAAGCCGGACGAAAAGCAAAAGTTACTTGGAGACCTAAAGGACATTAAGACTAAAGAAACTATAATCAGTGTAGCGAGCGATATCAATAATTATTCGCAAGCTGCCTATGGGGGATTGGTCAATGCTGGAATTCTAAAAGGAAAAGCAGCTCAAACTGTTGGGAAACTGATGAATGTTGTATCAATTGCAACCGGAATCGCGCGTGTTTATGCCGGTGACCTTACAGGCTTGGTAAGCATAGTTTCTGGAATTGGAGGACTTTTTAGTAAACCAACTCCAAGCCCCGAAATGCAAATGCTCACCCAAATGTATGAGGTTATGAACAAAAGGTTTGATAAAATAGACCAACACTTAGATATTATTGAAACAAAGCTGGACACGCTTGCAAGCATAACGATAAATATGTATAAGACAATGGTTTTAGCCTTCCAATTTACGGGAAATCAATTAGACCGCATTAACTGGAAGGTTGATAATCTTAACGTTAAGGCCACAGCCTTGCTATACAACGATTATCAGGCTTGTAAAACATTAAAAGACATTTGGAAATCGCGAAAAGTATCCTTTAATTCCTATTCCGATTATCAGGCATATTACGGACAAGAATGTAAGCAGTGTCTGCAAGGACTTACAGATTTTACCATAGGTAAAAATAATTCTTACTTCTATGTTTCATCAAACGAACAGTTAAAAAATGAAGAGGTTGTAAGAAACGAGATTACGGAAATTTACGAGCCAACAAGAAATCTTTTTACGTTATTTTATAGCCAAAACCTTAACAGTGCAACTTATGCACTCATGTTTCCTTTCGCGTTAACAAAGGATGCAAATAAACCTTTATATTATGTGTCCAAAATAGACAATCTAAAATTATTGGACACTAAACAGGTTTTCGATAACTATTTCAGTTATGAAATGATCAATGAGTTTACAGATTTATTTTTAGTGTTTGGAAATTATTTTCTTATTAAGGGAAGTAATGACAATTTCAAACCTTTAACGATTAATAATTACCTCAGGAGCGATCAAATTAACGGCGTCAACCAAGATCTTTTGGAAACCCGACTAACTAAATTATTGAATATCGTACAATATTCGATATCTCAACAATCTCTGATGTCCGGAAATCTAATGCTTGATCCAATTTATTCGACATTGTTTAACTTTTCCTCGGATGAAAACGCTAAAGATTTGGCCATTAAGACACTCAATAACAATAAGCTTTTGGCAACAAATTTTGCAATCTATTTGCTAAACAAAAATTTGGACTTTACAGACACGCTGAAAGTTAAAAAGCTCTTTAGTGAGGCAGCGACCGACAGCCAATCGTTAGATAACTTAAATTCCCTTGTCTCATTAAATGATATTAAGTTTAGTGTAGACGACAGTAGCAAAAAGCTACAATTATCTTTTGAGCGAAAGGGGCAAACCATAAATATACTTTGTCCTGATTTTACTTCGGTTTTAGAAAACAAAATGATCAACTCAGACGCGATTTATTCGTTGCTTGATAGCCGCCAGAAAATCAATTCAAAACTTATTGACTTGACATTTACAAATAATTTACAATCGACAAGTGAGACGGCAGAAAGATTTAAATACTACTACGACATAACAAAATAATAGGAGCAATCGAAAACCGTTAAGATTTCAGCAATTAAACCATTTGCAGCAATACTCTAATATTACTATCAAGCGGGTTAAATATTCAATACCTCTCGGACTTACAAGATGGGTCCAAGCAAGACAGGATCATTTATAATAAAGCAATTTTTTTAAATCCTCGAGAAGATAGTTCGAAAATTGACCAGCAAGGGCTAATAGCCCTTACTGGACATTTCTCGAACTACTTTCTAGCAGATTGCACCTAGTAGCTTTTTAAATGACATGATAGACAATGTCAGGCAAAAATTTGTGATGACTTCTATTAACAATCATATAGAGAGTGATATTCAATTTCAAACAGGTACTTATGATCCCACGACTCAAGAATTCACCTTTTATGGAAAAAGTGAGTTGATCAGAGGCGAGGTTAAAAAAGATAAGCGTATCCTGAAAATCATCGACGCAACGCATTACAGTGAAACCTACTACGAAATCAATGACGGTAAATCCGAAAAAGTGAGGGAACTTGATTTTGTTGCTACTTATGCACCTCTTTTGCACGGGATACGGATTGCGGAATAAATCCTGTATGCCACATAGCAGGAAATCATTTCAGGATAGCGACGAGCCATTGCGGAAGCTCAACTCAACATGAGATACAAAATTCGGAACGCTTTAAGTAACTTAAGCCGTGTGAATTGTTATATAATCGGTGATGAAAAAAACTTACTGGCGGAAATTCATTTATTGGGCTTGATTTCGATCACGAAAGCTTTTAATTCGGCCATTTTATTATCGCGAAAACTCCAGACATCGCAATAGGCGTAGTCAATTATTTTTCCATCTTCGTCCTTCGTACTGATTTTACCGATTGCTGTGACAAAATCACCTTCTGCTATTAAATTTTCAACATCAAACCTGGGTGGTTTCACGTATACTTCCTTCATATATGCCCGTACGGCTTCTTTTCCTATTAAAGTCTTGTCGCCTACAAAATCCCATTTTATATCTTCGGTACATAAAGACAGAAACCCCTCATTATTGCCTTCAGCAACCAATGCGTTTGCTTTTAAAAGCACATTCTTATTATCTAAATCCATTCTATTGAAAGCATAGTTTTGATTAAAAAGTTTTATTATAAGTTCTAACATATGCGTTTATTGGGGCTTAGACTTGTTGAAATCGTTGGTCTGGCGGATTGCTTACTTTCATGTGTGCAGGGAAAAAGTGGCGGTAATCTATCGCGGTAGGGACTCTGTACAATACTTGGGTATTACCAAGGCATTGGATTTACACGACCAGCTTCCTTGGGAAAACCAGCATTATTTTGTGCGGGAATTAGTCCGTGGAAAATATTTGTTAGAGAATAGCGATTTTAAAGCCGGTTACAAATTACTCGAACGGGGACTATTGGAAGGTTTGGGTAACGCCAAATTTCCGGGGTACCACCTCAGCCAGCAAACAATCAATAACGCTATTGAACAATTAGGTTTCCGAGAACATCGGGATTATCTTTTTGATCTAATCCGACTGTTGCCAGCGACCACAGGCCTGAGTCTAAATTCCTGGGTTGATCAAACTAACCAAGCTCTGAAAGTAGCAAACAAAGATTTAGTGTTGAAGGTAAAAAAAACAAGATCAAATTTACGAATCACCGATATCTTTGGCATGGAGACTCATGGTTCATTTAATTTTCCGTTCACTTTAGGCACGATCCATTCTGTAAAAGGAAAAACATTTGAGGCTGTTCTGCTGATGGTAGGTAAAAAAGCGGGCAACAAATCTAACTACACGACTATGTTGGTCCATGGCTGCAAAGAAGGCGAGCAAGAAGAACTGCGTAATATTTATGTCGGTATCACGCGTCCTCGAAAGGTACTCATTTTGGCGGTTCCTAACGAGTACCTTGGCGCATGGAAAACTTTTATGACCCAACGGGCAGTCAAATAATCTGTTCCTATTTTCGAACCCTTATTTCAAAGATTACCTTGCCATACTTGGACATAACGCTGATATGGTCGGCTATAATTGCAATTATGAAAATTGATGTATAGAAAATACGTCTTCGAGGCAGGATAAATACCGAATGGGGTAGCGTCCAATTGTCGGCCTTTCTCTGTCGCCACTCCATCTAACGCAAAACAAATTCTACGCCGGATCAAAATTTCACATCAAGCTTTCAATACTCCGGTAGTTCTTTCTCTCTAATTGTAATAATTTGGCCATGTGAAAGGTCTGATTATAATCAAATATAAACTAAATACCTCATTGTAAATTTTAATCATACATTAGTTTTCATTAACTTTCACCATGCCTGCTGTTACGATCAATACGCAATATGTTCCTTTACCCGGATTATCCGGCAGTAATTTTCTAAAGGCGGGGGCTCAGGGGGAATTCAGAATAGAAAGTACACTTCAATATTTACCTATAGATGCGGGCGACGGGCTTATTTTTATTAAACCACAAAGCAGAGATCTTCTGTTTACCAATCTTGCTATAGTCGAAAAGGTTGGAGAAAAAAGATTTATTAAAGGGACACCAGGTAAAGGCAACACAATTATCCACAAAGACCATTATGAGCATTATTTTAATTTTGAAGTAGAAAAGACACTGACTAAAAATAACCGATTAAGCGAGTTAGAATACAGTTTGCCTGTCATCGACAATTATCATAAGCCCGAAGTCCATTTTCAATCTCAATTCAGAACACTGCCAGATAAAGACTTTGAAACTATCCTCAATGGATGGGTTTATGCCACAAGAACGGTATTTGGCAAACTGGTTAATGCATTGCCGCGGCAAAATAAATTAGAATTCATGATACAGGCAATGGACCATTTTTCGACAATAGATTTTCGCGAAACAGCTCTTGTAGACGGGCTTGACTTTTTATATCAATACATTGAACGCCGTATATTAAGTCGGGGTAGGTTATTAGTCGCCACTGACGGAATTATAAAGAAAGAACTGGAAGGTTTATTACCGCCGGAAGAAGTCGGGTTCATTGATCCAGAAACAAAAGCTATTCAAAACATTAGCACCCAGGCAAAAATCTTTAAAAGTCTTTTTGATATTGAAAAACAAAAGAGTTTGAAGAAATCACTTCAGGATACTATAAAAAACAATGAAGGTTTGGAAACTAGGTTTCAAAAAATGTTTAACCGCCGTCTTTGGCCAGTTGACCTAGAAAAATGATTGATTTCATAGATCATATTACTAATTACGCATCACTTTTAAAAAGTGGTTCTGTCTGGCACGATTCAACTGAAGTACTCGCTCCAGTACTTGGCGACGATGATAATGACCCAGCAATGAACGATTATATTTATGAATTTTATTGCTACCTAAGTGTCATAGTTGACTTAAAGACTAATTATGAACTAAAATTTGTAGAGGGTGATGGCGAATATAAATTTAATTTCCCCAGAAAAGCTGCACCCAAAAAAGGAAAGCCCTTATTTCATGCATTTGAAAGTGGTAAACTTGCGTTTCAAATATGTGCTGGAACGATGATAAATTGTGATTACCAACGTGAGAAAAATCATCCAGACATTTCATTTCAATTAGCAGATGCATCCGACGACCCAACAGAAGAGGACCTAATTATTATTATGGACGCGAAGTTTACCGAAAATCATAAGTCGAGATTGTCGAAAACCGAGTTTTACAAATTCGGGGGGATCACTGATGTTTTTGATTTGCGGGGAAAGCCGAAGACAATAATTAAGTTTAACAAACTGGCAGATATGTTTGGAAATTGCCTAATCACAAACGGGCGTGCTTATGCTGACCCAACAGACTTGAAATTGTCCAAACGTTGGGCAATCAAAGAGGTTGAACATTTTTCGCCAGGCAATAGAAAAATTTCAGTAATTGGGTAGCGAGAAAATAAATCACTATGATTGATCATTATGATTTTATCAATAAGGTCATCGATCTAAATTTTCTTCAAGTTTAAATGTTCTCGCAAGCAAATAAAGGAAATCTAAAATTATACTCACTTGATCTTCACTGATTTCAACACCGCTACGTTTTAAAATTTTGATTGCCTGAGTAATTGAAATCTTTCTGCTTGAAAACTCTTTAGGTTTTTTGTAAAGTGATGCTTCCATTTTCTATACGTTTTCTGTTTAGGTTTTGATTAGATGAATAAACGATGTTGGTAATAAACGGGGGCAAACCATTTTACATTTCGGGGTAATCGACGATTAACGATAAAGTTTTGTAGAGTTGTAAAGGTTGCAGTCTTTTGTTAAATGGATTTACTCCTGACGGGGTAAACAGATTTATAATTTTACGTTTTCCTTCAATACCTTGATTTATATAAGATTGGAAAATATCGGAGCCGGTTTGTGACCAAACATTACTATTCTTATTGCTATTGACTAATTTGGCAGTAATCGCCCGGCTCTCACTGAAATATGTCATTAAATAAGATTTAATAGCTTTTTTTGATTGGTGACTATTGGTAAATCCTGAAATATGAAGTCACCATCGTGAGTTACAATAGGAATGTCTTTACCATGTAGATAATAAAAGTAATAAAAGTCATTAAAATCATTGTCAGCGTTCAACTGATGAATGATGCTGAAAGGGTCAATTTTTTTGAAGTCATCGTCTTGTATGTCTATGTAATCTTCAAACGCTTGCAAGTCGGAAATTAGGCTTTTAAGCTTTGCACGGTAATCGGCAGACGGGCGGTAATCTTTTTTAAAATCAAAATCTTTATAACGATCTCCATAGTAAAGCTTCATGGCGACCTGACGCATATACGCGTTGATAATTTCCGAAAGCAACAAAGAACACATAACGAACTTAGGGAAATTCTTTATTTTCTTCGCTTGCGGGGTGTCTTTATGCGTATGGGTATTGACGATTGCCTCAAAGAAATCGACGTAAACCTGTTCATATGAATCAACCTTGCCGCTGCCTGTCGATTTAAGGGCTGCAATCCAGGCATTCGCATCAAAAAAATACAATGGCTTGGCGTCGGGTGTATACTCAGAAATTTTATTGATAAGATAGGCCATTATTCAAATAGCTTTGCAATTGCAAAATCGATTTCGGAAGCCTGTTGTGGATTTTTAACCAGGTTAATGGCCTCTTCATATTTTTCTTTCCAATCATCTTTTTTGTCAATGCTTGAAACATTAACCAGTTGGAAAAAATCTTCACCGTATTTTTTATAAAGGTTCCCAATTGAGGCGTGAAAGAATCCCGTCGTCGTATTTTTTAAATTGCTGAAATCTAAAATAACCTGATTGCCGCTATCAATGATTTTTACGGCTTCCTCAAGCACCTGTAAGCCAAATTTTTGAATAATGGCATTAGGAGTTCCGATAAGTTCCGCGATATTGATGACTGTCATGATTAGCTAATTTACGAGAAAAAGGGTGCAAAGTTATATATTATTGTCAATTATTGTAACTAAAAATCAAATGTATTGTTGCGCCAACAAACGGATTTGCAATTTTTGTATTGCTGATTGCGCCATCGTATTGCCAATAGCAATCATCAGAAACGATGTGAAAATGGCCATTGTTTTTCATGCAATAAAACAGGATTTTTTTTAATCCGGTTCCACCTGCCGCCTCCGTTTTTGTTGAATGGCCTTTGATAGCCCAACTGATGGCATCTGCTGCAGTATTAATTTTATCGGTAGTGTTAGTGAATTCCCGGATGTTTTTTAGAAATCCTACGCCAAGGTCTACCAGTGTAAAAATAAGTTTGTTTTGCTGCGGAAATAGCTGGCCACAGGCGAATATTGGCATGGCAGTTTGAGCGTGAATTTCAATGTTGTTAAAGATTTCGAAATAACTGTTTTTTACTTTTTCCTTATCGCCGAATTTCACATCTTCCACACCCCGGTGTTTCAAAAGTTTTTTTTCAATATAGTCCGTAAAACTATCTACATCTGCAATCTTAAAAGCCTTAATTGGTATCGTACTGTCACGCTCGTCCGATGCCTGTTTACCTGTATTAAAGATGTAATGGGCCAATCCGTTTCGCCAAAAAATATTCATACCTCCTTTTAGATCTTCATAATTCAGATAAAACTTCAGGCCCCGCTCTTTTTTTAGCTTATGAACCATGGCCAATATAACGGCAGAAAGGTTGGCATCCATGTAATTCAAGCCTGACCAATCTATGGTTATCCAAACGTTGGTATAACCACAACAGAAATGATAAAAATTAGTTAGCGCCTGGTTTCCCGAAGCATTGGTTCTGATTTCATTGGGGAATTTATAGATTAAGGTCATGGCAAAATCAAATATAATCTTCTTATATCTAAGAAACCATATAATAAATATCATTTATAAAGATATGAACGCTATTCAGCTGGGTCAGCCCTTCCGTTATTGTTAAAATGGCCGTACAGAGGCGAATCTTGGTTGTTCATTTCCAGCCACATCCGGTAATCTGCGGTTGTGGGTTCCCCTAAATTGAGGCAAAACTCGATACCAAATATGACCAAAACTAAATGCCATGCATTTTGCGTGGTTTGAAAAAGCTGGTATTCGTGCAAAACTTGAAATGTATTGGAAATATTTTCTGCTGAAAAATATTTATCTTCTATGTATAACTGCCTCATGTGGTGAGGCCAAAATTTTGTCCCTTTTCCATATCTGACATAATCTCTCAAAGGGGGCAGTCCACTGTTGTAGGTCACCTCCGTTAGTCCTTCCTCGATTTCAAGCCCGATCTTTGCCAATGTCACCGGAGCGACTTTTCCTAAAAACTTAGAAATTTGACTATTATCATCGGGCGGCATCGAGTTAGCGGGTACGATCATCGAAAAAGTTTTTTGCTGAATGAGCCACTGATAAGTTTGTTCATCGAGCAGGTCAATACTTGGATTTTTATAGTTTTCGTGACGCAAATGAATCTTGCTACCCCTTGGCGAAAGCAACATTCCCCAATCTACTGGAACCCGACGTTTTTTATTTTCGACAGCCATACGGTTGCGAGCGCTGATAAAATAAGGTAACTCCAACATAGGGCGTTCTATTTTAGTAGCAAAATAATTATTGCAACGGTCGCATTCGACCCCTTTAGGTAGAATATGTTCTTTGTTGCCCAGTGATTCCGGAATAATGTGTTCAACGCCAATTGCGTTCTCCGAATTTTGTTTACAAAATATACAGACCATTAAAAGCTAAACTTTAATTGGTTGTCTTTGGAATAAGTTTCTACCGGGATAATCGGTGGATAAAAAACACCAATGATCACGAACGGATTTTTAGCCCTGCGGGTATGCCATTCTTTGGTTGTTCCTAAAAAGAAAAACAGATCACGAGCAATAAACTGATCCCAATATTTTTCCTTTACCTTCTGTATGGCTATTTTTTCGTCCCGGTAGGTATTTACACAATTGAAATAAAGTTGTCCTATTTCCCAATCTTCTATCATAAGTCTCGAAATGCGGCCATTGCAATCCTCAAAGCGGTAAAAAAAGCGATAAGGCAGCTTTGGAATGAGTTTCCGCGGTGCTTGATCGCCATTCTGAGGAACAAAAAGCTCTAGCTGATTTAACTGCTCTTTCCACTCCTGTTTCCATTCCCTTTCATCATCTTCGTGATCGAGGCTTAGCAGTTTTGTGGGTTTAAAAGTAATTAACGAAACATTCTTCGGCTCCTGACTATCTTTAATCAGTTGCGTCATATCGGAATATACATTATTTGCACACCATAACTTACGTTGTTTCCATGCATTCAGCTTAGCCTTGTTACCCCCTTTTATTTCAATACTCCCACAAACTGTTAGATCGGAAAAACTGTAATTAACAGGCGAGTGGCTTTCTGGCCGAAAATCCTCAGTTCTGCGGCGTAAATCTAATTCGATCCAGGTGAACTTGTAGGTGTTAACCATCCCATCATTTCGCAGCCCCCTTAAGAATTTAAATGGTACCGGATATATTCTTATCCAAGAGCCGTCTTCACAGATCCCCGCTGTACATACCAATTCGTCATAGCTTCTGGATGGAAGCGGATAGGTTGTAACAGTAATCAATATTTTTTTTCGTGGCATTCAGGCTATAGGTGGCGCAAATCATAAGCCCACCCATCCAATTTTACTATAGCCTCTGCCAGTGGTTTACGGTGGCATTGACAGATGTTTGCCTCAAAGCAGGTAAGCGCGATTCGCTCGTGTTGTTGTAGTAAAGATAGGATAAATTTTTGATTTTCGGTAGTGTTTTGTAACGTGGTTTCACGATAGACCTTAAACAATTGATCATAATCCGCTTGGTTTTTCAAATCCTGCCGATCTTCCGACTGTATACCGACTTGCGGTAAATGCAAGTAATTAATCCCTATGCTACTACAGGCGTTTTCAAGTTGATTTTTAGAAAAGCCGAACTTCATGCTTATGGGATTATTGCGCACGTCACATAATATTCTAACATCGTTTAAGAGTAGCCTGTTGAGATATTCTTCCAAAGTAATGCCTTCATAGCCAATCGTAAAAAGAACAGTCTTACTTTTTACCGGACGGGCTTTTAATACACGTTGATATTGTTCGGGCGATAAGATGTCTTTGGCTATCAAGCTATTGATAGCATAGTAGGGATGAGAGATATAGGTTGATTTGGTTAGCTCTTCTCCGCTTTTGTCACCGTAAGCAATTTTTAATTCACCGATGGCCTTGCGATCAAAAGGTTTCAGGTCCTTTAGATAATCAGTATCGCTGTATTTAATCAGCAACTGGTCGTCTTGACGTACAATGTTGTATTTCGTTAGGGTTTTAAGGTCAGCCACACTTTGAAACGAATAGGATCCATATTTATAAGGAACGAACTCATAACTACGATCCTTTTGGTATCTGCTGAGCAGAAACAACAACTTTTGCAGCCGGGTTCTTTCTAACTGATTCCCGAACGCTTGTAACAATCCTAATAATACTTTCCGTCTGTAATACACAGGACAAAGTTAAGATAATATAATTTATCATTCTAAGAGAGATACAGGCTTGACTCGCGCATTTTATTGAAAATACCACGTATTTAAGAGCGCTTTTCTTGACCAGCACATACGCTCCAACGCCGATCCAAAACTTTTAAGACGGGGATTCCAAACTTTATCTCATAGAAAGAGAAATATTTTTTTCGGATAGTGAAACTTTTCGGCATCCCTGAGTACTATCTCAAAAAAATCAAAATCCGTCTTTCTCCCAAGGTTAAAACCTTCGCGCAGAATTCTCATTGCTTTCGGCGCTCTTAGCATTTGACAACGCTTTGGGGGCATGGTATCACCCTTTTTAAATATTCAAAATGAAAACAATCATTGATCTCGTAACGAGCTTAATCAACTTTGCTGTTGCCTTATTTTCTCTTACTAAACCGAAACGTTCAACCCTAAAAACTCAAAATATGACTGAAAAAATGTTTACGATTTGCGCCATTGTGTTTTTTGGCGTAATTCTTTTAGCCGCGATCTGCTATGTATTTAAACAAAAGTGAATTGAAGATTACCAGCCTTAATACTCCATTCACATTGATTGCTTTATTTTATACCATACTTTTGGCATATTCGTTTGGATTTAAGTATGGCTCCCTCAGTGAATTATAGCGATTCAGAATTACTAGCCTTATTGAAGGACAGCGATTCCCATGCTTTAAAACTCATTTACGAAGGTTACTGGAAACGGTTATACCTTGCCGCTTTTTGGATTATTCAGGATGTTCATCAAAGCGAAGACATCGTGCAGGAAGTCTTATTGCAACTATGGATCAGGAAAAATGATGGTAGTGATCAGCTCACTCAAATCCTGGCTGTTTACCGTAGTCCGTTACAAAGTACTTTCTTACATTTTTTTATCTAAAAATCGCAAGGTGATAGTGGAGCTACATGAGCTGGCAGCTTGCCGGGTTATCCGAGATCAAAGACCGCCTAAACGAAAAGGATATGCAGCAGATGCTGGAATTGGGTATTGCCTTTGCCAGAACATTGCCAGAG
Source organism: Mucilaginibacter sp. SG538B (assembly GCF_013376065.1). Classification (NCBI taxonomy): domain Bacteria; kingdom Pseudomonadati; phylum Bacteroidota; class Sphingobacteriia; order Sphingobacteriales; family Sphingobacteriaceae; genus Mucilaginibacter; species Mucilaginibacter sp. SG538B. The sequence goes on from NZ_JABMJI010000005.1 coordinate 400,445, forward strand.
GTATTCGTGGTCAGCAGGCAGGGACACCTGAGCAATAAAGAAATTGCAGAACGCATGGGTATCAGCATCAAAACCGTTGAAACGCAGATGACCATTGCACTCAAATCACTGCGTTTATCTATGGGGGCTACCTGTTTTGGGCCTGTGTCATCCTCCCGGCTTTATTCATGTGAATCCCTTTTTAGCAGTACTTTTTCAAGAATAAAGGTATAACGCCTAAACCGCTTTCAGAATCCTGACAGGATTGGTCATCGCACTTCATTCCCTTCCTTCAACACAGAGATCAGTTCAGCCTCCATTCTCATGTTATGTTTCGGCGCAGCCGGGTGGATTGCGGATTTTTATTAAATTAGCGGATAATTAACACTAATTTAGTTGGATCATCGCGGACGTTTTCAGGCACAAGGGAAAGATTTAGAAGCCTCCAGAGGCTGGGCGCAAATGCTGCCGCTGACGGCTGTAGATGGCCTGCAGTTATTAAATGACCTGGAAAAATCCATCCCGGCTAAGGAAGCTAAAATTAGGGCAAGAGGTTTTGCCCAATGCCGGAAGTTCGTTACCGATGCCCAGAAAAATGGTGGCATCCAGGTTGCTGCGATCGGAAAGGTTTTGATGAAGTCCTTTCCGAAAGGATTTAAAGAACGTGTGGATGTGGAAGTTCACGCGGGCACAGCATTTGTATAGATCAGTTCATGAAAGAATTAAGGAGCATATTACGCATTAAAAAATTTACCGGGGACCCGGCCAAATATGCTGTGCTCCAAAAGTTCTGGGCCGGTTTAATTAAAGAGTTGACCGGGACTGAACCGGTGCCTTATGTAGATAATGTCTATGCCAACGGTCAGGAAATCCTGGACGGTAACCCCATACTCACTACGGTCTTTAAAGATCAGAAAGCTTTGCGAATCATCCAACTGGAGAAAGATCCGGAGGAACCGATATTTGCGGCCTGGACTGGCGACATTAAGCTTCAAAATACCGCATTGGAGGAGTTGGTCGTTTCGCTGCAATTGCGGCCGGACACCTACACGGAAGTCCGGAACCTGACCAAATTGTACGTAACCGGTGCGCTCACCGCGTCCATTTTGCAGGGGGTTAACGAAAAATATGAAGCCAACTGGAACTTGGAAAAGTTGGGACATGCCGTACACCAGTCCAATTATGAGCAGTTGTTTAACGAGTTTCTGCAGGTGAATATCGATACACTGCAAAGTGGTCATATCGACTTAGCTGCATTCAAACGCTTTGACCAGTATTATTCCCGGATTTCCTGGCAACACATCATGTTCACGAAGCAGTCGCCATTAAAAAAGACCTATATAAGTTTTTCAAAGAATATTACCGATATCCACGACCTGATTAGCATTCATCAAACCGTCGACCTGCGTCGGGTAAAAAGCGGGCAACGTTATCTGAGGCTACTCAGTTCCACATGGACGCCGAAGCAGTACATTACGAAATTGCACAACTACAGTCAACGGGCGGAAGAAGAATTTGATTACCTAAAAGAGCACGTGCCCGAAGTGCAGGAATAGATTTTATCCCACCTCTTTATTCAGCGCCATGATTTCCATTTTTAGAATCATCCCGCAATAAAAGCGGTAAGGTTAATCCGTTTTCAGACTCCTGACAGGATTAGCCATGGCTGCTTTCAAACTCTGGTAGCTGACGGTCAGTAAAGTGATCAATAACGTACCGCCTGCGGTCAGCGTAAAAATCCACCAGGAGACCTCCATGTGGTAGCTATAACGTTGTTGCCAGCCCTGCATCGCATACCAGGCGATCAGCGAAGCGATCAGCAGCGCAACCCCCACCAGGACGATAGAACCCTTGGATAATAAACGCCATAACCCGGCGACCGATGCACCCAGCACCTTGCATATGCCGATCTCTTTGGTGCGCTGCTCCGCCATACCGTATAAGCCCAGGCAACTGATCAGAATAGCCAGCAGGGTAAAAAAGCCGGCCAGCTGCCCGATGGGATGTCGATGGCGACCTCGGGTTCATCGCCAAGGTCTACGGGAAAACCTTTAAGCATTTCCCGGAGTTTCAGGAGGTATTTATTTAGGACATTTTTATTCTTTACCAAAAGCAAGCAGAACTTGGTTTTGGTAAAGAATAGTAAGCCATGTTTCAGTCATACTAAAACGGCTTGACGGGGTAACGAATCCTTTATAATTCACTTTGTTCAGCATTCAAAAGGAACTATCATAGGCTCTTTGGAGCTTACAGGAAAAGTATCGGATTTTTTTAACGGCCAAATTGGGTTTGTTTTTTCAAAGGTAACAGCGGTGAAAATCGAATTAATTATAAAGTGCAATGTTTTCCCGAACGAGTCAAAGAACTTTCAATTCAGTTTTCTGAAGATGAAACTCAGCAATTGTTAGATCCCTGGGATTTATAGTCAGTCTTTAATTAAATCATATATCATGATTTTTAAACAAATGGACCCATCATAGATGCGATTTTCCATCGTTTGGTTTCACTGCTATCTTCCTGCAAACTCTATAAGCTGATACCAATATTCCTTGATGTCTCAATTTTAATTTCTCACTAATAAGCAGCGTGGTTCCCGATTTAATAAATCTGATATCCGTGAAGCACTTTTAACAATATCTGGTACTGCCTTGCCCATTTATGCTAATACATTTATGCTAATATGTTTTGGTAGAATCTACCGCGATTTGTCGCGAAGATTGCACTATTTAAATCAGCATTGTGAGTTTCTATTATCTGTAATTCTTTTGAATTTCTTTCGCTCTTAACTCGTTTTGTTTTTCCAAAGAGTTCAATTGGAGATCATTAAACAATTCCTTGAAAAGGTCGCCTGGAGTTTTTCCTAAAGCCATCTCAATTAAAATTAGTTCGTGTGCTAATACTATAGCCGTTTTCTTTTTTGAAAGATCTTTTAAACGTTGGAGTGCGATGCCGGTTTTAAGCGATATACCTTTTAATGAATTATCTTCGTAGGGTTTCAAAATGGCACCTAATGATGTTACATCGGTCGAATTTGGCAATCGAGTTATGACACCTTCATTGACCAATTTAAGGTTGCTGTAAGCCCTTTTTAGGAAAATATCTATCGAGATATTGATGGCTAAAGAGATTAAATAAAACTTGTCGGCATTTATTGCAACAATTTCACCGTTCCTTATCCGGCTGATTTCGTAAGATGGAATATTAGTCTTGACTGTTACATCGATATTAGATATACCTTCGTTCACAAAAATCCTTCCTATTTCGTTTACTGGCGCCGCGATCTTCAATTTATCTAATACTTTGCATAAAAGTATGTAGCTGGATATTCACCCCCAATTTTCTAAAGTTTAGTTGTATTTATTAATTAATTTGCATATTAAATACAATTATTTTATATTTGGATATTGTGAATGATTAAGGTTTTATAAATACATTTGCGGATATTTTAAGAATCCGCATACGAGCCGCGCCCACAAATCTGGTAAATTTCACGCGTTGGTAAGTTGAGCAACCATACCCTATTTCAATAGGGCTGGTGCTCGCTTATGCTAATGTGTGAACCATTCCGAAAGGAATGGAGGCTTTACCAGAGCCAGTGGCATTAGACTTGCGAGTACCAGCCCTATTAATCGCGCTGATTTCTCTATATTCTTTTAGGCTCGTTTGTTAAAAAAACATAATGAGCGGAATTCAACATAGATATGTATTAAAATTCCAGCTGAAATCTATTGAATTCAGCGGACTTGTCTTCCGTCATTGCTTATACTTAAGGCATACTGGAAGATGAGTTATGAAGGCATATTCAACATTTTCTGATACCCAACTGCTCGGGCTCCTAAATAAGTCAGATCATTCGGCCTATATGGAGGTCTACTACCGGTATTTTGATCCCGTTTTTCGCCATGCGTTTAAAAAACTGCGTAACGAAGAGGCGGCCAGGGATATAGTACAGGATGTGTTTGTGAATTTATGGGTAAAGCGTTCGACTTATGCTATAGGACCAAATTTGGGCGGGTATTTATTTACCGCTGTGCGTAACCGTATCTTTAATTTCTGGGCACATGAAAAGGTGGAAAGCGCATATTGGGAGTCGTTTATTGATGATATTGGTACGGAAAGGTATGCCGATGCGCCAACAGATCACCGGATCAGGGAGCGGCAGCTGATGGAATACATTAACCGGCAGGTGGAGGCGTTTTCGCCGCGGATGCGGGAGGTTTTTGAATTAAGTCGGAAGCAACATTTATCGCACCGGGAGATTGCTGAACAGTTGAATACAACGGAAGATAATGTGGCTAAACAGATAGGTAACGCGCTAAGGATATTACGTGCGAAAATGGGTATCCTGATTTTTTGGATCCTGATAATCCTGGTAAATGTACACTATATTTTTTTAAAGAATAATGGTTAATCCGGAGCATATCGAATTTCTGGACAAGGTCTTTGTGAGAAGGCCTTATTTTGATGCTGCCGGCTATAAGGTCGGGAAGCTTCAGGAGGTGCTTAAAACGAATGTTTTTAAAAATGCGATATGGCTGGCTTCAACGGAGTTTTACAAAGAACTGGAGAAGAAAGGCTTTGAATATGATTTATTGAATCCGAAAGAACGGTTGACCGCGCTGAAGTTTTATAACCGGATGACCTTCAGGGCTACGCCATTCGGCGCCTTCTCGGAGTTTAGCTTGGCAGATTGGGCGGAGGGCGGAAAGAAAGCCGGAGGTAGAGTGCAAAATGCTGTTTTACATTTGTTGCCGTCCGTGCAATCCGAATTGGATGCATTGGATATGTTGCCGCCCAAAGATGATACATTAATAGCAATTAATCCCACCTTGTACGCGGTTGGTCATGACTGGCGCTTTACTAAATATGATACAGAAAAGTCGGGCAGGCTTTCCTTTTATGTTTACATGCTTCAACGAAATGAAGTGGATGCGCTGTTACTGAAATATTTGAAAAGTAATTCCCAGCCGAAGGCTAAAATAATTGCTTATCTCAAAGAACTTACAGATTGTACCGATAATGACGCATCGGCACACGTTAATGGCCTGTTAGATGAACAGGTTTTGGTGTCGGAGCATGGCTTGAATTTGTTAACCGGAAATTCTGACGGTAAAAAGATCAGTTTGAACTTTGATGAAGATTCAAATATGCTGATAAGCTGCGATCAGGCTCTGGCCGGCACGGGGAACTTGGTTGATGGAAGCTCGATTTACTCCGGCCTCGAAATTAAGGAATTGAGTAGCGTTAGCACGGAATGGCAAGAGGTAATCAGGGATGCAATGGCAGTGCTGGACTTATTGGCGCCAATTTCTTCAAAAAATGACCTGATCACGTTTAAGGAAGCTTTTGAAAAAAAATTCGGGGAGCGTAGCGTCCCGCTTCTTGAAGCCCTCGACCCTGACCTTGGCGTAGCATATGGCAATGCTCAGCAGGCCGGTGTAAACGGGTTAATTCAAGGCTTGGAATTTGCGCAACCGCGAAAACAGTCCGATCAAATACAGTGGACTGCCGTTCACCAATTGCTGTTGAAAGTCTGGCTACAAAATGGTAAGCGAAATGAATGGGAGCCTGTGGTGCTGACAGATGCCGATCTTTCCGCGCTAAAGCCTTCGGGGCTGCCGCTGCCACCTTCGACAAGTGTTATTTGTTCAGTTGCCGGAGATAAGCTGATCTACCAAAATATCGGCGGTTCGACAGCAACGGCTTTGACCGGCAGGTTTTCTGCTTTCAGTGATGATTTTATGACTTTTTGCCGCCATGTTGCCAGCCAGGAAGCCGCCGCAAACCCGGATATCATATTTGCGGAGCTATTACAGGTCAGTCACAGAAAGATCGATAATATCAACAGGCGTCAGCAGGTTTACGATGCTGTTTTGCCGCTGAATACGTTTCCGGTTAATGGCAGCATTTTGCCGGCGGATCTGGAACTTTCAATGCAAGGTGGTGATTTGATGCTGGTACACCGGCCGTCAGGTAAACGGGTAATCCCAAGGTTGCCAACTGCCTTTAATTTCCATCATAATGGCATGCCGCTATTTAAATTTCTTTGTGCATTACAATACCAGTCCACAAGGGCTAACCTGGATTTCGATCCGGAGAAGCTGTTCCCCGGTTTGAATTTTTACCCAAGGATATCCTATGGTAAAAGTATTTTGAGCCAGGCGCGATGGCATATAAGCACGGAGGAAGTTAAAGTGCTAACACAGCAGCCATTATCGATAAGCCGTCTGCACTTGTTCTGTAGGCAGCTCGGAATCCCTGTTAAGGTGTCAACAGGGAGAAGCGACCAACAATTATTTTTCGACCTTTCCAACGATGCGGAAGCGTTATTTTTTCTGGAAAACCTGCGTGGGGCAGGGGAGGCCGTAGTAACCGAGTTTTTGGGATGTACCGGTCCCGGCGAAAAAAACGCAGATCAATACAATACGCAGTTAGTCATCTCACTGCTCAATCGGGCTAAGGTATATCAGCCCGTTCATAACAAATTCAGCAGGGAAACGATTGCGCGTGATTTTCAACCAGGATCGGAATGGGTGTACATGAAAATCTATGCGACATATGAAAGCGCGGAGAATATATTGTTAAATACATTGGTGCCATGGATTGCTGATAATCACTATCGTATTAGTCAATGGTTTTTTGTCCGCTATTTCGATACGGATGCGCATCTCCGGATTCGTTTAAAGGTTGATATTGAAGATGTTAAGCAAATGCAGTTTGACCTTCAGGGGCTGATCGGAAATCTTACGGTTCGTGGTTTGGCGCAAAAGGCCTATTTTGATACCTACCAACGCGAGATCGAACGTTATTCGGCGGACTTAATCTGCCAGGTGGAGGAAGTATTCTTCAGAGGCAGTGAATTCGTTTGTCAAAGCTTGCTGAATAAGCCGGGCAGCGGCAATGACGGGTTTATGCTGTGGCCGGTTAGGCATTGCTATCAAATGCTGCTGGTTTTCTACAGGAACGACCTCGAAAAAGCAATGGCCGTTTGTCAATGGGTTAGTCATGCTTTCTTTATGGAACACGATGGGGATAAAAAGTTAAAGAGGTCAATGGACGACCGTTATCGGGAGATTCGGGCGGCCTTGCTGTATGACGAAAAACAATCATTTGGAGATTGGGAATTAATTACTCATTTGAATGCCTCGTTGAGCGACCTTTCCAATGCATCGGCAGGTAAACCAGAACCCTTTCGTCAAAAGCTGATCGCCGATATTATTCATATGCAGGTAAACCGCATTTTCAAGTCTGAGCAACGTCGCCATGAAACATTTATATGGCACTGCTTACTGAAAATGTTTGTTAGTGCTGTTAAGAGCGGTGTTAAAGTTGGAGAGGGCGCCAGCGTGACTATGGTTGGCGACGTTTGATTATCAGCTGTTCCAGAGTGGCCATAAAACGTTCTTTATATTGCCTGCCGATGGGAATGATCTTTCCGTTTTTGAGGATTACCTGCCCTCGGTCGACCGCGTGTACCTGCTGAAGGTTCACGATGTAGGAATGGTGAATGCGGGAAAATTGTTCCGGTGGGAGCCAGCTGTAAACCTCAGTAAGATTGTGCATGGCTGTTACTGTACCTGAGTTGCTGGTGATGCGGACAAGATTGTCGTTGCTTTCAATGAACACGATGTCGTTCACGGTTACCTGTAAATATTTTCCGCGGGTTTCGGTGCGGACAAAGAAAAAGCTTGGGTTGGTTCCGGTCGTGACTTGTAAGGGTTTCAACTTTCCAACGGCGGCAAGGAAACGCTCATAGGAGAAAGGTTTTAAGAGGTAATCACAGGCTAAAAGTTCAAAGGCTTCCGGCCCATATTCACGAAAGGAGGTCGTAAAGATGATTTGGGTTTTGCCAGAAATAATCCTCGCAAAATCGAGTCCATTCATCCCGGGCATATCGATGTCCAGAAAAGTCAGCTCTGGAGGTTTGGCTCCATTATAAATGCCTATGGCTTCTGCGGGATCTGTGAATGCAGCCCGCAGCGTCATAAATTTTGTTCTTTGAATGTATGAAGAAAGTAAAGTAATAGCAGGTGGTTCGTCGTCAATAATTGCTGCGTTCATAGGCCAGGTTGATCGTTAATTCAAGGGTGAAAAGGTCGTTGGTGTGGCTGATGTCAAGTTGATAATTGTCCTTATAGGCATAATCAAGCCTAAGCCTCGTGTTGATCAGGCCGATGGACGTGGTAGGTTCTTCTTTACCTGGAACTTTGGGGACATTTTTGCCCACAAAGGTCAGGTGCCCATTTTCAGATATCGTTATTTCGACCGACCTGGGTATCATCCGTAGGTCGCCATGTTTAAACATATTTTCAGTTAAGGTTATTAAGACGAGCGGGATGATCTTGTAATTTTGAGGGTTTCCCTTGATCCGATAATCTAATTGAACATTACTGCTGAAACGATAGGAATTCAAGTGGATCAGGTTTTTTAATTGGCTCAGCTCCTTTTCCAAAGGGACCAGTCCCTGGCCGTCGGGTTCTTCGTAGGAGTAGCGCATGATTTCAGAAAGCAGCAGAACTGCTTCAGATTCAGTCGGCGCATTTACGTAAACAGCACTATAGATCGTATTCAGTGTGTTGAATAGCAGGTGGGGATTGATTTGTTGCTTCAAAAAAGCATTTTGAGCTTCGGCATATCTGAGCTGGAGGTCCGATTTGTCTTTTTCAGCAATGGTTTGCATTAACGATGCTTCCATTGTTTTCTTTCGAAATCTATCAAAATTGATTGCTGACCATATAACCGAGGAAATAAACAAATAGTAAAAATTGCGATATAGATCGAGCCCAACGAAAAATTTCAATTTTGTCGCTAATTGTGGTGCGGGGACAATCTTTGATAGCGTGAAATAATCCCAGGCTGCCTTCAAAATGAGAATAACTGCCATTTCTGTAACAATCCAAATGAACAGAAAGACATACCTGACCGGATTTGTCAGTAGCCCGCGATTTAAGGTATTAAAATGCCAATAAAATAGTAAAATATTCAGGCAATAATAAAAGATGTATCCAATAATTGGCGTGTTTCCCAAACCAAAAGCCAATACGTAGAAAGTCTCGTAGCCGATATACACTGTCCAGCATATTATGTGGAAAATGATATGTCGATAGTTACGGTTAATGGCGTAATTCATCGTGAATATTGTCGTTTGCTATCCCAAATACACTGTTTGCAATTTATTATAATATACTTATAAATTACTTATTAATATTAATCTTAATCTTAAAATCAATAATCATGAAAACACAAAAATTGAAATTAACCGAATCAAAAGTTCTCAAAGTGTATGGAAACAATTCAATGTACATAGGAACTGAAACAACAACATCTAATTCAACTACCGGAGATCCGACTACCTATTGCTCTACAGTAACGTCGACAACTCATTTAAAGTAATTGGGATAGCTGGTCTTCCTGACTAATCATGCACGGGTTTAAGGTATTCAAATTTATACTGCTACCGACGTGTTTTTGGTTATTCAACTGATCATGGAGGCCGCAAGATTTGCATTAACCATGTAAAATGGAAAGTAAAATTCTAAAAATTAATGTCGCCGAAAACGCAGGAATCTGCAGCCCGGTTACTTTGAATGCCGGATTTGAAACAGGGGCGCAAAATTCAGGCCCTACAATGTTTTTGTTCAACAGCCGCGACGCCGGCACATGTTTTTAAATTCTAAAATGTTGAAAAACGAGCTTGAGACATTGGCCAATTGCCTGGCCCCGGAGCGGGGTGGAAAAGGTATTGCCAGGACAAAGCTCAGGCCGGATTTCAATAAAATTCTTTCCGAAAGCTGCATGAGGGCCAGGGAATCCTGGGCCTCGGCAGCTTTTTCAAATGAGGCTAATGATGTCATCTATCGTTATTTCGATTTTCATTTCAAGTTTCTTTGCGGCTTGATCTCGGAAAATTCCGGATCTGAAGATGATGCAGCGACCCGGGAACTTTGCCATTTGCTGGATCATTTGTTATTGTACTATAAAGGTTATATCAATTACCAGCAGTTAATACCATCCGAATATATGCGGCACCGACTGCGGAATTGTCAGGTCATGTACCAACAATTTATGAAGCAACTCTATAAGCTAAATTCGGATATAGATCTTCGGGTATGCCTGGAAGAAAGCCTGTCAAAAATTTATTGCTATGTCCCGGCTGAACCTGTCGATTTGAATTCCCTGTTTTACCGGGAAGCGCTCCTGACCGAACTTGCCGGTAAAAGAAATTGTGCGGAACTGATGTCTTCCGAAAGCCTTATTTCAACGTTGATATCGCTAAATTTCAATCACTTCCTGTTTTTGGCATATCTCCGTAAAAAGGTAATCCTTAAACTTGAGCAAATACCGGCTGTTGACTATGACAAGCATATCGCAGATTTGATGGCAGCAACTCCCGTGATGCCGGACAGGGGGCAGTTAAAATTTGATACAAACTGGCCTCATGTGGCTAACATGTATAGGGACTGCCTGAATGATTTCCAGGTAATGTTTGCATTAACCCGTGTGAAGCGCAACCAAGAACCTGTACCAGCGAAAATCCCGTTGAGTATATCGGTTAAACACCTGGCCTGCATGATAAGGGTCTTGTATGAAACTGGTTACTATGGTAACATAAGCCTGACCGCGATTTTCGATCACGCTGCCGCTGTTTTTACAACGAAACGGCAGCAATTTATTTCCCCCGATAGTCTGAGCAATGCCTATTACGAGATCAGCCAGGCTGCGGCTATCAAGATGAGCAGGATGTTTGCGGCTGCCATTGAATTTCTTAAGCCTTACTGTTTCCCTGCATAGACTGCAGGAGATCTAACAACTCCTTTTCTTTCAGGAATTCTATCAGTTCTACCAGCCAGAAATAGCTGAAATGTTGCTTTGCACGTAGGTCTTCGGGCCTTTCCCTTAAAATCGATGCCAGCGTTTCATAGCCCATCTTTTTACAACCTTCGCAAAATACGCTGCTCGCCCCAAGTTCGGCAATCGGTTTTTCAAGAATGGAATCCTTCTTTTCCATATGTTAAAAATAGGAAAAATAAGATAAACTACTATATATAGTGGGTTTTATAAGGGGTACCAAACCGTTTTTCTTTTCTTTTATTTTGAAGTCATGGCTACCCGAAAGAAAGTAAAGCCGGTGACCGAAGCCGAAAAGAAGTATTTAATACGCGTAGGAGAGCGATTAAAGCACTACCGGTTACTGCGCGGTTATACCAATTATGAATCTTTCGCCAACAAATTTGACTTATCGAGGTCAACATATGGGCAATACGAGCGCGGTGCCAATATTACCTTACTTACCCTTCACAGGATTCTCGATGTACTGGAGGTAGATCGCGATGAATTTCACCGCGGCCTATAAGCAAAGTATTCCTGAGCAACATTCTGCGCCTATTTATCATTGGAAGTTTATTGGCTGGTTAGGCAGCTCAATACTTTTTATTAGCAACTCCAATACAGTGTATGCTCTTTGTTATTTTGTTTTTTTGTATGAGTTAAATATGGTAGTGCGGTGATTAATATTAATATTGGAGAGAAATAATTAATAATTATAGATAATTTTATTTCGTTTGCGTATTATTGTATTAGCATTTTGCTTATCATGTATTATTAAACAGTATTTTTCCTAACGCCGAATCAATTCGACGGGCTGAATTTTAAGTCTTGGATAGTTGTGCTTAAACCTTAATGAAGTTTTCATGGTAAAGGAACTTTTGCAGCTCAATGATTTTATTACAGAATCTATAAAACCGGAACGGTTGCTGAATGCAGAATTAACTGACAGCGATTTCAACAAGTGGTCTCAATATATTATTCTCAATACGGATTTGATCAGGGGCCGTCTGCAGGAGACCCTAAATGTCTTAGGCGCCAACAGTAGCCGGAAATTGTTACCCCATTTACGCCAGCTGCTTTACTTAGTCAACCTTAGCCATTCCTACAGGAGTTCTGCCGTTTGGAAAAGTCATGCAAATCCTGGCAGGATTAGGGCATTTTATCGGTTTACCTGCGAGCGGATGGAAGGCCTTTTAACACTCGTTCGCTCCCATAAATCATTTGCCGAACTTCCCGTGTCTGATTTTGCGGTTGGAGAGGTAAGAATGGAATTGAAAGTTTCTCTAAAAAAACTTAACACTTCCCTGCTTGAGAAAACGGGCCATAGCGCGCTTGTTACACTGATTGCCGAAGTCTTTTCGCGGCGGATCAGGAAAAAGGGCCTTACGTGGTCGGAGGTAAACCGCCTGAAGCATACCTTTAACTTTCTTCAACAGGGAGGATTTAACAACGACACCGAATTGCAGGCCGCGCTTATTGATGCTGATTTCAATTATCCTGAGTTTTTCCTGTACTGTGTGCATAACTGGCGCTCCCGCCTGTTAGAATTTTCGGACATGAGGAACCAGGTTGAATTCCTGGTACGCGAAAGGCACCGGGTTCGTGAGATTTGCCTCGGTTCTTCGCACGGCAACCGGCCAGGATTAAATGGCATTGCAGCGGATTTGCTGGGCTACCTGGGAGAACAGCAGGAATTTATTGAAGAATTGCTTGGACTGCAAAGGGCTGCCCTTCAGGATGAAGCTATCAGCAAATCCCGCGAAAGGTTTCCCGTTGGGTTCTCCGTCCCGCTTCTTGGCCTGTTTATCAGGTTGCAGATTGAAAAAGGGATTTTACCAAGGGATAATATCGGCCAACTGTTCGCATTTTTTGCCGCGCATTTTTATACGGCCAATGCCTTATTCATTTCGGCGGACAACCTTCAGAAAAAATCTACCGATGTCGAATTTTCCACAGCTCAAAAAATGAAGGCGCAGCTGATCGGAATGCTAAACTGGTTGAATACCAATTATAATCTCTCCAATTACAGTTGATCCGCCTGGAACTTTTTTAGCAGGTTATGCGCCTGTAGCAGGTCGAGCATATTGGCATACCAGGTGTACGTAAAGTTCGGATGTTTCTTCAGCCGCGGCAGGTTCACGGCCATAACATCAGCGATCGTCTGCAAACCGAGAAGGCGCGCCTGCTGGACAAAAGAGGGGTCCATTCCGAGTTCGGCAAATGTGCTGTTCAATTTAGTGGCTTTAACCATTACTTTAGGTTTGGAAAATTTAGGCTACTTTCTCAGGCAAAAATATAAACATATTACGCAATTGGTACCGCTTTTAGTAAAGTCCCCATTATTTATTGGTATTTTATAAAAATGTATGACAGTAGATATGGAATGCAATTGATGTTGCCATGCACTTTTCTTTCCTGGTATTAAGTTGTTCTGCCCCGGTCCATTTTTTATTCGCAGCTGCCAGCCGGAATCAAAGACCATGCTGTAAGAGGCCTGTACGCTGGCCGATCAGCTCCTTGTATTGCCTAATCGTGTCGTCCGAAAGGAACGATTTGTCGAGCCACCGGAACGCTGCACCGGTATTTTGGATATGCCGGCGTATGGCGTTGCTGACTTGCCGTTCGCTCAATCCGAGCCCTTTGCCAAAATCTTCAAAATGTTTTCTGCCAAGTTTCCTTTTCCTTGCGGCAATAGGCAGGGCTAGTTCCTCCGGATCTTCCGGTATAACCAGGCTGACGTTTAGCAGGTCATATGCGGGCGCCAGTCCCCATTGCCGGTCGTTTAGGATCATCGAGAAATTTTTCAGGTGCATATCATTGTTCCCGGAAATAAAACAGAACAGTGTAAGCTCGAAAAATGCAAGCTGATCAAGTAATGTGTTTTCGGAATAGGCAGCTATAGCTTTGCCAATCCGTTCCATGGATCCTTTGTATTTGTTGAATGCTTCGAGTATCTGGAACATATCCAGCATATGGATTTTTTTCCCGTCCGGTGTACTGTCAATCCGCTTGGTTATATAGGCAAGTTCCCCGGAGGCAAGCCTGACCAGGCTGGACGGTACCGTTTTTATATCGTATGCATCTTCAGCTATGCGCATGGTGACATGTTCATTTTCCGGCATTTCCGGGAAGTGCTGGTTTGGCGGTTTCAGGATATAATCACCTCCTAATGCGCCGACAATTGTCAGCCGGCCGCTGCCATCGTTTTCCAAGGCATCGCTGACCGCGGTCATGGAAAGCTTGGGCTGTACTCCCGGGACTGTAATGCTTCGTTCCACAACGTTTTTGGCGAGTTCTGCCATCTGCCCCAGTGAGTAATCCAGTTTCGGGGGAACCTTCGTACCAAAGAACATCAGGCTGCATTTTTCATGAAAATCCCCGGCTTCGGCAAGTTCGTTATAGCAATATAGGCATCGTTTAATCATTTTTGTTCTCTTTTGGTATCACGCTTACTGCGCCGATACAGTTTTTACAACAGGCAAGCAGCAGGCCCATTCTATCATTGGCGTTGATTTTCCAGCTTTTGGAAGCGATCTCCAGTAGCCATCCCTCCGGGATCAGCCCTTCAAAAAAAGGGAAGAGGCGGTTATCGCGGTAAACTTCATTCCGGACCGGCATGGTGAAGGTCAGGAATTGTCCTGGTGCCTTTTCCTGGTAGGAGGCATCATATTGAAACTCGTACAGCCCCTCGTCCGTTTCGGTTAACAAGCCTGCCAGTGCTTCCCCGTAGTATATTTCGGCCTGTCTCATGGTATCGGATTATTTTGATTATCCAGTTCTTTCCTGCTGACCGGTGCCAGCTCATGGCCAAACATTTTCAATACCTGGTTGACCTTTTCCAGGTTCAGGTTCCCGTGACCCTGTTCGATCTTCCGGATGACGGTCAGGGCAACGCCAGACTTATCTGCCAGTTCCTCCTGCGTGAGGCTTGCCTTCTTGCGCCGTTCCTTAACAAAATCTGATAATGACTTCATGATTATATGCTATTGCATATAACAAATATACTTTATTTAATGATTATATGCAAAAGCATATAATTTAACTGTTTTTAGTAATTTATATGCTTTTGCATATAAATCCCCGCTTTTCATACTTGCTATATGCTTTTGCATATAAAATTCAAATCTTGATCTGAATTCTAAATGCTTAAATTCAGATTCCGGTAACTTTCAATAATTCCTTGATTCCTCACGCTAAGTTCGTTTAAAGCAGCAGTGCCTCCCCTCAAAATTATAGCCGGAAAAAGTTTTGCGATTTATTTAACACCGGTTGTGTTAACATTGATGTTTTCTTTTTTTATTGAATATCAAATAGATAACGATACCAAAATAGCCTGAAAAGAAAGGGGGTGAAAGATTTGTTTCACCCCCTTTCCCTGTTTCAGCATACCCTGAAATCCGTGCTTTGGATCATGAAGCAAACGGAATTAGCAAGCTTTCTTAAACGTGTCACCATTCGAAGTACGGAAAAGGTACTCTCAGAGAGCGGCATGGTTAAACAACTCCTCACGCCAGCAGAGGCTTACCGGCTTTATGGCCGAACCAACGTTGACCGATGGGTGGCAGAAGGACTAATCCGGACTGCCGGCATATCCGGTAAATCTTCAAAACAAAATTTCGACAGGGCTGCCCTGGAGCGGATAGCCGCTGCCAGTAACAGGGGGACATATACCCCTGTGGCAGAACGCTAAACAGGGAATAAGTCTCCCTGGATTAAAGTTCTTTGACGTATTGGGATGAAGCATTATTCCGTACCTAACGGAAAATTTTGTGAAGGTGAGGTTGAAAGTATACCAATAACTGAAAGCACATTGGCAGGCGAAAGCCCGTATCGTAGGATATGACGCTGGTAATCCCGAAATATTAACCGGTACAAATGAATTGACGGGATCGTTACCCGGTGCCGGTTCATGGAAATCTCCACGATACAGTTAGAAAAGTTCATGCAGGATGTTACAGAACTGGCTGCGATAACCACATTGGTCAAAACCGGACTGCTCAAGCCATACCTCAAAAAATCTGAAGCCTTTAATATCTATGGGAGGCGTAATGTTGACAGGTGGCTCGCAAGCGGCTTGTTAACGCCGCGAAAAGACGGTAATTATTCTGCAGCCTGGCGATTAGACCGCGTAGAACTGGAAACTATCGCCAAAGCCATATCAATCAATCAATTCCTCCCTTTTTAACCATTTATCTTATGACAGAATTTTTAAGTGCAGCGGGGCTGAAGGACCAGGCCTCCCTTGTTGATTTGCTGGCCAGACTCGGATTTAAACCCGCAAAAAAGTCAGGCAAGGAGTATATGTATAAAAGCATGCTTCGGGACGATGACGATACGCCTTCACTCAGTGTCGATGACAAAATTGGGGCGTGGTATGATCATGGAACCGGCATTGGCGGCAATATTATTGACTTTGGCCTGAAATACTGGCCGTCCTTATCGTTTAAAAATGTTGTTGCCAAAATCAATGAATTGTTAAGCAGTGCCGCAGTACCGGTGGAGCAGCATCGGGAGCGCCGCAAACGGGCAGACGTTAAAGTTCCTCATTTCGTCGTCGCTGAGATTAAACCTCTGGGAACGCACCCGGCAATTACCAATTACCTGAAGGGAAGGGGGGTATTTGAGGCGGCCAGGAATTTAATGAGCGAAATATATTATTACGCCCAGGGTATTGATAATCCCAAGACCTATTTTGCAGCAGGCTGGCAAAATGAAAATGGTAGCTGGGAAGTGCGCAACCGGTATTTTAAACGCTGTATTGGTTTAAAGGGAATTACCTTTATTGATGGTAATTCCAAGAAGCTTGCTGTTTTCGAAGGAGCAATGGATTATTTGACCTGGCGCATAGATAACAGCGACGACGATCACAGCATTTTGATATTAAATTCGCTATCGCTTATTAACGCCGGACTTGCCAAAGCTAAGCAGTTTCCACATATCGACATTTTTTTTGACCGGGACGGGCCCGGATTGAAATCCACTAAGGAACTGATCGCAGAAATACCCTATGCAGTTGATCGCTCGGAGGCTTATCGTGGGTTTAAAGACTACAACGCGATGCTGGTAGGTTTTATCCGCCAGGCGGATGCGATCGAAGCCGCAGAACTCAATAGCAAAGTGGAAATTGAAAGCGCCCAAAAATCCGGTATCTCCCGTTAAGATCGCGCTAAAGCACTCCTTGAATACCTCTTGGCGGCTTTGATTTTCTAACGGCAAGATGTCTTTTTGTCGGACAAAAAATACCGTTCCGGTCGATTTTTCATCCCTCCAAAAACATCTTGCCCTCCGGGGGAATGGCAAAACTTCGCAACTCGTTTTTCTTATGGATGATCCCGGAAAGCTTAAGGGGCGGCCCTTAATGGAAAATGGTAAACGGAATAAAAAAATTGATGTCAGGTTTTCCGAAACGGAATATGCCGAGATCCTTGCCATGGAAAAGGAATTTGGGATCGCAAGGGCTAAGCTCATTAGGATGCGGGTACTGAAAGATTCGGGGACGATCATTGTTAATTCGAAAGAACTCATCAGCAAACTCGATCAGGTCGCGGGTGAGATCGGGAGATGCGGTAACAACATTAACCAACTGGCCAGGTACAGCAATATTTTGCAGCTGAAGGAAATCCTTGATCCGGAGGTTGGTATTCAATTCAATAAGTTATTGATTGATTATATCAGCGTTCAGGCTTCAGTTGAAATAGCCTTGCGCAAAGTAATCCGTCTGATGGGGAAATGATGCCCCTTGTTCCGCTTAGCGTATTTTATTAGGGAGTTGATATAGAGCTATAACGCTAACTATATAACACCATAGCTAAATGTGCCGGTTCTGCGGTTATAAAGTTATCCTGATTGATAGCGTCTCGATTATTCGTTTAGATTGTTATTGTGCTGCTGACGTATATTGAAACAGTGTTTCCACGCTACCGGGTGATTTGATTATATGGTTCCATTGCTCTGGGGTTATTCTGATAGCAGGTTGCATAGTTATGGTGTTATATAGAAAGATCGCCTGATCGTTATAGTGCTCCGTTGTCATTACGATCAATGGTTAAGTAGTTATATAAATCTCAAGTTATTCTGAAATATCTTTATGGTGATATTCGAACATATCAAATGTCCCCTTCATCGTTATACTTTTCGCGCAGCACCAATCCGATCCTGGGTAGAGCGCCATTGTGAAGGCAGGGTGCTCAATTTATTTGCTGGCAAGACATTACTGAACGTGTATGAGGTACGAAATGACCTTGATCCGGATATGCCGGCAGAGTTTCATCTCGACGCCCTGCAATTCCTGAAAACCTGGAATGGCAAAAAGTTCGGAACTGTTGTGTTGGACCCGCCATATGCCTACCGCAAAAGCATGGAGTTATATAATGGCCACATATGCAGTCCGTTCCGGCAATTGAAGGATGCCATTTGCCCGGTTATTGAACCGGGGGGCCTTGTGATCACCTTTGGCTATCATTCCATAGTGATGGGACAGGGCCGGAAATTTTCCCTGGAACATGTCGCGTTATTCAGCCAAGGTGGTGCCATTCATGATACAATTGCCTGTGTCGAACGATATAATCGTCCGGGCGCCTTGGATGACATTTAACGACAGTTTTGGATCCCTCGTGTATTTTGAGCATTTATGATTGTCAAATTCTTAAAGCCCTCCACATCGTTCGCGGGTGTGTTCTATAATATGAATAAGGTAGATAAATCGCGTGCTGAATTGATGAAAGCAGCAAATTTTCGGGTTTTAGCTGCACTTACATCGCCCAAGCTTCAGGACTATATCAACTACCTGGAAATGATAACCTCAGCAAACGAGCGGATAGCGTATCCGCAATTGCATGTGGCCATTTCAGGTAAAGGCAGGATGTATGATAAACAAGCCTTGACAGGAATAGCGGAAGGTTGGCTCCGGGAAATGGGCTATGCGGAACAACCTTATTTACTCGTGTTTCATAAGGATACCGGTAACAATCATCTGCACATCGTAAGTACCAGGATCGACCGTAACGGCAGTAAGATTTCAAGCGCATTTGAACATCGACGTTCAAAGACCGCAATCAATCAGGTGCTTGGTTATGATACAGCTATGAAATACCATTTCAGCACTAAAGCGCAGTTCCTGATGGTGTTGGAGACGCTTGGTTATCCGGGTAAAGATCCCGATGAAATAAAAGTCCTTGAACGTGCCGGACGCTATAAGCGCGACCTGAAAAGGGCGGCAGTCGTTAGGGCGCTGCTTGAACAACATAAGGCTGATCCGAAGATGAAGCAGGTCATGAAAGAAGTGTATGGCATTGATATTTTATTTCATGCAGCCGAAGGCAAGACACCTTACGGGTACTCTATCGTTGACCACGGGTACAAAATTGTTTTCAAAGGAAGTGAAGTGATGCCAATCCGCGAGCTGTTGTCAGTCAATCCCGGGACGACTCAAGCATGGCTAACCGATGAAAAGCCAAATGTGGCCCAAAAGCTTGATTCATCCGGCTATATACCCGCAATAGTTATAGCCGATGATGTGGACGATCAGGAGATCCACGGCATGCGGAGACGGCGGCAAAAGAAGGCACGGACGAATACCCGTTAATTAAAATTTTATAGATATGACCATATTGATCGCCAACCAAAAAGGGGGCGCGGGGAAAAGTACGCTCGCGCTCATCACCGCCAATTACCTGACAACTGCTAAAAACTGCAATGTCACTGTTGTGGATATGGATTACCAACAGTCCATCTCACAGAAGTTTGACAAAGCGAAAATATTAGAGAATGCGGAACCGTACCAGGTAGTTGCCACAAGTCTTGAAGCCTATCCTGTTTTACGCGGCATCGTCGGAAAAAATAAGGATGATATCGTTTTAATCGACCTGCCGGGAAAACTGGATGACGACGGTTTGATACCCGTTTTTCAGTCTGCGGATCTGGTGATCTGCCCTTTTTCTTATGACGAATTCAGCTTTACTTCAACCATTCTTTTCACGGTAGTATTACGGAAGATCAACCCGAAAATACCGATGGTGTTTATTCCCAACAGGATCAAGGCTAATGCAAAATTCGAGATCATGCAGGAGGTGAACGAGCAGCTTGCCAAATTCGGCAGGATCAGCAGCATACTACCCGACAGGGTAGATTTTCAACGTGTCAATACTTTTCAAACGCCTTTATCACTGTTGCAGCTCATTGTCCCCGTCTTTGAACCCATATTTAACGAATATATCCATGGAAAACATGAAGTCGCTGGCCGACCAGCTTAGGGAAGAGTTAGGTAAACCTGGTGCCGGAAATGCAAAAAAAGGCATGAAATCTAAACCTGCTCGTTCAGTACCGGCGATCCTGCAGGCAATTATGGATTACGATAACAGTGATCATAAAAGTATGGTACATGCCCGTTTTAACGCGGACCAGGTTGCGCTGATGGCCAGGTTTAAGATCGCTACGAACATCGATACCACCAAGCTCGTCGCTTTCGCGGTTAATTACCTGTTCGATCAACACCCCGAACTCAAAAAAGCAATTACACAATTTATGCAAAATTCAAATTTATGAGCTGGATCAAATTTACCTTATGGCTGATCGGAATCTATTCAGCCTATTATTCATCATTAATCTTCTGGGACAGTCGCAATGCAAAAAAAGGTACCCGGGCCCAGGACGGTGATGAACTCACGTTTGCTGAAAATATAGCGCCTGTCAGTACTGATGATACTGATACTCCTGACCTCCTCAAAGTCCCGCCATCACCGGTCGTATCCTCCGGGGGCGTTTCGATCAGGCAGTTGTTCAGCCTTGCCCAACAGGAAGCTATCGAATTTACCCGTCCGGTAAGTTTCTCATGAGGCGGGTTTTCTGCCTTCTCTTGTTTTGCCTCTTACCAGCTTATACATGCGCACAGCCAGGAATTTCCGAAATGGAACAGGCAAGGCGTGACCTCGGTGCAGATTTTTACGCTGCTGCAGACCTCTCATTTGTTATAGCAGGTATCCTGGGTATAACCGCAGGTCTGAAGATCTACAAGCGGATCCAGGATGGAAACAAAGATATCACACCGGAGATATCAGCCTGGTTCTACGCCGCATTGTTCATGTTGCTTTCCGGCCTTTTCCTCAAGGCGTTGTTCGGGATCTGAACGCCTTTGACCAATACAAAGCTGCCTCCCTGCAGCATATAAAAGTTCCCCGTCCCTTTACTTCTTTTTCGGTTTTCTTGTGACCATGGCCGCTGTTATCGCGGTCTTTTTTGGCCCTTGGGCGTATTCACAATGGCATTGCTCGTGATCTGAATGCCTGTTTGCCATACCCGGCTGCCTTCCCCGGCAGCCCTAAAAGATCTCCGCATTAATCCTCATACCTCGATGAATGTTTATCAAAACAAAGAAGTTATGGGCAGCGGCGGTCCTGCTTGCCCTTTCAGTCCCTGCATTTGCCCAAAATGGTGTTAATGGCCTGAACACCGCAACAACAACCCTCAAAACCTATATCGCACCGGTGACGAACATTACGCTCGTGATCGGCGGCATTGTCGGTATCGTCGGCGCCATCCGCGTGTACTCCAAGTGGAATTCCGGTGATCAGGATATTAACAAAGAATTAATGGGATGGGGCGGAAGTTGCGTCTTTCTGGTCGTATCCGCTTTAGTGATCAAAGCTTTTTTCGGCCTGTAAATGCCGCCAAAGTTTGCTGTTTATAAGGGGCTTCAGAAGCCCCTTATTTTCAAAGGCTTCAAAGGAAAGTTCATTTACTGGGGCATTGGTTTCCTGTTGGCTGGCCTGGTACTGGGAGCGCTCACCATGTCGCTCATCAACATGTGGCTTGGCGCAATGGTGCTGATCGGATGCATCGTTGGCGGCCTGGTGTTCACCGCAACGAGGCAAAAAAAAGGCCTCCACTTGAAAACCCGCTCATCAGGCACTTTTATCCTCAATCATTATGGGCGCAAAAAAATTATTTAATATACCTTACGCGGGAATCGACAAAAATGGCCCGTATCACATGCTGATCGGGGAAAGGGGAGATTGTTCTGTCATATTCCGGATGACCAACCCTGTTATACGTTTTTCTGCAGATGCCGCAGGATACGAAGAATTTCAACGCTTACTCATCAATATGATCGGCATTTTGGGGGATGGCTATATTGTCCAGAAATTGGATATCATCAGCAAGGTCGGGTATAATGCTGGGTCCCATACGGAATACCTGCAGCAGAAATACCATGAGCACTTCGATGGCAGGGAACGGTTCGTTGTCGAAACCTACCTGACGATAACACGGCCGCTTAAAAAAGGCAGGCTTTATGTGAAAAACCAGCAGACACAGAAGGAGTTTTTGCAGGCGATTGCTAAAGTCGCTGGGATCATTCCCGGAGCATCTTTATTGCTGGAGCCGGATATCAATTATCTCGTATTGCGATTGCTGAGTATGGATTTTAAAAATGGGAAAGTAACACTTGATAATATCGCGGCCGCAGATGACAGGATCCGGATCGGTAAGCGCCATGTAAAGGCCATTTGTCTCGTTAATACGGATAATGTTGATCTACCACCTGAAGTCAGTCCGTATATTGAGCTTAATCAAAATGAGGCCCTTCGGGGTTTCCCTGCTGACCTGATGTCCTTTTTGTTCAAAGTACCCGGCTTTGAAGTTATTGTGTTTAATCAATTGCTGGACTTGCCCGAACAGGTGATGACCTTGAGGATGCTCGAAGCCAAGAAAAAAAAGCATAGTGGCATACCTGATCCGGTAAACCAGCTTTGTGTAGACGATATTGACCGTTTACTTGCTGACGTGGCGAGGGACAAACAGCCGCTGGTCAGGGCGCATTACAATGTTCTTGTCGCCGCACACGGAGAGCAGTTGACCGCAGCAACTAACTTTATAGAAAATGCCTTATTTCAGCATGGTATTATTTGCAGTGATAACAGCTATAACCAACTGGAACTTTTCAGGACAACCTTGCCGGGAAACGGGGTAGAAGTAAAGACCTACGATTGGTTTTTGACCACTGCGGCAGCTGCGACCTGTTTCTTTTTCAAAGAATCACTGCTCAATGATGAACCCTCGGAATTCCTGATACGGTTTACAGACCGCGACGGCATACCTGTCGGTATCGATCCGGCAGACTTACCGATGAGGACAGGCCGGATCAACAACCGCAATAAGTTTGTATTGGGGCCGAGCGGCTCCGGAAAGAGCTTCTTCATGAACGCGCTGATTGAACAGTACATGTTGTATAATATGGATGTTGTGATCGTGGATACAGGGCATTCATATTCGGGCCTGTGTAAATACTACGAAGGAAAATACATCACTTATACAGACGAACGCCCCATTACGATGAACCCCTTTCGATTTACCAGGGCAGAATTCAATATTGAGAAGAGGGATTTCCTGTGTACTTTGATCGGGGTTTGCTGGAAAGGCGCGGACGGGACCATCAGTACCGTGGAACGTGATGTGATCGCGGATGTTATTTCCGCATATTATGACCAGGCATTTCTTGATGGCAGGGACCTCGGCTTTGATACTTTCTATGAATTTGCGCTGGCACTCATTCCTGGTATCAGGTCTACAGAAAAGATCTCCTTTGATTTTGACGAGTTCAGATATGTGCTTAAAAAGTTTTACAAAGGCGGAGAGTTCGCAAGGATCCTGAACGAAGATCTTGACAGCTCCCTGTTTTCGGAACGCTTTATTGTTTTCGAGATCGACCAATTAAAGGAAAACAAGGTATTGTTCCCAATAGTCACGTTGGTTATCATGGATGTCTTTATTCAAAAGATGCGTTATCGGAATGCGATGCGCAAAGCCTTAGTTTTGGAAGAAGCATGGAAAGCTGTTTCGAGTCCGCTTATGGCTGGTTTTCTGCTTTATTTGAATAAGACAGTTCGAAAGTTTTGGGGCGAAGTCGTTGAAGTTACCCAAGAGGTTGGTGATGTAATAGGTAACCCGATAATAAAAGATAGCATCATCAATAATTCGGATACCATTTGTCTCCTCGACCAGTCCGCGTTTATTGATCGTTACGACGAAATAGCTGCACTGCTTTCCATCAGCGATACAGAAAGAAAGAAGATCTTTACGATCAACCAGTTTGAAAAAGCTCCCGGCAGGAAATTCAAGGAGGTCTACATTCGCAGGGGAACCACGGGCGAAGTGTATGGAGTTGAAGTTTCCCTGGCGCAATACCTGACGTACACGACGGAGAAACCGGAAAAATCAGCGGTTGAATATTATTCCGGAAGGTTTGATTCCTACACCGCCGGGGTGGACGCCTTTATCAGCGATTTAAAGCAAAGCGGTTTATTACTCCATGAATTTATAGCCAAAGTCAATGCGCGAACATCTTTGCTGCAATAATGGTTGCCCTTTTTTTCGCGCAGAAACCAATTTTTCATCCATTTAATTTCAATACCCATCATGAAAATCTTTCTGATTGTCGCGGGCATCTTTTTTGCCCGCACCCTATTCGCCCAGGAACTGGTCGTCGATCCGGCCACTTCCGCTGCTATTGCAGTAAACGCCGGCGTGATCAATGGTCAACTCAATACGACCAACGACAAATTGAACTTCATCGGCCAGGGGCAACTTGCGGTAAGCAGCCAGCTTGTACTGATTAACAACCTCCAGAACAAAATTTATAAAGGCTTGAGTGAAGTGGCCGCGGTGATTAACAACCTGTATACCGTCAAAGATATAGCCGAATGTGGTAAAGGTATCGTTAGTGATGTCAGCGCTGCGGTAACGATGGCCCGGACAAACCCGGCCTTATTGCTATTCGCGGAACAGGGCGCCCGTGATTTTGAAACAAGGGCCGCAATGCTGGCTGCCGACGTCAGCGCCTTTGCCCTGAAGCCGGGCGGGAATAACCTGATGGATTCCGGGGAACGGGGAAAGCTCCTGAACCATATCGCTGACAACATGCGCATTTTACGGGGGATCGCCTTCGGTATGAACCGGGCCATCTACTGGGCGAAAATGAATGGCATTTTTCGTTCCCTTAATCCCTGGTCGGAATGGCAAAGCCAGGACACGAGGATAGCCAATGAAGTGTTAAACAACGCCAAATATCTGCGAAAATGAACTGTTCAGGACTTATAACCCAAAGAGCGACCGTTTTGAGGTTGTTTTTCTGTTCGCTGTTTTTGATACTTCATATTCGTGTATCCGCTCAGCATAAACAATTGAACATTCCGGCCATTCACCAGCTTGTGGAAGAATCGAAGTCGGAAAATAAGCAACAGGTGACAGCTAAAGACAATCAAGCCAAAGCGCTTGCCAACGAGCAGGCGAACCTGACCCTTCTTGCTAAACTGAAGGTTACCTACCGTGATCTTCAACAGCGCTATAACTCCCTGGGAACCGCGATCAGTGCCGCAAATATCGGCGTATATGCTTTACCCATGGTCGAAAGGATCGTCAGCAACCAGGGACAAATCATTAAGGCGGTGGAAAAGAACCCTGCGCTTATGGCTATCGGGTTCCAGTCAGCCTTAAGTTTTGCGCAACAGGCTAAAGCATTATCACGCTATGTCGTCGGGCTGGTTATTTCTATCGGTGATGTCAACCAGATGAAGCCTTCTGACAGGAAGCTCTTATTTGATTTTGTACTCTCTGAGTTGAGCAGTATACAGGACCTTTCAAATAATATGCTGGCCATGTTGCAGTATTCGAGGTTATCGGACCTGCTAAAAGCCGCAAACCCTTTTCAGAATTTCATCGATGCCGATCGCGGGCTTGCATTGGATATCTTACGTAACGCCAAATATCTCCACCAATGAAACATCTGGTCATTATCTTGCTCGGGACGTTTGGTTTTACCGGTGTTCAAGCGCAAAAAGCCGTCTTTGATTCCAAGCAATATCAGTCGGTCATAGCAAATGCCGGTGTCAGAAGCAGCGCTGAGATCACCCATCAGCAATATCTTTCAAGAATTAATACGGATCTCGATGACCTGAATACCAATACGGGATCCGTTGTATTAGCACAGAACATGATCTACCGCGGCCTTTCCAATGTGAATTCCGCTTTAAGAGATGGTATGCAGGTTAAATATATCGCCTCAGTTTCTGTCGACATAACAGCTTATCTAAACGGCTGCCTCGAATTGACGAAGGAAGACCCGTTTCTGCTCGTCTTCGCAAAACCGATGACGGCCGAACTGAGACAGCGGTGTGCCGCACTCCTCAGCGAAGTCTCTGGCTTTGTATTGAAGGAGGGGGCCAATGTACTCGCCGACTATAACGCCAGGGACGAATTGCTGCAAAAGGTCGTAACGCACTTGCAGATCATTGACGGGCTTGCCTATGGTGCCTGGCGGGCGATGTATTGGGCAAAACAACAGGGGCTTTGCAAATCTATGAACCCTTTCAGGGATTTCATCAATCATGACCGCGATTATGTAACCCGGATTATCAGCAACGCAAAATACTTAAGACCATGAACAAAGAAAAACGATTTCAATCGAAATGCATTTTGTTATTATTCATGTTATTCGTCGCTGTCGGCAGTTATGCGCAGCAGAAAGTCAACGATGAAGCGCTGCGTTACCAGCAGCAGCGCATGGTGTTCCAGCAATGGGACCAGAACAAATTCAAACCCTCTTCAGGTTTCCTCGGCCTCAACCCTTTTTACTGGCTGGTCTGGGGCTTCCCGTATCCAAACTACCATAAAAAGGACCTGCGGCCTTTGAGCGCAACCGGTCCCCAAACCCAAAGGCTCGCCCTCGTCAGGGCAATGCAGGCCAGCGACGATAAATATAAACTGCAATCCGACACCGTTCGGAGCACTGCGATCTCCCAAATTGCTTCGCAATCGGGGCTATTTAGTGATGCGGACCCGCTTTGGCTACTGTACTATAAAGATCAGTTTGATCCGGTATTGAAGCATACCAGGACTTCCATTCTTGCTGGTTTATCACCAGCGGTCAGCGCAAAATTGGTTTCCGAGGGATTGTATGATTGGTATGCTGCTGAACTTGACCGCCTGAAAGAACGGATCGATGGTGCCCATACGACAGACATGGATCGGGGCGCCCGGATCATGGCCTATTACCGGCTTTTGCTCGACTATCGAAAAATTGCAGGGGTTTGGGCTATTAGAACGGCTTCTGCGGAAACTTCTATCAGGATGACCGCGCAACAGCGGCAATTGCAGGCCGGGCATCAGGAGGTCACTAACTGGACGCCGCAGACGGACGTCGAGACCGCCCGCAAAGTTTTAAAACATATCCAATGAAAAAGAAAATTCCCTTTTGCACATTAGTTTTTTGCCTTTTTTTTGTAGTCACACCCGCGCAGGCGGCCGATGACGATCACACAAAAACGCTCGAGTTCCTGCAGGGGGACGGGGTTTACGAATCGGGTGTGATGGTGTTTTTGAAAGGCCTGAAAGATTCGATCTGGACCCATTTCGATCTATTTATTACTGACGCCAAAGCTTTGGCGGCGATCTTTATGATCATATTTTTCGCCATAAAATCCTATGAAATGATGGTGGGCGATAAACAATTGGAGATCATGCCACTCATGCGGCCCTTCGGCCTGGCCATGATCATTCTTTGGTGGGGGCCTTTCGCAAAAATGGTCGCATTTCCCACTGATGTCGTCGCGGCACAAACCGAACAAATGTTTAACAGCGAACAGGCTATTGTCAATAAACTACGGGTTCAGCGTTCCGAATTAATGCTCTCCGTGGCAAACTCCCTTTATACCTACCAATCTCAAACCGAAGTAGCTGAGAAGGAAAGTGATACCTGGTACGGCGAAGCATGGGACTCGGTGACGAGTACGGTGAAGGAAGGGATAAGTACCGTTGTCGCTCCGCTGCTTGAGCTCAAGAACAGACTTGCGGTCGGCATGCAGTTGTTATTTACTCAGTTAGTTGAATTGTTGGGTATCTGGTTATTGCGGATAGCAGTTTACGTCATATTCATGCTGCAGATCATTTATTCATCGATACTGATCATACTCGGGCCATTTGCCGTTGCGGCAAGTATATTACCGGCCTTCAGGGACAGTTTCAGCACCTGGATAGCACGTTTTGTTTCTGTGAACCTTTATTCCGGGATTGCTTACCTGATCATGTACCTCACGGGCCTGATGCAGGAATATGCGTTGAGTTCAGAGATCAGTAAATACCAGGAACTGGTAGGAAAGAATGGGACAACAGCGGATATGACAAAGTTTGCCGTATTCGCCGGGAACGGACTGTTGTCCTTCGGAACGGTCATCATCGTTTTCCTCATCGGCGCGATATGTATGTTCACCGTTCCGAGTATTTCTACCTGGATCATCTCAACGTCCGGTATCAGTTCAGCCTCCTCCACCTTTGGCAGAAGTGCAGGAACCGTCGGCGCTGCTGTCAGGAAGGCAGCGATCGCCGTGGTCTGATCAATAATAAATTTATTAATGCTGGCCCTTCGGGGCCTTTTTTGTTTATTTTATGATCATTAAAAATATCGAAGATAAGATCAGGCTGGCAACGATAATTGCTATTGGCAGCCTGATAACCAGTGTCACCATCGTGGCGATCACCAGTTTTTATGCCTACAGGCTGGTTGGCGCATCACAGCGGAACATTTACATCCTGGACAATAACGTTCCTATCTTTGCCAAGCAAACCGATATGCAGATAAACCGCCCGGCCGAGTACAGGGCGCATGTCGACGTATTCCATTCCCTGTTCTTTTCGCTCACACCGGATGACAAATACATGGAATACCAGATGAAGAAAGCGATGTACCTCGTCGACGAAAGCGGCATGCAGCAGTATAACGACCTCAAGGAAAAGGGATTTTTCAATTCCATATTAAGTTCAAGTTCCGTCTTAACGCTGCAAACCGATTCGATCGTGCTGGATATCCCCAAACATTATTTCAGGTATTATGGCCGGCTGAAGATCGACCGGCGCAGTTCGACCGTGATCAGGTCATTGATCACCGAAGGTTATCTCAAAGATATCCCGCGAAGCGATAACAATCCCCACGGCGTGCTGATCACTAATTGGAAGACCCTGGAAAATAAAGACCTCGAAGATGTTGAAAAAAATACGTTCTAACCGCGATCCCAGGGATACGCTGTTCAGAGAGGTGCGCAGGGAGTTCGGCCGCTATTTTTTATATGCGGAAAAGGCGCTTGAACGGAGTTCGTCGAAACATCCGCGCAGGTATTTCTATACGATGGTTTCCGCCATGTTTCTTTCCATGATCCTGTCATTTACCTTTTTTCGAAATCGGGAAAGACTGCGGATCATCCCCGTCGCTAAGATCATCGCTCCCGCATCGGACGGTTTTGAAAGGATCCTGCAGACCACCGGGGAAATCAGGCAGACAATGGCACTGAAAAAAATCATTGACAGTATCGCGTCGAAGAAAACTTTGTCCTCCCGGGATAGCCTGCTGCTGGATAGCGCACTTAACCGATTTAGGGAGATCCACCCCATACATTAACTATAACCCTCATGAAAATAGATTTTAAACAGCCCAAATATGTGCTGCCTGTAATTGTTTTGCCCTTTTTAGTGCTCTTCTTTTATGCCTGGCAAACCGGTTTCGCAAAAAAAGAACCGGCAGCTAAACCCGCAACTGATCTAAATGCCAATGTTGGTGATGTATCATCCTACGTCCGCAAAAAAGATCTTGCAGATAAACTTGACGCTTACCGAAATACCTACAAGGATGCCGATGGACCCTCCGCGGTCAACGTAATACCTAAAGAGCAATCCGGTAACGCAGGTTTTCATAACCTCTACACGAAAAGTGAAAGATTTAAGCTCGATTCGGTTGAAAAGGCCATGAAAGCCAAATATGCCGGAACAGAGTTCCCGCAACATGCGCAGCAGGACCGCGAAATGGCAGCTGCCCTGAATAATTACAATTCAAGGCAGCGAGTCAGCAAGCCCGCGGCTCCTCCGAAGGAAATTGATCCGATGGATGTCTTTAAACAACAAATGGCCTATATGGACAGCATGAGCAAGTCGAATGATCCGGAATATAAGGCCGAAAGGAAGAAAATGCAGCTTGCGGAAAAAACGGCGCGTGAAAAAGTGGCTGTACCTATCCTTACTGTCTCTAAGAACGGTCTCCTGGATACTGACTTCAATAGCATCAGGCCTGAAAGCGAAGATGCCTTCATCACCGCAATGATCGATGAGGGACTTACCGGGTATGCCGGTTCAAGGTTGCGCCTGAAATTACTGGAGGATATCCGTGTGGGCGATAAGCAGGTGGCGAAGGGGAGTTTGCTTTATGCGCAGGTCAGCGGCTTTTCGGAACAGCGGGTGGCGTTGTCTATCAACTCGGTTTTGTCAGATGGGAAAATCCTGCCGGTGAAGCTGGAGGTGTATGACCTTGATGGTTTGCCAGGCCTGTATGTGCCCGCTTCCGCCTTTCGGGATTTCAGTAAAGACCTTGGCGGGAGCTCCGTTCAGGGGGTAACACTCGATGGGACTTCCGGCAGCCAGTTCATCATGAGCTCTGTAAGTAAAATGTTCCAGTCCACTTCTTCCGCCATCGCAGAGCTGATCAGGAAAAACAAGGCCAGGTTCAAATACAATTCCTACCTGTACCTCATCGACCCTTCAGAAATCCAAAAAAATAGATAACATGAAAACTTTATTATTCATGCTGTTGGCCATACTCATGGCCCCGGCACTTTATGCGCAGGATAAGTTGCCGCTTATCTGCTTACCGCTTAACCAAACTATTCATTTTCTTTCCCCTGAACCTATCCGTTTCGTTGATATATCCAGTAAAGGAATGGTTGGTGACCTCCCCTTAAAAAATGTGTTTCGGATCAAAATGCGTGATTCGACTGTCAGTTTTCAGGATGCCGTACTGACCATTATCGGTGAAACTTTTATTGCGCAGTACCGCATTGAGCCGGGTGGGGCAGGAGGTCCGTCCGAAGTGGAGATCGGGCCCGCCGATATGCGGCCGCTCGATATTTCGGGAGTCGGTTTTTCAGTAAATGACCTTAAAAGACTGGCACTTCAGGTATTTGCAGAAAATAGGAAACATCGTGTCACCAGCGCTTCCGCATTTGGGATAACAGGGAAGGTTAACCAGGCATATACGGCGGGAGATTATATTTTTCTGGATCTGAGTTATCGCAACGATTCCAATATTTTCTTCGATATAGAGGATATCCGGTTTCGCATCGACGATAAAAAGGTGACGAAAGCTTCCAATGTTCAATCCGTTGAAGTGGAGCCCGCATTCGTACTATTTGAGGCCCACAGTTTCGCAACGCGATACCGGAATATTTTTGTCTTCAAAAAGATCAGTTTTCCAGGAAATAAAGTGCTGTCTGTTGAACTGTCGGAAAAACAGCCATCTGGAAGGGTGCTCACCCTGAACATATCTTATAAAGATATCCTGAGAGCGGATATCATTTCCAATTAAACTTATGACCGAATCCATCGCCTACGATTATCTGAAAGCGGTACTGGAAGAGGAATTCCGGGAAACCTTTCTTCGGTTCAGCAACAATGGTTTCCTTTACTATGAGCTGACCAATATCCTTGAATTATGTGATCCGCTGATGGAAGGACTTGATGAGGACGACCGCTTTTTACGATACGAGGTGATCGGCACCATTGCCGAATACTTGACGGAGGAATAACCATGGCTTTTAATACTGCTCAAAAGCTGGCCGCCAATATTGCGGCCATTCGCATCGCCCTGGATTTTAACGGACAAACACTTACGCCTGCAGAAGTGCAGCAATTGGGAAACTACGCAGGTTTCGGTGGGCTGAAAGCTATTTTAAACAGGCCGGGAACTTTGGACGACTGGAAGAAAGCGAACATTTCAGAAGCAGATCTTAAACTGTATCCGCAGGTCATGGAAATGCATAATCTGCTGAAAGAGAAGTTTGAGGAACAGCAATACAGGGACACTTTTAATTCTATTAAAGGTAGCAGGCTGACGGCATTTTACACTCCTGCCTTTATCCCGGAAAAGATCTACTCAGCTTTGAAGAACAGTAATATTGTTCCTCGGCGATTGTATGAACCCAGCGCCGGAGCCGGCGTATTTATCGCAAAAGCTGCAGAAACATTTCCCGGAATTGCCGTTAACGCGGTTGAAAAGGACCTGATGACGGGAAAGGTACTTGCTGCATATACGGCCGGTCTCGGTATCGCTGCCAACGTACAGATCAAAGGACTGGAAGAAACCGATGCAGCGGAAAAAGGACAGGCAGACCTGGTCATCAGCAATATCCCCTTCGGTAATTTTGCCGTTTTCGATCCCGCATACCTGGGTAGTCCGGTTGCTTCGAAAATTCACACCTACTTTTTTGCCAAGGGGATGGATAAGCTTGCAGATGGCGGTATACTCGCCTACCTGGTAACGGACGCTTTTTTAAACAGTCCCTCCAACGCCACGGCGCGTAAGTTGCTGATGACATCGGCCGATCTGCTTCATGTATCGGTGTTGCCGGCAAACCTGATGAAGGAAAATGCCGGGGTTGAAGTAGGTACGCACCTTATTTTAGTGCAAAAGAACACGGCTAAAAAAGAAATGACATCGGCCGAAAGCCTGCTGATAGAAACTGTTGAACGCGAAAATGAATTTGGCAAATATTCAGTGAACGCCTATCTGAATGAACGGTTCAACCTGATCTTAGGCGACGAACTCATTGAAGGTCGGAATGCCTACGGAGACGCCTGCCTGATGATATGGCAAAACGGCCGGATGGAAGCGGCAGGCGATACCTTGCTGGAATTGCTCAGCAAAGATCTGCAGGCAAACTTTGACCGGCAGAAGTGGGAGTCCATTGCTTTTAATGAGGCAATCAGTAAGGCTAAGCAGTTAACCTTTCTTCCGGCCCCGGAAGAAAAAAAAGGTGAAGTGACTGGTCAGTTGGGCCTGTTCGACATGGCCCCTAACCATAACCGTGCCGCTGCCTATCTCAGTGATGTCGACAAGGCATTGGTTGACAGTTCTTCTGCAAGGCAGGTTAGCGTAATCAGGACCACGCAAAATCCGCTGCATGATAGCTTGGTCTTGCTGACTGCACGTTCGAAGGCGAATGGCCGCTACCTGTATAAACTATTCAGTAACGTTAAGGAGCTTAAGTTTTCCAACAAATGGTTGAGCGGACAGACGCTGGGGCAGGAACTCGATATCCTTTCAGCTAAATTGAAATATTATTCCCACGACTACGTGTATGAAGGTGACAGTAGCCTGGAACCTGCATTCAAGCTCATGCCTGACCGGCCAAAAGCATTTACCGATCTACGTTCTTTTTATATTGATGGTACATTAGTTGTTTTTGAAGGTCGGATCGGGAGGATCGGCAGCGCGCAAAACGGTGAGGCTCCCTTTGATCCCCTGGAAATCCAGGAAGACGTCCCATTCTACCGTGACTATATCAGGTTACGGGATATTTATCTGCAATTGTCCGGCGATGAGGCGGAATACCTGGTCCAATATCCTGAATTGCGGAAAGATCTGAATTCCTGCTATGACCGGTTCGTTTCAAAATATGGGGAACTCAACAAAACGGCCAACCGCAGCCGGATCTTTAATGACGTAGCGTTCGGCTTCAAAATATTATCATCGCTGGAGTTGCGGTCCGATGAAAAGTACCTGCGCTCAGATATTTTCCACGGGCCGGTTTTTCCGCGGAAAAATTTGCTGCAAACCGATGATCCGGTGGAGGCGCTCGCCATCTGCCTCAATGAATTCGGCAGGGTAGACCTCCCTTATATCTCAGAAACAACCGGTCTTCAGGAAGCTGAGATAATCCTTCAGCTTGAAAAACAGATCCTTTTTAACCCGTGGGATCGGACATGGGAAACAACGGACAAGTATCTTTCAGGAAATGTAGTCGATAAGCTGAAGCGGGCAGAACTGATGTTGCTTGACGAGCCTGAAAATATCCAGATCGCCCGGAGCCTGGCCGCCCTGCAAAGGGTTCAGCCCGAAGTCATACCGTTTGAACTGCTGGACTTCAATCTTGGTGAGCGCTGGGTGCCGATGGGATTTTATAACCGGTTTGCGACAGCTTTCTTTAAGACCGACGTGGATGTTAATTATTTCGCATCAGTTGACACGTTCAAGGTTAGCCTCAAAAACCGGCAATCGGTTGTAGCCGAGGAATATACGGTAGTCCCAAGATCTGGGAATAAAATTTACGCCGCCACATTACTGGAGCACGCACTCGAAAATACCTCGCCCCAGATCACATATCCTGTGGAGCGCGATGGAAAGGTTGTCCGGCTTCCTGATACCGACGCGATACAGTCGGCGCACAGAAAGATCGAAACCATTCGTGAACGTTATGGGGAATGGCTGAAAGGGCTCGATGCCGGTGACAAAAAAGTATTGCAAAGTACCTATAACGAACGCTTCAATTGCTACGTGCTCCGGGAATATAACGGAAGCCATCTGAAGTTTCCCGGCCTTGACAAAGCAGCGCTGAAGATCGACAGCCTTTATCCTTCACAGGAAAATGCCGCCTGGCGAATTATCCAAAACCGTGGTGGTTTGATCGATCACGAGGTTGGCCTGGGCAAAACACTGACCATGATCGTCGCCGCCATGGAAATGAAAAGGCTTGGTGTCATCAACAAGCCCATGATCCTCGCCTTAAAGGCGAATGTAGCCGATATCGCCGGTACGTTCAGAAAAGCTTATCCCAAAGCAAGGATCCTGGCACCCGGAGAAAATGATTTTACGCCCGCGAAGCGCCTGCGGCTGTTCCACGAGATCAAAAATAATAACTGGGATTGTGTAATACTCACGCATGACCAGTTTGGAATGATCCCTCAGGCCCCGGAAATACAAAAGGAGATTCTTGGAACCGAATTGGAAAACCTGGAAAATGACCTCGAAACATTGCGCGATCTCGGCGGGGATATCAGCCAGTCGATGCTGAAAGGGTTGGAGATCAGGAAACAAAACCTCGAAGTGAAACTCGAAGGGATTCTATATGCGATTGAACATAAGAAGGATACTGGTATTAATTTTCAGGAAATGAACGTCGACCATCTATTTGTAGATGAATCACACAAGTTTAAGAACCTCACTTTTACTACAAGGCATACCAGGGTGGCAGGCCTCGGCAATATGGCCGGTAGTCAGAAATCGCTCAATATGCTTTTCGCAGTGCGAACTTTGCAGGAAAAATTTGATGCGGACCTCTGTGTAACCTTCCTTTCAGGCACACCTATTTCCAACAGTCTTACGGAAATGTACCTGATCTTCAAATATCTCAGGCCCCGTGAACTTGAACGCCAGGGCATCAGCAACTTCGACGCCTGGGCGGCAGTTTATGCGAAGAAAACAGTTGACTTTGAATTCACAGTAACCAATGAGATCAAAGCGAAGGAGCGGTTCAGGCATTTTATCAAAGTACCGGAACTGGCTTTGTTTTACAACGAGATCACGGATTATAAAACCGCGAAACATATCAACCTTGACCGGCCGGAATTGGATGAGGAGCTTATTAACATTCCTCCGACCCCTGATCAGAGTGATTTCATCGACAGGTTGATGCAATTCGCAAAAAACGGTGACGCGACATTGCTTGGAAGAGCCCCGCTTTCAAGGGAAGAGGACATCGGGAGGATGTTGATTGCGACCAATTATGCGAAGAAAATGTCCCTGGATATGCGCCTCATTGATGAAAGCTTGTATGATGACCATCCCGGCAATAAAGTTAATACCTGTTGCCGCATGGTGTCAAAATACTACAAAGAAAGCATGGACCATCGTGGCACGCAATTGATATTTTCCGATCTGGGCACGCCCAAACCCGGCGCTTTTAATGTTTATGAGGAGATCAGGGACAAGCTGGTCAGGGATTTTGATATTCCTCGTGCGGAAATATCTTTTATTCATGACTGGCCCGGAAAAAAGCGTGCGGAAATGTTCCGCCTGATGAACTCCGGCTCGCTGCGTGTCATGCTCGGCAGTACCGATATGCTCGGCACAGGTAACAATATACAGGAAAGAATCGTCGTCATGCACCACCTGGATACGCCCTGGCGCCCAAGTGACCTTGATCAGCGTAACGGTCGCGGAGCCAGAAAAGGTAACTGGCTTGCCAAGTTGCATTTTGACAACAAGGTAAAGGTTTTCATCTATGCGGTAGAAAAGTCACTCGACAACTATAAGTTTGGTTTACTCAAGAACAAACAGACGTTTATAAGCCAGATGAAGAATAATGATCTGAGCGTCCGTACATTGGACGAAGGCGGTATGGACGAACAGAGCGGCATGAATTTCTCGGAATATATCGCTATCCTTTCAGGCGACACCTCATTATTAGAAAAAGCAAAGCTTGATAAAAAGATCGCTGTGCTGGAAAGTGCCCGTTCGTCACATTACCGCGAAGTGGCGAGAGCGCGGATGATCCTGGAAAGTCTGGAAGAGGAAAGCCAGGCAACGTCAAAGACGCTCGAACTGATGGCTACCGATGAAGCGGCCTATAAAAATGTGTTGCAGTATGACGGCGAAGGAGCAAAGAAAAATCTTCTCGTGCTGAGTGATTTTCCATCCGCGGATCCCGTTGAGATCGGTAATTATTTCATCA
Source organism: Mucilaginibacter sp. SG538B (assembly GCF_013376065.1). Lineage (NCBI taxonomy): Bacteria > Pseudomonadati > Bacteroidota > Sphingobacteriia > Sphingobacteriales > Sphingobacteriaceae > Mucilaginibacter > Mucilaginibacter sp. SG538B. Next base: position 436,786 of record NZ_JABMJI010000005.1, read on the forward strand.
ACCTCTATTTGAAGTGGCGGCCTGCCGGCCAGGAAAAGAATGAAATGCGCATCGGCAGCCTCTATGGATTCGATCTTTTTGTACGACATAAACTTAGCGGGATAGGTGATCCCTCCGCTAAACTGGAATTTACCACGAGCCTTTACGCGGAAAGCCCTCTTACCGGCATTAAATACATGCTCAGCAACGGCGCGCCCAATATCGATAATCCGAAGACCGCTGCACGTTACTTTTTAAATGCCATTGACCGGGTTGGCCATCTGGCAGAAAAATACCGGACGACACTTGCCGGAATTTCAGAACGTTTACCGGCCCTGACCGAATTGTCGCAACGAACCTTCGATCAGGAAACGGAATTGATCGGTTTAAAGCTGGAACAGGAGAAACTCGAAGCTGAGATCAATAAAAATATCGCCGAAAAACAGCAACCGAATTCCGACGAAGAAAATCCCGATCAGGATGAGGTTTTGTCTCCCGGTTTAAATCCGGGCGGCCCCAAACGCTGATTTTAATCTTTCCCACCATTTCTAATCATTATTCTATGGAAGAGACCCATGAACAGCAGAAGCTGCATGGCTTCCTCCGATGTGGTATATACCTCTCGGTACTTTTGGAAGCAGCAGTGTTTGTTTATATCGACGCCCCTTTCTGGGGCGTTTTTGCTTTGCCGCTTCACCGGCTTGCTGTACTCGCAGTTTATCACAAACTCATTTACAGCAAGCTGGCCACGATGTTCCTGATCTGCCTCGTCAGCATCGGGACGCTGGCAAAAAAAGAAAGAGAACTCGATCCGAAAAAGCACATTGTTTACCCGCTGGCGCTTGGCTTGCTGCTTTTTTTCGGTTCTATGGTTTATATGGGCCGGGCTTCTCCGGTTTTGCTGCCCTTTACTACCGGGTTTAACCTGCTTTACCTGGTCTGCTCGCTTGCCGGGGCACTCATGATCAGCCTGGCGATGGACAATATTTCCAAAATGATCAAGACTGGTTTGGGTAAGGACAAATGGAATGTTGAGGCCGAAAGTTTTATGCAGCCGGTGAAACTGGAGGAAACACCTTATTCGGTCAATATCCCGATGCTGTTCTACCACGACAAGCGCATCTGGCGGGGATGGATCAACCTTTGCAACGTTTTCAGAGGTACCATCCTGATCGGGACACCAGGAAGTGGGAAATCCTTCAGTATCGTCAATCCCTTTATACGCCAGCTGATCGGTGACAAAAATTTCGCGGTATGCGTGTATGATTTCAAGTTCCCTGACCTTGGGAGGATTGCATATTACCATTATCTGCTGGCGAAGCAGCGCGGAAAAATGAAAGATTTCCGCTTTCATGTGGTCAACCTCGATGACATAGAAAAGAGCAGGCGCATCAACCCATGGCGGTCAGATTATATCAACACCCTCGCGGATGCCGCTGAAACGGCAGAGGCCCTGGTACTGGCGTTAAAAAAAGGCGATAGTTCGGGTGGCAGTGATCAGTTCTTCACGCAGTCGGCAATCAACTTCCTGGCATCATGTATCTATTTCATGAGCAAGCATGATGGTGGTAAATATTCAAGCCTGCCACATGTACTTGCGCTGCTCAACCGCTCCTATGAGGAGATCTTCAACGCCCTGACTTCTGAGCCGGAACTAAAGTCAATGATGTCTCCTTTTATGACAGCCTACAATGCAAAGGCATTCGATCAGCTGGAAGGCCAGATCGGTACTCTGAAGATATTCATCAGCCGTTTGGCGACAAAGGAAACATTTTGGGTGTTTTCAGGGGACGATTTCAATTTGAAGATCTCGTCAAAAGAAAACCCGGGCATACTCGTGCTGGCCAATGACCCCAACACGCAAAATATCAATTCGGCCTGCTATTCGATCGTGATCAACAGGCTCACCAAGCTGATCAATACCAAGGGAAACCTGCCTTCAGCACTGATCGTGGATGAGGTGCCTACGCTTTTCGTTCATAAAGTTGAAAACCTTATAGCCACCGCGAGAAGCAACAAGGTCGCGGTATTGCTCGGCCTGCAGGAGTTGCCTCAGTTTGCGCAACAATACGGCAAAGACACGGCAGCGACGATCACCGCGGTCGTGGGGAATGTGCTTGCGGGTTCGGTACGCAACAAGGAAACACTCGACTGGCTGGAACGGCTGTTCGGCAAATCCAAACAGATCGGCGAAAGCCTGTCCATTGACCGCAATAAAACATCGACATCACTAAATGAAAAACTGGAAGAACTCATTCCTGCTGGAAAAATAGCATCCCTCAATACGGGTGAGCTCGTCGGGATCATAGCCGCTGACGCTGAAGAGAAATTTACCGGTAAATATACAACCTCAGCTATCCATTGCCGGGTAAACCTCGACATGGAACAAATCGCCAGGGAGGAGCGGGAATATAAACCATTGCCGCAGTATTATGATTTTGGGGAGGCTAAGGACACCACGCTCACAAAGAATTTTTTCCGTATCACCCAGGAGGTCCAGGAGATCGTACTCAAATTCAAATCTCCTTCAATCTCCCCTTCGGGTATTATCAAAGGCACCTTTAAATCTAATCCAACTTGAACAACGAAGAATTAATTGGCCAGCATGTCCTGGTCCATCCGGTCCTATGGGATGATCCTGCTGAAAAGAACGGCGAAATAGGAATGATCACTGAAGCCGATCTTGCTGATGATGTCATCCGTGTGAAATTCGAGGACCAGAAATATGGTTTCTATGGCAGTGACAGCCTGCTTGTATTTCGTCCTTCCAACGATATCTACGAGCAACTGAAACAAAATGCAGGTCAGCTCTCCGCTGAACAGTTCAAGGACCTTAAAAACATTGCGCTCATGCTTGATTACGGAAAAGAACCACAGTTGCTGAAGGCGATGGAAATGGTGCGCGAAAACCCAGAATCCTTGGAGGATAGCATGATATCGCTTGAAGATAAACTCAGAAACGCTGAAGTACGTCAGGTTGGCCGCTGAAACTGATCTTAATATGAACATCAAAAAACGAAAGGCATGACATGATGAACAATGAATTATTGGGCACGCTCGCGCTCGTGCACCCCGGTCTCGAAAATGACCCGGCGGAACGGCAGGGAAAGATCGGCGTCATTACCTATGTGGACGCGCTTAAAGAGCAGGTCTACCTGAGCTTTGAAGGCGGACAGGAGGGACGCTACCAGGCGGATGAACTGCTACGCCTGAAGGAAAGGGATAAACTGTTCCCCGACCTGATGAAAAATGCCGGCAGCCTTGATCTGCACGATTTTAAAACCCTGTTCAAGATCAGTAACCTGCAGGATATGGGCAGGGGACAGGACCACTGGCAGGCATTGGAAATTGCCAGGGATAATCCGACAGTTTGGGAAGGCAGCCTGGTGAGCCTGAGCGATAGCGTATCTCAAAAACAGGCACAACCTTTAAGCCGGTGAAGTCAATTTGGCTTTGCGCCCTCATCTGCCTGCCCCTGAAACAGCTGCGTATCACTTCCGGATATGGTTACCGTATCCACCCGCTGTCCGGAAAATATGCCCTGCACGCCGGAATTGACCTGCGCGCCCGCCGAGACACAGTCTATGCGGTCATGGATGGCCGGATCAGCGTAACTAGCTACAATTCAACGATCGGTTACTATCTCCGAATCGATCATGGCGGAATCTCTTCGACCTATGGGCATCTCAGTAAAATACTGGTAATGGCCACTGATACGGTTACCGCAGGACAGCCAATCGCGGTTACCGGGGCGACCGGCCGGGTGACAGGAGAACACCTCCATTTTTCTATTCGGCTGAACGGCCGCAGCATTGACCCCCTCAAATTTCTTTATCAAATCTTAATCAATAAAACTATGGCAAACAATTTTAAATCCTTACCTGAGCTTGTAGCCAACAAGCTCGCTTCTGATCTGAAGAACGGCACATCTTTTCTTCAGAAACCCGTTAAAGACAATGGCAATCCGGCATTTGTGTTGCCTGTTAACGCCAATTCAGGAAAAGGCTACAGTGCCCTGAATGCCGTTAACCTGGCCACGCGCGGCCACGACGACCCGCGCTGGCTTTCTGCAAAAGAGGCCAGCTTCACTGGTTATGTTGTAAAAGCCGGGTCAAAGGCGACCATGATCAGCTTCCTGAAAGACAACGATATCCAGGCAATCCGCGATCATACCGGAGGCAAAATGCTGGATGAGGAAGGTAAGACTCAGGTAAGGGTGGTGGAATATGAAAAGCCCCGCAATGCTACCTTCTTCCTGTTCAATGCGGAGCAGATCAACCGGATCCCACCGCTTGAGGAGTTTCTTGAAAAAAATAAACAGCAAACAGATCAGTCGCCCGTTGAAAAAGTGGAGAAATTGATTGCGGAACGTAAAGCCGTGATTGTCCATGGTGGCCAGGAAGCTTTTTATGATAACGTAAAAGATGAGATCCACCTGCCGGAAAAAGATCAGTTTGAAAATGAAACGGCTTATGCCCAGGCTGCAGTTCATCAGCTTGCACATTGGTCAGGGCACGAAAGCCGCCTGAACCGGCCAATGGAGGGGAACTTCGGATCGCTTGCCTATGCTAAGGAGGAAATAAGAGCAGCGATTGGCGCAGCCATGATCGGCGCGGAGCTGGAGATCGGCCACAACTTTCCGCACCATGCAGCCTACGCCGGTACCTGGGCGAAAATGCTCAAGGATGAACCCTTCGAAATGTTCAGGATCGCCATCGATGCACAAAAAATCAGCGACAAGGTTTTAGGCGTAAACAGGATCCGCGAACAGGAGCAGGCACCGGTCCCGGAAGAAAAGAAAGAATTCAAAAAGGGCGACGAAATAGGCTATAACGACATGATCTATAAAGTCCTTGAAGTGCATAAGAACAGTAACATTAAAGTTGAAGATCAGCAGGGATCGAAAAATGTATTTAAACCAACGGACGGCATTTACAACTCATTGCTGGAGGTGAAATACGCACCGAAGCAAAATGATTTGGATGCTTCGGAATCGCAGGAACAGGAACAAGGTGCTAAAATAGGGAGGTAAGTATGGACCTGGTGAGATTTAAAGAATCCGAGCTCCCAATAAAGGATCTCGAAACGATGGGGCTGGCCGCAGATGGCCGGCTCCTTTTGGAAGAGGCAGACCTGCGAGCTTTGCTGACAGGCCGCCGAACCTCCCTGCTGCAGCTGGAAAACCTCAAAAATGATAAAATAGCCATTAAGGCCCTCGACGCTAAAATTTCACTGCGAACCGCCGGTAACGGCAAAACTGAATTGCTGATCCATCCTGTTTACCATAAACCCCCGACACCGGATTTTCTCGACGATGATGAAGCTGCTCAGCTCGAAAAAGGCGAGGCGGCCAATCTGCAGAAGATCGTTGATGACGGTGAAGGCGGAAAAAAGGAAATGCTGGTCGAATATGACCCGGAAACACGGGAATTCATCGTTTCGGATACCGACAGGATCCTTGCTCCGGATATGGTGAATAGTGAATATCTGACTCCGGCACAAAAAGAGCGTTACCGGAAAGGCAAAGAAGTGGAGATCGATGACCGCACCAAATTCAGCTATTCAGCCGTTGATAAGCACGGTATCCGGGCAAATAAACTGGCGCTGATCGCTTCCATTCTCATGGATGCAGGAATGTCCTATGTTTTATATAAAGGCTTGAACGCGCTTTTTAACAGGAAACATGATCCCATAGATTCGGCGGAATTAAGCCCGGGTTATCACCAGGCCTTAGAACAACTGCAGGCCGATAACGCCGTAATGAACAACAGCCATATTCGTTTCGGCGCAAAGCAAAGATATTTCAGGTAATGAACAGGCTGTTGAACAGTTTGGGCATTCCAAGCGAAATTCAATCTTTTTTCGACATTGAAAATCAACTGCAATTTGATTATGGGGCAGGGATTGAAGTTTTTGATGCCGGATATCATTTCGTGCCATCTGCAGAAACTTACTATTTACGCGGCTCGCCCGCCTCCAGGAAGGTCGTCGTTACCTGTTCTGTTATGGAAGCGATAGCATGGTCGTTTTTTAACCTGCATGACTACCCGGATATGGAGCATCATGCTTTTGCTGCATTGGGTAACCGGCCTGATCTAATCAATTTTCAGGGCCTTACGGCATTGTTTCCCAAACGAAAATTTGTCCTTGTCTTCGGCTGCGATCTCCTGGGACGGGCGACAGATATTTATGTTGCGGCTACCTTAAACCGGCATTTGGTCAGGCTCGATATAATAGATCGCGAAACCATCGGGATCAGGCTGGAGCAGCGCATTTTTCAGTTTGAGCAGGAACGTTTGTCATTGAACGCTTTCCAGAAATCTTTCCGAATAAGAACTGCTTGCCGTACATCGAAACCCAAAGCATATAATTCTTACCTGGATCAATTGATTGCGGGCCACTTTCCACATGAACTATAATATTGAAAAATGAATGATTGGTATGGAAACAAGGTGTCCTTCAGTGGTAGCGAAGAAAATATCCTGGAGGTTCTCGCATTTTTTAAGGAGATCATCTATAATCATAGCGAGGAGTTATCAGGCTATGGCGACTTCAGGAATTTTGGATTTTTGAACGACGGTAGGGTGGTATTTGAGAGTGACGGGAATTCAGGTATTAATGCGCTGAAGGACGTCGCCGAACATTTCCGGGTTGATTTTCGATTACGCTTTTCGAACCGATATAGTTATGGCGAAGCTGTTTTTACAGATGGGCAACTGGACGTGCTGGTACTCGATGAAGATGAAATGCGGTTTCCAGCCTATTATCAGGAACTAAAAGCTTACACTTACGGCAATTTGAAATTTGCGACGCATCTCAAAACATTGCAATATATCCTGGACCAAAAAAGGTTGAAATTATCCGAAGATCGCCAGATAAATCAACCACAAAGAGGCTTCAAACGATAGTTTTCCACGATTTCTTTTGCCAAATGTTAGTTTCTTTTCCGGTTTTATGTGCCTGTTTTCTTGATGCTTACTAAAGAATTTAGTACTTTTAAGGGTTGAATATGATGAAGACCATTTTTTATTTTATTGTAACATCCTGTATCTCAACGTTCGCGTTCTGGGGCGCTCTCGGTGCGAAAAATCCGTTCCCGCTCTACGCGGTCGCTTTCGGGATCTGGGGGCTATTCTTATGGGGCTATAACAACCGCATGAAAAAGGAAGCCGCAAGGAAGTTCAGGGAGCGCGCATTTGAAGATTACATGCGTTCAAGGGGACGCGGGCGCTACCCCTTTTAAGTATGCAGGGAAAAATCGTATATTACATTGTCCATTGGTGCAGGACTAAATGCACCTGTGATAAGGTTTAGGTTAAAATCCCCGGCGGCGAGCGCTTTGGGGATTTTTATTTAATAATCGGTTCCATGCTCTTTTATTTAATCTGACACTTATGGACAAACCTGAGCACGCTTTCTTCAAATCGGAAAGCCGGATCTCGCCTGTAGATATCGTGCTTCGATATGGTAAGATCAACCCCTGGGAACTCTATTTCAAACTTGCCGAACACAAAAATTTTGAGGCAGCGAAAGCGGTATTTGACAGGTGGGACGATGATTTCGTCAAAGAATCGGATCGTTACCTGATTACAAGGTTTGTTCATTCCGAATGGGCGAAAGAAGAAAGACCACTGTATATCGCCCATTGTTACCTGATGAAGCTTATCCGTGACAGGAATGTACGTGACGAATGGGCAGTCGAAGAGGATGACGAAGAGGACGTAAAGACACTGAGACGTCTTTCCGGCATACTCCCTCGTATTGATATCGATGGTCATGATTTCATCGTCGACTGGAAGCTCCGCGAAATGAGGGAAGCCGCTAACCCTGCAAACAAGATTGACATCCGTCAAATGGAAGCAACACGGTTTAACGACGGCTACATGGCGTTCTATCACATGAAAGATAAGGCTTTGGTTACGATTCCCGGGGATATTACCGTGCTGCCGGAGAATGTTATGCTACTGCGGATCCCGCACGAACTCAAACTTGATCCGCTGGCAGCAGCGCTGGACCGCGGATTTGATGAGTTGGCCCTGTTGAATGGAAACCCGGTAAGGGAGTCGCTTAAAGCCGAGTTCTCGGAGCTAAAATATACTGATCTGCCGGAGATCATCGAACGGAACCTTCAGGGAATACGGGCAGGCGGTATCGAAACAGTGCAAGGAAGGAAAAAAAGTATCTGACCAGACATTTAAAACTTTAGAGATTATGGAACAGCCCGAAGACATCCTTTTCAGGACCACAAGCAATATTACCGTGGTTGAGCTCCAAGGGATACATGGTGACCTGTTGCCGGCAGACGTCGTTCTCACAATGGCTGAAAATAAGAATTTCGACGCGGCAAAAGCGGAGTTTGAGACCTGGGACGATATGGCTGTATATGATATGCAGTATTTCCTCAATGTCGCATTTCCACACAAAGAATGGCTCGAAGGATCCGCAGACACCTTTATTGCTCGTGGTTTTGTAATGAAACTGATTGATGAACACAATGGGTGGCCGCGTGAAATCCCGGGACAGCCGCTATCCGCGGATGTATTAACACTTCGGAGGTTAGCAGGATTTCTTCCTCATATCGACATTGCCGGCGAAGACTTTACCGTCGACTGGCGATTAAAGGAATTGCGCGAAACGGCAAAATCATGGAACAGCCTCCAGATCCACGAAATGGAATTGTCTCCGGAAGGAGATGCCTACCTGGCCTTTTACGACAAAAAAGATCATCGGCTCTACAAAGGAGACCCTGCTTCGCCGGAGGCGCAGGATAATGTGGTCATCATCAAAATCCCCAATGAATTATCGCTCGACCCGATCGCCGTTGGATCGGAGTATGGCCTTAAGGACCTGTCACTGCTTGCGGCGAACCCAATACGCGAGAAGCTCATTGCCCAGGTCATACCATTGAATGCATACTTATCCAGAGAAAATGTCGAAAATAAGATGCCGGATGAGAATGATCGAACAAAGGGCGGAAGAGGCAGGCGGTAAACGCGTTTGCCATGATAAAAAATAGGTATTAAATATTGTATCTCGCTGAAAATCATTGTAAATTCAGGTGTACATTTTGCCATTTACCTAAACTCAGCATAATATGCCAGCATCAATACTTCCCGGAATCATCGAAAAAGCACCCGTCGGAAAAAAAGGGTTCGATGTTAATTCGCAACTTTCTGCAATTCATGCCAGTAACATTAAAAACGCCGGTTACGATTTCTGTATTCGCTATATCCCGCGCAAAGCCAGCCTGATCAAAGGCAACATCACCCACCAGGAAGCGCTGGACATTTTGAATGCAGGCCTGGCACTGATGGTCGTGCAGCATGTTGACAATCCAGGATGGGTTGCAAGCGCTGATCTCGGTAAGGCCTATGGGGCTTATGCCGCCGAATACGCGCAGGAAATAGTTGGTTTACCGCCTGGAGTAATGATCTGGCTTGACCTGGAAGAAGTATCGGGATCAGGAGGCGATCAGGCGATCATCGATTATTGTAATACCTGGTATGAAGAAGTAAAAAATGCGGGTTACGAGCCGGGGATTTATTGCGGTTTCGGGACACAGTTATCATCTATTCAACTTTATCAAAAGCTCAAATTCCAGCATTACTGGCGTGCCTACAACGGCCCCGACGTCGCTGTGAGAGGATATCAGCTGCTGCAAAAAACGCAGAAACTCATCGACGGTTTTTGGATCGATCCTGATGAAACCAGGGATGATAACCTTGGTGGAAAAGTGCAATGGCTAACGCTGACAACTTTTAATCCAGTGCCAATTCCTCCGCCTGTTGTGTAACAAGCGGAGGACAATGGTTATATGCTGTTATTAATGCCCTGGCGGAGGCATTAGCAATTGACCGGCTTTTTTGACCTCAATCTCAGATTCCCCCCTTGAAGTCGATCAGTTTGCCCAAGACAATGAGCCTTGTATCTTTTTCTTTGATCTTTTCACCCAAAGCTTTGGCATCCCCCCCTGAACAGAAGGGTAAGCTGCTGGTTAGGATATGCCGCGCCGAGGTTGACCAGTAATATTTCTCCCAGCTCTTTATAATCTGCTACGGTTGCAATGACATTGACTTCCTCGCCGATATGCTTGCTGACCTCTTCCAGCTTAACGGGAGGGTAAGCCTTTTGATCCCGGCTCGCTCTTTACTACCGGCGGTGGGATGCTCTCGGTTAAAGCAGCAACATACTCCTTGCTGAACAGTTCGTTCAACAGGCCAGCCAGCCTGATACCGGCTTTCTCAATACGTTCGTCGACAATAGCGATGTGCGAACGGTAATAATCTTCTCCCGGTTTACTGCCCGGCAGGCTTTCCGGGTATAATTTCGAACTGATCTGGTAACTTTCCCAGATCCACACCAGCAGGCTATCGGCCTGCCATTGTTTGACTTGTTCTGCCGACGCCTTATCAAACTGCGCGGCAATCTCCCCCGCCTTCAATCTCTGCTTATCAATCATCCGGCTGTCCCACAGCGCATGCATATTGGTTCCTTTGTCCTCAAATTGCAGTTGGATTGTATTTTCGCCCTGATCTTCCTTTCTTGAAACGTGCATCGGCTGATGCAAATCCCCCACGAAATGCACAATAAATTTCAATGCATTCTCTCTCTCCTGTTTACCGGCCGCAGGGTTTTTCAGAAAACCGCCGAAAAAGAAGGACAGGCTTTCTATGAAGAAAACAACAAAGCGGCAGGCACACGTTTGCGTAATGCTTTACAACAAATCAAAGTGATAGCCACTGATTTGCGCAAAGATGTTACTAAAAAGAAAAATGCGGAAAAATAATTAACAACGAAGATTGTTTTGGGAAGGGTGCTGCGAAACCGCAGCACCCTTTATTTCAAAAATGCTTTAAACAATTTGGGAATTTCATGCTTATAGAGTTGTAACAAAGCACCATCACAATTATTTTCGCCTTATGTTAGTGCCAGTACACCTCGAAAAAGAAACGCTGATCATTCAATCCTTCGGCGCTGAAGACCTTCAGAAATGGCCGGCAATGGTTACAGATATTTATGCCTTGCTTTCAGATAACCAGACGCTTAAGTATTTGCCTTTCAAGCGGCTCAATTCCATCAATGATGCCGATGTCTTATTGAAAAACGCCCTTTTGAATCTGCACTGCGGGAGAAATTACCTGCATTTTATTCGTAAAAAAAGTGACGGACGTATCATCGGCTTTATAGATGTTATTTCGCCGGAAATGGCCAGGGAACATTACCGACTTCGTCAATATCCTTATTTTATCGAGTTCTGTATCAAGACCGAATATTCGAAAAAAAAGGTGATGTCCTCTTTGCTGCCGGAGTTTTTGAACTCACTGCGGAAGCAACGGATTGGGGATATCGCAGCCGTGATCAACCGCCGGAACATCGGCGCTAAAAAAGTGCTTAGCAAATCGGGCTTCAGTTACTACAGTTTTTTTGACGATCACCAGGATATTTACCAATTTTCTGACAACAGGTCCGCTGTTGCCTGACCTCCGAGAAAACCTGACAACTGTTGGTTATTTCCGAATGCTTTTTAATAATTCTTCCATTTCCCGCTGACAGCCGGTAATCACCGCGGCGACATCTTCCTGTTCTCCGACCTCCAAAAGTTCCCCATCGTAGATCCAGTTATCCTCCTGGTCGAATAACAGCCTTCCCAGTTTCTGTTCTGGTAAAGGTTCGTAAAGCCAGTAACCGCCTGTTGTATCCGGAACAAGCTGGATCCAGCGTCCGGAGCCGGTTTTTACACTTATCGGCTTATCATCGAATAACTTACTTTTCATTAAAAACAAAGGTGGATAAAAAATTGTAAAAAGTATAGTGGTTTGCTAAAAATATTAGTATAGTTTTGTAGTCCCCAAATTGAAACGTTATGGCAGGCGAGAAACAGGCAATCATCGACAAGCTTAGGCAGGATATCCTGGCCTGGGAAGGCTTTAAGCCCGCAGCAACCGAGGGCGCTCATTTCGGCCTCGGTCCGCTCGAAGCAGCATTCCCCAATAAGGTTTTTCCAACAGGGGCGATTCATGAATTCATCAGCGGCCGGCCCGTTGAAACGGCGGCATGCGGTGGTATCATTGCAGGCATACTCCGTGTACTTCTGGAAAAAGGGGGGATTTGTGTATGGGTAAGTTATACGAGGCGGATCTATCCGCCCGCATTGAAACGGTTTGGACTGAACCCTGACCGCGTAATCTTTGTCGACACACCCTTGCAGAAAGATGTACTGTGGGTGATGGAAGAAGCGCTCAAATGCCAGGGGGTAGCGGCCGTGGTCTGCGAAACGCATGACCTGAGTTTCATGGAATCCCGACGCCTGCAGCTCGCGGTCGAGCAAAGCCATGTAACCGGCTTTGTGCTTAGGAAAGATGTCAAAAAAGAAAATACGACCGCCTGCGTTTCACGCTGGCATGTCCAACCTGTCCGGAGCCAGCTCAGGGCAGGAATGCCCGGCGTTGGCCTGCCCCGCTGGCAGGTTGAGCTGACAAAAATCAGGAACGGAACTCCTGGTACATGGACCCTGGAATGGTTTCAGCACCAGTTTCGCACCGTAACGCCTTTTGCCGCACCCGAAAAATTGCACCGGTATGCCTAAACGTTTTTTGTCCCTTTGGTTCCGTTACCTGCTGACGGATTGGAAAGCGGTCCGCCAGCCGGAGCTCAGGGGAAAGCCTTTTGTTTTCGCTGAGCCTGATCATGGACGACTGATCGTTACAGCGGCAACTGCAACAGCGCAACAATTTGGCATTGAAGAGGGAATGACTGTAGCTGATGCAAAGGTGATCGCTCCTGACCTAACCGTTTTTGATCATAAAAAAGGCAGGGAAATAAAATTACTTGGCGGCCTCGCGGAATGGTGTCTCCGCTATTCTCCTTTGATCATGCTGGACCCACCTGATGGTTTATTACTGGATATTACCGGCTGTGCCCACCTCCGGGGAGGAGAGCGCGAATTTTTAAAAGATATGATCGGGAGGCTTAAGGTGATCGGCTACGATGTTCGCCCGGGGATTGCCGATACAATCGGTTGCGCCTGGGGTGTTGCCCGCTGTGCGCAAAAAGGCCTGATCGTTCCCGAAGGAGGTCACCGTAATGCCTTGATGCCACTACCTCCATCGGCGCTGCGCTTACCAATGGACCTGTTAATGAAATTGCAGAACCTGGGGCTGGATAAGATCCGCAGTTTCGTGCATATGCCTCATTCGGTGCTCCGCAGGCGCTTTCAAAAAGAGCTGGTATTGCGGCTTTTACAGGCGCTCGGTCAGGAGGAAGAATTTCTCATTCCGCTGAAAGAAGCGGTGCCTTATACCGAACGGATAGAATGCCTGGAACCTGTCCGCACCCGTGAGGCTATCGAGATCGCGGTTTTTAAATTGTTGGACGCACTCTGCAAACGCCTGTACGGTGAAGGCAAGGGCTTGCGTCAATCGGAACTGATCTGGTTTCGTATTGACGGTAAAAAGGGGCAAATAGCTATTGGTACCAGCCAGGCCAGCAACCGCACCGATCATCTTTTCAAGCTTTTTTCATTGAAGTTTGATCAGATTGAACCTGCACTCGGAATAGAGCTTTTTGTACTGGAGGCCTCACTTGTGGAAGCTGTCAATGATAAGCAGGCAGGCCTTTGGGCCGGAAAGCCGGGGCTGGAAAGCGAAGAGATCGCTGAACTGATCGACAGGATTATGGGGCGGATCGGTAATGAGGGTATCAGGCGTTACCAGCCTTCGGAACATTACTGGCCGGAGCGCGCTGCGGCGCCGGACTACCACGAGGATAACCGCATCGATGGTGAATGGTGGAACGACCGGCCACGGCCTATCCAGTTGCTGGAACAGCCCGAGCTGATCCAGGCGATGGCTTTGACCCCCGATTATCCGCCCAAAATGTTTACGTACCGCGGTAAACGCCATGTGATCGTCGCTGCCGACGGGCCGGAACGGATCGAGCGGGAGTGGTGGCTGGATCCAGGTGAACACCGCGATTATTATGTGGTCGAGGATGAAGAGGGTGGAAGATACTGGTTGTTCCGTTCAGGCCATTATGATTCAAAAGAGTCACAGTTGTGGTACTTACATGGTTATTTCGCATGAGCTACGTAGAATTACAGGTAACCAGCAATTTTAGTTTCCGGCGAGGCGGGAGTCATCCGGAAGAACTTGTCGACCAGGCGGCCGATCTCGGCTATGATGCGATTGGCATTACTGACCGCAATACCTTCGCCGGCTTGGTGAGGGCTTACGTGGTAGCGAAGGACAGGAATATCCGCTTAATACCAGGTGTACGTTTGGATCTTGTCGACGGCCCTTCTTTATTGGCTTATCCGACTGATAAGGATGCCTATTCCCGAATTTCGGCCTTGCTGACCAAAGGTAACCTGCGGGCCGAAAAGGAAAAGTGTTTTATCTACAAAAAAGATGTTTACGAGCACAATGAAGGCAGTATTTTCATCATCATCCCCCCCGGCAAACTGACAGAGGATTTCGAGTTTGAACTGGTATTTAAAACCCATGTTCAGGAATACCGGGCTAACCTGAACGAACTTTATGTGGCAGCCACACGGTCATATCTCGGTGACGACCTTAAACGGCTTTTCCTCCTGTCGGAGTTAAACGTGCCGCTTGTAGCTACAAACGATGTGCATTATCATTCGCCGGAACGTCGCGAGCTTCAGGATGTGCTCACATGCGTGCGGGAGAAATGCACCATATTCAACGCCGGGTACCGGCTGCATCAAAACGCCGAACGTTTTCTCAAGCCGGCTGTAGAAATTGACCGGCTCTTTAACCAGTACCCGGAGGCAGTAGCAAATGCCCGCAAGATCGCGGATGCCTGCACATTTGATCTCAGATCCTTAAAATACCAATACCCGCATGAATTGACTACGGACGGCCGGACTCCCCAGGAACAATTGGAATGGCTGACCTGGAGAGGGGCGGGAGAGATGTATCCGGACGGGATACCTGATAAAGTCCGGGCGTCGCTGAACGATGAACTGAGTATCATTCAGGAAACGGAAACCGCAAATTATTTTTTAACGGTGGAGGATTATGTCCGCTGGGCGCGAGGCAGGCGGATCCTTTGCCAGGGGCGCGGCTCTGCAGCTAACTCGGCAGTGTGCTTCGTGCTCGGTATTACGTCCGTCGCTCCGGATAAATTCAACCTGCTTTTTGCGAGGTTTTTGTCCAGGGAGCGTAATGAGCCTCCTGATATCGATGTCGATTTCGAACACGAACGCCGGGAAGAGGTTATCCAGTACGTTTTTGAAAGGTTTGGGCGTGACCGTGCCGCGATATTACCAACAGTGACGATGCTGCACTTTAAAGGCGCTGTCCGGGACGTTGGCCGTGCGATGGGTTTGTCATCAGATGTGGTCGGCAAACTATCTGATGCATTTGGTGATTTTTCCGAGGAAGATATGGATGCGGGTCAGCTGAGGTCGTTTGGCCTCAATGCCAAAGAGCCCCTGCTCCTGAAAGTGATGCAGCTGACTTCCCAGATGATCGGCTTTCCAAGGCAATTGGGACAGCATACCGGTGGCTTCGTGATCATTGACGGCAAGCTCAGCGACCTTTGCCCGATTTTTCACGCCCGCATGGAAAACCGTACCAATATCGAATGGAACAAGGACGATATTGACGCGCTGGGTTTCATGAAGGTGGATATCCTTGCCTTGGGTATGCTCACCTGTATCCGTAAAGCTTTCGACCTGGTTGAAAAACATTACGGCAAACAGCTTACCCTGGCTAACATTCCGCAGGATGACCCTGCGGTTTACGAAATGATCACCGCTGCTGATACCTTAGGGGTGTTTCAGATCGAAAGCCGTGCCCAGATGTCTATGCTGCCGAGAATGAAACCCAACTGCTTTTATGACCTCGTGATTGAGGTAGCTATAGTCAGGCCAGGCCCGATCCAGGGTGACATGGTGCATCCTTATATCCGGAGAAGAAACGGTGAGGAAGCGGTTGATTATCCTTCAGATGAAATCAGATCGATCCTGGAGCGTACACTTGGTGTACCGCTTTTTCAGGAACAGGCCATGGAACTGGCTATCGTTGCTGCCGGTTTTACGCCTGGCGAGGCCGACCTGCTCAGGCGAAGCATGGCGACCTTTAAGTTCAATGGGTTGGTTACCAAATTTGAACACAAGCTGATCAACGGCATGACCTCCAGGGGATATAGCAAGGACTTTGCGCAGCGCATTTTCAAGCAATTGGAAGGCTTCGGCAGCTATGGTTTCCCGGAAAGCCACGCTGCAAGTTTCGCCCTTTTGGTTTATGTTTCCTGCTGGCTTAAACATTATTATCCGGACGTCTTTGCGGCCGCGTTATTAAACAGCCAGCCTATGGGATTTTATCAGCCCGCTCAAATTGTCCGGAACGCGCAGGAGCATGATGTTAAGATTTTAGAGATTGACGTCAATTATTCCAACTGGAACAACACATTGGAAAGTAAAGACGGACGCTACTGCCGGTTACGCCTCGGCTTCCGTCAGATCAAAGGTATCCGTGAAGAAGAAATGGAGAAATTGGTAGGGGGGAGAATGGTCCATTACACGGAAGTGCACCAACTCTGCGATGCCGGTGTAAGCGTAGCTACAATGGAGAAACTGGCTGATGCAGATGCATTTCGCTCCATGGGCCTTGACCGGAGACAAGCACTGTGGCAGGTGGCGGCATTACACGACCGGCCGGTTGCACTTTATGAAGGGCAGCCTTCCCAAAGTAATTATGAACCACAGATACAGTTACCCCTTATGAGGGATTCCGAACATGTTGTGAAGGATTACGCAACGACCGGCCTCTCTGTGAAAGGACATCCGCTTAGTTTTATCAGGCATCAGATGGATCTGTTGCATATCATCACCGCTGCTCAGGCCAATAAAACAGAAAATAAAAAGGTGATTAAAACAGCAGGACTCATCCTGATCCGTCAGCGGCCGGGAACGGCCAAAGGAGTTTGCTTTATCACCCTGGAAGATGAAACCGGAACCTGTAACCTTGTCGTATTCCCAAAACTGTTTGAGAAATATCGAAGGGAAATACTTCATGCACGCCTGCTGATGGTCGAAGGCATGGTAGAGCAGACCGAGGTAACCCACATAATTGTTCGCCGCTGTTTCGATGTAACCAGGTTATTGGGCGATCTTACTGCGATCCGAAACGAACAACAACCGGTATTGACCTTATCGCGCGGAGATGAAAAGGCTTCATCATTTATCCCGATGGAAAAGCCGCTGAAGACACAATCACCTGAAGATAGCATTCATAAGGGAAGAAATTTTAAATGATTCACTCCCAAGAGCTCAATCGTGAATTATAAACAACCATATGGGTATACTCGCTAATGGTATTGTGGTGTTTTTTCCCTTGATTTCTTCAAATTAACTTGTCTCATTAATTTATATTCAATAAATTAAGTGTTTTATAATCAGTTGTTTATTGATGTTAGAATTGATTTTGAACTCGTTCTGCGTATTTTTAAATTTAATATTTTCAAAACCTGAACGATGCTGACTATTGAATTAATCGAAACGAAATTAAAGATCATGAACCCGGACGGGTTTCACCGTCTATGCGATGCTTATTTATTTTTTGAGGGTGAGGATGAATTCGATAGCATCGCTCCGGTTGGCCAGGTGGAGGGTAAACAAAAAGCAAGAAAAGGAACCCCGGATACAAGGATCAGGCGTGCAGATGGTAGTTATATTTTTATTCAATACACTACACAGGAGGACTACCCGAAAACTGACCTGCTTTATAAAAAGCTGGAAGAAGATTTAAACAACTGTTTTAATCCCCGTAAAACGAAAGTAAGCCTGGCTTACCTGGAATTGGTGATTCTTTGTTTTAACAGCAATATTGGGAACGCCGAGGAACAAAAGCTTAGGGATGTAGCGTGGGCTAACGGAAAAAGGCTACAATTGATAAACCTATCTACGCTGGCACATAAAATAGTAAAGGATTATCCATTTTTAGCTAAAGAGCACCTCGGAATTGAAATAGAAAGTTTTCAATTATTACCTATAAAAAAATTCATTGAAGAATATGAACGTGGGGGGATTGCAACGCCTTTGTCCAACACGTTTCTTTATAGGGAAACGGAAATGGCTGCTATTGAAAGTTCTATAACAGCCAATATGATTACCGTGATTTCAGGAAAAGCTGGAGTTGGTAAAACGAAACTTGTTGTCGAAAACTTAAAAGCTTTTACTAAAGGCCATAGAAATTTCCAGGCTTTTTGCATTCGTAACAAAGATCAGCCCTTATTAATGGACCTCAGGCGTCAGCTGTCAGCGAAGAAAAAGAAGTACCTCATTTTCATTGATGATGCTAATAAAAGCATAGCGCAGCTAAGAGATGTTCTCACTTTTTACCAGGAAAATCAAGCTGATTTCCGGCTAATCTTAACAGTTCGCGACTATGTATTAAAAGATATTGAGCCATTTATCAAGGGGTATCGAAATGGCATTATCAATGTTAAAAATTTTGATAGTCAGCAGATAAAAGCAATTGTAAAAGCCAAACCATTTTCAATTCGGCACCCCTTATTTTTAGAGCGCATCAGAGAGGTTGCCAGAGGTAATCCCCGTCTCGCAATTATGACTGCTATTGCGGCAAAAGATAGGACACTTGAAGAACTTAATAATGTGGCAGAGATATACAAGCTATATTTTGAACGCATCACCGGCGATAACCCGCTATTAGCTTCAGAAAATTATTTACGCGTACTTGGAGTTTTAGCCTTCTTTCGATCCATAGATAAGGATGATCAACGTGTTTCAGAAAAGATCCTGCCGACCTTCGGCCTTGATGAAAATGATTTTTGGACGAAGCTTTACGAGTTAGAAAGAAATGAGATCGTGGATGTTTTTACAGATCGTTCTTCTGCCCGTTTCTCAGACCAGATCCTTGAAGGTTATTTATTTTTCCGTGTGTTCTTTGTCGACAAACTGCTTGATTACAGTATTGTACTTGAAAAATTTTATCCAGATTATGCCGGCAGGGTTAAGTATACTGCAATTGATGCGAACAATACTTTCGGATTTGAAGATTTTGGCAATTTGATAAGGCCTTACATCTATCAGAAATATCAGCATATCACTGAATCCGGAGGCAATGTCAAAGATTATCTGGGAATTTTCTGGTATCATTTACAGGATGAAACTTTGCTATACATCAAACAACAGATAACTGCAATGCCTGATGCAGAGAACTTCGTTCTCGAAAATAGAATAGCTACAGCGAGGTTTAATGAAAAGGTGTTTGGTGTTGCCGGAGACATTACCCTGGATAAAGATGCGAATGATGACTTACTTGAGCTGCTTTCGCCATTTATTTATAATCTAACAAACGATTTTGAACTTGCTGTGCAATTAACATTTGATTTACTTGAAAAGAAACCCATTTTGGTCGAACGGATAGCAAGGGAAATCAAATCTTCATTTAACTTTTCTGTAAAGGACGGTATATATCATTACTATCGCGAGGAGCGATTTGCTAACTTATTGGTTGAAAAAACTAAAACAAACAAATCGGTCTTTTTTTACCTGTTCTTTAAGTTGGTACCTCATTTCCTGAAAACCAGGTTCGATACTTCTTTTTCAGAAGGCCGAAATATCAGTATCAGTTATATTGAACCATCGGCGTCAGAAAAATACCTTAAGATCAGGTCCTTATTTTGGGAAAGATTTAATGAAATATATGGACTGTATCCCTTACTTTCTATTTTTAGCTTTAAGGCGATTCTGGATTCTTTCGGTCCTGATTTTCAAAAGGATGTACGTACATCTGACTGGGCCTTTATTGAAGCAATATTTAACAGGCACTTTAGCTTTGACCATTTTCCGGATGTCTATGCTATCAATGAGTTTGTAAACCGTGGTGCACGTATGGGCCTAGACAAGAAGTTATACACGGAGATTAAAAATAAAGCTCAAACGCCTGATTACAAGAAGTTTTTGGTATTGGACTATAATCAACTACGAAACAGGGAGCGCTTTCCACGGGATGATCAACAATTTCATGACTGGCATAACTGGTTTCTTGAAGAAAAGAAGAAAGAGATCTTAAATGCGTTCAATCACAAAAATATCGAAGGATATAAGGACACGTTTAATTTTATCAATACCTGTATGGAATTACAGTTATGGGATTTTTATAACGTCAGTAATGCAGCGCAGATCCTGTTTAATGCTGCTGTTAAAAAGGGAATCCCAGTCCGGGAATTCTTGGTCTATCTTATCCATTTGCCGAAATTTAATCAGATTTTCAGTTTTGACAGGCTTTTCAATTATCTGAGGGATTTGGCTCCGGCATCTATACCGGAACTGGCGAATATTTTAAGCACAGAAAATTACCCTAATAAATACCATGTTTTATTAGCCTATTATAACAGCCTGGATGACCGGAATATTAATGAAGCCAGTTCCCAAGCCTATCTTAATCTTTTAGAAAATTTTGAAGGTCGATTCTATCTATACTTTAGCAATGTGGCAAGTTACCTGAAAATTGATCGCTTATTTCTAATTAAAGCTTTAAGGGTGCTTATCGCCAATATCGAGTCCGGCAAAAGCGACTATATACTGAATGACGAATTTTTTGAAAATCATGAAAATGATGTCCGGGATACAGGGCTTATGGAAAAGGCTTACCTTCAAATGCTCAAAAAAGAGGATCATTATGATTTTGATGGTAGCGAATTAATGGTCATATTGAAACGCCGTCCATCATTTTACCTCAAGTTTTTAGATCAGTTATCAGACGAACGTTCAATACATCGAAGTGATGATAAAAAAATTGCAAAGGTTTGGGAACTACCAGGTGCATTTAAAATCATTGAAAAAGCTACTAACTTTTTAGCTTCTCACCAACGTTACTACTATCACGCTGAAGAATTACTGGCTGATTTGTTTGAAAACACAATCACAGTCCCTGATTACCGGGAAAACAGGCGAAAATTTTTGAAAGATTATATAGTAGCAAATGCCGAAAATATTAAACGAATGAAAGCTGTATTTAAGGTAATTGGTGGTAAAGTACAGGGAGACTATGATGAATTATTAACGGTTTTTCTTCAATCAAATAAAAGCTTTACTCAGTTTGAAAAGATTCGATGGGATGAAAGAACCATGCGCTTATTAAGCGGCGATGCGATATCCGGCGAAATTGACGAACGGGCATGGCAAAGAGTAAAAGCCGTCCTGGAAAAAATGCAGCCTTCCGGCGATTACCTGGAACACCGGGTTTTTGTGGGCAAACAAATTGCCTACTGCCAGAGAAGTGCGATTCGGGAACGGAAACATAATTTTTTAAGAGATGATTATTAAAGGCAAAGTTAAAGCCCGTAGCTAAATCTAAAAATATTTACAATCATATTCATGCTCAAGTAAATTTCGTACAACACTCTACTTCCCTATATATTAGCATTATGGATCAAAAAATAGTAACCCTTATCATAAGTATTGTTGCCATATTGGCTACCCTTACCAGCAGTTTGGTCGGGCATTATTTTACAGCCAAAGCCCGTACCTCTTCTTTTAAACAGTTGTTATATGGAAGGCAAGTCGACCTGTTGATCAGAATAATGCAAAAACAAGGTAGTTTCAAAATATATGCGAGCTTGCTCATCCCGGGCGAGGTGGACTATCGGGAACAGGCGCGGAAAGACGGTGTCGAAATTCTTAAAGAATATAGCGCTCTATCAGAAGAAGCAGCAGCGATCATTCCATCAGAGTTATGGGGAGGAATCAGAGATTGCTGTCGGAGCATGAGCGATCTGATCGAGCAATTTGACAGAGGCGAACTTAATTCAAAGGATAAACTGTTACCGTTTACGGCAATAAATGTAAAGGTCGGTTTAATGATCCGGTCATTCATCGGCGCTGATAAGCTTTCTTATGAAAGTGTTGCCCTATTTGAAACAAAAAAGGACCTGCAAAGGATCACTAAAATGGAAATCAGTTCCTTTGTAGAAATGCCCAGCAACAAGAACGCAAGTGTCTAACGAAATAAAGGCGGTACACTATACCCAATCGCTTCAGATGGAGCTACCAAATGGTGAGTAAATCATTATAAAATACTTATCTTGTAAACTTAAAGCCATAAACATATTCAACTAAGCCAATACCAGTTCTTCCGGTGGCCAATGGTCGAATTGCAGCACCTCGGAAATATCCAGATAGGTCATATCAAGAGGGGCGAGGTCCGGGTAGCTTTTCGGTATGGCCTCATAGGCGGTGCGGTAATTAGAATCGATTGTGCAAAACTCCATCATTTTTGATGGGATCTGGGTTCGCGCAATTTCTGTAAGCCTTTGTTCGGGCGGATTACCAAGAAGCCACTCGTATGCTAAATCTTCCGGCGGAATTGAAGGCATCCGCATTTTGGTATTATGTACCTGTGTCATCAGCATGTTGGCTTCTGTTGTCGCCATTGCCACCGTATTTACAAATTCGCTCGTACCCGGGTCGAGCCATTCGTTGTATAAACCTGGCATGAAAAAGTACTCCATTCCTTTGACCTTAAGAAAATAGGGGTACTTAATGGTTTCTTTCAGTTCTTGTCCCTTTTTACCGATCTTGGGAATATGACGTGATTCGACGAATCCTGTTGATAGTATAAGACAACGACGGTTTTTGGCAGCGTCGGCCCACATAGAACGTTTACCGTCTTCTTTTACAAAAAGATTTTCTGATTTGAAATTGAGCGTAGTGAATTTTGCCCGGAATATATTTGCTTCTGTCCGGGTTTTTACAAAGCCCGGTACATAGCCCCATTCGGCCTGCACGATCTCAAAATCTTTGCCGTCTTCAGTAGCGACGAGAATGGCACAGGGTGGATAGTTAAAGCCATTGTGAACACCTGTAGTCAGGAAATTATATCTTCGTACCTCTTTTTCCAGGTTCTTCAGTCGAATAAACTCAGAACGGGTGACTTTTTGGCCGTTGTAGTAACACATATTTCTTTTTTCTTATTTCTGATATAAGCAGCAATAAGCTTGCCGACCTGCTCTGCCAGTTCCTGGCGACCTTCCGGGATCGAGGTCCAGAACTTTTTATCATCAGCGTCGCAGGCAACGGTTATGATCAAAGGCTTAATGCCTGGTTCTGCAAAGTCAATATGAAATACCCTGCCGTTTTTAAAGCTATGTTCAGCAACTTTCGCCGCTGAACCTAAATAGGTGATTTCAAATTCCTGTATTGCCGCCATGTTAAAGTTACTGATTGACGCGAAAAAAAACAACTATGCTAAATTAATTAGTATTATTGTATATTCAAAGATTTGTCGCGAAATTTATGTTGGTTTCGTAACTAACATTAGCTATTCTATCTGTAGTAACTGTTTATCATGGAAATGAAGCCTAACCCCGAAGCAAACATTATAGCAAAGCCCCGTTGCCCTGGCTGTGGCAGATCACTTGTTTATGAAGTAAAATTAGGTTGGTTCTACAGGCTGATCAACAGAATTTACCCTGTCCGCAAGTTTTTTTGTGTGAGCTGTATGTCAGGTAAATATATACGCAGTAAATAATTCGCAAATCAGTGGCACTATTAAAAGCTACTCAGCTTCGCGTCGATCTGTTCACCAATCGCATTGACATCGTCCCTGGTCAGATCTAATGGACAATGACGATGTATACACCTTCCGCTGTTTTGCAGATTTTTCCTAAAACAATACTATGCCGGACCAGCTCAAAACAAAGTCCCTTATGTCCGGAGCATGCTATTTCGTTGGCCTCTATACCGCAAAATGTGTACCTCCCCGGCAGTTAATCTTAATTGGGCCCGTAATTTAATCGTGACTTGCTTCAATCTTTGCTGTTATTTTAGCGAACAGCTCATCGTCTAATGGTTTCCCCTCAGTCTGCTGCCAATCTTTAAGATGTTCGATAACTGCGATAAATATTCCATCCTTTTCGATCCCGAAATGTCCTTCGTTGTCCGAGATACGGAAATGGCTCGTTATCCCATTTATGGTTTCCGTAAATGTAATGGAATCAAACGGCTCTTTTTCCCTGATGAAATTGACGATCTGTTCCTGTTCCTCTATGCTGAACCGGTCGCCCGTAAACTCCCAGATCTGATTGTCATCCTGGTGGAAGGCAACTTCTCCAAGTTCGTTCCCGGTCATATCGGTTTCCAGGATACGGTATACCCCTGAAAAAAGCCTGGCTTCGGGCAGGGTGATAAAGATGGGTTCGAGCGTTACGGTGATCCGGGTGCCGTCATCTTTGGATAATGTTAGCGATGAGATATCAATCATAACAGCTGTTTAAAATGTAAAGGATTGAGCATCGAAAATGTTTCAATACCTGCATACATAGGCTTAGATCAGCTTTAGGAAATTATTGAAATAATAATATAGGGCATGGCGCCTATTAGGCTCAGAATATCCATATTTGTCTGCGGTAATAAATCGAAAACCCGGTAAATCAGCCTATGCACTTTGGAAGAAATGACGCGGAAATTTTGAACTTTGATTATCATTTGCCGGCCGATACAAGCCCGACAACAGCTTTGCTGCAGAAATCAAAAAACTCCGGAAACTTTAAAGCTTATGTGGGAGCACCCAAATGGGGCTATAAAAACTGGCTGGGTGGCATGTATCCAAGGAAAACAAAAGATGCCGAATTCCTGGGGATATATGCCGCCCATTTTAATGCGGTAGAGCTCAGTGCAACATTTTACCAGCCGCAATCGCCCGATCGGATGTTCGCCTGGAAACAAATGGTGCAGGCAGTACCCGGCTTTAAATTCTGTCCCAAATTCCCGCAAAGTATAACCCACATGCGCAGGTTCAGGAATGTAGAAGAACAAACCAATGAATTTTATACAGGCATTGCTGCTCTCGGAGAACACCTCGGGCCGTTGTTCCTGCAGCTGGCTGATAATTTCACCCCCAATTCCTTTAATGACCTGAAAGCTTACCTGGCCGCTCTGCCTCTTGACGTCCCCGTATTTATTGAGGCCAGGAATAAGAACTGGTTCGCTGTGGATGAGTACCGCAGTAACCTCTTTAATTCGCTCAGGGAATTGAACATGGGGGCAGTGATCGCCGATACCGCCGGAAGAAGGGATTGCCTTCACATGGAATTGACGATACCGCATGCCTTCATTCGCTTTGTCAATGGCGGGGATGAGCAAACCGACCGGCTGAGGCTGGATGAGTGGGTAAACCGACTCAAAGTGTGGAAAGAGCAGGGCCTCCAATCCTTATACTTTTTTATTCACGCCGGAGATGCTCCGTCTTTATCAATGTATAACTATTTTATCGCTAAACTTAATCGGGAACTTGAGTTAACTATTCAAATTCCCGGACAAACACTTGGCTGATTTATCATGGAAAGTCGGAATCCTGCATTTAATTTTGCAATGGAATACGCGGGTAAAAAGGTAACTTGCGACGTGGTCATGCAGCCGCGATCTTACGATGTATTCTTCGATAACCGTTTCATAGCTACAATAGTGCATACCGGTGAATCGACCTGGATACAGGAATCTGGTGTCATACTCCCGGATGCGGTCATTGAAGGGATTGGCTTGCGGATAGAAAATGAATATCAATAATTAAAAATTACGATCTTATGCCTGAAATACCTGATTTAAATATATTCAGCAGCAATCTGAGAAAAAGGCTGGTTGGAAAAAACTTGTCCATAATAGATATTCTGATAACCAGGCAACTGAAAGTTGCCGATGCTACGATAAAGGAAGCGTTGGAAGGCCAGACGCTGACAGGCATTGAAAGAATCGGAAAAGAGCTGCATTTTAATTTTGAAAACGGACATGTGTTGAGTATCCACCTGATGCTCCATGGAACCATGTACTGGTACGAAGGCAGAAATGAGAACAAGTTTACTATCGCGGAATTATTATTTGATGATGGCACTGGGCTCGCGATCACCGATTGGCAAAAAGCTGTTATCTTAACACTGGATCCGCAAGAGTCTGCTGCGCCGGATGCAATGGATATGCCTGCCGGCTACTTACAGGCCGCATTAAAAAAACTTACCAAACCAATTAAGACCGTATTGACTGCCGGGAAGGTCGTTCAGGGTATCGGCAATGCCTATGTGGATGAAATCCTGTACGCCGCTAAAATATCACCGCTTTCTATAGCCAATAAGATTCCCGACGCCAATATTGACGTCCTTGTCCAGGCGATCAGCACCGTATTAACGGATGCAGAAAGCCATATCCGCCAGCAGTTCCCGGATACAATTACCGAAAAGGAGCGGGATTTTTTGCAAGTGCACCGCCCGAAGCAAACAACGACCCTTAGCGGTGAACCAATCCTCAAGACGGAAATAGATAAAAGAAAGACTTATTATACCAACAGCCAACAGCTGTTTGATTAAAAAGAGTGCGGTTAACAAACTTGATGGCGAAGGCAATAACGAAGAAGGAAAACCCGGCGGAAAGTTGCGTTCTAAAAGTACGGTTGGCACAGGTTCCATGATGCCGCCATCAGCGATTATTCGCGTTTTATTGCTTATGTACTGAATTGCCGGGGCCTAAAGCCTAAGATATTTCTTGAAATGATCAGGTCACAGATCTGTATTCATTCGATCTGCGAATTTCCGAGGTTGCTGGAAGAACCCACGCGCCGCGATGACCATATAAAGCTATCGTACGTCAGGTTGGGGCGTGATCAAAATGCTTTGCCGACCTGCGTTCTTCAATGCTTTGGTCAGCGAAAATGACCTTTTGCGTGCGAAAAGGTGATCATCAATTTCCAGAGGGAGCAGCACTGGAAATATCCCTTCACTTATGATATGTGGAATCGGGGCTGATCGCCCTCGCCGGATTAAAGTTTGTATTCGAGGCTGTTTAGGATGGGTTAAAATGCCAGGCGGCCACGCCGGAGCTGCTGCCTTTTCGCCTTGTTTGTTGTCTTTTGGGAAGTCTTAAACAGCCTGCGCCTGGTCTCTTACTTGTACTTTGTGCGTTCGGTTGATCGAAAAATAACTACCATGAATTATGGTCGGGATAAGCGGCAAGCTGCCAATAATAAGAAGGTCCTTTTCGACGTTAATTAAAGCTGAATTGTCCTGAAACGGCTGCCCTTGGTACGATAAACAGAATTGTCGAAGGGCGATTATCGCCTCGTTAGCCACAACCGGTAAGTTATAAGGAAATATCAGTTCAACTATAGTTTTTTTGGCGACGTGACTTTTTTAATTTTAAGTTGTTTTCGTAATATGAACGATAGTACTTTCGCAAGTATATAAATTACAATAGCCTCTATGGAGGCAGTCTACCTCCATTTTATATGATAAAGCCACAGATTTTTTTATTACATTATGCCGGCGGCAATCAATATTCCTACCAGTTTTTATTCCCTTATCTCACGCCAGATTTTGAAATAGTAACTTTAGAGCTTCCCGGTAGAGGGAAGAGGATTCACGAATCGTTAATTTTGGACTTCAATTCAGCAGTAGACGATATATATAAGTTTATTTCGCCAAAATTTACATCCGGTACCGATATGATAATGGGACATAGTTTAGGTGCACTGCTTGGATTTTTTGTTACAGAGAAACTCGAGGCTAATCAAATATTCCCCCGCTCCTTGATAGTTAGTGGGAATTCGGGACCTAGCGACAATATTTCTGAAAAACGATATGATCTCCCCTCGATAGAGTTTAAATCTATGCTTCAGAATTTAGGTGGAATGCCGGATGGTTTCTTTGAGGAAGATGATCTATTTGAGTTTTATGAGCCAATTTTACGCGCTGATTTTAAGCTTTCCGAGACCATAAAGAATGAAACCGGATATCGTATAAGAACTCCGGTTACGGCCATTATGGGGTCAGAAGAGCCGACGGTAAACAAGATCAATAACTGGCGGAATTACACTAAGGGGCCTTTTAATGCTCATGTTTTAAAAGGCGGACATTTTTTCATTCATCAGAATGCGTATGCGCTGGGTGAAATTATCAGGTCTCTGCGTTAAAATATTGAGATCGGTTGCGGTATCACCGAGCCTCATCTGGTCAGATTAGCATCCGAAGTGATAATTGCCCTTATCTGCTGATCATCTCGGTTAAATAATATTGTAAAATATTTAATTCAATATTTATAGATTGTAATAAATCACCATATTTACTGTATCCTATGATAACGACATTTAAGCAAGCCAACTCCAGATTTTTAAAGGAAACTGAATTTAGCATTCGATCCGAAAACGGACGATGCCCCCTAATAATTGAGCCGGCTGACATCCAGAATGGGATGTTATTATCTGATTTTTTGGCAGAGAATAAGGATAATGTCAATGCTGCCACTCACGAGTATGGTGCGGTTTTGCTCCGGGGTTTCACCACCCCGTCAGAAAATGAATTCGAAAAAGGAATGATGATTCTCAGGCCGAATCAGCTCATGGACCGATATTTTCTGTCGGAAAAAGGGAGAACACTCGTCGAAGGAACCCGGAACGTTTTTTATACTAATAAATTTATCAAGACCGGTGGTACGTTTGATTTTGGCGGATTTCATTCGGAGAATTACTACACAGTAGATGTGCCAGGATTCATTACTTTTTTTTGTTTAAAACCATCGGCATTTGGTGGAGAAACAGGATTGATTGACATGGAGATGGTCTATAGAGACTTGCCGGACTTAATGAAAAAAAAACTGGAATCTAAAACATTTTTAACCGGGACAAAGTCGATATCAGCTGTTGCGGAAAGGTATGCTATTTCAGAAGAAAAAGTAAAAGCATATTGCAATAAATTTGGTATTGAATTTGAAAGGGGAAAAGATGGAAATGAGCATATCTTAATTTTTAAGCCAGTCGTTTGTATTCACCCTAAAAGTAGCAAACCGGTACTTATTTGTAATCTTAGCCGCGAAATTCCGCAGTTAGACACAGAGTTAAGGAAATTATTTAAAGCTGATTATTCTACAATTAAGTGGCTTCTGCATAGATTTATCTGGCGTTATCCCGCTATAATAACATCGTTAAGGTTCAATAACGTTTTCGCTAAGTTTATGGGATGCCTGAAGCAGGATAATGACCTGAAAGTGAAGCTATCGAATGATTCAAATGAAAACAGGAAAATTTCAGAAGTATTCAGTTATGACGATATTAAGATACTATCAAAAGTGATGAGAAAGCATTTCCTGTCATTTACCTGGAAAAAAGGAGATGTTTTACTGGTAGACAATATGCGGATGGCACATGCTGGTATGCCAGGATTGGGACCGCGCACAATAAGAACGATAATATCTGATCCCTACTCGATGATTTTTTCCCAACATGATAAAGGCATACAACTGCCCCGCAGGTCCGATATAAATGCAATAGTTGCAACCCGGATAGAAACTGGGAATAGTCTCTGATCAGACTTCACAAGCGGTATTTGTACTTAGTACTATTTCTGGATAAGAAACTATGGCGCAAATTGATTGACAGCATCCAGATAAAGTTGGCCCGCACTCATACGATATAATTTATCGGCGCAATGATAATATTTATCATCATGTGTTATAGCAAGTATGGTATACCCCTCATCTTTTAATATCGGCAGTACTGTTTGGTAAAATTTCCGTCGGAAAACCGGGTCTTGATCTGCTGCCCACTCGTCGAGTACTATGATTCTTTTGTTTTCCAATAATGCGCTAATAAGTGCCAATCGCTTTCTTTGACCGGTAGAAAGGTTCGTTGTTGAAAACCTGTTCCCTTCAAGAGAAACCTTTTTCTCTATCTCAAACAATTCAAGGTATCTAACAAGCCTGTCTTTGTCGATGGGAAGATTACTATAAATTTCCTCAAATAAATGAAAATCTGAAAAGACTACCGCAAACAGAGTTTGATAGTTCGCCGGTTGTTCGGGCGATATAACTGTGCCATCTAAATAGATTCCTCCATTTGACGGTTTCAATAAACCCAAAATTACAAAGATTAACGTGGTCTTGCCACTTCCGTTACCTCCATGAACAAAAATGATTTCCCCCTTTTTGATCGTAAAGTTTAACGGACCAATCGAAAATACGGTTTTTTGGTGATTTACATGTTCGAAAGCGAGGTCAGTGAGCTCAAGAACCTCGAAATCAAGGTTAGCAATATTCTTCTCCAAACGGACGTTCTTACTGACCTCAGTTTCCGAGTCCAACAAATTTTTCAATTCATTGATTTTATCTGATGCTATTCTTGCCTGAAGTATTTCAGGAATCGCGGTCATCATGTTTTCAATCTCCCCCTTTAAATACATTAAAACGAACAAAAAGCTAATAACTTTAGGCGTAGAAATATCAAGCAAGAATTTAAAATAGATTAACGTTGCTCCGATTAGGGAAAACATCATTATCTGGCCTATAATTTGACTGTTTAAAAAGCCAACAAGTGATTTTCCCCGAAACTTTATTGAATCGACAGACAATGGCTTTATTCGTTCTTCAAATATGATATCTCCTTTTGACCTATCGACACTAATTTCTTTAAATCCATCTAGAATGCCGCTAAGATATTTCATGAAATCTGTTTCAAGTATCCTGTATTTCTCAAACAGCGATTTATGCCTATTCCAGGATATTAAGTAGGATGTTACGCCAAGGAGAATTCCTCCAAGGGTTATAAAAAAAAGCGGAAGAGAGATAGCCGCCATATATATACAACAAGCCAATACTGATATAGCAGAAGCCGCGAACAGTAAAATACTCATATAAGCATTGGTCAGTGTAAAGACGTCTTTTGTAATCACCGTAAGAATTTGGTCTTTTTTGCCTGCGTATTGCTTTAAGCTCAGCCTTAGAACCAAGTCGATGATATCTTTCCTTAGCTTCCACAGTATCGCTTGTGAGAATTGAATTACATTTTTTGACAGAAGTCTTTTAATTAATATAAATGATATAATCGTTATTATATAGAGAAGGGAATATTGATAATGATATTTATTTAATGAACCATTTATTAACGCTTTAACAAGTGTGTTGATGATATATAAAAACAAAAAATTCAATCCCCCGGATAGACAATTGAGCAACAAGATTTTTGAGAAACTCTTAAATTCCATTAATCCATGCATTTTTTTCATAAGGCAAATGGTGTACTTAGTTTCTGGACAATTAACAGACAAAACTGATTTTTATTTTAATGATGGCCGCTGCTGTTTGAGACGGAATTTTCGACCATATCCAGGCATTTAATTATGGATTGAGCCAATAGCTCTGCATTTGAAAGCTCAACCATACTAAAATGATCGCCGCCAACCGTAGTCTTATTTATTACCGGCGAGTGCTCCGACCATCCCAAATAATCGCCCGTATCAATCCATTTGCTCGAGGCTGCTACCATTAATGTCAAAGGACTACTAATCGCTCCTGTTACCTTACTTTCAATTGAGCGATTCGTCTTGAATAATTTAGCTATTCGCTTAATAAATTCAACATCAGAGGCGTCGTATTGTCCGTCAAAATCTAAAAAGTCACCGCCCTGGCTTGCCAAGCCTTCAGCATTCTCAGGGGAAACAGCTGATTCGTCAGATGGTGGGTGTTCATTTCGAGAGATGTATCTTGAAAAATACCGGGTAAACGGGGCATTTAGATCAGTACCATATCCTTTATTTGCGTCGGAACTCAAATCTGGGGCTTGTTGGAAATCACTGGCAACATCTAATAGTACAAGATGTTTTACCTGCTCATTTTTTTGTTCCAATTGTTGAACCATTTCGTAGGCTACATGGCCTCCAAATGAATGCCCGATAAAAATATAGGGTCCAATTGGCTGAATTTCTTTCATCCAACGAATGTTTTGCTCCGCAATTTCTTTAATAGAGGTTAACGGCTTTTCATCTTTAAGATACCCCTTCATTTGAATGCCATAAACGCTATAATTGCCCTTAAGCGCTTTGGCAAGATCAGCATAATGTTCGCATACGCCGAAAACTCCGGGTAATAAAAATATAGGAGGTAAACTATTGTTATTGCTTAGTAGAATCAGATGTTCGTTTACGGAAGTTTCTGAGGCTATCTTCTCTGGTAATAGTAACCCATCCAAAGCCGCTGCTTGGCGCTCCAAAGTTTGGTGTTCAAAAACAAAAACAAGCTTGATCGTAATATCGAAATGTTTTTTAATAGCAGAGACCAATTGCATTGCCAATAACGAATGCCCTCCAAGTTCAAAGAAGTTTTCGCTTAGACCAACCTTATCAACTCTTAAAAACTCCTTCCAGATCTTTTCTAACTTAGTTTCTGTGCCTGTGTAGGGCCTTTCGTCACGCTGGAAATAGTTACGATTTAACAATTTGGTTTTTATCAAAAGGTTTTTATCAATTTTCCCATTTTCAGTAAGTGGCAGTTTCGTTACGATGTTTATCTCGGAAGGAATCATATAATCAGGAAGCTTTTCCGATAAGGAATGTCTGATATCCTTAATCAGCATCGTGGTTATATTGTTAAAAAGTGGGGTATTATTTCTTGGCCGGTCCTTTACTCGCCCTTCAAAGCTGGTTTTTATCAACGCCTGGCGCCATCCTTTATCCAAAAATAAATCTATTTTCAACGGATCTTCATTCAAATACATCCTTAAATTGTATCCCTTTGATTTTGCATACCGGAGAATATCATTGATTTTTTCATGTTCAGAACTCCTGGTAGTTTTTAGCGAGGCCTTAAGCTCTCTGATCGTTTTGACAGATTTTTTTCTTAATGCTTCATTGATTATAAATTCATTTATGAGCCTTGGGTTATGCAGGCCTTTTACGCCTATCGACGATATTCCCTCGCTTAGCAATTTTTTTACATCTTCTAAATCCTCTGGTTTTTTCCAGTCAGGGACATGAAGTTCTATTTCACTGTCAAGGTGAATCACTACGCTGTATCTATATAAACTTAATTCATTTGAAAATGTCACTTCCTTCCACCTCATGTCGACATGCGTCACTTCTGGGATTTGATTGACCATGTCGTAAAAAAACTCTGGTGCTATGCACAACTCCTCTTCACCCGAAGTCTTATTTTCAATATGCCATAAAAATTGCTTTAAATCAGTACTATCTGTGGCTGCTTCCAGCGAAAGGCGAATATTAAAACAGTTTAGAAGTCGATTGTCACGGACATCGCCCACAATTATTTTTCCTTTTCCATTAAGGATTTTTATACAGGTGGCAAGCACGTTTTTCAAATAATCGATTGTAGGAAAGTACTGGACAACTGAATTTAAAATCACCGTATCAATTTCTTGATCAATAAACTGCATTGGCTGAAGTTGGTGAGCCGCACTGATCATAAACTTTGTCTCGACGTGCCGGTTGTTGGGCTTGCGCGCCTGTGAGTTTAAGAGATTTATCGACGTGCTCGAAAAATCGGTTCCGATGTATCTATTCACATGATCTGCAATGCCGTAGTAAATGAGCCCTGTTCCACAGCCGATTTCGAGAACTGATACAGGTTTTTCCTTCAGGATGAAATTAATAATATCGGATTGCCATTCACGCATATCGATCGCCGGGATAGGGCTACCCTTAAAGCTGTCATTCCATCCAATGATATTAAATTCTGCTTCTTTTGCGCTTAGTTCTACACTTTTGTCGTATTCCTCATCATATAAGTATTTCCAATTTTCGATTTGTCGATCTTTAATGGCTTCTTCGCTTTTTAGTATGGATATCTCATTTAGCACTGCGAAGCAACTTATTTTATTTGTGGTGCCATCCTGCTGCGGAATTAAAACAAACTGCGCAATGTTGTCATTGTTTTGTAAGGCTTTTTCAATTTCAGCTATCTCAACCCGATATCCACGGATTTTTACTTGCTCGTCAAGCCTGCCAATAAAGTCGATATTACCATCAGCAAGCCATCGTCCAATGTCTCCTGTTCTATAAAGCTTTTCGGTAACAGCCGGACTGAATACGTAGTCTATAAAATTTTTTGAAGTAAGGTCTGAACGGTTGTAATAGCCTTTTGCCAGGCTAGCTCCGCCCAAAAAGATCTCACCTGGAACTCCAACCGGTGCAAACTGGCCAGCCTTGTCAAAGATATACACTTTAACATTCGGAAGCGGTTTGCCAATAGGAGGTTTAATAGTTTTGTCCCCTGCAGGTAGTTTATATGAACTTGTTACTACGGTGTTTTCGGTCGGTCCATAGTTGTTGACCACTGTGTACGATACGTTTTTTAAATCTAAAGACAATAATTTTTCTCCTCCCGTAAGCAGATAACGCAGATCTCTGAGGAGTGTTGACTGACCTATAAAGTCATAAACCATAGAGGGTGTAAGGAACGCGTGCGTGACACGCTTCAATTTGAAAAGCTCCACTATGGATGGAACGGAAAGCCGTTCTGTATCGTCTACCATAACGATTTTAGCACCCGCAGATAAATATGGCCATATCTCCCATCCAAAGGCATCGAATGCAATTCCCGCCATCGAGGTTGATATACTATCCCGCACAACTTCAAAATTTGCGATATGCCAGTTGACCAGGTTGGCCATATTGCTGTGGGAGATCATGGCTGCTTTGGGCTGTCCGGTAGACCCCGACGTGTAGATCAAACACATCAGCTGCTCTAAATTGATCTTGGGTTTTGCTTCAAAAGGCGGATAGGTCTGTTGTCTAAAAATATCCAGGTAATCAACCTTCATGAATTTCTCGGTTAATCGGAGTGCCGAAGTATCTTCATTCACAATAACGCAATCGACTTCCGCATTGCCCAGCATATAGCTGATTCTTTCTTCTGGAGAATTAGGATCAATAGGCAGGTAGGCCGCGCCCGTCTTTAAAATGCCAAGCATACTGATCACAATCTCCGTACAACGTTTCATGCAAACAGCCACAACCGAATTAACAGTAGTCGTCGCCTTTAAGTGATTGGCAACGCTGTCTGATAGCTGGTCGAGTTCTTTATATGTAAACTTATTTCCATTGTACTCCAGCGCGACCGCCTCCGGAGTGGATTTGAATTGCAAATCAAGATGATCCAACACGCTTTTATTCTGCAATCCGATTATAGCCTTGTCGTTGAAGGCTTTTGAGAATTTTAACTTCTCTTCGTTTGTTAAAATATTTAGTTGGTATATAGGTATTTGCTTCTCTATGTCAATTGCTTTCAACAACTCAATGTAATGTTGACATAGTCGTTCAATAGTGACCCGCCGAAAATGATTGGCATTGTATTCAGCATTTAAAATAATTCCCCCCAAATGTTCGGAAAGTGAAAAAACTATGTCAAATTTGGAAGTCTTATCGTCAACCTGTTCTTCCCTGATGGTTACGCCATTCAGCAAAAATCCCGACGCTTTCGGAGCATTTTGGAATGTAAACATCACCTGAAAAAGTGGGTTTCTCCCAATGTCGCGTTCTGCTGAAAGCTCGTCTACGACTCTTTCAAATGGAATATGTTGATTTGAAATCGCCTCCAACGTAGTTTTTTTTACTAATTGAAGGATTTCCTTGTACGACATATTTTCGTTCAGCTCGGTCCTTAGCGCCAATGTATTCACGAAAAACCCAACGAGGTTTTCAAGTCCTTCCTGATCCCTGTTTGCCACAACCGTACCGACGCAGACATCTGTTTGACCTGTATAACGGTGCAATATAATTTTGAATGCCGCCAAAAGGCTCATGAACATGGTCACCTCTTCGGCCTGGTTAATCAGCGATAGTTTATCTCTGAGATCGCTGCTAATTTCAAATGAGAGCGATGCCCCATTATTGCTGTCGATAGGTTTTTCGTTGTCATAGGGAAGATTAATTTGTTCGACACCATGAAGTTTTTCTTTCCAATAGCTGACCCCTGAGTTGAAAGCAGAATCTCCAATCTGATTTCGTAACCATATCGAATAATCGGCATATTGGATGGATAGCACTGGAAGGCTGGCCGCTCTTTTCTCTGAAAGCGCACTATAAATTTCAACCAAATCTTTTACCAGCACCGAAATTGACCATCCATCGCAGGCTATATGATGTACGATCAAGATCAAGACAAAATCATGATCTGTTTCACAAAGTAAATGGGCTCGTAACATATAGTCCGTTGACAGCTCAAATGGCCTGTATAGGAACTCGTCCAAATATGTCGAGTAATTTACAGCGTGAATTTGTGGCAAATTTGTTTTAAGTATCTGCCAGTTGCCGGATTTACGGATTTGCTGGTAAGGAATGCCATCTTTGGGGACGATGACCGTTCTCAATATTTCATGTCGCTCGATCACTTCACGTAGGGCTTTTTCCAAAAGTTCAACATTGAGAAGGCCTTTCAGTCTGAGCACAGACGACATATGATAGTTTGTACTGCCATTCAACTGATCAATAATCCAAAGTCTGTCCTGACTGAACGATAACGGGATATTTGAAGGGCGCACTGCTTTTGCCAGAGTCTTGTTTTCTGACCCATATGAAATGCCGTGTTTTGTACTAACCAAAAAAATAATGAGGTCGTCTTTGTTAGCTTTGATTTCTTCCATCAGGGCTGGGCTAAGAAGTTGCCGGTCCTTAGCCCGGATTTTAATCTTCCCATCTTCTTCGAAAATAATTATTCCTTCTTTTTGAGCTCTTTTTATAATCTCGAATGCTTTGTTTGAAGCTACGTTATTGATCATAATAGTAAATAGTTAAATTGAATTGTCCCAATTGTCAATCTCAGTGTGCTCTGTCAGTTTCATCTTCGGCGGCTGCTTTGTTTGAATAATTGGTTGATTTGAGTTTTCCAAATCGTAAGCTGGCCGATAATTTGACCGACCGAAGTGTCACATTCCTATCTACACCATAACTACTGTCATTATAGGAAAGGCTTTTGTTAAGCGTATAGGAGTTGAAGAGATCAAGTCCCGATAACCTGATCGTTAGCTTTTTTCCAAGATATTTTTTACTGATCCCAATCTCTGTATACAGCTGATCCTTTGTTCGGGCTAAGCCGTTTGCTTGGCTGGACGAGTAATTTACTAATAAATCTAAACTGAATAGCTTGGGAATTACATAGTTATTGTAACTATAAATGTAATATAACGGCTTGTAGGAATAAAGAGATCTGGTAAACCTGGAATCCGACAGCCTGTCGTAGCTAATATTAAAATTGTTTTCTGATGTCCAATTGCCAACTTTAACTGGTATCGTCAGGTTTAAAAAATAGGTGCTATGCCGAGCTAAATTTAGCTTTTGCAGCAAAACCTCCCCAATTTCGCCAAATTCAGCTATGGTATTAATCTCCCCTCTGGTTTTAGAGTAACCAGCTTTCACAACATAATCTTTGATTTGGAAGTAGGCGGACACGGATTGCGTATAAGCAGGTGTAAGAGTTGGGCTCCCTTTGACTATGTTTGTAGGTCCATTATATAGCACATAGGGACTTAAGTCATCATAACTTGGTCTTAAAATCCTGCGGGAATAGTCCAAGCCCAATTCCAGATCATTTTTCTTATAGGCTACATGCAAATTCGGATAAACATTAAGATAATTAGTATCGATTATCGACCGGTTTTGTAATACAGAGCGCCCCGAAGTAGCAGTATGTTCCAACCTGCCTCCTATTGTATAAGTTAAGGATTTTCCTCCACCTTTGTATTCGATATAGGCAGCTGTTATATTCTCGCGGAACTTATAATTATTCGAAAATTCTGTAATGGGTTCGATCTTCCCAGAATCAATCTGGTTGAAATCGCCTAGACTATTCATTCGAGTTCCAGAAAATTTGAAGCCTGCCGAGACTGAATTTACCTTGTCAAAGTTTTTATTGAAATCCGCCCTAACGCTATAGATTTTAACAATATCCCTGTTTTCATTGCTGAAATTTTCGGTGTTTTGTGCTGTGCCATCTTGCTGAATCAGGTAATTATCATGTTCGTGCTCGTTAAAATACTGCCCTGCGAAAAGGAACCTGCTTCCCATGCTGTCCAATCTGTGGCTATAATTTAAGGATGCCGAATTATTGTACCATTGTGTCCGGCCTTGATTGTTCACCATAACATTTTGGTTGAGGGGATCATTGGACGAATACGTGTTTGAATGGTTGGCGACATCTTGGTGTTCCCTTGTATTGTTTCCTTTGTATTCAAAAGATACCAAATCATGCGAAGAGATTTCATATGATGTTCCAAGCCGGTAGGTAGGTATGAAGGCGGATCTGATGTGGGTATTGATTAACGCATCTCCGTTGAAGCTTTTATCTCCGACATGATTATAATTTGAGAATACCCGAACATCCCTATTAAGGGTGTTCTGTGTGTACCCGCCGGAAATACTCAACCGGTTCGCTTTATAATCCATTGACAGGTTGGTTGTTTCATTGAAGAAGCGGCCTGCCTGGACAATCTGTCGGAATTCGCCTAGAAGGCCCTGTGAAAAATTCTGCTTACCTTCTATGTCGATTACCGCGTTGCCCTGGGCATCATATTTTGAAGAAGGGTTAGTTACAACGGATATTTTTTTTATTCTTTCGACAGGAATTGCGCGTAATTGTTCGGCAGTAATCCTATCGCCATTGTAATAAATAATTGCCTCTCCCTTCCCGACAACAGAAGCGTTCTGGCCATCTAAAACTACTCCTGGTAACTTGGAGAAAAGTTCTTCAATTGTACTACTGGAGCTTAAAGTTGAATTGGCAATATCGATTTTTGTATTTCCCTGACTTGTGCTTAAAACGGGTGGTTTACTCGTTATATTAACCTCCTGCAATTGTATGCTTTTGGGTTTAAGCCTGATAGTGCCCAGATCCAAAATGTGGTCTTTAGCAGTATTTTCAAGTTTCTGTATATGATCTTCGTAGCCCTGAACAACAATTTTTAACATAAATGTGCCGGTGTCCGTCGGGAAATTCAACTCCCCTTTATACCATGAACCGCTCAATAGTACCCGAGAATCCGATGGGCGTAACAGATAAGCATTTCCACTTGGTATTAGCGCTTCGCGTTCGTCAATAATTCTGGCCTTTATGGTGCCTTTTACCTGCCCTAAAGCAGAAAGACTGACAAAAGAAATAACACAAACTATTGCGATTTTTATAGTTGTTCTCAATCTCATTTATTTTTGATATTATAACGAATTTGGGTTGATGAGCCCGTTATGGTTGCAAAATATTCATTTATTATGATATTATTCCTTGCGATATCATTTTACACAATTACGTCTCTTAATATTTACATAGCATGTAAAATGGAGTCGCAGCTAACGTGTTATATTTCAAACACGTCAGCATCTTTTTCTAAATCCATGATTTCCTTTTGGACAATATAATCCATATATCCTGCTAAGGATCTTATGGTTCTAAATTGAAAAATCAAAGGAACCGATAGGGTCATGCCAATTTGTTTTTTCATAGCTGATATCAATCTCATTACTGTCAAAGAATTTCCACCTAAATTGAAAAAATCATCGTCAATGCCGATTGGGATTCTGCCAAGGACTTTTTCCCATACCGTTACAAGTTCAGCTTCCGTTGCTGTCTCTGCCTTGACATAAATATTCCCGCTGATTTCCTGATGGTCTGGATCCGGCAATTTCTTTTTGTCTATTTTTCCACTACTGTTTAACGGAAAGGCATCCAGTTCTATCCAAATTTGCGGTATCATATATAATGGCAAGGATTGCTGCAAATAGCTGGTTAGTTTATTTCGTTCGAACGGTTCCGAAGTAATTACATATCCGATCAGCTGTTTTTCTCCATTGACCGTAGTCTTGGCAGTTACTGAGCTTTGCTTAACATAGGTTAACTTTTCTAATTCGTATTCAATTTCACTTAACTCAATACGGTAGCCCCTTATTTTTACCTGATCGTCAGACCTGCCGAGGTGCTCGATCTTTCCGTTTGCTAACCATCTTCCAATATCACCGGTCCGGTAAAGCAGGCCGTCCCCGAAAGGGTTAGGAATGAAGCGCTCCGATGTCAGTTCCGGTTTGTTTAGGTAGCCGCGACTGACCCCTGGGCCGCCTATACAGATTTCTCCCGCGACCCCCTTTGCTGATAAGCCTTGTCTTTGATTTAATATATACAGTTGCTCGCCGATTAAAGGATAACCAATGTTAAGTTCATCGCCTGAATTTATATTCAGATGACTGCTCCAGATGGTAGTTTCGGTAGGTCCGTAAACATTGAATATTGGAATACCTGGCAACATTTCCTTTAATTGAGTGAAAAGCTTCATCGGCATTGGTTCTCCACCTATCAGAATAATTTGTAAATCTCTGAGATAGCTAAATGCGTCATCTGCAGCAATCCATTGATTTAATCTGGAGGGGGTGAGCTGCAGGATGTCAATTTTTAAGTGTTTAAAGTTCGTTTGAATGGCTTCCGGGTCAAGTTCATTTAGTAGAATTACGGTCATTCCCTGAGCCAGGGGACAAAGCAGTTCAAGTACGGATATGTCAAAGCCGTACGTGGTTAAGGCTGCAATTCGCATGTCTTTTTTGAAGCCGAAACTGCCGGGCAGGTTAGCCGTGAAACTCACGACATTTCGATGTTCGACGAGTACGCCTTTGGGTTTACCTGTAGAGCCGGAGGTGTATATGACGTAGGCGAGGTTGGCCGGGCCGGCGGCTGTGTCAGGAGGGAAGGATGCTTCGTTGCTGACGGTTTGCCAGTCACCATCGATACTGAGGAGGGTGCCTTTATACTCCCGGAGGAT